>NZ_JBYIRN010000003.1:0-544606 GCF_057708145.1 Micromonospora sp. bgisy143
CTGGCGGGGGGCGCCTGTGGAACCCCCCCCCCCCCCCGGGCCGGTTCGGATCAGGCGCGGGCGTACTGGGCGGGACCGCTGTACGCGACGCCGAGCTTCGCGGCGGCGCGGCGCGGCCAGTAGGGGTCGCGCAGCAGTTCCCGGCCGAGCAGCACCAGGTCGGCCTCACCGCCGGCGACGATCTGCTCGGCGTGCTCGGGCTCGACGATCAGGCCGACCGCGCCGGTGGGCACGCCGGCCTCGCGGCGGATCTGGGCGGCCAGCGGCACCTGGTAGCCGGGGCCGAGCAGCGGGATGCGCTGCTCGGTGCTGACGCCACCGGAGGAGGCGTCGACCAGGTCGACGCCCACGGCGGCCAGCTCACCGGCGAGCACCACGCTGTCCTCGACGGTCCAGCCGCCCTCGACCCAGTCGGTGGCGGAGATCCGGGTGAGCACCGGCACGCTCTCGCCGACCGCGGCGCGTACCGCGCGGGCGACCTCCAGGGTGAGCCGCATCCGGCCGGCCCGGTCACCGCCGTACCCGTCGGTGCGGTGGTTGGTCAGCGGCGACAGGAACTCGTTGAGCAGGTAACCGTGCGCGGCGTGCACCTCCACGGCGGCGAAGCCGGCGGCGAGGGCCCGCTCGGCGGCAACGGCGAACGCCTCGATCACGCCCGCGATGCCCGCCGCGTCGAGCACGGTCGGCGTCCGGTAGGTGGGGCTGAACGGCTCGGCGCTCGGGGCGACCGGCGTCCAACCGCCCTCGGCGTCCGGCACCCCGCCGTTGCCCGCGTCCCACGGCCGGTAGGTGGAGGCCTTGAACCCGGCGTGCGCGAGCTGGACGGCCGGCACCGCGCCGTGCGCGGCGACGAACGCGGTCACCGGCCGCCAGGCGTCCACGTGCGCGTCGGACCAGAGCCCGGTGTCCTGCGGGGAGATCCGACCCTCGGGGAGTACGGCGGTCGCCTCGGTGAGCACCAGTCCGGCCCCGCCGATCGCGCGGGTGCCGAGGTGGACCAGGTGCCAGTCGGTGGGCAGCCCGTCCGGGCCTGCGGAGTACTGGCACATCGGTGCCATGGCGATCCGGTTGGGCAGGGTGACTCCGCGCAGGGCCAGCGGCGTGAACAGGGTACTCATGGGCTCATCCTCTCGGTACGACGACGGACCCCGCTGTCGAGGGGTCCGTCGTCGTGGGAAAACGTGTCAGGCGGGTACGGGGTTCAGCTCCGGCCGGGTGTCGGCGGCCACCTGCTCCGGCTCGGCCAGCCCGCGTCGGCCGGCCGAGTCGTACGCGGCCCGGTCGAGGGTGCCCTCCCGGGCGGCGACGACGGTCGGCACCAGTGCCTGCCCGGCCACGTTGGTGGCGGTGCGCATCATGTCCAGGATCGGGTCGATGGCGAGCAGCAGGCCGGCGCCGGCCAGCGGCAGGCCCAGCGTGCTCAGGGTGAGGGTGAGCATCACGATCGCGCCGGTCAGGCCGGCGGTGGCCGCCGAGCCGACCACCGAGACGAAGGCGATGAGCAGGTAGTCGGTGAGGCCGAGCTGCACGCCGAACACCTGGGCCACGAAGATCGCGGCGAGTGCCGGGTAGATCGCGGCGCAGCCGTCCATCTTCGTGGTGGCGCCGAACGGCACCGCGAAGGAGGCGTACTCGCGGGGGACGCCGAGGCGCTCGACGGACCGCTGGGTCACCGGCATGGTGCCCACCGAGGAGCGGGACACGAAGGCCAGCTCGATCGCGGGCCAGGCCCCGGCGAAGAAGCGCAGCGGGTTGAGCCGGCCGGCGAGGACCAGCACCAGCGGGTAGACCACGAACAGCACGATGGCGCAGCCGACGTAGACGGCGGTGGTGAACTTCGCGAGCGGGGCCAGCAGGTCCCAGCCGTACGAGGCGACGGCGTTGCCGATCAGGCCGAGCGTGCCGATCGGGGCGAGCCGGATGACCCACCAGAGGGCCTTCTGCACGATCTCCAACAGGGAGCGGTTCAGCGCCACGAACGGCTCGGCGGCGTCGCCGACCAGCAGGGCCGCCGCGCCGATGACGACGGCGAGGAAGACGATCTGCAGGACGTTGCCCTCCACGAACGCGCCGACCGGGTTGGTGGGCACGATGCCGGTGAGGAAGTCCGTCCACGAGCCGGTCTTCTTCGGGGCGGTCGCGCCACCGAGGTCGAGGGTCACCCCGCGGCCGGGGTCAACGAGCAGACCGAGGCCGATGCCGATGCTCACCGAGATCAGCGCGGTGATGCCGAACCACATCAGGGTCTTGAGGGCGAGCCGGGCGGCGTTCGCCACGCCGCGCAGGCTGACCACGCTGACCACGATGGCGGTGAAGACCAGCGGCGGTACGGCCAGCTTGAGGAGCTGGACGAAGAGGGAGCCGACGGTGTGCAGGGTGCTGGTCAGCCAGCTCAGGTCGTTGGTGCGGGCCAGGAAGCCGAGCGCCACGCCGAGCACGAGGCCGAGCAGGATCTGTACGGAGAAGGGGATTTTGCGCAGGCCGAAGGGCATGAGATGTCCAAGCGAGGTGGTCTGGTCGGGGTAGGCGGGTGAAGGTCGGCTACGCCGGACAGACGCCGCTGGCCTGCAGTCGGAGATCGACGTACAGGCGGACGGTGAGGCCCCAGACATTGGTCATCGTTGGTTGACGATACGCCGATAAGTTCGATCTGCAAGGTGTGATGCTCGTGATGCTCCTTACAGGCTTCGCTCGCGGTAAGTCAGGGCCAGCGCCGTACCGGTGGCCACGCCCCACAGCACCGCCAGCCCGAGCACCAGCCGTTCCGCCACGCCGACCAGCGAACCCCGGCCGACCACGAGCATCGCCAGGCCGATGGTGGCGCACAGCGGCAGGGCGAGCGCCGCCGTTCCCGCCGCCAGGCGACGTACCACCGGTCCGGCCGGCCCGGACACGGCCAACGCGACCATGGCGAGGACCACCGCCGCCGTCGCCGCGATGCTCGCGCCACCGTGCACCAGGTCCGCCACCGTGGTCGCCTCGAACGGCGGCAGCGGACAGCCGGCGGAGCAGGTCACGGCCCCGGACACCGTCGTGAGCACGGCGCCGGTGGCGAGCAGCGCCGGCGCGACCCGCACCCCGGTCGGCAGCGCAGCGGCGATCAGCAGCAACGCGGCGGCCAGGGCGAGAACCCCGATCCGGTACGTCACGGCGTGCGCGCTGCCGGCGATACCGGCCTCGCTCACGTACCCGGTGAGGCCCGGACCGGGACCGGCGACCACGGCGACCGTAACCGCGACCGCCCCGGCCACCGCGCAGCCGGCGGCGGCGGACGCGGCGACCCGGCGGGCGACGTCCCCGCGGGCGACGACCCCGGTCGCGCCGGCCCGACCCGGCTCAGCCACGTCCGTGCGGCGTCGTCCAGCCGGACTCGTCGGGCCCCAACGGCACAATGCCGGTCGGGTTGATCTCCCGGTGGGTGCCGTAGTAGTGCCGCTTGATGTGGTCGAAGTCCACCGTCTCGCCGAAACCCGGCGTCTGGAACAGGTCCCGGGCGTACGCCCAGAGCACCGGCAGCTCGGTCAGCTTGTTCTGGTTGCACTTGAAGTGCCCGTGGTAGGCCGCGTCGAAGCGGACCAGAGTGGTGAACAGCCGTACGTCGGCCTCGGTGATCGCGTCCCCCATCAGGTAACGCTGGTCGGCCAGCCGCTCGGAGAGCGCGTCCAGCCGGGCGAAGAGCGCCCGGAACGCCTCGTCGTACGCCTCCTGCGAGGTCGCGAAGCCGCACCGGTAGACGCCGTTGTTGACGTCGGTGTGGATCTCGGCCATCAGCGCGTCCATCTCGGGACGCAGCGCGACCGGGTACAGGTCCGGAGCGTCGGGGGCGTGCAGCTGCCGCCACTCGGTGGAGAAGTCCAGGGTGAGCTGCGGGTAGTCGTTGGTGACCACGCGGCCGGTCACCGTGTCGACGAGCGCCGGCACGGTCACCCGACCGGTGTAGTCCTCGTCGGTGGCCAGGTACGCCTCGGAGAGAAAACGGACGCCGAGGACCGGGTCGAAGCCGTCCGGGTCGAGCGCGAACGCCCAGCCCCGCTCGTCCCGGATCGGGTCGACGGTGCCGAGCGAGATCGCGTCGTCCAGCCCGAGCAGGCCCCGCACGATCCTCGCCCGGTGCGCCCACGGGCACGCGCGGCACCAGATCAGCCGGTACCGGCCGGCCTCCAACGGCCAGCGGCCCTGGTCGTCCGGACCGCCACCCGGGGGCGAGGTCGAGTCGGCGGTGACCCGACCGGTGAACCGGTTGGGCTGGCGGACGAACGCGCCGTCGCGGCTGGTCTCTGCGCTGAACTGGGCCCGGGCCATGCCGTCAACCTATCCGCTGCCGGCGTGGATATCCTGGCGGCCGGCAGCCCTTCGCGATCCGGTGGGCGTGCCCCACCCCCGCCGTCTGCACCCCTGAAGGACTCGCGATGACCGTGGCATACCTGGTGGCCGGTGTCCGTACCCCGATCGGCCGGTACGCGGGCGCGCTGGCCGGCGTCCGTCCCGACGACCTGGCCGCGCACGTCATCCGCGAGCTGGTCGCCCGGCACCCGTCGGTGGACTGGGGCCGCGTGGACGACGTGGTGCTCGGCTGCGCCAACCAGGCCGGCGAGGACAACCGCAACGTGGCCCGGATGGCGGCGCTGCTCGGCGGGCTGCCGGAGGAGGTGCCGGGCAGCACGGTCAACCGGCTCTGCGGCTCCGGCCTGGACGCCCTCGCCACCGCCGCCCGGTCCATCGTCGCCGGGGACGCCGATTTGGTGATCGCCGGTGGGGTGGAGAGCATGAGCCGGGCGCCCTTCGTCGTGCCGAAGGCGACCTCGGCGTACTCCCGCTCGGCCGAGATGCACGACACCACCCTGGGCTGGCGGCTGGTCAACCCGCTGATGCGCGACGGCTGGGGGATCGACTCGATGCCCGAGACGGCGGAGAACGTGGCCGCCGAGTACGGCGTGAGCCGGGCCGACCAGGACGCCTTCGCGTACCGCTCACAGCAGCGCGCCGCCAAGGCGCAGGCCGACGGCCGGTTCGCCGAGGAGATCGTGCCGGTGTCCGTGCCCGCCGGCCGCCGGGAGACCCGGCTGGTCGAGGTCGACGAGCACCCCCGCGAGACGTCGCTGGAGAAGCTGGCCGCGCTGCCCACCCCGTTCCGCGACGGCGGCACGGTGACCGCCGGTAACTCGTCGGGCGTCAACGACGGCGCGGTCGCGCTGCTGGTGGCCGGCGAGGCCGCGGTGCGGCGGTACGGGCTCACCCCGCTGGCCCGCGTCGGTGGCGCGGCGACGGCCGGCGTACCGCCCCGGATCATGGGGATCGGTCCGGTGCCGGCCACCCGCAAGCTGCTCGACCGGACCGGCGTCGACCTGGCGACCGTGGACGTCGTCGAACTGAACGAGGCGTTCGCCGCGCAGTCCGTGGCGGTACTGCGCGAACTGGGACTGCCCGTCGACGCCGAGCACGTCAACCCCAACGGGGGCGCGATCGCGCTCGGACACCCGCTGGGCGCGAGCGGCGCGCGGCTGGCGCTGACCGCCGCCCTGGAACTGCGCCGCCGCGGCGGACGCCGGGCTCTCGCCACCATGTGCATCGGTGTCGGGCAGGGCATCTCGCTGCTGCTGGAGTCCGCCGCCTGAGTGCGGAAAGTTACGTGAGGGGATCTCCCGTACGCGGCGACCGGCGGCCTAGAGTGGTCCACACCACACGACCCGCGGGGTCGGCCGGCGGCCGCGTACGCCCGTCGACGCCGGTGCCGCCTCGCGTTGCGGCGACGAACTGGGGGCACACCGATGCCGGACGCACTGCCGACCGAGATTGATCTGACCAGGCCGAGCGCGGCCCGGGTGTACGACTACTTCCTGGGCGGGGCACACAACTTCGAGATCGACCGACAGTTGGCCGAGCAGATCGCCAGCATGACGCCGAACCTCGCCGCCACCATGCGCTCCGGCCGCGAGTTCCTGCGTCGGGCCGTCCGGGTGCTGCTCGACGCCGGCATCGACCAGTTCCTCGACATCGGTTCCGGCATCCCGACCGTCGGCAACGTGCACGAGGTGGCCCAGGCGGCGAACCCGAAGGCGCGGGTGGTCTACGTCGACATCGACCCGGTGGCGGTCGCGCACAGCCGCGAACTGCTCGCGGGCAACGACCTGACCGGGGTGATCCACGCCGACCTGCGCGAGCCGGAGCGCATCCTCACCGAGACCCGGCGGCTCGGGCTGATCGACTTCGCGCGTCCGATGGGCATCCTGCTGGCCGGGGTGGTGCACTTCATCCCGGACGCCGACCGCCCCGAGGAGATCCTGGCGACGCTGCGGGCCGCCGCCGCGCCGGGCAGCTTCCTGGTCGTCTCGCACTCCACCTTCGAGGACCAGCCGCAGGAGATGCTGGACGCCCAGCGCCTCTCCTCCCGCACCGACACCGAGATCACCCTGCGGTCCCGCGCCCAGGTGACCGGCTTCTTCGGCGACTGGACGGTCCTCGAACCGGGCGTCGTGCACATGCCACTGTGGCGGCCCGACTCGCCGGAGGATGTCGACGAGCACCCCGAGCGGTTCGGCGCCTTCGGCGGCGTCGCCCGGTACGACCAGCCCGCCGGCTGACCCGGTGGCCGCCGTCCCGGACCCCACCGGGGTCGACGTCGGCCGGACCGGTGTCGAGGCGTACGCCGCTGACTGGGCCCGTGCCGTACGCCGCACCGGCTTCGTGCCGCTCAGCGCGGCCGAGACCGAGCGGCTGTTGCTGCTGCACACCATCCGGCTGGCGGAGGTCGTCCGCGCGGAGCCGTTCAGCGCCCGCCCCGCCGAGGAGGTCGGGCGGGCCCTGGTGGAGGCGCACCTGACCGAGCCCCGGGCGTTGGAGTGGTCGCTGCGCGCGCTGGGCGACGACTTCCCCGCCCGGGTGCTGGCGGCCGACGGCCGGCCGGCCGACCTGGCGGACCGGATCGCGGCGGCGCAGGGCGCGCTGGCGGCCGGGTTCGCCCGTGCGCTGCGTGACCGCACCTTCGCCCAGCAGGAGCGCATCGCCCGTTCGGCCTGGCAGGCGCGGGACGAGGTAGAGCAGGCGCTGCGCGACAGCGAGGCGCGGTTCCGGGCGGTCTTCACGGGCGCCGCGATCGGTATCGGCATCGCCGGGGTGGACGGCCAGATCATCGACGTCAACACGGCGTTCGCCGAGATGCTCGGCTACTCGATCGAGGAGCTGTGCCGGATGAACGTGGCGGCGCTGTTCCACGCCGACGACGCCGCCGGCATGTGGGAGCTGTACCAGGAGCTGATCGAGGGCAAGCAGGACTCGGCCCGGGTGGAGAAGCGTTACCACCGCAAGGACGGCAGCGTCGTCTGGACGGATCTGGCCGTGTCGCTGATCCGGTACGACGACGGCCGGCCACGGTTCACGGTCGCCATGATCGAGGACATCACCGAGCGGTACGAGCTCCAGCAGCGGCTGCGCTTCCAGGCGCTGCACGATCCGCTCACCGGGCTGCCCAACCGGACCCTGTTCTTCGAGACGCTGGGCCGGGTCTTCGACACCGCCGCTCCCGGTCAACGGGTCGGGGTGTGCTTCCTCGACCTGGACGGCTTCAAGACCATCAACGACAGCCTCGGCCACGACCTCGGCGACCGGCTGTTGGTGACGATCGCCCGGCGGCTCGCCGAGTGCGTGGCCGACCGGGGTCACCTGGTCGCCCGGATGGGCGGCGACGAGTTCGTCATCCTGGTCGACGGCGGTGGTGACGTCGAGGACGCGGTGGCCGTGGCGGAGGCCGCGCTGGCCGCCGTCGCCGCACCGGTACACGTCGGCGACAAGCAGTTGGCGGTCTCCGCCAGCGTCGGGATCGTGGACTGCCCGGCCGCGGAGACCACCGCCTCGGAGCTGATGAAGGCCGCCGACACCACGCTCTACTGGGCCAAGGCGGCCGGGCGGGGCCGGTGGGCGGTGTACGACCCGGAGCGCAGCGCCCGTGACCTGGCCCGGTCGGCGCTGGTCGCCGGTCTGCCGGCGGCGCTCGACCGGGGTGAGTTCGTGCTGCACTACCAGCCGATCGTGTCGTTGCTGGAAGGCACGATGCTCGCCGTGGAGGCGCTGGTCCGCTGGGAGCACCCGGAGCTGGGCCTGATCGGTCCGGACCGCTTCATCGGCCTCGCCGAGGAGACCGGCCTGATCGTCCGGCTCGGCGAGTGGGTGCTGCGGCGGGCCTGCCACGACGCCGAACGCTGGTGGCGGGAGTTCCCCGAGGCGCGGGTCGTGGTGAGCGTCAACCTCGCCGCCCGGCAGGCCGACGACCCGGCGATCGTCGGGACGGTGGCCGACGCGCTCGCCACCAGCGGTCTGCCGGCGGAGCTGCTGCAACTGGAGTTGACCGAGAGCGCCGTCATGGGCAGCGCGGGCGAGCCGTTGCGCAGCCTGCACCGGCTCGCGGCGCTGGGCGTGCGGCTGGCGGTCGACGACTTCGGCACCGGCTACTCCAACCTCGCGTACCTGCGGCGGTTGCCGATCCACTGCCTGAAGCTGGCCGGCCCGTTCGTCGAGGGCATCCGCGCCGACGGTACGGACGAGGTGGCGGACCACCGCGACGAGCGGATCGTCGACGCGTTGGTCAGGTTGGCGCACGCGTTGGAGCTGTGGGTCACGGCCGAGGCGGTGGAGACCGGGGTGCAGGCCGAGCGGCTGCGGGCCCTGCGTTGCGACACCGGGCAGGGACGGTACTTCGGCGCACCGGCCCCGGCCGAGGCGATCACCGCCCGACTGCGGCAGGCCGCGGCGTGAGGCGCGCGGACCGGCCGGCGATGGACGGCTACGGCGTGAGCGACGGACCGGTCCGGTCCGGGTGGTGCCGACGAGAGGCGACGGCGTGAGTGTGAACGACTCGCAGACCGTGGTGACCGTGGTCGCCGCACTGGCCATCCTGGCCGGACTGGCCGGTGTGGTCGTGCCCGGCCTGCCCGCGCTACCCCTGTGCTGGGGCGGGGTACTGGTCTGGGCGATCTTCGGCGGCGCCGGCCCCGGTGGCTGGGCGGTGTTCGCCGCCGCCACGCTCGTCGCGGTCGGCGGCATGATCGTGAAGTACCTGTGGCCGGGCCGGAATCTCAAGCGCACCGGCGTGCCGACGTCGTCCCTGCTGGCCGGGGGAGCGCTCGGGCTGGTGGGGTTCTTCGTGATCCCCGTGGTCGGCCTGCTGCTGGGCTTCGTCGTGGGGATCTGGGCGGCGGAGCGGTTGCGGCTGGGCAGCAACCGACTCGCCTGGCCGTCCACCGTGCAGGCCCTCAAGGCGGTCGGCCTGTCCATGCTGGTGGAGTTCCTGGCCGGGCTGACCATCGGCGCGCTCTGGGTCGGCGGTCTCCTGCTGACCTGATCCGCAGCCGTACGTTGGACAACGGTGTGCCGGGCGTTGCCGAGCGCCCGGCGGAGCCCGTCGCGATCGGGCCTGGCCATGGGTTACGGCATGCGGTCGTTCTGCTGTGGCGGCAACGGGATTTAGCGGGACGTCGTCGGCGGCGTCGGGGCGGACCCGCCGTGAGAAGCGTGATGCCCATGAGTCATCAAGATGACGCACAGGCATCAGACTCGTTGGGCCGTTGGGCCGGTGCGGTGTCACCGACTGCGGCTAGGGTCGGCCCATGCACGTCGTGGTGCTCGGCGGTCGTGGTGCCTGGCCATCGGCCGGCCAGGGGTGTGCGGGGCTTTTGGTCGAGTACCGGGGTTTCCGGTTGTTGATTGATCCCGGCTACGCGACCCTGCAACCGTTGCTGGCCCGGCTGCCCGCCTCGGCGGTCGACGCGGTGTACGTCAGCCACGACCATCCCGACCACTGCGCGGACCTGCAGCCGTTGCTGCGGGCCAGGGTGTTGCGTGACCGGTCCGTGCCGGCCCTGCCGGTGTACGCGCCAACCGGCAGCCTCGGCCCGCTGCTCGCGATCGACGAGCCCGGCCTTCTCGACGCGGCGTACCACCTGCACGGCTTCAACCCCGGCGACGCCTTCGACATCGGTCCGTTCGCCGTGCGGACGTGGTCGCTGCCGCACTGGGTGCCGAACGCCGGTGCCCGATTCTCGGTGGCCGGGACCACATTGGCGTACACCGGCGACACCGGCCCGAGCCCGATGCTGGTCGAGTTGGCCCGCGACGCCGACCTGCTGATCGCCGACGCGACGTACGTCGACGAGATTCCGGACGAGCATGTCGGATTCCTGTCGAGCGCCGCCGAGGTGGGCCGTTACGCCGGTACGGCACGCGTCGGAGCGGTCCTGTTGACCCACCTGTGGCCCGGCACAGACCCGGAGGCGGCGATCGCCGCGACGCGGCAGGCGTACGCGGGACCGGTCAGCGTGGCCCGACCGGGCGTGGTGGTCGATCTGCCCGGTTGACGTCAGGGGTTCGTCGTGACCGGCCCGGCCGGGCGCGGCAGCGCGGAGCGCCTGGTCGGATACGGCGGGAGGCCGTACGCGAGAGAGAGGCGGCGCCCCGCACCACCGGGTGCCGGACGTTGCCGAGCGTCCGACGGAGCCCGTCGCGATCGGGCCTGGTCACGGGTTACAGCATGCGGTTGTCCAGGCTGCGGCGGCAACGGGATTAGCGGACGGCACCCGCGACGTATTGACCGCCCCTGATCATCGGGACGACACTTTGCGCACTCGTTGACGGAACCACCTCAGGGAGGTGCGCAGTGGCCACGACGCCCGTTCCGACCGCAGAGCAACCGATGGACGACGACGCCCGGCGTCTCGCCGAACTCGGCTACAAGCAGGAACTCCGCCGCAAGTGGAGCGGCTTCTCCAACTTCGCCATCTCGTTCTCCATCATCTCGATCCTGGCCGGCTGCTTCACCACGTTCGGCCAGGCGTGGAACAACGGCGGGCCGGTCGCCATCTCCTGGGGCTGGCCGCTGATCTCACTGTTCATCCTGATCATCGGCTTCTGCATGGCCGAGCTGGTGTCGGCGTACCCGACGGCCGGCGGCATCTACTGGTGGGCGGCGACCATGGGCCGTCCGGCGCACGGCTGGTTCACCGGTTGGTTGAACCTGATCGGCCTGGTCGCGGTGACCGCGTCGGTCGACTACGGCTGCGCGACCTTCCTCAACCTCACCCTGTCGGCGCTCTTCGACGGCTGGGCCGGGACGCTGCGGCAGGCGTTCGTCCTGTTCGTGATCATCCTGGCGTTGCACGGCCTCATCAACATCTACGGGCACCGGATCATCGACGTACTCCAGAACGTCTCGGTCTGGTGGCACGTGGCCGGCGCGGCCGTCGTGGTGGCCATCCTGGTGTTCGTCCCGGACAACCACCAGAGCTTCCAGTTCGTGTTCACCGAGCGGTTCAACAACTCGGGCTTCGGTGACGGTGACACCGGCGGCCTGACGTTCTGGTTCTACGTGCTGCCGCTGGGCTTCCTGCTCACCCAGTACACGATCACCGGCTTCGACGCCTGCGCGCACGTCTCCGAGGAGACCCGGGGCGCGTCGCAGGCCGCCGCGAAGGGGCTCTGGCAGTCGATCTTCTATTCCGCGGTCGGCGGCTGGATCCTGCTGCTGGCGTTCCTCTTCGCGGCCACCGACGTCGAGGCGGTCAACGCGGCCGGCGGCTTCTCCGGTGCCATCTTCGAGTCCGCGCTGACCCCGGTCTTCTTCAAGATCGTCATCATCATCTCCACTATCGGACAGTTCTTCTGCGGGATGAGCTGCGTGACGTCGATGAGCCGGATGGCGTACGCCTTCAGCCGCGACCGCGCGGTGCCGGGCTGGCGGCTCTGGTCCAAGGTCGACCGCAACGGCACCCCGGTCAACGCGATCATCGGCGCCACGATCGCCGGCCTGGTGCTCACCCTGCCGGCGCTCTACGAGAGCTCGGCGGGCATCCCGGTCGCCTTCTACGCGGTGGTCTCGGTGGCGGTGCTCGGCCTCTACCTGTCCTTCCTCATCCCGATCGCGCTGCGGCTGCGGATGGGCAACCGGTTCGTGCCCGGGCCGTGGACGCTGGGACGCAGGTACAAGCTGCTCGGCTGGATCGCGGTCATCGAGATCGCGGTCATCGCCGTGTACTTCGTGCTGCCGATCGTGCCCGCCGGGGTGCCCGGCGACGACGAGTTCACCTGGTCGGCGGTGAACTACGCGCCGCTCGCCGTCGGTGGGGTGCTGCTGGTGGTGGCCGTCTGGTGGTACGCCTCGGCCCGCAAGTGGTTCACCGGCCCGGTCCGTACCGTCGAGGAGCGTGCGCCGGCGACCGAGCCGGCACCCGCCGACGGCCCGGCCTGACCCGCGCCCGGCGGGACGGTCCGCGCGACCGTCCCGCCGCGCTGCCGGGTTTGCGGCCCGCATCGCCGAGGGCATTGACGGTGATCCGGTTTGCCAGTAGACCTTGGTGATGGAGGCCCGCTCATGAGGAATGCGCCGCTCACGCTGGAACAACTGCGGGTCGCCGTCGACGAGGGCGAGATCGACACCGTGGTGCTGGCCCTGGTCGACATGCAGGGCCGGTTGCAGGGCAAGCGGTTCCACGCGCCCTTCTTCCTCGACCAGGTCGTCGAGGGCGGCAGTGAGGGCTGCAACTACCTGCTGGCGGTGGACGTCGACATGAACACCGTCGACGGGTACGCGATGTCGAGCTGGGAGCGCGGCTACGGCGACTTCGCCATGGTGCCGGACTTCGCCACCCTGCGCCGGGTGCCCTGGCAGCCCGGCTCGGCGCTGCTGCTGGCCGACCTCGCCTGGCTGGACGGCTCGGGTGACGTGGTCGCCTCGCCCCGGCAGATCCTGCGCCGGCAACTGGACCGACTGGCCGAGCACGGGCTGACCGCGTACGCCGGCACCGAGTTGGAGTTCGTGCTGTTCCGCGACTCGTACGAGGACGCCTGGCGGCGCGGCTACCGCGACCTCACCCCGGCGAACCAGTACAACGTGGACTACTCGCTACTCGGCACCGCCCGGGTGGAGCCGCTGCTGCGCCGCATCCGCACCGAGATGGCCGGCGCCGGGCTCACCCCGGAGAGCGCCAAGGGCGAGTGCAACCTCGGCCAGCACGAGATCGCCTTCCGGTACGACGAGGCGGTGGCCTGCGCCGACCACCACGTCATCTACAAGAACGGTGCGAAGGAGATCGCCGCCCAGGAGGGCATGTCGATCACCTTCATGGCCAAGCCGAACGAGCGGGAGGGCAACTCCTGCCACATCCACTTCTCCCTGCGCGACGCGTCCGGCTCGTCGGCCATGCTGGGGGACGGGCCGGCGCACCTGTCGGAGACCGGGCAGCGGGTGCTCGCCGGACTGCTCGCCACCATGCGGGAGTTCAGCCTGCTCTTCGCCCCGAACATCAACTCCTACAAGCGCTACCAACCGGGCTCGTTCGCCCCCACCGCGCTGCGCTGGGGTGTCGACAACCGCACCTGCGCACTGCGGGTGGTCGGGCACGGGCAGGGCATGCGGGTGGAGAACCGGGTGCCCGGGGCGGACGTCAACCCGTACCTGGCGATCGCCGGGCTCGTCGCGGGCGCGCTGCACGGCATCGAACAGGGGCTCGAGTTGGGCGCGGAGTGCACCGGCAACGCGTACGACGACCCGGAGGCCGAGCGCGTCCCCAGCACCCTGCGCGACGCCTTGGAGCTGTGGGAGAGGTCCGAGGTGGCCCGGAGCGCCTTCGGCGACGAGGTGGTGGCCCACTACGCCAACCAGGCGAGGGTCGAGCTGAAGGCGTTCGACGCCGCGGTAACGGACTGGGAGCTGACCCGTGGCTTCGAACGCCTCTGACCCCGCGCCACCCTCCGCCGCGATCTTGCACTTTCTGTCATTGGTTTGGGATAGATCACGGCTTATGTCGGCACAGAAACTGCAAGATCGCGGGGATTGGGCGAGGGGCGGTGGGGCGTGACGGTTCTTGTTGATCCGGCTTCCGGGGTGGGGTTTCGGGAGGTTGTCGGGGCCTCGGTGGCGGAGACGGATGATGCCATCGACCGGGCTGCCAAGGCTTTCCTGGCGTGGCGGGAGGTTACGCCGGGGGATCGGGGGCGGTTGTTGCGGCGGTTCGCCGCGCTCGTCGACGCGCACCTGGACGAGCTGGCCCGGTTGGAGGTCCGCAACTCCGGGCACACCGTCGGCAACGCCCGCTGGGAGGCCGGCAACGTCCGGGACGTGCTGGACTACTACGCCGGTGCGCCGGAGCGGCTGACCGGTCGACAGATCCCCGTACCCGGCGGGTTGGACGTCACCTTCCACGAACCGCTCGGCGTGGTCGGCGTGATCGTGCCCTGGAACTTCCCGATGCCGATCGCCGCCTGGGGATTCGCCCCGGCCCTCGCCGCCGGCAACACGGTGGTGCTCAAACCCGCCGAGCTGACCCCGCTCACCGCGCTGCGCCTGGCCGAGCTGGCCCGCGAGGCCGGCCTGCCCGAGGACGTGTTCACCGTGCTGCCGGGCGAGGGCGCGGTGGTGGGGGAGCGGTTCGTCAGCCACCCGGCCGTCCGCAAGATCTGCTTCACCGGCTCCACCGAGGTCGGCACCCGCATCATGGCCGGCTGCGCCGCCCAGGTGAAGCGGCTCACCCTGGAGCTGGGCGGCAAGAGCGCCAACATCGTGTTCGCCGACGCCGACCTGGAGACCGCCGCCGCGACCGCGCCGGGCGCGGTCTTCGACAACGCCGGCCAGGACTGCTGCGCACGGTCGCGGATCCTGGTCCAACGACCGGTGTACGACAGGTTCCTGGAACTGCTCGAACCAGCGGTACGCGCCGTACGGGTCGAGGACCCGTCCCGGGACACCGCCGAGATGGGCCCGTTGATCTCCGCCGCCCAACGGGACCGCGTCGCCGGGTACGTGACCGGCGCAAAGGTCGCCTTCACCGGCTCGTGCCCGGACGGTCCCGGCTTCTGGCACGCGCCCACCGTGCTGCTGGCCGACTCGCCGGCCGACCGACACTGGCGGGAGGAGATCTTCGGGCCGGTGGTGTCGGTGCTGCCGTTCGACGACGAGGCCGACGCGGTCCGGCTCGCCAACGACACCGAGTACGGCCTCTCCGGCTCGATCTGGACGCGGGACGTCGGGCGCGCGCTGCGGATGGCGCGCGCCGTCGACTCCGGCAACCTCAGTGTCAACTCGCACTCCTCGGTGCGGTACTGGACCCCGTTCGGCGGGATGAAGCGCTCGGGGCTCGGCCGTGAGCTGGGCCCGGACGCGCTGCACTCCTTCACCGACGTCAAGAACGTGTTCATCGCGACGAAGGAGTGAGGCCAGTGCAGGGTCGGTTGCAGGACCGGGTGGCCGTGGTCACCGGAGCGGGCAGCGGCATCGGGTTGGCCACCGTCCGGCGGTTCGCCGCCGAGGGTGCCCGGGTGGTCTGCGTGGACATCGACGCGGAGGCCGGCACCCGGGCCGCGCAGGAGTGCGGCGGCGAGTTCGTGGCCACCGACGTGGCCGACGAGTCGGCCGTGCGTGACCTGTTCGACGGGGTGGCCGAGCGGCACGGCCGGGTGGACATCGCGTTCAACAACGCCGGCATCTCCCCGCCGGACGACGACTCCATCCTGGACACCGGCCTGGACGCCTGGGAGCGGGTGCTGCGGGTCAACACCACGAGCGTCTACCTGTGCTGCAAGTACGCGATTCCACACATGCGGCGGCAGGGCAAGGGGTCGATCATCAACACGGCCTCCTTCGTGGCGTTGATGGGGGCGGCGACGTCGCAGATCGCGTACACCGCGAGCAAGGGTGGGGTGTTGGCGATGACCCGGGAGTTGGGCGTGCAGTTCGCCCGCGAGGGCATCCGGGTCAACGCGCTCTGCCCCGGTCCGGTGGCCACCCCGCTGCTGCTGGAACTGTTCGCCGCCGATCCGGAGCGGGCCGCCCGCCGGCTGGTGCACGTGCCGATGGGCCGGTTCGGGCAGCCGGAGGAGATCGCCGCCGCGGTGGCCTTCCTGGCCAGCGACGACGCCTCGTTCATGACCGCCGCGCAGTTCGTGGTCGACGGCGGTATCACCGGCGCGTACGTGACGCCCCTATGAGAAGGCCCCTGATCGGGATCAGCGCGTACGTCGAGCCCGCCGACTGGGCCGTCTGGCGAGGGGTGCGGGCGGTCCTGGTGCCCGAGGCGTACGTGCGGGCGGTGACCGCCGCAGGTGGCAGGGCGGTGGTGCTGCCCCCGGACGACGTCGACGCCGACGTGCTGGCGGTCCTCGACGGGCTGCTGCTGGCCGGCGGCGCCGATGTGGGTCCGGGGCGGTACGGCCAGCAGCCGCACCCGCGGACCGAGGACCGGCCGGACCGGGACGCCGGTGAGCTGACCCTGCTGGCGGCGGCCCTCGCCGCCGACCTGCCCGTGCTGGGCGTCTGCCGGGGGATGCAGCTGCTCGCCGTCGCCTACGGCGGCACCCTGCACCAGCACCTGCCGGACGTGCTCGGCTCCGAGGCGCACCGGCCGGCGCCGGGCGTCTACGGCACCCATCCGGTGCGGTTCGCGCCGGGCAGCCTCGCGGCACGGACCCTGGCCGGTGTCCAGCAGGTCAACTCGTACCACCATCAGGCGGTCGCCACGCCGGGCCGGCTCACGGTGACCGGCTGGGCGGCCGACGGCGTGATCGAGGCGGTGGAGGATCCGGACCGCGCGTTCGTGCTCGGCGTGCAGTGGCATCCGGAGAACGAGCCGGACCCGCGCCCGATCACCGCGCTGGTCCGGGCCGCCCGGCGGTCCGGGCCGCCGGTGGGTGAGCACGACGAGGGGGTACCCGTCGAGGGGGCACCGGTGCTGTGACGCAGGTCGCCCCCGTCGCGCCGGTCGGGCGGTGGGAGGATCAGCGTATGGGCAAGGTCTATCCGGAGATCGACGGTCGTCTGCGGGAGTTCATCGCGGCCCAGCCGGTCTTCTTCGTGGCCACCGCGCCGTCCGGTCCCGAGGGGCATGTCAATGTCTCACCGAAGGGCATGGCGGGCACCTTCGTGGTGCTCGGCCCGCACCGGGTGGCCTACCTCGACTACCACGGCAGCGGTGCGGAGACCATCGCCCACCTCCGGGACAACGGCCGCATCACGCTGATGTTCTGCGCCTTCGACGGGCCGCCGAAGATCGTGCGCCTGCACGGCACGGGCCGCAGTGTGGCGGTGACCGAGGAGACTTTCGCCGACCGGCTCGCCGAGTTTCCCGCGCCGCCCGACGTGCACGCCGTCCGGGCCGTCATCACCGTCGACGTGCAGCGGGTCAGCGACTCCTGCGGCTACGCGGTGCCCCTGATGGACTTCCGCGCGGAACGCGACCTGTTACTCACCTCACACTCCCGTCGTACGACCGACGATCTCGTGACCTATCGCGCCACCAAGAACGCCGCGAGCATCGACGGCCTGCCCGTCTTCTGAGTGCTCAGCGACCTCCCAGCCGTCGTCGCCGGGCCGCGTCCGTCCCGCGCTGTCGGGTCGCCGACGACCGGAGCGCCGGTAACCAGCGTCCACGGGACGTCATGCGTTACGTTGCTGGTCCGCCGGGGTACAAGTCGGAGCACGGCGCTTGAAGATCAACGGCTGCGGGGTACGGCCGAGGCGGGGAGGCTGCATGAGCTCGGCCCAGGGGGGCGCGGACGCGGGGCGTCCGTTCGCGGACGGCCAGGCGATCCCTCCACTGTTGGCCGCCGCCTTCGCGAACGGCGGTGAGCTGGGCGAACGCCTCCACGCCTTCGACTGGTCCACCGCCCCCCTGGGCGGGCCGTCGAGCTGGCCTGCCGCGCTGGCCAGCGCCGTCAGCATGATGCTCTCGTCCAGCGCGCAGATCGTCATGTTCTGGGGCGACGACCAGCTCGCCTTCTACAACGACGCGTACCGGCCGACCATCGGTAGCAAGCACCCGCACGTGCTCGGCCAACCGGCCCGACACCACTGGGCCGAGACGTGGGACGTCCTCGGACCGCTGCTCGACGGCGTCCGCCGGACCGGGCTCTCCTACCGTGGCGCCGACCACCCGTTCCTGCTGGACCGTTCCGGTTTCGTCGAGCAGACCTACTTCGACGTCTCGTACGACCCCATCCGGGACGTCGACGGTTCGGTCAGCGGCGTCTACTGCATCGTCAACGAGACCACCGGCCGGGTGGTCGGTGAACGCCGACTGCGGGCGTTGTCCGAGCTGGGCGCCGAGCTGGCCGACGTGAACAGCGCCACCGAGCTGGGCCGGACCGCCGCCGACGTGCTCGGCCGACACTCCGCCGATGTGCCGTTCGCGCTGGTCTACCTGGCCGACGACACCGGTGAGTTCCGGCTCACCGGGACCAGCGGCGTCGACCCGGCGTCGGTCGGGGTCACGCCTGCGTCGTTCGCCGAGTTGGTCGCCGAGGGCGCCTCCGCGACCGTGCAGGTGCGCGACCTCGTCACGCAGCGTCCGGCCGACGCCGCCGACATGGCGCTGGTACTGCCCGTGCAGGCGACCAACGAGACGGTCGGCGCGCTGGTCGTCGGCGTGGCCCGCCGGCTGCCGCTCGGTGACGAGTACCGGGACTTCCTCGATCTGGTGGCCGCGCAGATCTCCCGGGCGGTCGGCACCCAGCGGGCGTACGAGCAGGAGCGCGCCCGGGCCGCCGAACTGGCCGCGCTGGACCGGGCGAAGACGAACTTCTTCGCCAACGTCAGCCACGAGTTCCGGACCCCGTTGACGCTGGTGCTCGGCCCGCTGGAGGACATGCTGGCCGATCCGGAGCTGCCCGCCGCCTACACCGACCGACTCGTCGTGATGCACCGCAACGCGCTGCGGCTGCTCAAGCTGGTCAACACCGTGCTCGACTTCTCCCGGCTGGAATCCGGCCGGCTGTCGGCCCGCTACCAGCCCACCGACCTGGCCGACTACACCGCCCGGTTGGCCAGCACCTTCCGCTCGGCCACCGAGCGCGCCGGCCTGCGACTGGTCGTGGACTGCCCGCCGCTGCCCGCGCCGGTCTTCGTCGACCGGGACATGTGGGAGAAGATCGTCCTCAACCTGGTGTCGAACGCCGTGAAGTTCACCTTCGACGGCGAGATCCGGGTACGGGTCCGCGCCGACGGGGGCATGGCCCGGCTGGAGATCGTCGACACCGGCGTCGGGATCGTCCCGGACGAGCTGCCGCACGTCTTCGAGCGGTTCCACCGGGTGCCCGGGGCGCGCGCCCGTACCCACGAGGGCACCGGTATCGGGCTGGCGCTGGTCCGCGAGCTGGTGGAGATGCACGGCGGTACGGTCGGGCTGACCAGCCGGGTCGACGAGGGCAGCACCTTCACGGTGACCGTCCCGTTCGGGTCGGAACACCTGCCCGCCGACCGGGTGGCCGCCTTCGCGCCGCTGCCGACGGGCGAGCCCGAGCAGGCCCGGCTCTTCGTGGCCGAGACCGCCCTCTGGGCCGTCGAGGACGCCACCGGACCGGCCGACCAGCAGTTGACCAGACCCTCCCCGAGCGGTCGGATCCTGGTCGTCGACGACAACGCCGACCTGCGTGAGCACCTCACCCGGTTGCTGTCGCCCACCTGGGAGGTGGTCACCGCCACCGACGGTCTGGCGGCCCTGACCCTGGCCCGTGAGGGCGGGTTCGACCTGGTGCTCAGTGACGTGATGATGCCCCGGTTGGACGGGTTCGGCCTGGTCAGCGCGTTGCGCGCGGACCCCCGTACCCGTGATGTGCCGATCGTGCTGCTCTCCGCCCGCGCCGGCGCCGCGGAGGAGGTCGCCGGCCTCAGCGTCGGCGCCGACGACTACCTGACCAAGCCGTTCTCCGGGCAGGAGCTGATCGCCCGGGTCCGGGCCAACGTCGAGCTGGGCCAGCTCCGCGGCCAGATCATCCGGCGGCTGCGGGCGCTGGCCGACGCGGCGGTGGCGGTCAACACCGCCCGGTCCACCGGCGACGTGCTCCAGGTCGCCGCCCGGCACGCGCTCAGCCTCGCCGAGGCGGCCCGGGTCGTGGTCAGCGCTGCCGGCACCCGGTTCGAGGCCGACGGCGGCGGCGACACCGCCGCCGATCCGAGCTTCGTGGCCCCACTGACCGGGACCAGCCCTCAACAGCTCGGTGAGCTGCGGGTCTGGCGGGCCGCCGACGACGACCCGCAGGCCGACGAGGCCGCGCTCACCCAGCTGGCCCGGTTGGTCGGCGTCCGACTGGAGAACGCCCAGCTCTACGAGGCCGAACACCACATCGCCACCACGTTGCAGCACAGTCTGCTGCCGAGGTCGCTGCCCCAACTGCCCGGCGCGGTCGTCGCGAGCCGCTACCTGCCGGGCAGCGCTGACGTCGAGGTCGGTGGGGACTGGTACGACGCGCTCGCGCTGGACGGCGACAACCTGGTGCTGGTCATCGGCGACGTGGTCGGCAAGGGCGTCCAGGCCGCCGCGGCGATGGGTCAGCTCCGCAACGCGCTGCGGGCGTACCTGCTGGAGGGCTTCGACCCGGGCGAGTCGCTGACCCGGCTCAACCGCCTGGTCGGGTCCACCGCGGAGTCGTCCTTCGCGACGGTGGTCTGCCTGCTGTTCAACCCTCGTTCCGGTCGCCTGCGCTATGCCAGCGCCGGCCACCCGTCCCCCCTGCTGATCCGAGGAGACGACGTGGCGTTCCTGCACGACCGTGCGCTCGGTCCGCCGGTCGGTGCCATCCCGGGCGCCACCTACCGGACCGTCGAGGGTGAGCTGCCCGCGGGCAGTCGACTGCTGCTCTACACCGACGGGCTGATCGAGGACCGTCACCTCGGCATCGACGCCGCGCTGGCCCAGCTGCGGGTCGACGCCGCCGCCCCGGGCGAGCACGTGGCGGATCTCGTCGATGCGGTGGTCGAGCGGGTCACCGGGCGACCGCGCCGCGACGACGTGGCGGTGCTCGCCGTGGAGGCGGCGGAGCTGAACCGGTTCGCGCTGCGGCTGCCGGCCGACCCGACCCGGCTGAGCGTGCTCCGCAAGCGCCTGGAGGACTTCCTCGTCGCGCACAACGTGGGCGAGACGGACCTGTTCGACCTGACCGTGGCGGTCTCGGAGGCCGCCGCGAACGCCATCGAGCACCCCGTCCATCCCGCCGAGGCGGTGATCAGCGTGGAGGTGGCCATCGAGGACCGGACCGTGATCGCCACCGTGCGGGACACCGGGCAGTGGCGGGAGTCCACCGACTCCGGCTTCCGGGGGCGCGGACTGTCGCTGATCAAGGCGCTGGGTGACCTGATGGTGCGGCGTACCGACGAGGGCACCGAGGTGACGCTGCGCCGGCGGTTGCAGAGCTGACGGCGGGGGGCCTCAGACCGGGTCGAGCCAGTCCTGGTCGCCCAGGCCGGAGATCTCCAGCACCCGGCGTACCTGCCGGGACGGCAGCACGGTCAGCGTGCCGGGGAACTGTTGGGCGAGCCGGACCACCGCGTGGATGGCCGCCGAGTCGAAGAAGGTCACCGACCGCAGGTCGAGGGTGAGCCGGCTGGCGGGCTCACGCAGTGCGGTCTGCACCATCGTGTCGGCCGTGGCCATGTCGACCTCGCCATTCACCACCACGTGGAGGTGCTCTCCGTCGATCTCCGCGCGGGCGGAGAAGACGGGTGACGTGCCCCCTTGATCCACGCAGACACGATGGCACAGCGGACCTGGCAGGGCAACAACCGGACCCGACCGGCCGTGGCACAGGTCACCGGCTCCGGCGGCGATAGGCTTGGCGCATGACCGTCCGTGCGCCGCTGACCCCAGGCACGCTCTCCCCGATGCGACCGGTGCCCGCTCACATTCCCCGCCCGGAGTACGTGGGTAAGAAGGCCCCGCAGCCGTGGCGCGGCTCGCACGTGCAGACGCCGGAGACCATCGAGAAGATGCGGATCGCCAGCCGGCTGGCCGCCCAGGCGACGCAGCTCGCCGGAGAGCACTGCAAGCCCGGCGTCACCACCGACGAGATCGACCGGGTGGTGCACGAGTTCCTCTGCGACCACGACGCGTACCCGTCCACGCTCGGCTACCGGGGCTACCCCAAGTCCTGCTGCACCAGCCTCAACGAGGTCATCTGCCACGGCATCCCGGACTCCACGGTGCTGACCGACGGCGACATCATCAACGTCGACGTGACCGCGTACATCGGCGGTGTGCACGGGGACACGGATGCCACCTTCTGCGTCGGCGAGGTCAGCGAGGAGGTCCGGCTCCTCGTCGAGCGCACCCACGAGGCGATGATGCGCGGCATCCGCGCGGTCGCCCCCGGTCGCCAGATCAACGTGGTGGGGCGGGTCATCGAGTCGTACGCCAAGCGGTTCGGCTACGGCGTGGTCCGCGACTTCACCGGCCACGGGATCGGCGAGACCTTCCACAGCGGTCTCTACGTGCCGCACTACGACAGCCCTCGGCCGACGGACGTCATGGAGCCGGGGATGACCTTCACCATCGAGCCGATGATCACCCTCGGCACCTACCAGTACGACATGTGGGACGACGGGTGGACCGTGGTCACCAAGGACCGCAGGTGGACCGCCCAGTTCGAGCACACCATCGTCGTCACCGACGACGGCCACGAGATCCTGACCCTGCCGTGAGCGCGAGGAACGCAGCGAAGCGGAGTCCCGCAGTCGCGAACGAAGGGCAGGCGCTGCCGTGACCGACACCCCCGCCGCGCTGCGCGAGGCGCACCACGCGGACGTCTCCGGCGGTTGGCTGCGTCCGGCCGTCTTCGGCGCGATGGACGGCCTGGTCACCAACATCGCCCTCATCGCCGGTGTCGGCGGCGGTGGCGTGTCGCCGCACAACATCGTGCTGACCGGCACCGCCGGCCTGGTGGCCGGCGCGATCTCGATGGGCCTGGGCGAGTACACCAGCGTGCGCTCGGCCAACGAGCAGGTCGCCGCCGAGGTCGCCAAGGAGCGGCGCGAGCTGGAACGGCACCCCGAGGCGGAGGCCCGCGAACTGGCCGACGCCTGGGTGGCCCGGGGCCTGCCCCGTGACCTCGCCATGCAGGTCGCCGAGGCGGTGCGGCGCAATCCGGAGGAGGCGCTGCGGGTGCACGTCCGCGAGGAGTTGGGCGTCGACCCCGACGACCAGCCGAGCCCGTGGGCGGCGGCGATCTCCTCGTTCGTCTTCTTCTCGCTGGGGGCGCTGATCCCCCTGCTGCCGTACCTGCTGGGGGCCACCGCGCTCTGGCTGGCGCTCGCTGTCGGCGGGCTCGGACTGTTCGTCGCCGGCGCGGTGGTGGCCCGGTTCACCAACCGACCCTGGTGGACCAGCGGTCTGCGTCAACTCGTGCTGGGCGCCGCGGCGGCCGGGGCCACCTACCTGATCGGCTCGCTGATCGGGGTGCAGGGCGGGCTGTGACGCCCGGTCAACCGCCGAGCAGATCGTCGATCGTGCCGTCGACCGGGCGGCCCCGCGCCGCCAACTCCTCGGCCTGTCGGGTCAGCACCGCGCCGACCTCGGTCATGTCCGCCCCGGCCAGACCCGTACGCCGCACCGCGTCACCCGGATCGCGGAAGTAGGTGCGGCCCAGCAGGCCGGTCACCGTCGCCGCGGCCAACCGCGCCTCACCGAGCATCAGCAGAGCCTGGTCGGTCTCGTACCACTCGGCCAGCCGGGCCGCCCGCGCGTGCGCGGCGCTGCCCCGGTACCAGGCCTGCCGCGCCGCCGTGCTGAACTCCGCCGGCCGAGCCCGGGCGAGTCGACCGAGGTGCTCGTCCCGTAACGTCCGCAGCCAGCCCGTCGGGTCGAACAACGACCGGGTGGTGACGTACCGGTCGGCCGTCAACGGCCACAACGGGGAGAGCAACCGGGCCTGCCCGAGATAGTCGTCGGCGCCGGCCACGGTCAGGTCGACCAGCACCCCGTCCACCCGCCGGGTCGCCGGCGGCGGCCCGCTCCCCGGCCGGTAGGTGACCACCAGCATCCCCACCTCGCCGTCCCCGCCACCGTCGTCGTCGCCGTGCGCCAGGGGACCGTGTACGGCGATCGCCAGCACCTCGGCCGGGAACCGCCGCTGGATCGCCTCGGCGACCCGTTCCGCCACCGACCACCGCCGGTCGCCACCGCCGAGATCGAGACCGGACCGCTCGCCGCTGGCGCTCACGGGTCACAAACCTCCCCTTTGGCGACTGGCGTCAGCCTAGCCAGCCGACGGTCGACCGGCCGGCCCGCCGCGCCCGGTCGGTACCAGCCGGAAGATGCGGATCTCGCGGCCGCCGGCCCGCTCCACGTAGGTGCGGTACGCCGGCCACTGGGCGACGAGCAGGTCCCACAGGCGCTCCCGCTCGGCCCCGGACGCCGGGTCGGCGCGCACCGGAAGCCGGCGACCCTTCACGTCCACCTCGGCGGCCGGGTCGGCGAGCAGGTTCATCGCCCAACCGGGCTGGTGGGTCTGCCCCCAGTTGGATCCGATCACCACGTACGCGTCGCCGTCCGGCACGTAGAGCAGCGGGTTGCTGCGCGGTTTGCCGGACCGGCGGCCGGTCGTGGTGATCACCAGGGACGGCAGCAGACCGAGCGCGACCACCCGTCCCCGGGTGAGCCGGCCGACGATCCGGTCGGCGGGTACCAGCAGGCGGGCGGCGGCGCCGAACCAGCGGTGGTGGCCGAGTCGACGGGTGAGGGTGGCGAGCGCTGACACGCCGATCAGTCTGCCGGTCGTCCCGCCCCGGCGGCACCCCCGGACGGTCCGTTTCGGGCGCGCGGTGGCGACCTCAGTCCAGGCGACGTTCGATCGGCAGCCGGGCCCGGGTGAACAGACCCGCGCCGAGCATCGCCACCACCGGCACCAGCACGAGGACGCCCAGCGCCGGCCACGGCACCAGGTACGGATACGGCTCGCGCGCCGGCCAGGCCGTGGCGTACTCCCGGTTGGCCGAGAACAGCACGAGCGCCGCGGTGCCGAGACCGGCCACGATGCCGAGCACCGAACCGAGACCCGCGATCACCCCGGCCTGACAGATCGCCAGCAGCCGGCGTACGGCGGGGGCCGCACCGACCGCCGCGAGCGTGGACAGTTCGGCGCGGCCCTCGGCGGCGGCGAGCGCCGTGGCGATCCCGGCCGCGCCCACCGTGATCACTCCGGCCGCCGCGGCGAGGAGCAGCAGCAGCGGCGAGTCGTCGCGGGGGGCGGAGCCCTGTTCCACCTGCAACGAGAAACCTCCGAAGGGCCGCAGGTCGGCGGTGAACCGGTCCAGACGGCGGTGGCTGGGTGGCGCCGCCGTGTCGATCACCCACCCGGTCGGCACCGGAGTCAGGGCGAGCTGTCGGGCCGCCGTCGCGGACAGCAGGAGACGAGGCTGGCCGATCGCCGACGCCAGCGCGTACCCGGGCAGGTCGCGTCGGGTGGTCCGCGGCTCGTCCTGCCCGACGCGATACTCGTCCACCTGTACGGTCACCAGGCCGTCGTGCAGGTAGCGCGGATCGGTGACCACCACGCCCCCGGCGCGCAGCACGGCGGTGGCGGCGGCGGTCGTCGCCGGATCGGCGCCGGTGAGGATCGGCAGCGCGCTGCCGTCGTCCACAAGGGTCTGCACGTAGCTGCCGAAGTACTCCGTGGGGCGCTCGCGGCAACGAGGGTCGGCCAGCGCCTGCCGACGCTGCGCCGCCGACAGGTCGTCCCCGGGCAGGAAGGGGCACACGCGGTCCGGCAGGGGTTCGGGTACCACCGAGCAATAGTCGCTCGACGGGCACGCCGCGATCTGCACCAGGGCGACGGCGTCGGCACCCAACTGCGCCCGTGCGGCGTCGCTGACCTGGGCCAACGTCGGCGCTGGTCGGTGCTCCCGGTCGTCCTGGAAGACCTGGACATGACCGGTGGGCAGGCTCGGCTGGTAGGACCGGGCGTCGCGGACGGCGTCACTGGCCAGGTACCCGCCGAGCGCGACGCTGCTGGCCACCGCCGCCATCACGGCGCAGATGGCCGGCGTCGCGGCGGCCCGGTTCCGGCTGGCGTCGCGCAACGCGATCCGGGGTGCCAGCGGCAGCACCCGGCCCAGTCGGGCGAGCGCGCCGATCAGGGTGGGCGTGCAACAGACCAGGCCCAGCTCACCGAGGATCAGGCCGGCCAGGATCACCGTCGGCGACGTCCGGGTGGCCCCGAACGCCGCGAGCGCCGCCCCGCCGATGACCAGCGCCAACCCGATGCTGAGGGCGCGGACCCGGGGCGGCGGCGGGGTCCGTCGACCGGCGAGCCCGGCCATGACGTCCTGCCGGGCCGCCGTCCAGGCCGGCGCCAGCGCGGCCAGCACCCCGGCCAGCACCGCCACCCCGCCGAGCACGACCAGGGCCAGCGGCCAGCAGCGGTACCCGCCGAAGCGGGCGCCGAACACGTACTGCTCCATGACGGGACGGCCGGCGAACGCCGCCCCGACACCGAGCAGCAGGCCGGCCGCCGCGCCCAACACACCGAGCACGACCCCGTCGGCGAGCACCACCCGACGCAGGTGGGCCGCATCCCCGCCGGCCACCGCGACCAGCGCCAGGTCCCGGCGTCGACGGCGTACCCCCACCGCGAACGCCGGCCCGACCAGCAGCACCACCTCCAGCAACCCCAGCCCGGCGATCAGCACCCCGGTGCTCAGCTCGGTGGGATCGGCGGGGCGGACGGAGCCGATGAAGCTCCGGGGCGACAGCGCCGCGGCCGGCAGGTGCCGACGTGTGACCACCACGCCGTGGTCGTTGAGCCGGGCGACCATGGCCGCGTCGACGCCGCCGGGCACGTCGACCAGCCACCGGCTGTCCGGCTGCGGGTCGGCCCGGCCGACCGCCGCCGGGTGCAGCGCCACCACCGGGCCGAGGTCGTCGGGGAACTCGACCACACCGACGACCGTGTACGTCCGGGTCCCGTCGGCGGTGGGCACCGCCTCACCCAGCCGTAGGTCGAGGCGGCGGAGCGCGGTCGGGCTGATCGCCACCTCCCCGGGCTGCCGCGGCGCCCGGCCGGAGCGGAACCGCACCAGACCACGGGCCAGCGGATCGGTGAGGTCGAGGACCCGCCCCTGCAGGGTCTCGTCACCGTGCGGGCCGCGCACCGTCACCGGGGTGTCGAGCCGTACCTCGGTGGCCCGGCTGCCGGGGCCCAGCAGCGCCACCACCTCGTCGGTGGTGGCCGGACGCCCGCCCGCCGACTGGCCCTCGTCACGGGGGTACCAGCTGTCCCCCCAGTCGTCCTGGACGACCGGGGTGTCCGCGAACCATCGCAGCTCCGCGTCGGCGACGCCGAGCCGACGGTCGAGTTGTTCCTGCGGCGTCAGCTCGGCCATGTCGTAGCTCACCGCCAGGAAGGCCAGCACCAGCACCGGAAGGGCGATCATCGCGAGCACCAGGGCGGTACGTCGCCGCGCCCGCCGTGACTCCCGGCGGGCGATCCGCAGCGCCGCCCGCCACGAGCCGGTCAGCTCGGCGAACCGTCGCCGGTGGACGGCGGCGGGCGGTGTCCGGGCTTCGACGTCGACCCGTCCGGGCGTCTTCGGCGACCGACGCAGCGTCAACGGTCGCTGCCGGAGAGCAGTTGCTCGACGCTGCCCAGCGGCGCGGTCGTGTCGACAAGCACGCCGTCGCGCAGGAACACGACCCGGTCGGCCCAGCCGGCATGCCGCGCCTCGTGGGTGACCAGGATGCCGGCGGCGCCCGCGTCGACCCGGCGGCGCAACAGGTGCAGCACCGCCTCGCCGGTCTGCGAGTCGAGCGCCCCGGTGGGTTCGTCGGCGAGCACCAGCCGTCGCTCGCCGACCAACGCACGGGCGATGGCCACCCGCTGCTGCTGGCCACCGGAGAGTTGGTCGGGGAAACGATCACCCAGCGCCGGCAGGCCCACCTCGGTCAGCGCCGCCAGAGCAGCCGCCCGGGCCCGTCGACCGCCGACGCCGTCGAGTTCCAGCGGGAGCGCCACGTTCTCCAGCGCGCTCAGGCTGCCCAGCAGGTTGAGGTGCTGGAAGATGTAGCCGATGCGGCGTCGGCGCAGCTGCGCCAGCCCACGGCGGTCCAACGCGCCGAGCGGCTGCCCCTGGACCCGGACGTCGCCCCGGGTCGGCCGGTCGAGCCCGCCGGCGAGGGCCAGCAGCGTCGACTTCCCGGAACCGGACGGACCCATCACGGCGACCAACTCGCCCGGCCGGACGACCAGGCTGACCCCGCGCAGCGCGTGCACCGCCGCCGCGCCGGTCCCGTGGGTGCGATGGACGGCGCGTAGCTCGAGCACCGCGTCGTCCGAGTCGCTCACCGTCGCGCCTCCTGGTCGGCCCACCGGGCCGCGTCGGACACCTCACCGGCGGTCGGCCGGGGCGGCTGTGGCGGCGGACCGCCGGGCTGGTGCCGGACCAGGCTGCTCTCGCAGTGGTCCAGCCAGCGCACCTCGGCCTCGGCCTGGAACACCATCGAGTCCAGGACCAGCCGCCACGGCAGGTCCTCCGGTCGGTCGCTGCCGTACTTCAACCGGGTCAACTCCTGCAGGGCGCGCATCGTCGCGCTGCGCT
Source organism: Micromonospora sp. bgisy143 (assembly GCF_057708145.1). Taxonomy (NCBI): domain Bacteria; kingdom Bacillati; phylum Actinomycetota; class Actinomycetes; order Micromonosporales; family Micromonosporaceae; genus Micromonospora; species Micromonospora sp. bgisy143. The sequence goes on from NZ_JBYIRN010000003.1 coordinate 28,334, forward strand.
GGGCCTGCACCACCGAGCGGACGTCCACCCCGGGGGTGGTGAGCGCCAGGGCCAGCTTGATCGCCAGCTCGTCGCGGGGCCGGTCGGTACGGCTGATCGGGGTGGCGAACCAGAGCGCGAGGTCCGCCCGGCCGGCGTCGGTGATCTCGTACGGGCGCTGCCCGGCCTCGCTCTCCGGCAGCGGGCGCACCAGACCGTCCCGTTCCAGCCGGGCCAGCGTGGTGTAGACCTGCCCGATGTTCAGCGGCCAGGTCGAGCCGGTCGACTCCTCGAATGCGGCGCGCAGCTGGTAGCCGTACATCTGGCCGCGTTCGAGGAGGGCGAGCAGCCCGTGACGGATGGACATGGCAACGGAGTATGCATACCTGGTATGGGCTCCGCAACCGGGGCGGATCGGTTCAGGTCGGGCGGCCGGGAAATGCGACAGTCGGTGGGGTTACCCCGGCGACCTTGCGCCACCGGGTGGCCCGTACGGCGTACTCGACCAGAGCGGCCAGCGCCTGGTCCCGGTCGGTGCCGGTGGTGGACGCCAGCGCGGCCCGCCAGTGCGCCGCGGTGCGCTCCTCCACCTCGATGGCCAGCCGCAGGGCGCTCGCCCGGTTGGTGACCGGGAACGGCAGCGCGTAACCGGCCAGGCCCGCCGGCACGGTGCCCCCTTGAGTGCTCAACTGCACCACCACCGTGTCGCGTCGGCGTCGGTGCGCGGCCTCCGCCTGGTGGGCGGCATCGCGGGCCGCGCCGGTGAGCCGGACGCCGATCCGCCCGTACGCGTAGATGGCCGCGTACTCGGCGGTGAGCGCGGCGGCGAGGGCCTCCTCGGCGGTGGGCTGCTTCACTTCAGTGCCTCCTGGTGGGTGGCCCGCGCCGCGGCGATCGATCCGAGCAGCGCGGCCCGGGCGGCGGGCGCGGCGGCGCACGCGGCGGTGGCGGACTGCTGGGCGGCCTTCTCCCGTGCGCGTAGGGCGGCGAGCGCGCCCGCCGGCTCGGCGGCGGCGGTGGCGCTCGGATCGACGGCCGGCGCGGACGGCAGGGTGATGCCGACGACCCGGGCGAGTTCGGTGGCGTGCGCGGTGTGCGTCTCGGCGATGGGGTTGAGCCGCTCGGCCAGGTCCGGGTGGGCGGTGGCGCTGGCCCGGTACGCCGCGGCGAGGCTCAGTGACTCGTCCACCATCGACCGCAGCGGGTCCGGCGGGGGCGCCGGCTCGTCGTCACGGTCGAAAAGATCACAGCCGGTCAGCGGCGTCGTCGCGCCGCCGAGCGCTAGGAGGGCTCCGGCCCGCAGGAGCTTTCGCCGAGAATGTCCGAATACCTGGTCGCGCTGAGTCGTTCTGCCGATCCCCACCGGGCAAGTCAACACCATCGGGGCGCGTCCGGGGGTCACCGGCGTCGGTGCGCCGCCCGGTCCACCGCCCGGCAGTCGCGTTACGCTCTGCGCAGCCACCGGCGCGTCCGCTCCGGTGGCGTGCCGGCATGGCGGGACGACGTCCCTCATCGACCAGGGAAAGGTGCGTACATGACGCAGCGTGGCCGTGCCACCAGGTCGACGGGTCGACCCCGCGACGGCGCGGGCCCCCGCGGTCCGCGCGGCGGCGGTGATCTCGCGGCCCGGCGTACCCGGTTGCGGACCGTGATCGAGCCGGTGGTCAACGGCGTGGGGTACGACCTGGAGGACCTGTCGGTCTCCCGGGCCGGCCGCCGGCACGTGGTGCGGGTGATCGTGGACGCGGACGGCGGGATCGACCTGGACGCCGTCGCGGACGTCTCCCGGGCGGTTTCGAAGGCGCTCGACGCGGCCGAGGAGGCCGACGGCGACATCGTCGCCGGGGAGTACCAGCTCGAGGTCAGCTCGCCCGGTGTGGACCGGCCGCTCACCCTGCCCCGGCACTGGCGACGCAACGTGGGCCGACTGGTCAAGGTCACCGTCCGGGGCGCCGCGGCGCTGCCCGGTCAGCGCGGCGAGCAGCCCGCCGGGGACCGCCAGGTGACCGGCCGGGTGCTCGGGGCCGACGACGAGGGTGTCCGGCTGGAGACCGACGGCGGCCCGGCGCAGTGGGCGTACGCCCAGCTGGGCCCGGGCCGGGTGCAGGTCGAGTTCACCCGCCTCGCCGAGCTGGGCGAGCCGGACGAGTTCGACGACGCGGACGAGACCGACGAGTACGACGATGCAGACGACATCGACGACGATGATGATGTGGAGGACGAGGAGAGGTGAACATCGACCTCGCGGCGCTGCGCGCACTCGAGCGCGAGCGGGAGATCCCGTTCGACACGATCCTCGCGGCGATCGAGACCGCGTTGCTGACCGCCTACCGGCACACCGACGGCGCCGAGCCGCACGCCCGGGTGGAGATCGACCGCAAGTCCGGCGCGGCCCTGGTGTACGCGCAGGAGATGGACGCCGACGGCTCGCTGGTGCGGGAGTGGGACGACACCCCGCACGACTTCGGCCGGATCGCCGCCATGACCGCCAAGCAGGTGATCCTGCAGCGCCTGCGGGAGGCCACCGACGAGGTGCACTTCGGCGAGTACGTGGGCCGCGAGGGTGACCTGATCACCGGTGTGGTGCAGGCGCACGAGACGCGTATCGAGAAGGGCATCGTCAGCGTCGACCTGGGCAAGCTCGAGGGTGTCCTGCCGCAGTCCGAGCAGGTGCCCGGCGAGCGGTACGCGCACGGCGAGCGCATCCGGTGCGTGGTGGTGCACGTGGCCAAGGGCATGCGCGGGCCGCAGATCACCCTGTCCCGCTCGCACCCGGGGCTGGTCAAGAAGCTGTTCGCGCTGGAGGTGCCGGAGATCGCCGACGGCACCGTCGAGATCGGCGCGATCGCCCGTGAGGCAGGTCACCGTACGAAGATCGCCGTCCGCTCCACCACCCCGGGCGTGAACGCCAAGGGCGCCTGCATCGGCCCGATGGGTCAGCGGGTGCGGGCGGTGATGAGCGAGCTGCACGGCGAGAAGATCGACATCATCGACTGGTCGGACGACCCGGCCACCTTCGTCGGGAACGCGTTGTCGCCGGCCAAGGCGCTGCGGGTCGAGGTGGTGGACCTGGCCGGTCGGGCCGCCCGGGTGACCGTCCCCGATTTCCAGCTCTCGCTCGCCATCGGCCGCGAGGGGCAGAATGCCCGCCTTGCCGCCCGGTTGACCGGTTGGCGGATCGACATCCGGTCCGACGCGGAGCAGACCGCCCCGGCGGCGCGGGGGGCAGCGGATTACGTGCCGGAGCCGGGCGGCGCGATCTCGGGCAGCTAGGGGTAGACTTCTTCCAGTGGTACGACGCGCGCAGCCGGAGCGCACCTGTGTGGGCTGCCGGAAACGTGCGCCGGCCAGCGAATTGCTGCGGGTCGTCGCGATTGGGGACGAGGCTGGTCACAGCCTCCGGCCTGATCCGCGCCGCAGGCTGCCGGGTCGGGGAGCGAACATGCACCCGGATCCGGCCTGCTTCGCGCTGGCGGTGCGGCGCCGCGCCTTCGGGCGAGCGCTGCGCATCACCGAGGTCCTCGACCACGGTGTGCTGGCAGAGCACGTCGATGCGCCAACCACTACGTCCGGTCAGCCCGACCGGGCGAGGGTCGCTAGCAGGGTAGGACGACCGACATGAGCACACGATGAAGTCCCTGAAATGACCAGGCTTCAAGTGCACGAGTGAGGTCGCTGCGGGTGCTGCCCGCACGACCTCGGAGTGAGGAGTGCAGTGGCAGGCAAGGCCCGCGTACACGAGCTTGCAAAAGAGCTCGGGGTCGAGAGTAAGACCGTTCTCGCCAAGCTCAAGGAGATGGGCGAGTTCGTCAAGTCCGCGTCCAGCACGGTCGAGGCGCCCGTCGCCCGACGGCTGAGGAACGCATTCGTCGCGTCCGCCGGTGCTCCGGCGCCGGCCGCCCCGTCGGCGCCCGCGCCGACGCCGGCTTCGACGCCGACCCCGACGCCGTCCCCGACCCCGGGCGCGCCCCGGGTCTCGGCCAAGCCGATGCCGCCTCGGCGGCCGGCCGCGCCGGTGCCCGGTCCGAAGCCCAAGGGTCCGGTGCCCGGTGCGCCGCAGTCGGCGGCCCCGGTCGCCAAGCCGGCGAGTGCGCACGACATCGAGGTGGCGGCCGCGGAGGCGCGTGCCGCCGCGCTGAAGGCTGAGCAGGAGGCCGCGGTCAAGGCCGCGCAGGCCGCCCGCCAGCAGCAGCGGGAGAACCCCGTCCGCCGGGAGCCCCCGGCCGACGGCAACCGGCCCGGTCCTCGGCCGGGTCCCGCGGCGATGCCGCCCCGTCCCGGTTCGCCGGCCGCTCGACCGAGCGCGCCGACCCCGGGTCCGGGTGCCCGGCCGGGCGGTCGCCCGCCGGCGCGCGGCGCCGGCAACAACCCGTTCGGTATCCAGGGCGGTCAGCAGCAGCAGCGGCCCCCGGCCGCCGGCGCGGGTGGCCCCCGGCCGAACAGCCCGGCGGGCATGCCGCCGCGGCCGAGCCCGAACTCCATGCCGCCGCGGCCGAGCCCGGCGTCCATGCCGAGTCAGCGTCCGGCCGCCGGTCGTCCCGGCCCCGGTGGCGCGGGTCGCCCCGGTGGCGGCGCGGGTCGTCCCGGTGGCGGTGGCGGTGGCTTCCGTGGCGGTCCCGGTGGTGGCGGCGGCGGTTACCGCGGCGGCCCCGGTGGCGGCGGCGGTGCCGGTGGTGGCGGTGGCTACCGTGGCGGTCCCGGCGGCGGTGGCGGTGCTCCCGGTGGCGGTTTCCGTCCGGGTGGTCCGGCCGGCGGCGGCGGTCGTCCGGGTGCGGGCGGTCGTGGTCGTGGCGGCGGCGCCGCGGGTGCCTTCGGGCGTCCGGGTGGTCGGCCGACGCGTGGCCGCAAGTCCAAGAAGCAGCGCAGACAGGAGTTCGACAACCTGTCGGCTCCGACCATGAGCTCGGGTGCGCCCCGGGGTCAGGGTCAGGTCGTCCGGCTCTCCCGTGGCGCCTCGCTGTCGGACTTCGCCGACAAGATCAACGCCAACCCGGGTTCGCTGGTCCAGGAGATGTTCAACCTGGGCGAGATGGTCACCGCGACCCAGTCCTGCTCCGACGACACCCTGCAGCTGCTGGGTGAGCACCTCGGCTTCGAGGTGCAGATCGTCAGCCCGGAGGACGAGGACCGCGAGCTGCTCGCGCAGTTCAACATCGACCTCGACGCCGAGGTGGCCGAGGAGCGCCTGGTCAGCCGTGCGCCGGTGGTGACCGTCATGGGTCACGTCGACCACGGTAAGACCAAGCTGCTCGACGCCATCCGTAAGGCGAACGTGGTGGCCGGTGAGGCGGGTGGCATCACCCAGCACATCGGCGCGTACCAGGTGCACGTCCCGCACGAGGGCGAGGACCGCGCGGTCACCTTCATCGACACCCCGGGTCACGAGGCGTTCACCGCCATGCGTGCCCGTGGTGCCCAGGTGACGGACATCGTGATCCTCGTGGTCGCGGCCGACGACGGCGTCATGCCGCAGACCATCGAGGCGTTGAACCACGCCAAGGCGGCCGACGTGCCGATCGTGGTCGCGGTCAACAAGGTCGACAAGCCGGAGGCCAACCCGGACAAGGTCCGCCAGCAGCTGACCGAGTACGGCCTGGTCGCCGAGGAGTACGGCGGCGACACCATGTTCGTCAACGTGGCCGCGAAGCCGGGCATCGGTATCGAGGAACTGCTCGAGGCCGTCCTGCTCACCGCCGACGCGTCGCTGGAGCTGACCGCTCCGATCGACGGGCCGGCGCAGGGTGTGGCCATCGAGGCGCACCTGGACAAGGGTCGCGGTGCGGTGGCCACGGTGCTGGTGCAGAAGGGCACCCTGCGGGCGGGCGACTCGATCGTCGCCGGTGGGGCCCACGGCCGGGTCCGGGCCATGCTCGACGAGAACGGCAACCAGGTCTCCGAGGCCGGGCCCGCGCGTCCGGTCATGGTCCTGGGTCTGACCGCGCCGCCCGGCGCGGGTGACACGTTCCTCGCCGCGGCGGACGACCGCACGGTGCGGCAGATCGCCGAGCAGCGCCAGGCACGGCGGCGGGCGGCGGCATTCGCCAACTCCCGTGGTCGGGCCACCCTCGAGACGCTCATGGAGCAGCTCAAGGAGGGCGAGAAGACGTCGCTCAACCTCATCCTCAAGGGCGATGTCTCCGGTTCGGTGGAGGCCCTGGAGGACGCGCTGTTCAACCTCGACATTCCCGAGGAGGTCCAGCTCAAGGTCCTCGACCGGGGCGTCGGCGCGATCACCGAGAGCAACGTCATGCTCGCGAGCGCGTCGTCCGAGCCGGTCACGATCATCGGCTTCAACGTGCGGGCCTCGAACAAGGTCCGCGAGATGGCCGACCGCGAGGGCGTGGAGATCCGGTACTACACCGTCATCTACCAGGCCATCGAGGAGATCGAGGCAGCGCTCAAGGGCCTGCTCAAGCCGGAGTACGAGGAGGCCGAGCTGGGCACCGCGGAGATCCGCGACGTGTTCCGCTCGTCCAAGATCGGCAACATCTCCGGTTGCATCGTCCGGTCGGGCATCATCCGACGCAACGCGAAGGCTCGGCTGCTTCGGGACGGGACGGTCGTGGCGGACAATCTCACGATCACCTCGCTCAAGCGGTTCAAGGACGACGCCACCGAGGTCCGCGAGGGCTTCGAGTGTGGTCTGACCCTGGGTGGTTACAACAACGTCCAGGTCGGCGACGTCATCGAGACCTTCGAGATGCGGGAGAAGGTTCGCGCCTGATCCGGCAGTGACACGCTGATCAAGGGGTTTACGCCGGCCGGCGTAAACCCCTTGATCATGCGGGGTCGGTTGGCGGTATCGTCCGGGTCGATGTTTACCGGAACCGCGGTCTTCGACCTGCTGCTGCCGGGTGACTCCCGGTCGCTCAAAGCCAAGAGATCATATGTACGGCCGATCGTGGCGGCGCTGCGCCGTTTCGAGGTTTCGGCCGCCGAGGTGGGTGCGCTCGACCTGCACGGTCGGGCGGAGATAGCGGTGGCCGTGGTCGCCGCCGAGGCGGCGCATGTCCGCGAGGTGCTCGACTCCTGTGAGCACCTGGTGGCCGCCCGTCCCGAGGTCGAACTGCTGTCGGTGCGACGCCGGTTGTACGGCGTGGACGACGACTGACCCACGGGGCCGGCGGTGCCCGGCGACCGGCGCCGCCGCGAAGGTAGTGTTCGAGATGTTGGCCGGTCGGCCGGCGGCCTCCGGGCCCGCCGGGCCGGCCGGGAGCGGGACGCCGTGGAGGTGGCGAGATGTCTGATCCGGCCAAGGTACGCCGGCACGCGGAACGAGTGCGTGAGCTGGTTGCTTCGGTGGTGCGGAGCCAGATCAAGGACCCGCGCCTGGGCATGATCACCATCACCGACGCGCGGATCACCGCTGACCTGCGCGACGCGACGGTCTTCTACACGGTGCTGGGTGACGCGGTGGCCCAGGCGGACACCGCGGCGGCTCTGGAGAGCGCCAAGGGGCTGCTGCGCAGCACGGTCGGTAAGGCGCTCGGGCTGCGGCACTCGCCGACGCTGACGTTCGTGCTGGACGACGTGCAGGACCAGGTCAAGCACATCGACGACCTGCTCGCCGCCGCCCGCAACGCCGACGCGGAGGTGCAGCGGCTCGCCGCCCGGGCCGAGTACGCGGGCGACGCGCAGCCGTACCGGGTCGACGAGGAGGCCGACGAGGCCGACGACGACACCGAGGACGCCGACGTCACGGAGAACCCCCGGGGTGGGGCGGCGCGGTGACGGGCGCCGCCGGTGCCCAACTCGCCGCGACGGTCGACGTCGGCCCGTCCGAGGCGGACTGGGCGGCGGCCGAGGGGCTGATCCGTGCCCTCCCGTCGACCGGCCGGGTGTTGCTGATCTGCCACGTCAACCCGGACGGTGACGCGCTGGGCAGCATGCTCGGCTTCGGTCTGGGCCTGCGCCAGCTCGGCGTACACCGGTTGCAGGCGACCTTTCCCGGGCCACCGGAGGTGCCCGAGCCGTTCCGGGGCCTGCCCGGGATGGAGCTTCTGGTCCCGGCGAGCGACGCCGACCCGGCGCCGGACCTGGTGATCTGCTTCGACGCGGCCAGCGAGTCGCGGCTCGGCGAGCTGGCGGACCGGTTGTCGACGGCCGGCGCCGCGCTGGTGCTCGACCACCACGCCTCGAACCCGGGCTTCGGCAAGGTCAACCTGGTCGACCCGGGGGCCGCCGCCACGTCGGTGGTCGCCGATCGGCTGTTGACCCGGCTGGGCGTGACGGTGGACCGGGCCATCGCCGAGTGCCTGTACGTGGCCCTCACCACGGACACCGGCTCGTTCCGCTTCGAGGCGACCACCCCGGCCGTACACCAGTTGGCCGCCCGGCTGCTGGCCACCGGCATCTCGCCCGGTGACATCTCCCGGCGCGTCTTCGACACCCGACCCTTCGGCGCGGTCCGACTCTTCGGAGAGGTGCTCGGCCGGGCCCGGCTGGAGCCGGCCGCCGCCGACGGTCGAGGGCTGGTGTGGACCTTCGCGACCCTCGACGACCTGGCCCGCCACGACCAGCGGCCGTACGTGCTGGAGGCGCTCATCGACTCGGTGCGGTGCACCGCCGAGGCGGACGTGAGCTGCGTGTTGAAGCAGACCGCGCCCGCCGAGTGGGCCGTGTCGATGCGGAGCAAGGGCGCGGTGAACGTCAGCCGGGTGGCGGTCGCGCTGGGCGGGGGTGGCCACACGTTCGCGGCCGGGTTCACCGGGCGGGGCAGTGTCGAGCAGGTGGTCGAGGCGATCCGCGGCGAGCTGGCCGGGGCGCTGATTCCTGCCGTCGGCTGACCTGTCGCGGCCCGTCCGCCGCACCGGCGTGGGTGGTCGGGGCGGCAAGTTCAGGGTCAGCTCCGGGGAGTGTTGGCCTTCCCGCGCTGCGTGAGACCGGGAAGAATTGCGGGATGGAGCAGCCGCACGACCTCACCGTGGAGGCCCCCCGAGCCTGGGACCGGCCCGCCGTCTCCGTTCCGGTCCTGCTCTGCCTGTCCCTTGTCGGGGGCCGGTTCGCGTCGTTCTCCACCGAGGCGAATCTCTACACGCTCGGCACCGGCGGGGTGTTGATCTGGCTCGGTCTGAGCAACCGGGTGCCCCGACGTCCGGCACCGCCCCGGCTGGGCGCGGGGGCGGCCTGGTGGGCGCTGCCGGTGGTGATCTTCGGTGTCTTCGAGGGCGCGACCTTCGTGCTCGCGGTGGGCGACGACTTTCCCACCTTCTCCCGGCTCGCCGACCCCCTGCTGGAAGATCATTTGACCCGATCGGTGGCGTGGTTCGCCTGGTTGGCCGCGTTCTGGGGGCTGGTGCGGCGATGATGCGTGCGCTCGCGATCGGCGGCTTCGTGACCGCGCTCGTCCTCTTCGCCGGCATCGAGGTGCTGGCCCGCCGGGAGGGCTCCCGGATCCCCACGATGAGCGACATGTGCGCGTACGTGATGCGCTACGAGGTGGGGTCGGTGCCGGTGGGCAGGATCGGTCTGTTCGGCTTCTGGTGGTGGCTGGGGTGGCACTTTCTGGCCCGCTGAAGCGGGTTGCCGGCTGTCCAAATGGCGGGAACCGTGGGCAGCATATGGACCTGAACGATAACTTGGGAAGCGGCCGGCACCGGGTTGTGGTGCAGGTCGTGGGTGGCGGTGCCACACCTCGCGCTGCCTCCCTCCAGGGTCGGATCGACCCGGGCTCTCGCTGCCCAGTCGGCTGCTCCGGTAACCCCGGACCGCCGTGGGGGGCGCAGCACGACCGCCCGTGAGGGCCGCCGCGCGCCGGTGGCTCGCACCCTGGAAGGAGCGCCACCATGGCGAACAAGCCCAAGCCCGAGACCACCGACGACGCCCGCGAGCAGGCCCGCCGCGCGCTGCAGACGTCGATGGACACCCGCCAGTAACCCCTCCACCCGTTCTGCCGATCTTGCACTTGCTGCGGCGACAAGCCCGGCCCAAAGCCGCATTTCGCCAGCACAAAGTGCAAGATCGACGAGGTGGGGCGCCGATGCTGGTTCGGCGCGAGCGGTAAGCCTCTGGCGCGCTTGCGATCCTTACCGCGCTCGTGTCACGATCGGCGGCGATGAGCCAGACCGCCACCGTCGACCGATCCGCCTCCCCACGCCGGATCGCCGGCCTCGCCCTGCCGGCGCTCGTGGTGCTCGCCGCCGAGCCGCTCTACGTGCTCGTCGACACGGCAGTGGTCGGGCACCTCGGTCGGGTGCCCCTCGCCGCGCTCGCCGTCGGCGGCACGGTGATGACGCTCACCGCCTGGCTCGGGACGGTCGTCGCGTACGGCACCACGGGGCGCTCGGCCCGTCGCTTCGGCGCCGGCGACCGGGCGGCGGCGGTGGCCGAGGGAGTGCACTCGTCGTGGCTGGCGCTCGGCGTCGGACTGCTGGTCGCGATCGGCATGCAGATCGGCGGGGGCGCGTTGGCGCGTACCCTCGCCGGAACTGGCGGCGACGTGGCCGACGCCGCCGCTTCGTGGCTGCGCGTCGCGGCGCTCGGCGCTCCCGGCCTGCTGCTCGCCGCGGCCGGCAACGGCTGGCTGCGCGGCGTGCAGGACACCCGCCGTCCGCTGTACTTCGTGCTCGGCCCCAACCTGGTCTCCGCGCTGCTCTGCCCGCTGCTGGTCTATCCCGTCGGCCTGGGCCTGACCGGCTCGGCGGTCGCCAACGCGGTCGCGCAGACCCTCTCCGGCGTGCTCTTCGCCGGGGCCCTGGTCGCCGAGCGGGTGTCGCTGCGGCCCCGGCCGCGCCTGATCCGCGACCAGCTGGTGCTCAGCCGGGACCTGTTGATCCGGGGCCTGGCGTTCCAGGCCAGCTTCCTCTCCGCGACGGCGGTCGCCGCCCGGTTCGGCGCCGCCGCCGTCGGCGCCCACCAGATCGCCCTGCAACTGTGGTTCTTCACGGCGCTGGTGCTCGACGCCCTCGCCATCGCCGCGCAGTCCCTGGTCGGCGCGGCCCTCGGGGCCGGCGACGCGGCGGGCGCCCGGGCGCTGGCCCGCCGGATCGGGCTGCTCGGCGGCCTCTGCGGCGTCGCCTTCGCCCTGGTCATCGCCGCCGGCGCGGGCGTCGTACCGTCCTGGTTCAGCTCCGACGGGCAGGTCCGTGAGCAGGCCGCGATCGCCTGGCCATGGTTCGTCGCCATGCTGCCCCTGGCCGGTGTGGTGTTCGCCCTCGACGGCGTGTTGATCGGCGCCGGTGACGTCCGTTACCTGCGCAACCTCACCATCGTGGCGGCGCTCGGCGGCTTCCTGCCGGCCATCTGGTCGGCGTACGCGCTCAACCTGGGACTCGGTGGCATCTGGGCGGGCCTGACCCTGCTCGTGGTGATCCGACTGGTCGGCCTGCTGCTGCGGATGCGCTCCGGCGGCTGGGCGGTGGTCGGGGCCGTCCGCTGACCGGTGCCCGCGTCTGGCAGGCTTGGGCGACGTGAGCACCGATGGTCTGATCGTGGTCGACAAGCCCGGCGGCATGACGTCGCACGACGTGGTGGCGCGGATCCGCCGGCTGGCGAAGACCCGCCGCGTCGGGCACGGCGGCACCCTCGACCCGATGGCCACCGGCGTGCTGGTGATCGGCGTCGGCCGGGCCACCCGGCTGCTGACCTACGTGATCGGCGCGGGCAAGAGCTACACCGGCACCATCCGGCTCGGTCAGGCCACCGTCACCGACGACGCCGAGGGCGACGTCATCGCCACCACTCCGGCCGGTGACGTCAGCGACGAGGCGGTCCGCGCCGCGCTGACCGCGCTGACCGGCGAGGTCGACCAGGTGCCGAGCGCGGTCAGCGCCATCAAGATCGACGGGCAGCGGGCGTACAAGCGGGTACGCGACGGCGAGAGCGTCGACCTGCCCGCGCGCCGGGTCACCATCTCCCGGCTGGAGGTGCTGGCCATCCGCCGGGACGAGCCGGACGTGGTGGACGTGGACATCGACGTGACCTGCTCCTCGGGCACGTACATCCGGGCCATCGCGCGGGACGCCGGCCTGGCCCTACGCGTCGGTGGGCACCTCACCGCGCTGCGCCGAACCGCGGTGGGTGGCTTCGCCCTCGCCGAGGCGGCCACCCTCGACCAGCTCGAGGAGCGCGCCCCGGAGGTGGTGAACCTGCCACTGGACACGGCGGCCGATCGGTTCTTCCCCCGCCGAAACGCGACCCCCGACGAGGCGAAGGTGCTCGGCCACGGCGGGTCGCTGGACCCGGCCGGCATCGCCGGGCCGTACGCCGTCTTCGGCCCCACCGGGGGGCTGATCGCTATCGTCAGCGAGCGGGACGGCCGGGCCCGCGCGGAGATCGTGCTCGCCCCGGCCTGACGGCGGGACGCAGGTCCGCCGGCACCCGGCCGGCGCAGTCGACCCGCCGACGGCGGGACAGCAGGGGAGGTTTGGCATGCAGCGGTGGCGGGGGTACGACGCGGCGCCCGGCGGATGGGGGCGCTCGGTCGTCACCATCGGCGTCTTCGACGGCGTGCACAAGGGGCACCAGGCGACCATCGGGCACGCCGTGGCCCGCGCCCGGGAGTTGGGCGTGCAGTCGGTGGTGGTCACGTTCGACCCGCACCCGGCCGAGGTGGTGCGCCCCGGCTCACACCCCGCGATCCTCACCGAGCCGGGCCGCAAGGCCGAGTTGATCGAGGCCCTCGGCGTGGACGTGCTCTGCGTGGTGCCGTTCACCCCCGAGTTCTCCCGGCTGCCACCCGAGCAGTTCGCGCACGACATCCTGGTCGAGCACCTGCACGCGTCGCTGGTGGTGGTCGGCGACAACTTCCGCTTCGGGCACCGCGCCGCCGGCGACGTGGCGCTGCTGGAGCGGCTGGGTCAGACCTTCGGCTTCGGGGTGGAGGGCAGCCCGCTGATCGCCGCGGACGGCACGGTCTTCTCCTCCACGTACATCCGCTCCTGCGTCGACGCGGGCGACGTGGGCACCGCGGCGGCAGCGCTGGGTCGCGCGCACCGGGTGGAGGGTGTGGTGGTCCGTGGTGACCAGCGCGGCCGGGTGCTCGGCTTCCCCACCGCGAACCTGCTCTGCCACCGGTACGCGGCGGTACCCGCCGACGGCGTGTACGCGGCCCGGATGATCCGCCGGGGCCAGCCCGAGCCGCTGATGGCCGCGGTCTCGGTCGGCACCAATCCCACCTTCTCCGGCCGGGAGCGGCGGGTCGAGGCGTACGCGCTGGACTTCTCCGGTGATCTCTACGGCGAGCGGCTGGCCCTGGACTTCGTGACGCACCTGCGCGGGCAGGTCCGGTACGACTCGATCGAGCCGCTGATCGCCCAGATCGAAGAGGACGTGGAGCGCACCCGGCGCGCGCTGAGCTGATCATTCACCGGGCCGCGCGGGCCCTTGGCCGGGTGTTACCGGTGGGTGCTGGTAGTCTTGCGGGAACGTCGGGTGACCGGCGTGGGGCCTCGCGTGCCTGCTCGACGCCGCGGGTGCGAGGAACCGGTCCGTTCCGGTCCCGATCGGGACGACGGACACCCACTTGATCAACCCACTGAAACAGGGAGAACATGGCGCTCGACCAGGAAGCCAAGGCCAGCATCCGCGCGGAGTACGCGACCGCCGAGGGCGACACCGGTTCGCCGGAGGTGCAGGTCGCGGTCCTCACCAAGCGGATCGCCGAGCTGACCGAGCACCTGAAGGTGCACAAGCACGACCACCACAGCCGCCGTGGGCTGCTGCTGCTGGTCGGCCGTCGCCGTCGGCTGCTCAACTACGTCCAGAAGAAGGACATTGCCCGCTACCGGACGCTCATCGAGCGGCTCGGTCTGCGCCGGTGACGTGACGGGGGAGTGGCCGTTCGGTCGCTCCCCCGTACCGCGTCCCACCTGAAAGAAACACGGGCCGCGCGACCAACCCGAGAGGGAGCCGGTCAGCGTACCGGTCTCCGGTAGTGGCCCCCGGGAACCCGGCAGCACGCCGGCCACCCGGGCGCTTCGATCGAAGACCGGCCGGCTGAGCAGCTCCCCGACGTCGCGGGCCCACGACGCGAAGGAGCACGACAGCACATGACCGAGACCAAACTCGGCACCGAATCCCGCACCGCTGTGATCGACAACGGGTCCTTCGGCACCCGCGAGATCACTTTCTCCACCGGCCGGCTGGCCCGCCAGGCCGCCGGTTCCGTCATCGCCCAGCTGGGCGAGACGGTCGTCCTCTCCGCCACCACCGCCGGCAAGCAGCCGAAGGAGCAGTTCGACTTCTTCCCGCTGACCGTCGACGTCGAGGAGCGGATGTACGCCGCGGGTCGCATCCCCGGCTCGTTCTTCCGCCGTGAGGGCCGGCCCAGCGAGGACGCCATCCTCACCTGCCGCCTGATCGACCGGCCGCTGCGCCCGTCGTTCGTCAAGGGCCTGCGCAACGAGGTCCAGGTCGTCGAGACCGTCCTCGCGCTCGACCCGGCGCACCCGTACGACGTCGTGGCGATCAACGCCGCCTCGATGTCGACCAAGCTCTCCGGCCTGCCGTTCTCCGGCCCGATCGGCGCGACCCGCGTCGCGCACATCGACGGCCAGTGGGTCGCCTTCCCGACCCTGGAGGAGCTGGCCCGCGCCACCTTCGACATGGTCGTGGCCGGCCGTACCCTCGCCGACGGCGAGGTCGCGATCATGATGGTCGAGGCCGAGGCCACCCCGAACGCCGTGACCCTGATCGCGGGCGGCGCCGTCGCGCCGACCGAGGAGGTCGTGGCGAGCGGCCTGGAGGCCGCCAAGCCGGCCATCCGCGAGCTGTGCCGGGCGCAGGCCGAGCTGGCCGAGGTCGCCGCCAAGCCGGTCGCCGAGTTCCCGGTCTTCCTGGACTACCAGGACGACGTGTTCGACGCCGTGTCCGACCTGGCCCGTGGCGAGGTCGCCGAGGCGCTCACCATCGCCGGCAAGGCCGACCGCGAGGAGGCCCTGGACCGGGTCAAGGCGCGGGTCGCCGAGGAGCTGGGCGCCCGCTTCGAGGGCCGCGAGAAGGAGCTGTCCGCCGCCTTCCGGTCGCTCACCAAGTCCGAGGTGCGCAGCCGCGTGCTGCGTGAGCAGGTCCGCATCGACGGCCGTGGCCCGCGCGACATCCGGCCGCTGACCGCCGAGGTCGGCGTGTTGCCCCGGGTGCACGGTTCGGCGCTGTTCGAGCGCGGTGAGACCCAGATCCTGGGCGTCACCACGCTGAACATGCTCCGCATGGAGCAGATGGTGGACACGCTCTCCCCGGAGAACCGCAAGCGCTACATGCACAACTACAACTTCCCGCCGTACTCGACCGGTGAGACCGGCCGGGTCGGTTCGCCGAAGCGGCGCGAGATCGGCCACGGCGCGCTCGCCGAGCGGGCGCTGATCCCGGTGCTGCCGTCGCGCGAGGAGTTCCCGTACGCCATCCGGCAGGTCTCCGAGGCGCTCGGCTCCAACGGCTCCACCTCGATGGGTTCGGTCTGCGCCTCGACGCTGGGCCTGCTCTCGGCCGGTGTGCCGCTGAAGGCGCCGGTCGCCGGCATCGCCATGGGCCTCATCTCCGACGAGGTCGACGGCAAGACCGAGTACGTGACGCTGACCGACATCCTCGGTGCCGAGGACGCGTTCGGCGACATGGACTTCAAGGTCGCCGGCACGCCGGAGTTCGTGACCGCGCTCCAGCTCGACACGAAGCTCAACGGCATCCCGTCGGACGTGCTGGCCGCCGCGTTGCAGCAGGCCAACGAGGCCCGGCAGGTCATCCTCGGCGTGATGAAGGCGGCCATCGAGTCGCCCGCCGAGATGTCCGACTACGCGCCGCGGGTCACCACCGTCAAGATCCCGGTGGACAAGATCGGCATGGTGATCGGCCCGAAGGGTCAGACCATCAACGCGATCCAGGACGAGACCGGCGCCGAGATCTCCATCGAGGACGACGGCACGATCTACGTCGGCGCGACCAACGGCCCGGCGGCCCAGGCGGCCGTCGACCGGATCAACGGGATCGCCAACCCGACGCTGCCGAAGCAGGGCGAGCGGTTCCTCGGCACGGTGGTCAAGACCGCCGCGTTCGGCGCGTTCATCTCGCTGCTGCCGGGCCGCGACGGCCTGCTGCACATCTCCAAGGTGGGCGACGGCAAGCGCGTCGAGCGTGTCGAGGACTTCCTCAACGTCGGCGACCGGGTCGAGGTCGAGATCGCGGACATCGACGCCCGCGGCAAGATCTACCTGGACAAGGTCCGTCCGGAGGGCGCCGAGGCGCCGGCCGCCGGTGAGGCCGCCGGTGGCGACCGTCCGTCCGGCCGGGACCGGGGCGACCGGGGTCCGCGGGACCGCGGTGACCGCGAGCGTGGCGGTGACCGTGGCGGGCGTGGCCCGGAGCGCGGTGACCGTGGCGAGGGCGGCGGCGAGGGTGGTGGCGAGGGCGGCGAGCGTCCGCGTCGCCGTACCCGGCACAGCTGACCAGCAGCACCTGCAACACCCACCCCTCGTCGAACCGGGAGCAACACGTGAGTCGGGCCTTCAGTGCGCCGTTTCCACCGGATCGACGGGGGGTGGCACCGTCTCGGGACACCGCGGCGGGCCGCTCCGGCGGTACCGCCCGGGCGGTCACCCGGACGCTCAGCGACGACCCGCTGGGCGGCACGATACGACGTACGGTGCTGCCCAGCGGCCTGCGCGTGCTGACCGAGGCGATCCCGACGATGCGCAGCGTCTCCTTCGGCATCTGGGTGGCGGTGGGCTCGCGGGACGAGACCCGTCCGCAGGCCGGTGCCGCGCACTTCTTGGAGCACCTGCTCTTCAAGGGCACCCACAAGCGGACCGCGCTGGAGATCTCCTCGCAGATCGAGGCGGTCGGTGGTGAGACGAACGCCTTCACCACGAAGGAATACACCTGCTACTACGCCCGCGTGCTGGACGAGGACCTGCCGCTGGCGATCGACGTGATGTGCGACCTCGTCGCCGACTCCCTGATCGAGCCGGCCGACGTGGAGACCGAACGGGGCGTGATCCTGGAGGAGATCGCCATGCACGACGACGAGCCCGGTGACGAGGTGCACGACCTCTTCGCCCGGGCCGTCTACGGCGACCACCCGCTGGGTCGGCTGATCTCCGGTACCGAGGAGACCGTCACGCCGATGACCCGCCGGCAGATCCAGAGCTTCTACCGGAACCGCTACACCGCCCCGCAGATCGTCATCGCCGCCGCCGGCAACCTCGACCACGCCGCCGTGGTCAAGCTGGTCCGCCAGGCCGTGCGCGGCACGCCGCTGGACAGCGACCCGGCCGCGCCGGCCACGCACCGCGCGGCCACCCCGGCGGTACGCACCAAGCCGGCCACCACCCTGGTCGAGCCGAAGGAGACCGAGCAGGCGCACGTCATCCTCGGCTGCCCCGGCATCGACCGCACCGACGACCGGCGCTTCGCCCTCGGGGTGCTCAACAACGTGCTCGGCGGCGGCATGTCCAGCCGGCTCTTCCAGGAGATCCGGGAGCAGCGCGGCCTCGCGTACTCGGTCTACTCCTACGCCAGCCAGTACGCCGACAGCGGCCTGTTCGCCGTCTACGCCGGCTGCGCGCCGGGCAAGGTGGACGAGGTGCTGGCGTTAACCCGCGCCGAGCTGGCCCGGGTGGCCGCCGACGGGTTGACCGAGGCCGAGGTCGCCCGGGGCAAGGGCATGAGCAAGGGTTCGTTCGTGCTGGGCCTTGAGGACACCGGCTCGCGGATGAGTCGACTGGCCAAGGGGGAGCTGCTCTACGGCGACCTGATGCCGGTGGACGAGCTGCTCCGCCGGGTCGACGGGGTCACCGTCGAGGATGTCAACGTCCTCGCCGCGGAGCTGCTGAGCCGCCCGATGTCGCTGGCCGTCGTCGGCCCGTTCGGGGAGAGCGACTTCTCCGGCTGACACCTGTCGGAATCCGTCCCGGCCGGTGGAGCGGGCCGGATCCGGCGGCGGGGGCGCGTCCCGATTGGGATAGGTTGTGCCCCGTGACTGACGAGCAGGGGAAGACCCGGGTCGGCGTGTTCGGTGCCCGTGGTCGGATGGGTGTCGAGGTCTGCAAGGCCGTCGACTCCGCTGACGATCTCGAACTGGCCGCCGCGATCGACCAGGGCGACGGCCTCGACACCGCGTCCGCCGCACAGGTGGTCGTCGACTTCACCACGCCGGACGTGGTCATGGACAACCTCCGGTGGGCCATCGGTCAGGGCATCCACGCGGTCGTCGGCACCACCGGCTTCACCGAGCAGCGGCTCGATCAGGTACGCGGCTGGCTGGCCGACCGGCCCGAGGTCGGCGTGGTCATCGCCCCGAACTTCGGCATCGGCGCGGTGCTGATGATGCAGTTCGCCGCGCGGGCCGCCCGGCACTTCGAGTCGGTCGAGATCATCGAGCAGCACCACCCGCGCAAGTTGGACGCCCCGAGTGGCACCGCCACCCACACCGCCCGGCAGATCGCCCGGGCCCGCGCCGAGGCGGGCCTCGGCCCGGTTCCGGACGCGACGAAGGACGAGGTGCCGGGCGCGCGCGGCGCCGACATCGACGGGGTACGGGTGCACGCCGTACGCGCCACCGGGCTGGTCGCCCACCAGGAGGTGCTGTTCGGCGGCACCGGCGAGACGTTGACGATCCGGCACGACTCGTACGACCGGGTGTCGTTCATGCCCGGCGTCCTGCTGGCCGTAAGAGCGGTACGAACCCGCCCCGGCCTGACCATCGGCCTAGACCCCCTCCTCGACTGAGCCCGACGCCCCCGCCGCCCCGCCGCCCTCGCGATCTTGCAGTTTCTGTCGCGACAAAGACGGCAATCCCGCCCATCTCGGCAACACAAACTGCAAGATCGCGGGGACTGCGCGGACCTCGCGTCTCCGCCGGCGTCGATCATGGAGCTGTGGAGCTTTCGCCCACCACTACTCCATGATCGACGGGCCGGCAGGGGGAGGGTCAGCGGGAGGGGGTTGGGGTTTTTGGGGTGCGTTGGGTGGGGATCGTGGGGGTCAGCGGGGTGGGGAGGCCGGTCACCTCGGTTTTTCCGGTGTGGTCGACCGTGACGCTCACCGGGGTGTCGGCTACCCGGAGGTTGGTGGCGCTCACCGCGCCGAGTTCGGGGCCGGCCAGCGGGGTCATTCGGGCCGTGCCGCCGGGCACGTCCGGGTAGAGGCCCGTCGCGGCCTGGAGCAGCAGGACCGCTCCCGCCGCGGCCCACGCCTGGGGACGGCAGGCCGCCGGGTACGGCACCGGGCGGTCCAGCAGCGCCCGGTCGTCGCCGCCGTACAGCTCGGGCATCCGGTAGTCGAACGCCTCGGCCGCCGAGAGCAGCCCCTCGGCCAGGCCGAGCGCCGCCGTCCGGTGCCCGGCGCGGGCCAGCCCGGCGAGCACGATCGCGGTGTCGTGGGTCCAGACCGAACCGCAGTGGTACGACAGCGGGCTGAAACCGGCGTCGTCGGTGGACATCGTCCGTAGCCCGAAGCCACCGGCCATGGCGTCCGTGCTGAGCAGGCGGGCGACCTGCGCCTCCTCGTCGGCGTCGAGCAGGCCGGTGCCGAGCAGGTGACCGATGTTGCTGGTCAGCGAGTCGACGGGCCGCTTGTCGCGGTCGAGGGCCAGGGCGGGCTGCGGACCGTACCGGCCGTCGACCCAGAAGCTCTCCCGGAACCGGCGGGCCAGGGCGGCGGCGTGTTCGCGCCACCGGTCCGCGCCCGGGCGGTCGAAGGCGTCCAGCAGGGCGGCGCCGTTCACCGCCGCCTCGTGCGCGTACGCCTGCACCTCGGCCAGCACGATCGGCGCGGTGGCCAGGGTGCCGTCGTGGAAGCGTACGGCGTCGCCGG
This sequence comes from Micromonospora sp. bgisy143, assembly GCF_057708145.1. Taxonomy (NCBI): domain Bacteria; kingdom Bacillati; phylum Actinomycetota; class Actinomycetes; order Micromonosporales; family Micromonosporaceae; genus Micromonospora; species Micromonospora sp. bgisy143. Next base: position 48,056 of record NZ_JBYIRN010000003.1, read on the forward strand.
AGTCCTTCCAGCCCTGGTTGGACAGGCCGTGGCCGGTGGTGTCGACGTACTCGACGAGGCCGTCACCGTCCGGGTCGGCGTGCTCGCCGAGCCAGCGCAGCGCGGCCTCCAGGTGCGGCAGCAACGGCTCGACCTGCTCGGCGTCGAGGCCCCAGCGCCACGCGTCGTGCAGGAGGTTGACCCAGAGCATGGTGGCGTCGACGGTGCCGTAGTAGGCCGGCGGGAGGTGCAGGCCGTTGCCGGGCACCGCGAACTCGTGCCGGCGCAGCTCGTGCAGGATCTTGCCGGGGTCCTCGCCGGTGGCGGGGTCGTGCCGGGTGCCCTGGCGGCGGGCCAGGACGCGCAGGGTGCCGGCGGCCAGGTCGGTGCCGAGGGGCAGCATCATCCGGGCGGCCCAGAGGCTGTCCCGACCGAACAGGGTGAGGAACCAGGGGACGCCGGCGCCCAGGAAGACGTCCCCGGGCGCACCGGTCTCGGCCAGGCGGAGCCCGCGCAGGTCGTCCAGGCTGCGGTCGAGGAGCCGGACCAGCCGTCGGTCGTCGGCGGTCACCGCCGGCCGGGCCCACTCCGGCTCGCCGGTCGGGCCGACCACCACGGCGCGGGGGTCCGTGACGGCCAGCTGCCAGCGCAGCACCGTCTCGCCGCCCGGGGGCAGGTCGATCGGCCAGGTCAGCCGGGGCACGGTGGCCCGCTCGTCGGTGGCGAGCACGTCGGCGTCCGGGGCGGTGACGGTGACGGTGACGGTGATTCCGTCGGCGGCCCAGGTGAGCACGCCCGGCTGGCCGGTCTTGGCCTCCAGCGCGTCGGCAGCGCCGCCGGACTTGACGGTTTCGATGGGTGCCAGATCGCAGGCGAGGTCGACGGTGACCGTGGCCCGTACGCGGACCGTGGCGGTGGAGACGACCCGCAGCTCCTCGGTGAGGCCGTTGTGGGTGGCCCGGCGGGAACGCTCGACGCGGACGGTGGGGTCGGGGGTGGGGTCGCCGAGCCAGCGGGCCAGCCCCACGAAGCGGGCGCCGTGCGGGCCGTCCTGGCCGTGGGTCAGCCCCTCCAACTCCCGGTCGTCCACCCGTAGCTCGGCACGGGAGAGCACCCGGGCGTCGGCGTGGAAGACCCCCTGGACGCCGGTCGGGCGGATCTGCCCGGTCGCGTCCCCCAGCGCGCTGGTCGGGGCGAGCACCACCCCCACCAACTCGTGCAGAAGGGGTTGCAGCTGGCGTTCGGTCACGGTGCGGCTCCAGATCATCGGGGTGCGGGGCGGATGTCTTGACAACGCGCCCCGGGCGGTGCAAAGTGCGAAACATTCCAGAAACTTGAACGTTCTAATCCTGCACTATCCGAATTGGATCGTTCAAGACGGCGAGAGGGATTAAGTGCCCGAAAAGGTAACCATCGCAACGGTGGCCCGGCACGCCCGCGTGAGCCGCCAGACGGTCTCCAACGTGCTCAACGCCCCGCACATCGTGCGGCAGGAGACCCGCCAGCGGGTCGAGGACGCGATCAACGCGCTCGGCTACCGGGCCAACCAGGCCGCCCGGCAGATGCGCACCGGCCGGTCCCGACTCATCGCCGCCCGTATCGAACCCACCCGGGACGGCATCAACGGCTCGGTGCTCGACCGCTTCCTGCACGGGCTCACCGAGACCGCCGACGCCGCCGGCTACCGGGTGCTGCTCTACACCGCCACTGACGACGAGCGGGAGATCGCCACCTACGACGACCTGCTCGGCACGTACGAGCTGGACGCGTTCGTGCTCGTCGGCACCAAGTACGGCGACCCGCGTACCGCCTGGCTCGCCGAACGCGAGGTGCCCTTCGTGACGTTCGGTCGGCCGTGGGACGCGCTCGACGCGCACCCCTGGGTCGACGTGGACGGCGCGGCCGGCACCGCCGCCGCCACCCGGCACCTGCTGGACGCCGGGCACCGGCGGATCGCCTTCATCGGCTGGCCGGCCGGCTCCGGTGTCGGCGACGACCGACGTGCCGGCTGGCACGACACCCTGCGCGCGGCCGGTGTCGACCCGGCGGGGCTGCACCGGGAGACCGAGGACGGCGTCGCCGAGGGCGAACGCCTCATGCGCGATCTGCTCGCCGCCGAGCCGCCGACCGCGGTGGTCTGCGCCAGCGACTCGCTCGCGCTCGGCGCGCTACAGGCCGTCCGCGACCTCGACCCACCGGTGTCGGTGCTCGGCTTCGACGACACGCCCGTGGCCGCCGCCATCGGCCTGTCCAGCGTCAGCCAACCCCTCGCCGAGGCCGCCGCCCGCTGCGTGGACCTGCTCACCGGCGTCCTCGACGGCAACCAGACACCCATCCCCGTGCTGCTCGCGCCCTCGCTGGCCCTGCGGCACACCGCGTAACCCACCCCCCACCAGGAGAAACCATGGCACCCAGAACCCTCACCCGGGCAGCGGTCGCCGGCCTCGCCGCCGTCGCGCTGTTCGGATCCGCGGCCTGCGGCAGCGGCTTCGACGACTCCGGCGACGCCACCCAGTCCAGCGGCCCGGCCAGCCTGCAGATCCTCATCGGCTCCTCCGGCGAGGCCGAGACCAAGGCCGTCCAGGACGCCGCCGCCAAGTGGGCCAGCAGCTCCGGCAACACCGCGACGGTCACCCCCGCGCAGGACCTCACCCAGCAGCTCGGCCAGGCCCTCGCCGGTGGCACCCCGCCGGACGTCTTCTACGTCGACGCGGCCCGCTTCGCCGACTACGCGAGCGTCGGCGCGCTGGAGCCGTACGGCGACAAGCTCTCGGACAAGGACGACTTCTACGAGAGCCTGCGCACCACGTTCACGTACGACGGCAAGCTCTACTGCGCGCCCAAGGACTTCTCCACCCTGGCCCTGCAGATCAACACCGACCTGTGGGCCAAGGCCGGGCTGACCGACGCCGACGTGCCGACCACCTGGGACCAGCTCACCGCGACCGCCCAGAAGATCAAGGCGAAGGGGCAGGTCGCGCTGGCGCTCGGCGACACCCGGGACCGGATCGGCGCCTTCCTGGTGCAGAACGGTGGCTGGCTGCTGAGCAAGGACGGCAAGCAGCCGACCGCCGACACCCCGGAGAACCTGGCCGCCCTTCAGTACGTCAAGACCCTGCTCACCTCCGGCCTGGCCAAGTACCCGAAGCAGCTCGACTCGGGCTGGTCCGGCGAGGCGTTCGGCAAGGGCAAGGCCGTGATGACGATCGAGGGCAACTGGATCAAGGGCGCCATGCAGAACGACTTCCCGAACGTGAAGTACAAGGTGGTGGCGCTGCCGGCCGGCCCGAAGGGTCAGGGCACGCTCTCCTTCACGCAGTGCTGGGGCATCGCGGCGAAGAGCAGGTACAAGGACCAGGCGATCAAGTTCGTCGAGGCGATGACCAGCGGTGAGCAGCAGTTGACGTTCGCCAAGGCGGTCGGTGTCATGCCGTCCCGGCAGTCGGTGCGCGACCAGTACACGGCCGCCTCCCCGGCCGACAAGGTCTTCATCGAGGGCGCCGCGTACGCCCAGGGCCCGGTGAACGCGCCGAAGATGGACAGCGTCCTCAAGGACCTCGACACCGGTCTGCAGGGCCTGGCCAACGGCGACCCGAAGACGATCCTGCAGAACTTCGACAAGAACGCCAAGGCGGCGCTCGGCGGCAGCTGACGGATCGGCGGGGGCCCGCGGACCAGCGGGCCCCCGCCGCACGTCGGTTCGAGAGAGGAAGGGAGGGGAGATGGCGACCGAGACACTGACCGCCCGGGCAACCAGGTCCGGGGGAAGACCCCGCCGAGGTGGCGTTCGCGGCAACGAGAACCTCGCCGGCTGGCTGTTCGTCGCGCCGGTGATCGTCATCCTGGGACTGTTCCTGCTGCTGCCGATCCTGATGGCGCTCTGGGTCAGCCTGACCGACTGGAACGGCCAGGGCAGCCCGTTCACCGGCGACGTCCCGTTCGTCGGCGCGCACAACTACACCCAGCTGTTCACCGAGGACGGGCTGGCCCGCCGCGACTTCATGACCAGCATCCGCAACAACATCTACTACGTGGTCATCGTGGTGCCGGCGCAGACCGTGCTCGCGCTGGGACTGGCCCTGATCGTCAACAACCGGATGCTCAAGGGCAAGAGCTTCTTCCGCAGCGCCTTCTACTTCCCCTCGGTCACCAGCTCGGTCGCGATCAGCGTGGTGTTCCTCTTCCTGTTCGCCAATTCCGGTGCGGTGAACGCGCTGCTCGGCTTCCTCGGCATCGACGGACCGGAGTGGTTCGCCGACTCCCGGGGCGTCCTGCACCTGCTCCTCGGCGCGGTCGGCGTCGACACGCCCCCGGCGGCGCTGACCGACGGCGGTCCGTTCGGGTTGACCTGGTGGGACTGGCTGGCCGGCCCCAGCGTGGCGATGACCTCGATCATCACGCTGGTCGTCTGGACGACCTCCGGCACGTTCATGCTGATGTTCCTGGCCGGGCTCCAGAACGTCCCGGTGACCCTCGACGAGGCGAGCACCCTGGACGGCGCGTCCCGCTGGCAGCGCTTCCGGTACGTCACGCTGCCGATGATCAGGCCGACCACCTTCCTGGTGCTCACCCTCGGCCTGATCGGCTCCTGGCAGGTCTTCGACCAGGTGTACGTGATGAGCCAGGGCGACCCGGCCAAGACCACCCTCACCCCGGCGTACCTGTCGTACCGGACCGCCTTCCGGGACTTCGACTACGGCTCCGGCGCGGCGATCTCGTTCGTGCTGTTCCTGATCATCATCGTGCTCACGCTGATCCAGCGCCGCGCGCTGGCCGAGCGGGACACCGACCGGCCGCGCCGCGGCTGGCGGCGTCGGCGCGTACCGGAGAGGTCCTGAGATGGCCGTGCTCACCGACCGCCCGGCCGGGCCCGCGCGCGGCGACCAACGCGGGGCCCGGACCCTGGCCACCCGCTTCCTGGGGTACGCGACGCTGGTCTTCTTCGGGTTGGTGTTCCTCTACCCGTTCGTCATCCAGATCGGCAACTCGCTCAAGACCGAGCCGGACGCGGCGGCCAACCCGCTCTCACCGATCCCGGACCCGCTCACCCTGGCCGGCTTCGATTGGATCTTCGCGGGCACCAACTTTCCGCTCTGGCTGGGCAACTCGTTGCTGGTGACCGTGCTGGTCACCCTCGGGCGGGTGTTCTTCGACTCGCTCGCCGGGTACGCCCTGGCCCGGCTGCGGTTCGCCGGGCGCGGCGGGCTGTTCGCCGCCGTCATCGCGGTGATGGCGGTCCCCGGGGTGGTCCTGCTGATCCCGAAGTTCCTGGTGCTCAACCAGCTCGGCATCTACAACAGCTACGCCGGCCTCGTGGTGCCGCTGCTGGCCGACGCGGCCGGGGTGTTCATCATGAAGCAGTTCTTCGAGTCGATCCCGGTGAGTGTCGAGGAGGCCGCCCGCATCGACGGGGCGAGCATCTTCCGCACCTTCTGGTCGGTGGTGCTGCCGATGGCTAAGCCAGCGCTCATCACCCTGACCATCCTGTCGTTCCAGGGCTCCTGGAACGAGTTCCCGCACAGCCTCGTGTCGGTGCAGGACCCGGACCTGTTCACCCTGCCGCGCGGCCTCGCCGACCTGGTCAGCGGCTCACTGGGCAGCGGCACCCAGTACCCGCTGAAACTGGGCGCGGCGCTGCTCGCCACCATCCCGGTGGCGATCATCTTCGTGGTGTTCCAGCGCTACTTCGTCCGCGACGCCAACGACGGTTCGGACAAGGGCTGACCGTGCCGGGGGGGGGGGGGGGGGGGGGGGGGGGGGGGGGGGCGGGGGGTGTGCCTTCTCTGTTGTTCCCCCCCCCTCGGCGCACACCGCCGCCCACCATCTACCACCCCCCCCCCCCTTCCCCCCCCCCCCCCCCCCCCCCTCCCTCCCCAAAACCCCTCCCCCCCCCCCCCCCCCCCCCCCCCCCCCCCCCCCCGGGCCCTTACCCCTTCTCCGCGGCAGGAGGCGTCAGTGCCGCCCCAGCGCACTTTTCAGCCGATCGGCCCGGTGCTGGTCCGAGCCAACACCGACCCCGGCGACCTCGCCCCCGAGCCCGGAGCGAACCTGATAGGCCCCGCGGCCAGCGCCGAGGCTGGCCTCGCATGGCTGGCCAACCAGTGGGGTCGACCAGAAGTCCGGGACGCCATCTCACTGGCGAGCGCGGACCTGGCTCGTCGGGTCGATCAGCTCATCTCGTACGACGCGACACACGTAACGGCCGGCGCTGTCCGCCGCGCCGTCCTCGCGACGTGCGGCTACCTGCTGCGGTGGGAACGGCGGACCACTCCCTTCGGGGTCTTCGCCGGCATTACGACCGCTTCTGTCGGTCCGGCCGCCGCCACCTTCGGAGAGCGGCATCGCGCGATAGCCCGCGTAGACGGCGAATGGCTCACTCAGGTCACTGATCGCGTGGAGGCGCATCACGCTCTGCGGCGACGGCTGCTCGTCGTGGCCGACAGCGCCGCCGGCATGCGTGACGGCCGCGTCATCGTCGCGGCCCAGACACCGGTGGGGGAGCGGACGCCGGGAATGCTGCGGGAGACATCCACCAAAGACACGGCAGCCGTAGGGCTGGTTTTACGGCTCGCGACGTGGCCGATTCGTGTCGATCACCTCCTCGCACGGGTCGCGCACGAGGTGCCTCAGGTGCCGGCCTCCACCGTCGAGGCGATGCTGCACGGCCTGATCGACGGTGGCTTCCTCATCACCAACCTTCGCCCGCCGATGACCGCCGTGGATGGCCTCACCCATGTCATCGACGTCCTCAGCAGCGCGGGTGCGGCCGAACTGCCCGAAGTGGCGAGCAGCTTCGAGCAGCTCCGCGCTATCCGCCAACTGCTGACGCGCCACAACGTGCAGGTAGACGGCTCGAAGGCGATGCTCGTCCGGGCTGAGGTGGTTGAGCCGATGAGTGTGCTGGCGCCCGACGCAGAGCATCAAATCGCGGTCGACATGCTCCTTGATGCCCAGATCAGTATCCCGCCGCCGGTACTGGACGAGGCGGCGCGCGCCGTGGACGTGCTGATGCGCTTGAGCACGCAGCCATTCGGGACGGTGGCGTGGCTGGACTACCACGCCCGCTTCCGCGACCGCTACGGCCCCGGCGCACTGGTGCCCGTCCGGGAACTGCTTGCTGACTCCGGCCTCGGCTACCCGACCGGGTTCCTCGGCGCGCCCCGCGCCCGTCCCGCCTGGCGGGTCATCACCGAACGTGACACGCACCTGCAGGCCCTCATCCAGCGAGCGATCCTGGACGGCGCCGACGAGATCCACCTCACCGATGCTGACGTCAAGGCGCTCACCGTCGGCGATCACCGCACCGCCGTCCCGCCGTCCCGGGTGGAGGTCGCCTTCGCCGTTCACGCCGCCACCGCCGACGCCATTGACCGAGGGGAGTTCACGGTGCAGATCACCGGTGCCCCCCGCACCCCGTCGAGCATGGCCGGCAGATTCGCCTACCTCCTCCACCCATCAGAGCAAAAGCAGATCGCCGCCTCGTTCACCACCGAACCTGACGAGGCGTTAACGGTGCAGGTGTCGTTCCCGCCCCGCCTGCCGCGTAACCAGAACGTCACCCGCGTCGGCCGCATCCTGCCCTTCGTGCTCCCGCTGTCCGAGCAGCCCGACTGGCCGGACATCGGCGTGGACGAGGTAGCCGTAACGGCCGACGGCGAACAGATGTACCTCGTCCACCGGCCCACCGGCCGGCGGATCGTTCCGCACATCCCGCACGCCCTGGACACCATCGTGCAGAGCCCACCGCTAGCCAGGTTCCTCGCCGAGGTCGCCGACGCCCGCAGCATCGCCTTCGGCCCGTTCGATCACGGCGCCACCGCCCGCAACCTGCCCTACATCCCCCGCATCCGCCACGGTCGCATCATTCTCGCCCCGGCGCGCTGGCTACTGACCTCTCCCGATCTGCCGCCCCATACGGCAGGGGACGCAGGGGACACCGAGGACCCGTGGGATGTGGCCCTGGCCGAGTGGCGGCGGCGGTGGCGCGTCCCCGCTCGCGTGGTGGCCTGCCACAGCGAGCTCCGGCTCCCTCTCAACCTGGACCACCCGCTCGACCGGGCCCTCTTACGAGCCCGGCTGAGCGGCGCCGAACGACTCGAACTCCGCGAAGATGTCTCTGTCGAGGGCCACGGTTGGACCGACGGTCGACGCGTCGAATTCCTCACCGCAATGACGCCAACCGCGCCGCCGATCCGTCGCCTCCCCGTCACCGCACCCCCAGGTGAGACGCTGCGGCCCGGTACCTCCGCCGTCCTACACGCCCAGCTCATCGGCACGCCGGCCCGATTCGATGAACTCCTCATGACCCACTTACCGCGACTGGCTGACCAGCTCGCCGGCCTCGGCCTCCAGCGTTGGTGGATCAGGCGACACCGCGACACCATCCGCGTCGAAGCCGACCAGCACCTGTCCCTGTACCTGCGACTCGCCGAACCCCCCGTACACGCTGCCGTGTACGCGGCCCTGGCCGAGTTCGCCGCCGACCTCGCCGCCCGCGCGCTGCCCGCCCAGCTCATCCTCGCCCCGTACCACCAGCATCCCGCCCGCTACGGTCACGGCCCCGCCCTGCAAGCCGCCGAGCAGGTCTTCGCTGCCGACACCACCGCCGCCATCGCGCAACTCCGCACCGCTGAGAAGGCCGGCATACCCGCTCAGGCGCTTGCCGCAGCATCCATGGCACGACTCGCTGCCGCCTTCGCCCCCGACCCATGCACTGGCTACCGCAACCTGTTGGCCTGCCTCCAGCAGGCCACGGCACCGGCCGAGCGCGCCATCACCGACCTGGCCCGCCGGCTAGCCGACCCCAGCAGCGACTACCACGGCCTACGGGCCCTTCCCGGCGGGGACACCACCGCCGCCGCCTGGCAGGCCCACGACCGCGCCCTGGCCGCCTACCATGCGTGCCTGCTGCCGCAGCGCGACCCCACCACCGTGCTGCGGACTCTCTTGCATGAGCACCACGTCCGCGCGGTTGGCGTGGACCCCGACTTCGAGCGCGCCACCAACCACGCCGCGCGAGCCGCAGCGATGCGCTGCCTGACGACGGCAGGCACCCGATGACCGCCGCCAGCGGGCAGCTCAATGCCGCGGCGGACGAAGCCGATGGGCAGTCGCTTGCTACCGGTGGCGTCGGGCCGGCCCTGTTGGCGATCGAGCAGGCTCTTAACGGGGCCGGGACTTGGGCGACGGCGCACCGCCTCGTCAGGCAGGCTACGAGCAGTTCCGTCGATGCTGGACGTCACGCGGGCCTGTACTACGGCGCACCCGCCATCCTGTTCACGCTCAACGCCGCCGCTACCGATGGCCACGAGCGGTACGCCGCCGCCCGGCGATACCTCACCCTGCATGTCCGGCGGCTTGTCCGGGAACGCCTCATCGACGCGGACATCCGCATGCGACACGGCCGGGCCGCCGCGTTCGCCGAGTACGACCTGTTCTACGGCCTCACCGGGCTCGGCGCGCTCCTGCTCCGAGACCTGCCCGACAGCGACGAACTCAGCGACCTGCTGACCTACATCACGCGGCTCACCGAACCCCACACCGACGAGCAGCACCTGCCCGGCTGGTGGGTCGACCACGACCCCGACCCCACGCTGCCTACTCCTGGCGGCCACGCCAACCTCGGAATGGCCCACGGCGCCTCTGGCCTTCTCGCCCTGCTCGCCCTCGCCCTACGCGCCGGCTGGCAAGTCGAGCGGCAGGCAGAGGCGATCGAGCGTCTGTGCTCCTGGTTCGAACGGTGGCAGCAGGACAGCATGCACGGACCCTGGTGGCCGCAGTGGCTCACCCGCGATGACCTCCGAATCGGCGGCCCGGCACAGGACGGCTCCGGCAGGCCCGCGTGGTGCTACGGCACGCCCGGCATTGCACGAGCCCTCCAACTTGCCGCCATCGCCACCCACCAGCCCACCCGCCAGGCCGCAGCCGAGGCGGCGCTCGCGGCCAGCCTGAGCTGCACTCAACTCGACCGGCTCACCGAGCCGGGCATCTGCCACGGCGTCGCCGGGCTCTACGCGACTGCCTACCGGGCGGCCCGAGACGCCCGCACATCGGATATCGCCGCGCAGCTTCCCGCGCTGGCTGAACGCCTCCGGTGCATCTCCAGCCCCGACCACGCCGGATTGCTCACGGGCCGCCCTGGCTGCTCGCTCGCGTCGGAAACCGCGCGCACGAACACACCTCCTCGCACCAGGTGGGACGCATGTCTACTGATCGCTTGACCATCAGCCCCTATCGGATGGCCGCTGTCGTGGAGGCGGTCCTCGCGGGCGCTCCGATGGCCACCGCGGCTGCCGAGGCCGGGATCGACGTGGACGATGTCGACGCGGCGGTGCACACCTACCGCACCGCCGGACTCGCCGCTCTGCACCGCCGCCACAACGACACCTGGCTTCATGCCCACATCAAGCCGGTCGACTGGAACACCGCCGAGGCCGTGCTCCGGACGGAGGTTGCCCCGCGCCTCGACCAACTCGACGGGCAGACCGGCTGGTGGTTCCTGCGCAAACACCCGTACTGGCGGATCCGCGTCCGCGGCGCCCATCCCGAGGCCATACGCGCATTGCTCGTTGACCTCACCGCCAGCGGAGTGCTCGCCGGCTGGAAGCCAGGGATCTACGAGCCCGAGACGGGAGCGTTCGGCGGAGACACCGCCATGGCCATCGTGCACGAGCTGTTTTGCGCCGACAGCCGAGGCGTCCTCGATTACAGCGGGCATCATGCGCCCCCGCTCGGCCGCAGGGAGCTGTCACTGTTGCTCATCCGAACCCTGCAGCGCCACGCGGGACTCGACTGGTACGAGGCAGCGGACGTGTTCGACCAGGTAGCCCAGATGCGCCCTGCCCCGGCAGCCGCCGACACCAGCCGCGTCGACCAGCTTGCCGCCCAGATGCGACCCCTCCTCGCGGTCCCCGCTGACGCGATGTTCGCCCCCGATGGACCCTGCAGCGAGGCCGACGCCTGGCACGCAGCCTTTGCCACCGCCGGCCGCCAGCTCGCCGACGCCGGGCACGCCGGACGACTTCGCCGAGGCATCCGCGCCGTTCTCGCCCAGATCGTGATCTTCCACTGGAACCGGCTCGACCTACCGGCCCACGCACAAGGAATCCTCGCCCACGCCGCGACCGCCGCCATCCTGCCCAGGAGCTGATCATGTACCACGCCAGCGTCGCCGCCGCCCTGCGTTACTTCCCGCTCCTCGGCCGCCCCCGCCCCGACTGCCCAGCCCTACCGCTGCGTCTCAAAGAGATCGCCGACTCCGCCGAAACCGCGATCCAGAAGCGTGAGCACGGGATGCCCGACGCGGCACACACCCTGAACAAGGCGGCGCTCATCGCCAGTGACGCCGGCATGCCTGACCTCGCCCGAAAGTTGTGCTGGCAGCACATCAACGCCTATCACCACAAGGGCCGGCCGCTGTCGATCCTCGAAGCTCGCTACATGCTCGAACCCGTCCTCAACCTGGCTCGTCTCCAGATCCGCGCCGATCACGGCGCATCAGCACTGCGCCTCTTGGAGGCGATGTACGACGCCGTGACCCACCGCACCGACCTGATCGTGGATGACCAGTCCCTGCCCACCTCCACCCTCGACGGCGGAGCGAGCGAACGCCGCAAACTGCGAGAGTGGGTTTGGCTGCAACTGCTCGGCGAAGGAATCCGCATTCTCGCCCTGAGTAACCGCTGGGCCGACGCCGCTGCTTTGGCCCAAAAGCACAACGGCATCGGCGGTCATCTCATGGAAGGACGCCAAGCGGCCATCATCGCCGCCTGCGTCCAGGGCAAGCCCGATCAGGGGCGCAAGATCCTCGGTAGCAGCATCCTCACCCAGCCGTGGGAACGCCAGGTAGCTGTCTGCCTCAACCTGGTCTGCGCCGCGCCTACAGACGCAGGTGCCGGCCACCACCTCATGATCGCCACCGAAAATCTTGCAACGCCTATATCCGCACTTAACTATGCGTCCTACCGCGCACGGCTCGGACTCGCCACCGCCATCCTCGCCAGTCCTACTCGGGCCGAAGTCGTGGCAGACATGCTGCACCGGACCGCCCAGAGAGCCATCGATTCCAAGGATGGCTACGCCGCTCGGGACATCCTCAGCTTCCGTGAACCCATCGGCGGCATCACCTCAGATCAGCGAACCGATCTGAGCCGCACCGCGGCCGACGCGGGCCTCGCACCTGCACGGCTATCGGAAAGGAGCTTGAAGCAGGTCTCCGAAATTGTGGCCTTGGCCGAATCAGCCTTAGTTGCCGCACTTCATGGAGTGGCTGGCGACCGCGCCTTACTTGAGAACCGCCAGTCGCTGCACCGATAGTCCTACTTTCTCAAGTGGCGCATGTCCAAATCCTCGTCATTGGCCAGCTGTCGTGGACCTCCATTCAAGGTCCAGAATTCCGGGAAGTAGGGAATCGATTGGGCGACGTCGCTTCCGCTGGTCTTGGCGCAATGCAGCGCGCGGGTGCGGTCAGCGAACCGGCCGCTGCCCCGATAGAGGTCCCCGTGAACCAATGCGGGGTCAAGAAACGGGTTGGTCGACATCTGCCGCCTCCGGTCCCGCTGCGGTCAGGTCATGGTCTGATGCTCGTCGCAGACGCGTTTGATCAGATGGGCGGCCTCGCGGCGGCTGGTGAGAGTGATCAAGCGGACGTGTTGTCCGTGCCTGCGGAGCAGGTTCTGGACTCGCGGGCGCATGGTGCGCCGGTAGCCAAGGATGTAGCGGACGAAGTTCCAGGTGATGCGGTCGTAGACGCCGTCCTGCTGGTGCTGTCCGCCGCGGTAACGCCAGCGGCGCTGGGCGATGCTCCACAGGCAGGTCGTGGCGGGCAGGTCGAAAAAGATCACGGTGTCGGCGGCGGTGAGCCGGATGGGCAGGGTGCCAGCGTAGTTTCCGTCGATGATCCACCGTTCCCCAGCGACGAGTTTTTCCTGATGGGCGGCGAACTCGTCGTGCGGTAGCGGCTTCCAGTGCTCGTTGTAGTAGGTCGCGTCGAGGTGTGTCAACGGCACGTCGAGGACCCGGGCCAACTGGCGTGCGACGGTGGACTTGCCGCTGCCGCCACAGCCGATGATGGCGATCCTGTCCATAGTTCTCCAGGGTAGAGGTGCGGTGAGCTCGTCCGGTGGTGACACGGTGAGTCATGACCGCACCGGCTCGCGGTGGTGCAACAAGCAGTCGAGCAACGGTATGCCGGCGTGCTCCTGGGCTGAAAAAACTGGGTGTGGAGAACTGGGACACCCTCTGCCACCCCAGGTGAGCCCCCAGGTCGCGAGACTAGGCCCCCGCGCCCTTGCGGGTCAGGGGATAGAGCATCGGTTTCCTAAGACCGTCATCTATGCATGTCGGTAGGCCGACTGCCTGCGATTCAGCCGTTCATTACCTCTGTTTGTTGGTCGCATTGGATAGCTGCTGCGCTCCGTTGCTGGCGGTTACAGTAGCAAACCGGCCGCCTCTGTTGCTTTTTGTGTCAACTTTCTCGATTCTAAATCCTCGTCACGGCATTTTGCGACTTGACGTAGCGAGGATGCTGTCCGGGGAAGCACGTGCGATCCTCGCCCAACCCGCTCCTTTACGCCGCACGCCGAGTTACGCCTGGGCACCGGAGTCGGAAGTGGGCGCAAACGCGTTGCCAGGCTGATGCGCCAGGCCGGGCTGCAGGGCTTCTGCCGGCGCTGCCGTCAGGGCTGCAAGGTGCGCGAGTTGGACGCGTGAGTGGATGCCGAGCTTCCGGTAGACGCGGGTGAGGTTTGCTTCGACTGTTTTGACACTGATGGTGAGGGCGGTGGCGATGTCGCGGTTGGTCGCTCCGCTGGCGGCGAGCTCGACGCAGCGCTGTTCGGCGGAGGTGAGGCAGGGGAGCGTACTGCTGTGCGCGGGGACGGGCTCCAGTTGGTGGAGGGTGCGGGTGGCGGCTTCGATCCAGGGGTGTGCCTGGTGCGTGCTGAAGAGGTCGGCGGCGCTCTGCGCCGCGGTGCGGGCGCTGGCGCGTCGGCGTCCGCGTCGTTCGGTGTGGCTGAGGGCCAGGAGGGTTCGACCGTGTTCGATGGGCAGGTGGCGGAGGTGGTCGGCTGCTGCGGTGAGGAGGTCGGCGGCCGCATCGTAGTTGCCCAGGGTGGCTTCCAGGAGTGCCTGGGAGCGGTCGAGCACGGGGAGGACGCAGCTTCTATCTAGATCAGTCGCGGTGCGACGGGTATCGGTCAGCAGTTTGCGGGCTTGGTCGAGGTAGCCGAGGGAGATGAGGGCTTGGGCGAGGTCGGCGTGCCAGCGCAGGACGGACGGGTCGCGGACCTGCTGGCGCTTCTCAAGCGTACGGACCTCTTCCAGCGCCTCCAGGGCTTCTTTCGGACGCCCGGTGACCAGGAGAAGATGTCCGAGGACGAAGAGGTTTCGGGAGAGGAAGACTTTGTTGTCCTCCCGGCGGGAGGTGTCCGCCCCGCGGCGTGCGTGAGCGAGGGCGGAGTCGGTGCACGAGGCGGTGCCCTCGACCAGGGCGGAGGTGTAGCACGTTGGTGCGGGGTCCAAGGCGGCTCTGTCGGTAAGCGACAGGGCGCGGCCGGCGTAGTCGAGGGCCAGTCCGCACCGTCCGGCGCGGATCTCGACTTCGGCGAGGCTGCGCAGGACATCCACGGTGGCTTCGGCGTCTCCGGTCCGCTCGGCTTCGACGAGCAGAGGCAGCAGTGCGCTGCGGGCTTCGTCCAGACGGTCGTCGAAGATGGCGTGCCGGGCGGAGAGCTGTTCGGGCCTGGCGTTGACGGGGATGTGAGTGCTGCGTGGCAGGGACAGGGCGTGGCCGAGCGTGGTCTCGGCTTGGGGGCGGCCGAGGATGCGTTGGATGCGGGCCTGCATCGTGAGGGCCATGGCGGTGGTGGCGGTGTCGCCAGCGCTCCGGGCGAGGCTGGCGGCCCGGGCAGCCTGGGCGCACGCCCGGTCGGGATCGCCGTTGACGTTGGCCCAGATCGCCTGGCGGATGAGGATCTGCGCGGTCAGGTCCGGATGTCCGGCCGCTTCGTGAAGTGCGTCGGCGAACAGCTTGTCGCCGTTGTGCAGGTGCTGTCCGCCTGAGTCGATCAGGGAGATGAGGGCGTTGACGCGGTTGGCGGGGCTGCTGTCGTGGTGCAGGACGAGGCGGACGGCGGCCTGGCCGCGGGGCAGGTCGCCGTTGTGGGCGGCGTCGCGTACGGCGGTCAGCGCCCGTTCGGTGAGCAGGTCGGCGTCGGTCTCCGGGGTACGTTCGGCGGCGAGGAGGGAGAGTTCGGCCGCTAGTGCGGGTTCTCCGCGCAGCCGGGCGCGGGCGGCGGCGCGGGCGGCGCGGTCGGCCGACTGCGGGTCGTTGGTGTCGGCCGCCAGCGTGGTGTGACGGTCGCGGCGGATGCTGTCGCGGCTGGCTTCGGCCAGGCGGGTGTGCAGGAGCCTGCGTGTGGCGACCGGCGGTCGGGCCGCGAGTTCGGCACCGATCGCGGAGGCGGCGAACCGGATCTTCCCGTCGGCCGGCCCGATGTTGATCAGTCCGGCTGCCTCGGCCTCTGCGAGAAGGTTGTCGGCGGGCGGGCCGGCGAGGCGGCTCAGCAGTTCGCGGTCGGGCCGGTCGTCGAGTGCGGCGACCGTCAACAGTTCCTGAACTTCGGCCGACACAGTGCCCAGCCATTCGTTCACCAGTCGGCGGGCGGCCGGCGGCAGGACCAGGTCGTCTACGAGACCCTGAGCGGCCGGCAGGTCGGTGGCGCGGCTGCGGGCCCCGGCGAATGCGAGGGCTAGGGCCGGGTTCCCTCCGCTGCGGATGTGGGTCTGCGTGACCTCGTAGGGGGTTAGCCGGTACGGCGACAGCAGGGTTGCGACCTGATCGGGTGTCAGCGCCGGGATGCGTACCGCACAGGGGTCCTCGCCGCACCAGTGGCCTTCGCTCCCCGGGCGCCAGATTCGCTCTGCGGCTATGACGGGAAGGTCGGGAGCCAGGCGCAGTGCCCAACGCAAGACGGCCGCGCTGGCCGTATCCAGCCACTGGGCGTTGTCCACCACCAGTGTCAGAGGCGGGGTGTCCAGCAGCAGGGTGGCGGTCAACCGGCGCAGCCGTAGAGCGGTCCCGGCGGGATCGGCAGAGCCCGGCACTCCGACGGCCTTGTCGATTCCGGTCGCGAGTTCCCGCGCGGCCGGCAGCGGTTGGAGGGCCAGTGCGAGTTCGAGCAGTCCGGTGTAGGGGACCTGGGCGTCCTGTGGGCTCGGAGCCAGCCTTAGGACAGGCATGCCCAGCTGCTGCCCGAGTACACCGGCCGCAGCGGTCTTGCCGATCCCGGGCGGACCGAACAGCACCACCCGACGGGCGCCGCGCACGACGCCCGGTACCACCGGCAGCATGGTGCCGGTGGCCCCCTGATGCGCATTCACTGCCGTCGCAGAATCTGGCACCGGATCATAGTGCGCCCGACGGTCCTTCGCGCACCAGAGCAAGGGGTTGCCCTGATTTCGGCCAGCCTCCGCCGTTCCTAGTGTCATCGCCAAAGCCGAGCTGTCACCGGTTGCCGGAGATCCCATCAACACGGGCCCTGCTGCCACACCCCTCAACCCATCTCGGCGGGAGGATTGCGATGTATCGAAGAACTGCCATGGCGGCCGCTGTCGCGGTTGCGCTTACCCTGGGCACCGTGACCGGGGTGGCCACCCAGTCGACCGCAGCCACCCCGCCCCCTACACCCACGGTTGCACAGAGCCCGCTGTCGCTGGCGATCTCTGCAGCCGACCGCGCTGCCGACGGCGGTCACGACGCGCTGGCGAAAGGCCCCTTCGAGCAGTACGACCGTCGCATGGTGATCCCGTGGGTGGACGGCCTGTTCTCCATTGCCTACGAGCGCACCTACCGGGGCCTGCCGGTGGTCGGCGGCGACGCCGCCGTACTCGCCGACGGCCGGGGCGCCATCCGGGCGATCTCGGCCGCCACCAAGACGAAGATCAACGTCTCCGTCGTGCCGACGGTCGCCGCCGACCGCGCCGAGCAGACCGCCAAGGGCCTGCTCACCAAGGTCGACCAGGTCGAGTCACGCACCCTCGTGGTGCACGTCAAGGACAGCACCGCGCGACTCGCGTGGGAGGTCGTCGTCGCCGGGCGCACCGCCTCGGCCCCCAGCCACCTGCATGTCTTCGTGGACGCGCGCAACGGCCAGGTGCTGGCCAAGCAGGAGGACGCCGCGGCCGGTTCCGGCACCGGCAAGTGGAACGGGCCCAGCCCGTTGTCGATCACCACGTCGCAGTCGGGCAGCACGTACTACCTGCGCGACACCACGCGCACCGGCCTGAACTGCCAGGACTACAGCACCAGCACCGTCTTCTCCGGCGCGGACGACAGCTGGGGCAACGGGGTGGGCACCAGCAAGGAGACCGGCTGCGTCGACGCGGTGTACTCGGCGCAGAAGGAATGGGACATGCTGTCGGCCTGGCTGGGCCGCAACGGGCACAACGGCAACGGTGGCAGCTGGCCGATCAAGGTCGGCCTGAACGAGCAGAACGCCTACTGGGACGGCTCGACGATCACGATCGGCAAGAACTCGGCAGGCAACTGGATCTCATCGATGGATGTGGTGGGTCACGAGTTCGGCCATGGCATGGACCAGAACACCCCCGGCGGCACCAGCTCCGAAGCCGGCCTCGGCGAAGCCACCGGCGACATCTTCGGCGCCCTGACCGAGGCATACGCCAACCAGTCCAGCGCCTACGACGAACCCGACTACCTGGTCGGTGAGGAGATCGACCTCGTCGGCGACGGCCCGATCCGCAACATGTACAACCCCTCGCTGGTCGGCGGCCACCCGAACTGCTACTCCTCGTCGATTCCCAACACCGAGGTACACGCGGCCGCAGGTCCGCTCAACCACTGGTTCTACCTGCTCGCCGAGGGCAGCGCGCCGGGCGGCGGCAAGCCGAACAGCCCCATCTGCTCGGGCGGCCCGTCGTCGGTCACCGGCGTGGGCATCCAGTCCGCCGGAAAGATCTTCTACGGCGGCATGCTGCTGAAGACCTCCGGCATGACCCACAAGAAGTACCGCACCGCGACCCTGACCGCCGCGAAGAACCTGGACTCCTCGTGCGTCCTGTTCAACCGGACCAAGGACGCGTGGAACGCGGTCGCGGTCCCGGCCCAGACCGGCGACCCGACCTGCACCGGTTCCAGCACCGACTTCTCCGTCTCGGTCAGCCCCACCTCGGGCAGCGTCAACGCGGGCTCCTCGGTCACCGCGACGGTCAACACCGCGACCGTCTCCGGCAGCGCCCAGACCGTGTCGCTGACCTCCTCGGGTGCCCCGTCGGGGGTCACCGTGTCGTTCAGCCCGACGTCGGTGACGTCGGGCAACAGCTCCACGATGACGGTGGCGACCACCTCCAGTGCGGCTGCGGGCACGTACACCATCACCGTGACCGGCACCGGTTCGATCACCCACACCGCGCAGTACACGCTCACGGTCAACGGCGGCACCCCCGGTGGCACCGCGCCGGACATCGACGTCGCCAACGTGCAGGCGCACCTGACACAGCTCAGCACCATCGCCACCAACAACGGCGGCACCCGCCGCTCGACCGGCCAGGGCTACCTGCAGTCGGTGGCGTACGTCAAGGGCAAGCTGCAGGCCGCCGGCTTCACCGTCACCGAACAGCCCTGCACCTCCGGCTGCACCAGCGGTGCAGGCCCGAACCTGATCGCCGAGTGGCCGGGCGGTAACGCGAGCAACGTCTACATGTTCGGCGCCCACCTGGACGGCGTCTCGGTCGGTCCGGGCATCAACGACAACGGCTCCGGCTCGGCGGCGCTGCTCGAGGTCGCCCTCGCGCTGGCCGCGCAGAACCCGACCATGCTGAACAAGGTCCGCTTCGGCTGGTGGACCGACGAGGAACAGGGCCTCAACGGCTCCAAGTTCTACGTCAACTCGCTGACCAGTACCCAGCGAACGGCGATCAAGGCCTACTACAACTTCGACATGATCGCGTCGAAGAACGGCGGCTACTTCATCAACAACATCACCTCGACCGCGTCGCAGCCGATGAAGGCGTACTGGGACTCCCTCAGCCTGCAGCCGGAGGAGAACGTCGAGGGCCAGGGCCGTTCCGACGACTACTCGTTCCAGAACGCGGGCATCCCGACCTCCGGTTACGCGATGGGCGCCAGCGCCACCAAGACGTCGGCCCAGGCGTCGAAGTGGGGCGGCACGGCCGGTCAGTCCTACGACTCCTGCTACCACTCCTCGTGCGACACCCTCAGCAACATCGACGCCACCGCGCTGAACCGGGCTGCCGACGGCATCGCCTACACGCTGTGGAACCGGGCGGTCGGCACCTCGACGCCGACCAACGACTTCTCGATCTCGGCCAGCCCCTCGTCGGGCACCGTGAACGCGGGGTCCAGCACCACGACCACCGTCGGCACCGCCACCACCTCGGGCAGCGCCCAGACGGTGACCCTGACCGCCAGCGGCGCCCCCACGGGCGTAACGGTCTCGTTCAGCCCGTCGTCGGTCACCTCCGGCAGCTCGTCGACCGCCACCATCGCGGTCGGCTCGTCGGTGGCCGGCGGCACCTACACCATCACCATCACCGGCACGGGGTCGGTGTCGCACAGCACCACGTACACGCTGACCGTGACCGGCGGACCGGGCGGCTGCACCGCCGCCCAGCTGATCCTCAACGGCGGGTTCGAAAGCGGCACCTCGCCGTGGACCGGCTCCACCGGCGCGATCGGCACCTCTATCGGGCAGGTGCCGCGCAGCGGCACCCGGTACGCGTGGCTCGGCGGATACGGCTACACCGCGACCGAGGCCATCAGCCAGACCGTCACCATCCCGTCGGGCTGCACCAGTGCGGTACTGACCTACTGGCTGCACATCGACACGAACGAGTACGGGGCGCTCGCCTACGACGTGTTCACGATCAAGGCCAACGGCACCACCGTGGCGTCGCTGTCCAACATGAACGCTGCCACGGGCTACACGCAGCGCACCGTCAACCTCGGCGCGTACGCCGGCCAGACGGTCACGCTGACCTTCACCGGCACCGAGGACGCCTACCTACAGACCAGCTTCGTGCTGGACGACGTGACCCTGCAGATCGGCTGAGTTCAACGGCAGGGTGGGGCGCTCGCCCCACCCTGCCGCCGGTCCTGCGCCCCTGTTCCGCTGCCGGACCGGACCTTAGCCTGAATCCGTGGATTGGATTCTGGGTGCGTTGTCGGGTTGATCTAGCCGATTGGGGGTGTGATGGATCCGCTGGCCCTGGTCTCCGTAGAACGCCAAGTAACCCGGCTCCGCCTTGACCTGGCGAGAGGCGAAGTCCATCGCCTCCGGGCGCAGATCTGCCCAACCTCGCGGGAAGCGGCCGTACCGGTCGTAGAACCTCCGCAACAGCGCGAACCCGGCCGTATCTCGCCATGCTTGGACGCAACCAGGTCCAGCTCAGCAGGGACAAGGGTCCAGTGCTCGACCAGCTCGCCGATGCTCAGAGGAGATCGACTCACAGCGGTCAACCACCGTGGCAGCGATCAGGGACCGCGCAGACCCCCAAAAAGATCAACTATTTGGCCCCTGGTCGCAAGATCGGCGTGGTTGGTCGTGAAGGGCCCGTCGGCGTGTGACCAGGTCCAGCGAAGCCGTCGGTGGGTCAGCCACGCACTAGCCTGGCCGGCGAGGTCGCGGTGCCGGCGCTGGGTCCTGTTGGTGTCGCCGCCGTCGGTGGTGAAGGCGAGCAGGGCGTAGCCGCCGGGGATGCCGGCGTGGGGCTCGCCGGGGTGCCGGCTGCCGTCGACGGGGAGGTGCACGCTGGCCAGGGCCGGTGCGCCCTGTCCGGGCAGGGTTTGCAGCATGTGGACGCGGCCGTGGTCGACCAGGTGCCATCGGCCGTCCAGGGGCAGCCTGAGCACGGTGCGGGCGTGGGCGAACAGTTCGTAGGCGTCGACGGGGTCCTGCACGACGAGGGTGGTGGTCGCGGTCATCGTGGTCACCGGGCCCAGATCGCCAGGGCTGCGGTGGTGGCGGCGCCGGCGTACCCGGCGAGCAGCAGCGGCACGGCGCGGGAGATGGCGGTGTACTTGGCCCGTACGGCGCGGGAGAGCCACCACAACTCGCGGGCGCGTGCGAGGGGGGCGGTCTGGGCTCCCGGGTCGGTGTCGCCACCGACAACGCGGACCAGGACGTCCTGGGCGGTGTCGGTGTCGGCGTAGGCGACGAACCCGAAGTCCCCACCCCGAAATCCCGGTACGCGAAACCCGCGTCCGGCACCGGTGGGGCTACTGAACCGCCGAAAGCCCTTGCGGCAGGGCTGGCGCCGCGCGCCCTTTATGGGCATCACCGCACGCTCTTCCGCGCTCGTCGAAGAGGGCCGATGCCCACCGAACTCGCACATCGTGTCCGGGGTGTCTGTCGGTGACGGCGGCAGGCTGAGGTTGCCGTGCCCGTTGGGCCGGGAGTGGGGATGGCTGAAGTGTGTTCCGCCGTGATCGTGGCTGACGTTCGAGGTGCCAACCCCGCTCCCCCCGCCGGTTTTCGACACAGGCGCCCTCTCTGCCAGGCCAGCACGCCATTCGCACCAGCTCCACGCCCAGGTCGCGTGCGATCCGCTAACGTCGAATCGCCGTGCGTCGGGGCGCCGCAACAGTCGGCTCGACGCAGGTCGATGCGAACGGAAAGGCGAGCCCATGATTGATCGCCAGGATCTTCAACAGGCCAGGGACGATCTCGGCCGTAAGCTCGCCGCCCTGCGTAGGTCGAGGGGACTCATTCAGGAAGCCCTCGCACGCCAGGTGCACACGACGCGCAGCACCCTGGGAATGGTCGAGCGGGGCCGGCAGGTCGTGGACCGGATCTTCTGGCTGCAGTGCGACACCCTGCTGGACGCCCAGGGCGAGCTACTCGCCGCCTACGACGCCTACCGACACCTCCAGTCCCGGTTCCAGGCACAGCAGGCCGAGGCGGCACAGCGGGCGCGGTGGGGAGCGGTACCCGAGGCGGTGATGGCAGCCGGCGAGGCCACAGGCGAAAGGTACGGCGAAGTCGGCGACAATCGACGCCCGCCGGACCGGTTCCACGGCGAGCGCCCGGAGGCGGGCCGCACCACACGAATCGGGCAGGTCTCAGTCGTCAACGCGGTAGCAGGCCGTGGCGAGGAAGCCGACCACGATGCCAGGTCGCGACTGCTGGCCGAGCTGCGCCGGCACCTGCTCGCACCTGCCGCACCGAAACAGCCGGTCGAGCCTCTCACGCTTTCGGAGGTCCGTCAGCGGGTGGCCCATCTCCATAGCCTTTACCAGCGTGGCAACTATGCCGAGGCGGTCCGGGCGTTGCCCGACACGTTCGAGCAGGCGAACCTGTTGACCCGGACCTGCACCGGCACGCAGCGCGCCCTGGCCGTCGGGTCGCTGGCGGCGGCGAATCTCGCCGCCGCCAAACTCACCGTGAAACTCGGCGATCCCAGCCTTGCCTGGGTGGCGGCGGACCGTGCCGCTCGTGTCGCCGCCGAGCAGGCCGAGGATGTTGCGCTCGTCGCTGCGGCGGCGTTCTCGGTGGTTACTGCGCTGCTGGCGATGCCGGACCGCGTCGGCGATGCCGAGGAGGTGGTGCTGGCCGCTCTCGATGGTGTGACGGACACGAGGGACTCCGCGTCGACGGGTCCGCGTGTCCTGTCGGCCCACGGGGCGTTGACTCTGCTCGCGGCGCTGATCGCCGCCCGGCAGGCCCAGCCCGCCGCTGTCGAGCGGCACCTCGACGACGCGAACGCCCTGGCCCGGCGGCTCGGCGCCGATCGTAACGACCTGTGGACCGGGTTCGGTCCGACGAACGTGATGATCCACCGCATCAGCATCGCCGCCCGAACGGACCAGCCTCAGCTGGCGATCCACCTTGGAGAACAGCTCGACACCTCGTCGCTGCCGGCGGCCCTGGTGAGCCGCCGCGCCCGGGTCCACCTCGACCTCGCCGCCGCCTACGCCTGCTCGCCCGGCAACGATCCCGCAGCCGTGCTGCACCTGCTCGAAGCCGAACGCATCGCGCCGCAGACGGTGCACGTGCACGGCCGGACGCGCCATCTGATCGGCGACCTGCTCACCCGTGAGCGGCGCGCCGTCACCCCCGGCCTGCGGGCACTCGCCGAACGCGCCGGAATCGCCGCGTGACGTCCGGATCCGCGAATGCCCGTCTGCTCTACCTGGTGGTCTGTGCCGCGCCACCGGCCCGCCGCATCGTCGAGCTGGTCGAGGCGGTGCGGCGCGACGGCTGGGATGTGTACGTCATCGCGACCGAAACCGCGCACACCTGGCTTCCCAACGATCGGCTGGCCGCCGTTACGGGCAGGCCCGTCAGCTACCGGCAGCGGCATCCTGACGAACCGAGCGTCCTGCCACGCGCCGATGCCGTCGCGGTCGTTCCGGCGACGTTCAACACCATCAACAAGTGGGCCACCGGCATCAACGACAGTCTGGCCCTCGGCATCCTCAACGAAGCTCTCGGCGCAGGCATGCCGATCATCGTCTCCCCGTACGTCAAACCCACCCTCGCCCGCCACCCCGCGTTCGACGCCCACCTGCGGCTCCTCGCCGACCACGGCGTACGCCTCACCGCCACCGAGGCGCTGCGACCAGCTCACGACGATCAGCCCTTCCGCTGGAACGTGATCCTCGACGAACTCCACAGGCTGTCCGCCCGCCTGTCGTAGTCGGCCCCCGAGAGGCGCTGGGGCTGGTCTGACCGTGTCGAAATCCCGTGTCGAGGGTGTTCGACACGGTCAGACCGGCGTTGAGTGGTGGACATGACCGCTCGGCGCCCGCCGCTCAGGGGTCCCCGGCACCGCCCAACCCGAGGGGAGTTGATCCGTGTGACCCTGTACCGCAGTTTCTCGCCGCTGCCGAGGAATCCGGGACCGCTGGTGGCCGGGACGGCTCGGACCTCACGTTGACTGCGGCTTGATCGAACCCGGGCCGCCTTGCGTCGCCTTGCCGGTTGGGCACCCGGTGAGTTCGGCCTGCGTCCTGCCCAGCAGGGGAACAGTCCTCGGGCGTCTGAGGCCGTGTTCGTCCTTGGCGGATAACGGAAAGTGCGGGCCGTCCGCAACGGCGGCGGTCCTGACGAACAGGAGAGTGACGCGCACATGAGCGTCGACACGATGAGCAGCGACGACCTCCGTGACGCGATGGTCGACCAGCTGGTCGCTGACCATGCGGCCAAGGGGCTGACGATGCGGCCCGAGGTCGAGGCGGCACTGCGGGTGGTTCCCCGCGAGCTGTACACGCCGGGTGTCCCGATGGAGGAGGCGTACCGCAGCGACACCGCGGTCGTCACCAAGCGGCTCGGTGATGAGACCGTCAGTTCGGTGTCCGCGCCGTGGCTGATCGCGGAGATGCTCGGGCAGGCGGCTGACGCCCTCACCGGTGGCCTGCACGGCCGGCACGTGCTGGAGATCGGATCGGGCGGCTACAACGCGTCGCTGCTGCGCGAGCTGGTCGGGCCGTCGGGTTCGGTCACGACCGTGGACATCGACCCGGAGGTGACCGAGCGGGCGGTGGCGTGTCTGGCGGTGGCAGGTTACGGCGATGTCAGCGTGGTGTGCGCGGACGCGGAGCAGCCGATCGACCTGGGGCGCTGCTACGACCTGATCATCGTGACGGCCGGGGCGTGGGACATCCCCGCGGCGTGGATCGCGCAGCTCGCCGAGGACGGCGTGCTGGTGGTGCCGCTACGGACGTTCGGGATGACCCGGTCGTGGGCGCTGCGCCGGGTCGGTGACCGGCTGGTCAGCCACAGCCAGCGCCTCTGCGGGTTCGTGGCGATGCGGGGCACCGGAGCCCACGAGATGCGGTATGTCGACATCGCCGCCGGTGTCCACCTGCGGCTGGATGAGGGCCAGCAGGTCGACCCGGAATCGGTCGGTGGGCTGCTGTCGCAGCCGCAGGAGCAGGCATGGGCAGGGGTGGGCCTGCCGCCTCGTAGCGTCCTGGCCGACCTGGACCTGTGGCTGGCGGCCCGCCTCGCCGATGAGGTCGACCAGTTCGTGGTGCTCTCGGCGCAGCAGGAGGCCGTCGACGCCGGCATCGTCGCCCCTGCCTGGCGGTTCGGTACGCCCGCCGCCCTGCACGAGGGGACGTTCTCCTACCGGTCGACGCTGCGCTGGACCGACGACACGTTCGACCTCGGCGCCTGCGCTCACGGGCCCGACGCCGCCGCGGCGGCGGGACGGATGGCCGGGCACATGCGCGCGTGGGTGGACGCTGGCGAGCCCTCTCCGGTGCTGCACGTCCTACCCGCAGGTACTCCCGACGGCGCCCTGCCGGCCGGGACGGTGCTGGACAAGCGACACAGTCGCCTCGTCCTCACCTTCACCTCCGCATAGGAAGGAACACGCGAGTGGAGACCATGGAACTCGAGGAGTTCGACCTGGACATCACCCTGGTGGACGCCGGCCCCGCTGCCAGCGGGTACGCCACCAGCACCGACGACGGCTGCGGCTCGGGCAACACGGGCTCGAACGCCTGTTCCGGCGGCAGCAAGTAACCGTCCCTGACGATCCACCCCGGGCCCGGCGTCTCCAGCGCCGGGCCCCCGTCTTCGAGGGTGCGTTCATGTTCCCCACGGCCGGTGCGGCGCTGATCAGAGTTGCCGCCTACCCCAGCGGTCTGACCCTGCCCGCGTGGCCCGACCTGACGACGGATCAGCCCGAGCAGTGGCGGCAGTGGCTGGCCGCAGTGTGGGCGCTGCCGGGATTCGCCACCGCCGTCGCCGCTGCCACACCCCAGTTGGCCGAACAGATCACCCGGACCGTGGCCAGTGCGCCGACCACCGACCGCCGGTTCGGGCGCATGGTCGACTCGACGGTCCGGTACCTGCTGAGGTGGACCACCCGGGCGACACCGTTCGGCACCTTCGCCGGGGTGGCTCCGGTCGAGTTCGGCGCCCGCGCATCGGTTCGGTGGGGCGAGGCGCATCAGGTGGTGACCCGCCCTGACGGGACGTTCGTCGCCGAGCACACCGGGCGCGCCGAGCAGGACCTGGCGGCGCTGCGCGACGTCGCGGTGGTGACGAACTCGGTGGGGTACCAGCGCGGCGAGGTGTGGGTGCTGCCCTGCCTGCGCGGCGACGGCGACCGCAGGTGGGACATAGAGATCCGTCTGACCAGGCCGGTGCGGGCGGCGATCCGCGCGGCGCGTTCCCCGGTCATGTTCGGTGACCTCGCCGCCCGGGTCGCCGGGCCGCTGCCCGCCGCTACCGGGGCGGCCGAACGGATGTTGGCGTCGCTCGTCCAGGCGGGTGTCCTGCTGTCGGCGCTGCGGCCGGCGACGACTGTCACCGACCCGGCCTCCCACCTGGCCCGTCACGTCCCGATGCCCGATCCCGGCGACCGGGTCGCGGTCGACCTGCGTGTCGACGCCTCGGTGACGCTGCCACCGGCGGTGCTCCACGAGGCGGCCCGTGCCGCGTCGACGCTGGTGGCGGTGGCAGCGCCCCTGCCGGGATGGGCGGAATACCACGGCGCGTTCATTCAGCGGTGGGGCCCGGGCGCGGCCGTGCCGTTACGCGACGTCCTGAACGTTCTGGGCTTTCCCGCCGGATACCGGGGTTCCACCCGGCGTGTACCTGCGGTGTTCACCGCCCGCGACCGGCTCCTCGCGCAGCTCGCCCAGCAGTCGGCGCTGAACGACTGTACGGAGGTGATCCTCGACGACGAGCTGACAGGCCGCCTACGAGGAGATGACGACCGGCCGCAGATCCCACACACCGAACTACGGTTCACCCTCGCCGCCGCGACCCCACAGGACCTGGACCGAGGCGCGTTCACGTTGACGGTGGTCAGCGGAGCCCGCCACGCCGGGGTCGCCGCCGGCCGGTTCCTGCACCTGCTTTCTCCCGCCGAGCTGGCGTCGTTCCAGCACGTCTACCGGAACCTGCCGACCGCCCTGCCCGGCGCGGACACGGTGCAACTGTCCGGCCCGCCGCTGGATGCCCGCTTGGCCGCGGTCGCCCGGACACCTGCGGTGCTGCCCGTCCTGCCCGTCGGCGACTTCCACCCGGACCCGCCGTGGACGCTCGCGGACCTCGCGGTGACCGGCGACGGCCAGCGGCTGTGGCTGGTGTCGCGGACCTCCGGGCGACCGGTCGAGCCGCTGCTGCTCAACAGCGTGCTGCTACCCGACCTCCAGCAGCCCCTGATGCGGTTCCTGACCGAGATCTGGACGGCGTGGACGGCTCCGTGCAGCCGATTCGACTGGGGGCACGCGCGTAGCCTGCCGTTCCTGCCACGCCTGCGACGCGGACGCAGCATCGTGCACCCCGCCCGCTGGACCATCGACCGGACCGCGCTCCCCGCCCGCACCCTGGCATGGTCCCACTGGCGCGACGCCTGGCAGCGATACCGTGAACAGCACCGGCTCCCGGACGAGGTCCTGGTCGGCGCCGACGACGTGCAGGTACGTCTGGACCTGAGCGGGTCGAGCTGCTCCCAGACTGGTTGGGTCACTGATCCCCCTCGGGCGGTCCTCGTGTTCAGCCCCGGAGTCGGCCGAGCTGCATCCGTGCTACGAGGGTATCGACCGACGTCGACACTGGCAGCCAGATGAGTGAATCTCGCAAGCAATCCCGGCCCGGCCCGGCTCGTCCGTCCCGGCGCAGCCCCGCGCGGCCCGCTGGCGTAGCCTGCACGACCGTAGCGACGCGGGCGGGGCGTCGAGGCCTACCTCCGCCAGCTCGGCGAACTGCGTCTGTTCGTTGAGGACATACCACCGGTAGGTGGCGGCCGCCTCGCTGACGAGGTCACCCTTGTGGTCGCGAACGCCGTAGCGCAGCATGCCCTGGCCAGCGTCGCCGCCCAGCGCGCCGTACCCGGCTCCGTCGAGGTAGTCGTCGTCAATGTCGGCGGAATCGACGTGAGCATCGGTCGCGAACGCAGCCTTGAGCAGGGCCTCGTCGTCCGCCTCGTCGGCATTCAGCTCGCACGAGGTGATTACCTCGCCTTCCTCGACGACGACGACATCTTCCTGCCCGGCCACCTCGGTACAGCCCTCGCGGCGCTGAGCACGGGGATGCCGACCTGGCTTCCACGGTGTGCGTCGTCCAGGAAACGCGCGTCGACCCACGAACCCGCCGGCATTCAGCAGCACCCCTACGACGTTCTCGTTCAATCCGGACCTGCTGTCGGTGGCCAACTTCATGCCGGTCCATACCGCAGTGCTTCGGCGCCCACCGGAGTCGGCCCGGTTCGACCCTGACCTTCCCGCGCTTGAGGACTGGGACATGTGGCTGCGTCTGGCCCGCGAGCATCGTTACCGGTTCGTGCACGTCCCGGAGCCCACCGTTGTCTACCACCGCCTCGCGGGCGAGGCCAGCACGGTCGGCGCGACCGTCGGCGATGGGCATGCCCTCGCCCACTCCGGGATCCTCACCGAACAGATGTGGTGTCGCTGGCCGGCCCGCACGCCCAAGGCGCAGCACTTCCGGCTGTACATCGCCGTCATGTATTGGCACTCGTTGGCGTGCCTGGCGGCCGGTCATGCGCTCAGTGACCAGTACTTTCAACGCTGCGTCGCTGAGATCGCCGCGGTCTGGCACGGGGAGCGCTCCGAGACCGGCCTTCGCCAGCGGATCATCGACTCGATCAAGGAGACCGCCGATGTCGCACACGCCGCCTGATCTGCCTGGCTCAGCAGCCACGATCGGGCTGACCATCGACACGGTGCTACGGCGCACGGACAAGACCCTGCTGGCGCGAGGCTCATTCCGCGGCGAACCGGCAGCGGTGAAATATCTGATCGACCCAGATTCGTTCTGGGCGGCCAGGTGGCGGCACGAGCTGGACGTGTACGAGGTCTTCGGTGACAATATCCCGCCGGTCCGCGTTCCTCGGCTGCTCCATACCGACCGTGACCGGCTGCTGGTCCTGGAATGGTTCGACGCATCGCCCCTCGCGGTCGAACGCTACCCCCAGCGAAAGGTCGATACCCGGGAGGTCGATGCCGTCCTGGACTGCATCACCGCGTTGAACGAGTGGACCTACCCCGCCGCCCGGTTCTCGCCCACCTTCGACTACTCCGAGCGCGTGGCTCGGTACCAGGCCAAGGGGTACCTCACTGAGGGCCAGCGAGAAGCTCTGGACAGTCTGCTGGCCCGCTGCGACGCGCCTGCGCAGCTCAATCACGGCGACCCGCTGGCCAGCAACATCCTCCTCGATGCCGGCCGATCCGACAGCGATGACGAGGCCGAGACCACGGCGGTGCTCGTCGACTGGGAGTTCACCGGGCTGTTCCTTCCTGGCTTCGACCTTGCGATGCTCCACACCCAGGTCGGCGCGAGTACGCCAGTGATCCGCGAGCGCATCGAGGCGATCGTGAGTGAGACGGGCATCGAGGCCGCATTCGCGCTCAACCTCGCTGTGATCCTGACCCGTGAGCTGCGCCTGCACCACGAACTGCCCGAGGACGACCCGACCCGGATGCGGTGTCTGCCGATCATCGAGGCCGCCTGGACCTCGGCCAGCACCCGCCTACAACGGGTCACCGCGGCGAGGTCAGCATGATCCACGTAGCCCTGGTCCACCGGGACCTCCACGAAGTGAGCCGCGGCGGCATCTGCACCCTCTACCGCGCCCTGGCCCGGCAACTGGCCAACCTGGGCGCATCGGTAACCATGATCACGCAGGAATCACCCCACCCACTGCAGGCGCAGGATGTCACCGTCGTCTCGCTTCCCCGCACCGAAGACCTGGCTCAGCACCGCGAGGCCGTCGCCGACGCAGCCTTGCCAGGCCCTGTTGCCTAGGAGGCCGGCTCCGCTCGGGCTGTGGGGGGAGGGGCAAGGCCGTGCCGGACGGGCCCAATGGACCCGTCCGGCCACGGCTGAGTCAGCGGTGCCTGAAATAGATCCCTACCGCAGTGGCTGCCGCCACGCCGACGCCCGCGACCGCTGTATACGCCAGATCAGGAGCACCGCTCATCGCAAGGACGACGCAGGCGACAACTGCTGCGCCTGCGACACCAGCGGACGTCAGCGCGATACGGTCGCGGCCTGAGGCAGGCCTTTCTGCCCTGGCTGGACTCCGGTCATGCTTCCGCTGCACGGAAGATCGAGCGACCCGGACCCCTTCAGCCCTGCGACGCGTCCGGCCCTCAGGTGGCTGCCCGCGCCGGTGCCGACGCTGACGGGGAAGGCCGAGGTTAGCCTCCCCCTTCGGGGGAGTCCCTCCGTCCCCCCTGTTCGTTAGCCTCATGAGACCTGCACTTTCTCCAGTTGGTTGCAGGTCAGGGGGCGGCACCCGCGCCAACGGTAAGTGCCGCCCCCGCCCCCAACGGACCTTCGGCCCGTCCCTTGAGTAACGAGGGACGGGCCGAAACGGTCTTCGCACATTTCCCGCTACATCAAGATCTACATCGCACTATTTTGTGCGACATCGCAGTGGCATTTGACCGCTTTTCTAGCTGCTAAATCCGGATACGTTGGGGCATTGCCTGCGGAATGCAAGTTGCAGATGGCACGGCAGTGTGCGGCATTACGTCACGATTTGAGGATTTGAAGTATGTCGGAGACGTGCATAACCTTCACCTGCAACAAAAGCCACGCAGAGTGCTGATGTGATCAACGCCACTTGCTATCCCTGCCGGCCCTCTGAGGTGCGGCAGCCTCGCCACGCCAGCCCTTCTCGCCGACCGCTATGGCACCACCGCATACGCCACCATCGCTGGACGCCTCGCCGCCCTCGTCACCATCGCCAAAGCAACTGCGCCGTTGACAGCCGCCGTTCTCCTGCACACCGCTGGCGGATACACGCCGCTGCTCGCCGCCGTTGCGATCTGCTGCATCCTCGCGGCTATCGGCATCAGCACCCGAGCGAGAATCCCTGCGCCGCAACCCTTCAGCGCAGACCTGAGGTGATCACCCCATCCCCACCCGGATCGAGCCGCTAGACGGCCATGCGGGCGTCGGGCGTCGGACGCATTCACTCACATTTGTCTTCGGAGCCTCGCCCGTGTTGCTCGCAGCAATCGGGGCGGTGTCGGTACACCCGCAGATCATGTCCGTGACGTTGTGTTACGTCGGACGTGGCCTCGTACAGGCATGCCTGCCACAGGACGTTCTCCCCGCCGCCGCGGACGACGTGGCCGTCACCCGGCCCGCCGCTCAGCAACACGTCCACTCGATCAACGGTACGTGGTTCCTGGGGCAGCTGGTGGTACGAGCGGTCAGCCTGCCGCAGGTGAGGCTGCGAACCTCAAAGGATCTCCGTCTGCTGCGACATGCGGGGCAGCGGGTCCTCGCGCCGGGCTCAACGCTGACCGTTCGCCGGTGGTACGTCGGCGGGGGTGAGGTCGAGTCGGGGGCGTAGGTAGCGGACGTGGTGTCGCCATCGGTGATGTTCGTAGGCGGTGTCGACGTCGATCTCCGCGACGATGGTGGGGAGCACGGGGCTGTACGGGAGGGGTTTGGGTCGGTCGAGTTGTCCGGTCCACGCGGCGGGCAGGGGTCGCGGCCAGGGGTGTGCCCCCTCCGGGTCGAGAGGCGTGAGCAGGGTGGACAGTTCGGCGCGTTGTGTGGGTCGTAGAGGGCTGGTTCGGCCGGTGTAGCGGAGCCGTCCCTGCTGGTCGCAGCGACCCAGCAGGAGGGTCTCAGGGTTGTCGATGCTGGGGGTGACGCCGCCGATGATCGCTTCGGTGGTGCGGTAGGACCGGACTTTCTGCCAGCCACGCCGGCCCGGCTCGTAGCGCCCGTCGAGCCGTTTGATCACGACGCCCTCAATGCCCGCAGCGGTCCAGGTCGTCAACCACTCGCCGGCCTGATCGAGATCGGTGGTCTGTGGGGACACGGTGAGTTGGGCGGGTGCGCCGGCGAGCAGCTGTGCGAGCAGGGCACGCCGCTCGTGCAGAGGACGGTCCAGCAGGGGTCGGCCCGGTGGGGCGCTGAGCAGGTCGAAGACCACGTAGTGCGCGGGATGACGTCGGGCGATGTCCGGGAGCTGCGCGCCGGCGGTGACTCGTCGCTGCAGGTGAGCAAAGTTGGTTCGATCGCCTTCCCACACCACGAGCTCGCCGTCGAGGACGGCACCCAGCTCGACGGCTTCGGCGACGGCTTGGGTGATGTCGGGGAAGTAGGTGCTGACGTCCCGGCCGGCACGGGACTGCAGGTACACGCCGTCGGGCCGGCGGAAGGCCAACGCCCGCCAGCCGTCCTTCTCCAGACTGGCCGGTGTCTCGTGAGACAGTCCGTTGGACCGGAAGTTGGGTACGACCTACGCTCGCGCAAATCAGCCGGTGTTGAAGCGGAACGACGACGTTCGAGGTCGTCAGGGCTTGCCTGTGTAGCGTCGCGTTTTCTGCTGCGAGGGCGGTGATGACGGTGGCCGCGGCATCGACCTGATCTTGCAGCTGGCGGCACCTTCGGCGGCTGGCTTCCAGGCTGCTGCGAAGATCGGCGAGTTCGGCGGTGTGGTGCCGTGCGGCGGCCTCGGCAAGGCTGTCCCTGACCGAGCATTCGGGGAGGATGTCGACGGCGCGGTTCATGGTGGCGCGGCTGAGCTCGGCCGCGCCAGAAATTGTTCTGGTCAGCTGCGCAGCTGGCGGGTGGAGTATTCGCTTGGCTGGTCGATCGGCGAGACCGATCGCGCCGCGATCGGTGCCGTGCCGACCGCGGGTGGGACGGCGGCGCCGAACGCCGACGGCGCAACATGCGACAGCGGCCAGGTCGCGAGCTGCTCGGCTTGACGGGATGGCCGGCCGGAATGCCGGTCATCGTCCGCCACGAGCGGTCGCACCCCGGCGTGGAACTGTCGCTGTTGGCGGCGTTCCCCGGGCCCGACACCACCGGCTGGATTCGGCGTGCGGGGTGTCAATACGTGCCTTTGCAGCCGCTGGTTGCAGCCTGTCCAGTGCCGTCCGCCATTTCGCGACCAGCGGACGGCTCCGCTCCTATGGCGCCGATGTCGGGAATCTGTCAGGTCCTTGATCGGCCGCGCCGTTCGGCTGATCTGGCATGACCAGCGGAGGGGGCCTGCAGGATGTTGAGGGGCGGGCCGCGGGCCCATCGC
The DNA here is from genome assembly GCF_057708145.1 of Micromonospora sp. bgisy143. NCBI lineage: Bacteria > Bacillati > Actinomycetota > Actinomycetes > Micromonosporales > Micromonosporaceae > Micromonospora > Micromonospora sp. bgisy143. The sequence continues at coordinate 81,053 of NZ_JBYIRN010000003.1, forward strand.
AGCTTTCCCCCGAACGGTTCGAGAGATCTGACGCCAAGATCTATATCTATGACCGGCTCACTGTCCTCGGTGCATGAAACGATCATCGCCTCGAGTGCCGTCTTGACGGTTCTTGATACGCTACCTGTTGTGACGGGTCGTCGGTCCTCAGCAACGGTACCGACGGCGGTCCATGCGCCGTCCGCGCTCAACACATGGATGAGCAGCGCGTGTGCGGCGCCATTCTGCGATCGGTCGCGGCTGGGCATTCTGACGGATGGGATGAACGTGCTAAGTGCGACAATGTACCTAGTCTATCCTTTTCGACACCATCTTGAGGATCGCGACGTTGCGCGATTCGAACCGTCCCCTTCTTCAGGGTGGGCGCACTGGTTCACCCGTCTGTCGGTAACGGATTTCGCCATCGCGGTCGACCACTCGTACTCGTTCATACCGCCTGTGAAGGCGGTGCTGAATCCGGAGATGTTCGGCCGCGAGCGTGAGCAGCTGGTGGCACAGGGCGTTCCGGCAGCAGCCGGCGTGACGGAGGTGCGCCGGGCGATGGCCGCTAGCTCGGCAGCCGGCGACTGGCGGGAGGCCTATAAGCATCGAGCGGTCCGTCTGACCTGGAATGCGCCGAGCCTGTGGATCCGGCAACCGCTGGTGCTCGAGATCGACCTGCGCAACACGCTGCGCCGATTCACCTTTCAGGTGCGCTGGGCCGACGCCTTGATGATGCCGGGTCACATCGGCGCCGTCGTCCTGCGGGTCGACCTAGAGGCGGCAGATCTGGAGGACATCGCATCAGTCACTCGGCACATTAAAAAGATTGTCTACCGCCGTCGGCTCACGGTTGGCGTGCCGTCGATCCGGCGCCCGGACGGCAGCGTCACCTCATGGGCGAAGATCTTGGAGTCGCTGCTGAAGGACCTGACCATGGACCGTGGCCCGGTTAGCGTGCTCTCGGAGCTGGAATGGGCCGGCAGCCGGCGGGTAAACTGGCGGCTCGCCGTGATCGTCCGCGCGGATCCGCGGAGCAGTTTGCAGTGTTTTACGTCCGGTCTGGAGGAGGCGGCATTCTGCATCTCGGTCGGCCGAGGGCCAAAGGAACTGGAAAACCTGCCAGCACCTTCAGACCTGCAGCGGCTGCGCGCAAGAAGCGAGCTCCAGTTGTGGGAGAGCTGGCTGGCAATCTACAACTATGACAATCTTGTCTTCGCGGTTGATGCGCACGACAGGCGTCTCGAACAGGAGTTCTTAAACCACTGCGAAAACTTCGAGTACGAGTACTTGACGATGTTCATTCTAGCGATCGTCCAGCGCTCCATATTGGACCTGATCGCAAGCGACCTGGCGTCCGTCCCCGGCGACCTAAGGCGAGCGATTGATCAGTTAGACAGCATCGAGGGTAAGCTAATCCGGTTCAACACCAGGTTATGGTTCGATCAGGTCTCTACAACGCCTGTAGGTGCGCCCTTGTATGAACTGCTCGCCGATCGCATGGGTCTCGCGCACCAGCACGAGCAGGTCTTTTTGGATGTAGAGCGGCTACGCAATCATCTTAGCGCTAGGGCCACAAAGAATCACAGTATCGTCGCCCGTCGCACCGAGACGCTTCTGCAGTTCCTGTCGATCGTAGCGGTGCCGCTAGGCCTATATCTCGCGCTGTTCCAACAGAAGCTTGCCCAGTGGACCCCCCTACAACGATTGTCTGCCAGGCAAATATGGATCGGTATGGGGGCGGCAACACTTTTTCTCGTCACGGCCTGGTGGTCATTGCGGCGCAAGAACAAGGCCACTCAAGATGACTTCTGAGTCAGAGGCACGCGATGTGGTCGGCTTGGTTTTGCCCGCTTTGACCTGCACTAGTCTGGCGGAGTTGCGGACGTATTTATCACGTCGGCGGCAGATGTGGAATAACGTCATTACTCAGCTCGAAGAATCCGGTCTGCAGGCGCTGGGCTCGTGGCGGACCGGTCAATTCCATCTTTCCTGGGCTGACGGCTTTAGCTTCAGCGACGTCGACGCCTGGACGGTCCTGGAAGCCCGGCATCGCGAGGCGACGCTTTTCGCGGACGCCGACGAGCGTAGGACGCAGGCACTGCGTCTTTCCATCCATCCATACAACTACCAGCAAACGCTATCGTTGAGAGCGCAAAAGGTGCTTGCGGTGCTCAACCTCGCCCAAGTTCGATCAGGTGGGCCGGGACTCTGCCAGTACCACCTTCACAAAGGATTTCTGGCGCTGAGCAAGTCCGACCCGGCCGAGACGTATGCCGACACAGCGGCGCGCTTGGGGCCGGCCGGCCTGCACGCGCTGGCGACTAAGCTAGGCTTGCGGACGAGGGAAAACGTGGACCTCGACCACGCAGTGGTTCGCCTGCTGACGGACGAAGTGCGAGCGTTCACGGGCCTATCGGCGTCATCTTGGAGCCAGCTGCGTGCAAACCTGGCTGAGGTGGGCGCGGAGTTCCTGAACGACCCGCGATTGTCGATCGGACCGGAGTTTCGTGACTACCTGCGAACGAAGTTTTTGGGCGGAGTTCAGCCCGATGCGTGATGATGAGGTGTACAAATTGCTGTCGACCCCCGGCTGGCTACTTGTGCCGGTCGGGCTGCCCGGTGCCGGTAAGTCCACCTTGGGTGGTCGGCTCGTCGCCCACGGCTTGATGCATCAGCATGGGATTTTGAGCACGGACACGCTACGAGAGCGGCTCGGCGGCCGGCGGGATTGGCTCGGTGACGAGGAACTAGTGTTCCGCCACGTCCGGGAGATCCTGGATGCTCGGTTGCGCAACGGCTTGACCACCTACCTCGACGCGACGAACGTCCGCGCGGTCGATCGGAACTATGCATTGGCAGCGGCGCAGGCCGCAGGCCGTGCTGGGCTCGTCGTTCGTTTCTCTGAACCGAAAGAGGTGTGCCGACGACGCCGCGCGCACCAGGGCGTGGTCTACGATGACCACGTGTGGGACGGGCTCGTGAAGGATCTCGCTGAGATCGACTGGAACTCGCTTGCCGTTCCGTGGGTGGACAGTGCAGCAGTAGCCCGGATCATCGCGGACCAGACGTGATCCTGCTGATCAGGCATGCCGAGGCTATCTGGACCGAAGCCGCCGTGGACGAGGTAGTCAGGGACCCCGATCTGACGGACAACGGTCGCCTTCAGGCGTCCTATCTGGCCAAAGCGTTGCAGAGTGAGCCGGTCGACGTCGTGGTCAGCTCCCCGTTGCGGCGCGCCGCTGCAACCTTCGCGGTGGTCACAGGACATCCCGGGAATGCAACCGACTTCCAGGAGTGGCTCCGGGAGATTCACTACCCGGACTGGCGCGGCTGGCGGCTGGCCACCGTGCAGAGCATCCTCCGAGAGCACGACCGGGAGAGCGTGGAACAACGCTGGGCGGGCCTTGCCGGCGGGGAGTCCGCCCGGGACCACATCGCCATAGTCCGTGGTGGCGCAGAATCGTTCCTGCGAAGGCACGGCCTGGTCCGGTCGCCATGCGATCCGGCCCTGTGGGAGTTCACCTCTCCGCAACGGCGGATTGCGATGATCGGACACGTGGGCAGCCTCGCCACCATCGTGTCCCTGCTCCTAGGGTTAGCCCCCGTGGCCTGGGAACGCCAGCGGTTCCCGGTTCCGAACGCATCGATCACCCGGCTCGCTCCTGTGCAGGTGGGCAGCCGTTTTGCGTTCAGCCTTCACAGCATTGGGGACGACTCCTTCATGCCACCCGAAGTGCGTAGGCGGTGAGGTTGTGGTCACCGCCGGCTTCGGCGGTCTGACTTCGTGACGACGAACGGGCCCATCGTCAGCACGTCGAGCGTCGAGCCGAAGAAGCTGCGGACCGCGTCTACCGGCGTACAAACGATCGGTTCGGGACCAATGTTGAACGACGTATTCAGCACAACCCCGTGGCCAGTTGATGTCTTCATCTGGTCAAGTAGATCCGTAAACCGGCCGCTGGTCTGCGGCTGCGGGACGTGTAGCCGGCTTGTACCATCCCGGTGGATGATCTCTGGCACTGCCAGCCGCGCGTCGGCGCTTGCCTCGGTCGCCTCTAACATGTAAGGGGCTTCTGCGACATCGAACAGGGCCACCGCGTCCTCGCTCCGGGCCGATGGAGCGAATGGTCGCCATCGTTCACGCCGCTTCAGGCGGTTAACTGTATGCGCGATTCCGGTCCGGTTCGGTGCAGCGAGGATCGAGCGGTGCCCGAGGGCCCGAGGGCCAGCTTCCGCGGCACCCTGGAACCAGCCCACGACGCGACCGTCGGCGAGTTCGGCGGCTAGAGCGGCGGCCAGATCGCTGGGTTCCCTCCAGCCGCACCCGAGCTGTTCCAGGCAGGCCCGAAGTTCGTCATCGGACCATTGCGGGCCCAGGTAGGCATGCCGTACGGGGTGGACGTCGATGCCATGCCGGTGTTGCTGCAAGGCGGCCGCGCCAATGGCGGTGCCCGCGTCGCCGACAAGGGCGTGTACTGACAGCCGTGGACCCAAGCGGCGTCGAAGTGAACCGTTTGCGCTGCAATTGAGCGCTACCCCGCCGGAGAGCGCGAGATGCTTCGCGCCGGTCAGCGCGATCGCCAGGCCAACCAAGTGGTCGACCACTCGCTCCAGCTCGTTCTGGACGGCCAGAGCGAAGTCGGGCCAAGGCGAGGGTGGCAAATGGTCGTCGGCGGCGAGTAGGTCGAACGGGTCTGGCGCGGGTACGGGCGTCTCCCGGGCGCCGCCAATCGTATTGGCGAACAATTGGAACCAACCCGAGCGAGTCTGATTGTGCCGCTCGGTGGCACTGGCAGGGGACCGGTCTGCGGGCAGGAGTGCGGTGATCCCGTCGTCCGACAGCTTGAAGCCACGAACGGGCTCGGCAGCAGCCGGATCACTGTACGCCGCCAAGCCCATCAGTTTGCCCTCACCGCCCCGACCGAATCCGGCGAAGCGGGTCGCAGCGGAGTAAAAGCTTCCCAATGAGTCGAGCACGTCCACACTAAGGACCGGATTCAGATCGAGGCCGCGGGCGTGGTAGATGGTGCTTGAACCCGTTTCGCCTCGGCCGTCCATTACCAGTACCGCGTCTGCGGCGTAATCACTAGCAACTACGGCCATCGCGGCATGGCAGTCGTGGTGTGGGAGATAAACGATCTCGCTGGGTCGAAGTTGCCGCAGGGCCGGCGCGTCCATAAGCGACTTGGCGGTTTCCCGCAGCACAGCCAGGTCGGGATCCAACGCCGGATCCCACCCGAACGCTACGGCATCAACGTCGGCCAGGGAGATCCCGGCGCGTCGCACGCAATACAGGACCGACTGCGCCGGTGCCGCTCGGTAAGCCAGCTTTACGCGGATAAGGCGTTCCTCCTCGGCGAACGCGATCAATTCTCCATCCTTAAGCAGGCAGGAGGACGCGTCGTGTCCAAACCCGCCGCCGATGCCAAGGGTATACATTTATCCGCCTCAGAGTGCTATCCTGGTGTCGCCGGGCAATACTCCATGGCCGCGACGAGTTACCGTGGATTGGAGCGAAGTGCCGAATGACGAGCTGGGATGATCAGGTAGAAAGCTGGACGGTGCATGCCCGGTCTGCGGAATCCGACCCGTTCTTTTGGGAGATTAACCTTCCAGTAGTGATGGAACTCCTTCCGCCGCCGCCATGTCAAGTGCTCGATCTTGGAGCTGGTGAGGGACGGCTGACCCGGGCGATGACTGCTCGGGGTTACACCGTGTTCTCCGTGGAGCGATCGCTCGGCATGCTACGGGCACTCCAGCTTGCCGGGGAGGACGGTAATCGGGCTTTGCTGAACGGCGATGCCTGTGCGCTGCCGATAAAGCCAGGCAGCGTCGATTGTGTGGTGTCGCTGATGGTGCTGATGTCGATCGCCGATGCTAGGTCGGCGGTACGCGAGGCCGCACGAGTGCTGCGCGGCGGCGGGCTGGCCGTCTTCGCTGTCCTGCATCCACTGGTTACCTGCGGGCGCATGGGCGACGACGGCGACCTGAGGGTTAGCGACTACGGGAAGTGCTCGCTCCCTGCTCCCCGTCTAGTGCAGCGAAGCGTCTTACTAACGTACGAGCACTTCCACCGGCCGGTCGGTACATACCTGACCTGGTCGATCGACGCCGGCCTGACGCTCGAGGCAGTAGTCGAGCCGGTACCCGGCGCGGAGCAAATCGCGGCGCACCCGCGGTTTCGGCGCTGGGAGGGGGTTCCCAACATGTTGCTGTGGACAGCTCGGCGGCGTGCGCCGAGGCCCTAGAGTGGATTGCATGCTGGACCCGAAGACGCTTCGGCTCGTGCGTGCGGGCAGCTACGCCGCACTGGCCACGATCACCCCAGACGGCGCGCTCTCATGTCACATGATGTGGGTTGGCTGCGACGACGATTTTCTCTACGTGAACACTGAGGTGGAACGTTACAAGTTCGGGAACATGCAGGTGGGTGACCCAATAGCGCTGATGATATTCGAGTCGTCGCGATCCTGGGTCGAGGTCCGCGGAACAGTCGTTGGCCATGTCCACGGCGACGAGGCGCTTGCCCATCTTCACGAGCTTTCGATGATCTACAACCGCCGGCCGTACGGGAAGCGCATCGACAGCCCGCGGGTGATCTGCCGCATCCGTCCGGACCACGAATTCGTGTATGTCCCGTCGACCTCCCGAGCCGACGATGAAACGGGCGCCGGATCGGCGGTATCCTGAGCCACTGGAACGTGACCAGAAGCGAGTGCTACCCCCATTCCGCGGACCAGGCGCCGCAGGAGTCATCCCTTTACCAATTCCTTCTGCCATGACGACTGTCCGCTTCGGCGCGCCCGGCCAGCTCACCTACACCTTCTGGCCGCCGCCGGCATCCAGGCTGCCGTGGTGGACCACCAGCCTGGTCATCTGCCTGCCGGTCGGCGTGCTCGGCATGGCCGCCGCCCTCGCCCATCTCATCCGGGAGGTGGTAGAGAGGTGGTCAGGCCGGTGCGAGCGGCCAGTCAGCATCGCCATCCTTGACCGTCGCGTCGCCACAGGCAGAGCTGCCCCGCTCAGCCAGCCGCCATCCAAACGATTCTTCCCCCTCGCCGAGCAGCAGTGGCACGTCGTACACCGACATGTCGGGGCAGGCCCGCACATACCGCACCCGGCCATGCGAGCGGCCGTGCTCGAACGCGACGTCGGCGTCGATCTCGGCCCGGCCCGAGGTTCGGTGCGGCCTACGCTCGCGCTGTTGCCCGGTGTTGAAGTGGAACGACGGCCGAGGTCGTCAGGGCTTGCCTGCGTAGCGCCGCGTTTTCTGCTGCGAGGGCGGCGATGACGGTGGCCGCGGCATCAACCTGATCTTGCAGCTGTCGGCACCTTCGGCGGCTGGCTTCCAGGCTGCCGCGAAGTTCGGCGAGTTCGGCGGTGTGGTGCCGTGCGGCGGCCTCGGCCGGGCTGTCCGCCACCCGAGCACTCCATTCGGCGAGGATGTCGACGGCGCGGTTCATGGTGGCGCGGCTGACCCCGGCCTCGCGCCACAGGTTGTTCTTGGTCAGCTTGCCGTCGGTGTGAATCGGCTGGCGGTCGAACAGGCGCTTCATCGCCTCGCGCAGCCGTTGTTGTGTGGCTGGGGACACGGGGGCGGTCATTGATTGCTCCGCTTCAGCACTCGGTCAACTTCCTGGAGTTCAGACTCGATGCGGCGTCGATGGTTCGCGGCGATCTTGCCGTCGGCGAGTATCCGGCCGAGAGCGGATCGTTCTGCGATCCAGATCGGGATGTGTTCGGGGGCGATGACGCTGTTGGGACAACGTCCTGGCTGGCAGCGGTCGAGTAGTGGTCCGCGGTGGCCGTCGGGGCTGATCGCGTCTTCGATGCATTTGGCGCCGGTGGGGTCGTTGTCGTTCATGGTGCAGTGGTTGAGTTTGCCGAAACGGATGGAGATGCGGGTGCGGCGTAGCAGGTTGTGTTCGACGCGGATGTCGCCGCGCTGGGCTTGACCGGTGGCGCGCAGGCGCTCGGCCTGGTCGCGGACGGCGGCGAAGGCTTCTCGTATCCGGTCGGCGCCGGGCCCGTAGCCGATGTGCTGGCCGGCGGTGTCGGCGTTGAAGAGTTCGGTGAGCCGGTCGAAGCGGCGGTCGGCGATCGCGGTGTCGAGGTGGCGTGCCCAGGACGGGTCGTTGTCCATGTAGCTGCCGGTGACGCGGTTGGCCAGGGCTCTGGTGGTGACGTGCTTGAGCTGCATGCCGACGGCGATCTCGGAGCCGGGGAAGTCACCGGTGAGCATGGCCATGGTGCGGCGGAACATGTGCGGGGTGACCTTGCCGTCCGGGATTTCCTCAAGACCGCTGGCGTGCCGCCAGCGGTTGATGTGGTTGATGAAGTCGTCGATGGCGGCGATGCTGGCGAAGCTGTCCCCGGCCCACCGGTCGCCGACGGAGGCGAACACGAGCTTGTCGTGCTGCGAGAGCCGGCCGGCCAGCTCGATCGCGCGGGCGACCGGCGGAGTGATCCACCAGTGTTTGATCGGAAGGCCGGGGTCCAGCTTCTGTTTCGTAGACTTCACCGCGGGGCTGCCGTAGTGCTCGACCAGGGCGTCTTTGGTGATGGTCCGCAGTTCGCATTCGCGCATCATCGACAGCGCGGCCGTGAACACGAAGCAGGCGTTGCGGAGCATGACCTGCTCCACCTGCAGCTCGGTGGGGCCGAGGCTGTCGTGCCATGGCCTGCGGCTGCCGTCCGGCCGGCTCACCTCGGTCAGGTCCGGTAGCAGACCCGGGTGGGTGCGCCGGTTGACGACGAGACGTTCGAGGGCTTTTCGGCGCCGGCGGCCGTGGGGTGTGGAGTTCTGGAAGAAATCCGGTCGGACGCCGATGATCCGGGCCAGCAGGCTGATGTTGATCTTCGGTCCTGGGGTTTCGCTCGGCCGGGCGCGGCGCGTCGGGATCGTTTTCGCCGTATCCGCCAGCCAGGTGTCGAACCGTCTCGCCGCGTCGGGGCCGGTCAACGGTCGGCTGCGAAGCTCGTCCCAGTGGGCGGCGGCGCGCAGGATGTCGGGGGCGAAGACGTCGATGTAGGTCCAGCAATTGCGGATCAGCGGGAACCAGGTCTCCGGCGGGATGACCGGGGTGCGCAGCTCAGGAACGATCGGCTGGTTGGCCACGGCGTTGGTCGAGATTCCGGGCCAGGGGTCGTGCGGCAGGCCGCCGCAGGTCAGGGCCGCCCGGAATTGGTGCAGGGCTTTGATGAGTTGGACGTGGTTGGTGACGGAGCCGGGCTCGGTGATCGTCTGCCGGTGTGCGATGTAGGCCTTGAAGTCCTCCGGGTCCCAGCCCCGCAGGTCGGGTGGTAGCCCTCGTTCGGCGCCGAACGCCATCAGTGGCCGCAGGTGTCCGATCCGCTGCGTCACGGTCATCACCGCCAGCGGGTCGGCGCGCAGGTGGACGCCGGCGGCCAGGATCGCCGGGTGGCGTGGATTGAGCCAGAGCATCGCCAGCTCACGCGCCATCAGGTTCCAGGCCGGGATCAGGTCGTGGAACAGCACGCGGATGGCCGCCGACGCGTGGCTGGGCGCCTTGTGGACTACGCCGTTAAGGTCCCAGCGGTTGGTGTCACCGAACCGGGGCGGAGTCGCGCCGGGCAACAGTGGGTGCGACTGGATGACCGCCTCGTCGTCGCGGTAGAAGGCGGACGGGCGTACGGCCGGTGAGGCGGTGGTGGTCACGCGTCGAACTCCACGGTGCTGGCCAGGGGAAGGTGCAGGGTGATCGCGTCCTCGGCGATTTGCCGTCGTGCTCGGGCGATCTCGGCAGAGGTGCGGGACTTGAGCACCTCGATCAGGTTCGCGCGGCTCTGGCCCCACAGCGCGTGGAAGTGTTGCGGCGACAGTCGCAGCGCGAGTTTGTCCAGGTGGTCGGCGAACAGCAGCAGTTGCGGCAGGTTCGATGGCAGCACGAAGGCGTTGCGGCACTCCAGGCAGCGCAGCGGCGCAACCGGGCACAGCTGCCCGGGCCGGCCGAACGGCGACGCGAACGGGTCGGTGCAGTCCGTGACGCCCATGTCCAGATGCCCGGCCCGCAGCGCCTCGACGTCGGCCGGGCTCAGCCCGAGCGCCGCCGCGGCCTGAGGGTCGGTCAGCGACTGGGTGGCCTGCTCGTCCAGGACGGTCGGCCCGGCCAGCGCCTTGTCAAGCCAGTGCCGCTGCGCGGCGGTGACCACGTCTCCGGCGATCAGCCGCAGCGTCGTGCCGTGGGCGTAGTGGCCGCGGAACGTCTGCGCGGAATGGTCGTCGGCGATGTCACTGATCCGCCCGCAGAAGGTAATGGCCTTCTCGACCTTGGTGGATTTGCGCAGCCTGCGGATGTCGGCGGCGCCGTCGACCGTCACGTTGTTGATCGCCAACCAGTCGCTGAACCTTTGGCCCTTGTGCCGCGTCGACAGCCCGACCGACAGCGACACGCCAGCCAGCGATGCCCGCAGGAACAGCGGGACCGGTGAGATTCCCATCCGTTCGGCCAGCGGCCGGTTCAGCTCCAGCAGCGACCGGATGATCTCCGCCGCGTCCAGCCGCGTCCCGGACGGATGCAGCAGCCCGGCCTCGGCTGGCTCGCTAAAGAACGCCTGCCGCATCCGGGCGTGCGCGCGGTTCTTGCCGAAGGTGATCGTCACGCCGTGCGGGCTGAACTCGATGTCGTCCTCGGTCAGGCCGGTGATCTCCTCTGGTGCCCTGCCGGTGGCCGCCATCAGCAAGATCTTGTAGGCGTGCAGGTCCATGTTCGTCAGGAACAGCTGACCCACCAGGTGGCGCAGCACGTCCCGCCGGTCCCGCAAGAACCTCCCCATTGCCGAGTCCTGCTGCGGCGGCATGCCGGACGGGTCCGGCAGAAGGCTGACGATCTCGTTGCAGCTGCGGACGTTGTGCGCGATGGCCCACAGCACATTTTCTGGTTGAGTCCAGCCGCCGGCCTCAGGGTCCGTGCCGGTGGCGGCCAAGGCCCGCCCGGCACGGATCCTCGTCTCGGTCGCCCGCCGGGCCGCCTGCGCGGCTCGGACCAGTTTCTGCTTATCGGCGCGGCTGAACTCATCCAGCTCGGTGCTGCCGCCGCGCCGGACCCCGAGTGCGCCGGCGATCCAGCCGTACAGGTGCCCGGCGACCGGCCGGTCCGGGTGCTCGGCGCGCCGGGCGATCAGGGCACGGACCCGCCCGGCATGCCAGCCCGGCGTTCGTGACCCTGGCGCATGCCGGGACGGCAAAATTCGGATCCACTCGGTGACCGCGTGATGCAGGTCCGGCGAGCTCCGTGCCAGCGACGCCGAACCGGAGCCCGAGACCGTGGCATCGACGTGCGTCAGGAAGTCCTTCATCGCGGTCAGATACGAGCGGCCCGCGGTCTCACGCAGCCGTCCGGCCTGCACGAGGTCCACCCACTCGTCGGCCAGTTCCGCGGCAAGCCGCGCACACGCGAACGCGGCCGGATCGAATGACAGCACCGCCGTGGCCGAGCGCAGAGCCGCCTGGCCGGTCGCGGGCGCCGTCACCCGCCTCACCCCAATCCTGGAGACAGACGGCTCCGCGGCGCGGGCTGGAGGGAATCCGGAGCGGTGCTCACCCCTGCGCGGCATCGCCGTCCCCGAGACTCATCGTCGTCCGGGCGATGTCGACGTAGGACGCCCCGCCGGCGGCGGTCCAGGCCCGGAATGCCTTATCGACGTCCCGCATCGGGTCCTTGAGGTACCGGATGTAGCGGTAGGTCGTCGCCGGACTCGCGTGGCCGAGCCGCCGCTGTACTTCCAACAACGGGTTGCCGCTCATGTGGTCCAGCAGCGTCGACATGGGTAGCTGCTGCGCCCGGCCGTCACCCAGCGCTAGCCGGGTCAAGTAGATCAGCAGCCGCAGCGCGAACGTATGACGCAGATCGTGATACACCCAGCACCGGCGCGGCAGCTGCGGCCCCACCCCACCGGTTACCGCGGCCTTCATCCGCTCCCACGCCGTCCACCGAACCCGGTCCCACCCCGAGGCCGTGAGCATCCGCCCACCGGCGCCGATGAACACCGCCAGCGGATCGAGACCGTCCCCGGTCTCCCACACCGCGATCCGCCGCAGCCGCGGATCCATGCCCCGGATCGACCTGGTGACAGTACGGCTCTCAAGCACGCCGCAGACCTTCGCGCCGTCCGCCTCCAGCCGAGTGACGACGAACAGGTCTCGGTGGTCGCGCCGCAGCGTGCCCTGCGCCTTCGCGACGATCTCGGGCCGCTCCAACAGCAGGTAAGGGTCCAGCAGTTCCATCGCGTCGCTTGGCACATAGACCGAGCGGTGGTGCCCGCCCTTCGCGCACGCGCCGAGTTCAACGTCGGCGGTGCGCGGCCGTCGGCCATCGAGCAGCCCAAGCTCGGGCAGCAGCAGTGTCGACCACTCCTGGATCCGCATCCCGGTCAGCAGGGCCAGCTCGCAGGTCGCGCGGTTGCGATGCGGTCTCCAGCCCCGGAAGCCCTGGTCGAGACCGCCGTCGGGCGCCAGCCCGCCAAATCCGACGTCGCGGCAGTACAGGTACTGCTCAAGCTCCATGTGCCGCACCCGCAGATCCCGGCGGGTCCCGCTGGCCAGGGTCCGCTGCCGCCGGGTCGTCGCTCGCCATGGCCGGCGCTCAACGACGCCCTGCCGCAGCAGGAAGCCGTAGAGGGAGCCGATCGCTGCCGCGTCGCGATCCCAGGCCGCCTCACCGACCGTCTGCTCGGCCTCATCGAGCCGCCACCGCCGGAAGTCCTGGACGTCAGACTCGGAAGCCGACGCCAGGTCGAGCCCTCGGGCCTGCAGGAACCGCAGCAGCATCACCGCCGTATACGCGTACCCGCGCATCGTCCTTGGGCTACGCCGGTTCAGCGCCAGCGCCCGGAACCAGCTGCACAGCGGCTCCACCGGCCACATCGACTCAGACAGCAGCACCGGCGTACCCGGTGCCGGCGCGAACCTCGCGAGCACATCGGACGTTTCCGATGCATTCAGCCCTTGGACACCACCAGCCTTACGGACCGTCCGCACGTCTGCGAAGAACAGGTGCATTACAGCTCCGGGGGCAGTCAACAACTACGTCAACCACTCAACGGCGCCAGCGTCCGACAGTCGCGGCGGATAGCCTGATGAGATTCACTGGATGACTACGCCAGCTGACTACAGCGTGTCACTACAAGATCGCGTCCACGGTACCGGTGTACGACTTGCGCGTGATAGGCGTGTTGCGTAGATGAGAGCCGGCCATCGCGTCGATCCTTCAAGACGACCAAAGTGGAGAAGAAGCTGGTCCTGGCGCCCGAGGCGGCGCCAGGACCACCGCCGATGGTGAGCTAGTTTTCGATGCCGCTCCGAGACCGTCGATCGGAAGGCCTGCGGCGGCTAGCGAGCGCGATGGTGAGGTTCGTGAGGGCGGCAGCGAAGGCGAGAAGGTCGCTGGTGGCCTGGATGACGTCGAGCCACTGCTGCATGCGGAACTCCTTGCGTGGTGGGGGCCAGCCGGCCCTGGCGGACGAGTCCCAGTGCAGCGGTGGTGCGAGCCCTCCGGCGATGGCGTCGGAGGATCCCGGAGGTGGCACCGCCGGCCACGAACGGATGATCTGTGGCCATAGCGGTGAGCGACCGGCTACTACTCTGTCCGTCGGAGGCCGGTGCCAGTTGTCGGACGGTAAGCGGATGGGCGGGGGCTAGAGTGGATCGATCAAGCTCCGTGCCAGGAGTTGATCCGTCCCGGGTAAACACTCTGGTCGAGCTGGCCGCTTGCCTGGATGGGCTCCGCCGCCGCCGGGACCTGTCGTACGAGGCTATGGAGCGGGAGTCGAGAAGGCTGCGGTCGCGTCCAGGTGAATCGCCTCGGGAGATCCTGGGCAAGAGCACCGTGGGAGAGATCGTTAATGGCAAACGACTACCCAGTAAGGACAAGCTGCTGACCTACCTGGCAGTCTGCCGAGTCGCGTCGGCTGACTTCGTCCAGTGGCTCGCGGCTTGGGAGCGTGCGCGCACCGCCGATCTCGCTCAACCCGCCGGTTCGATGCGGGTACGGGAAGCGTTGCCCCGGCGGCTCGGTGTTCACGCTGCGATCCGGACCGAGGGCGCTCCCGGCGAGCTACCGATGTACATCCCTCGCGATATCGACCCCCAGTTAAGAGCGGCGTTGGCTGAGGGCGTCCAACAGGGCTGTTTCGTTCTGCTGGTGGGCGGAGCATCGGTAGGAAAGACGCGGACCCTCTATGAAGCCGTCCGGAATACCTTTCCAGAGTGGTGGCTGGTCCACCCAGCCGACTCCGAGGAGATTCGGACCCTTGCTGCGGCGCCCACCGCCCGTACTGTGGTCTGGTTGGATGAACTGCAGAGGTACCTTGCCCGCGACACTGGCCTAGCCGCCGGTACGGCACGCGCCCTGCTTCGGGCCGGGACGGTGCTGGTCGGCACTATGTGGCCCGATGAGTACGCCACCCGCATCGCCCCGCGCCGGCCTGGGGATGACGACCACCACGCTTCCGGCCGGGAACTTCTTGATCTTGCTCATGTCATTGACGTCTCACCTGCGTTCAGCGGCGTGGAGCGCCGGCGGGCGCACAAGTTGGCCGGCAAGGATGCGCGTATCTGGGAAGCTCTTGACAATACTGACGCCGGGGTGACCCAGGTGTTGGCTGCGGGACCAGAACTGCTTCGCAGGTGGGAACAAGCCACTAATCCCTACGGCCAGGCTGTTATCACAGCCGCAGTCGATGCGCGGTGCCTCGGCGTCGGCGCTCCGCTGACGCGTGAGCTTCTCGCAGATGCTGTCCCGGGTATCTGACCTCCGCCCAGCGGGCCGCCGCCGCGAATGATTGGCTTGATCACGCCCTGGACTACGCCACCACGCTTCTTCGTGGTGCCGCGTCCGCCCTCAGGCCGGTCGACGACGGCACCATGGGAGGAATCAGCGGATACATTGCGGCCGACTACCTGCTCCACCGTAGTCGCCGCACCCGACGCACCCTTTGCCCACCCGCCTCTGCATGGCAGGCCCTGGTGGACCACATCGATGACCACGATGCGCTGGAACAGCTAGAGGCCAACGCCGACGCCCGGATGCTGTACCGCTACAGCCGGCCCATCCTTAAGCGGCTGGCCGACGCCGGCAACCGTGGTGCCGAGATCCAGGTACGAATAGATCAAGGCGACCTCGAAGGCGCGATCGCTGAGGCGCGGGAATGGGACCTCGAAGGCGACCCGGACGCCTCTGATTTCCTGATCTGGGCCCTACAAAACCGGGGACATATCGACGCCGCAGCCTCCGAACTGCGGACCCGAAACCACTGGGGCTCCAGGCTCGAAATCGTTGCCCTGCTATCGAACAACGACAGACTTGACGAGCTGAAGGCGCTGGCAGAGGCAGGCGACGACTACGCGGCCCGAAGACTCGCCTTCCAGCTCGCACGACGCGGCCGCCCCGAAGAAGCCCTTGCCCTGGTACGCCCCCAGGCCGATGCCACCCCACCCAACGAATGGGCCGCTGCCTGGGTCGTCGAATGCCTCGCACTGCTCGGCCGTCTAGACGAACTCCAAACACGAGCGGACGCTGGGGATGAGTATGCCGAGCTTCGACTGCTCGCCCGGCAAGGCCACCTAGATGAGCTTCGCGCGCGCGTTGCCGCCGGCGAGGCGCACGAGGGAATTATCCTTACGGCGCTGCTCGACCTCGGCCACGTTGACGACGCAGTAGCCGAGCTGCGGCGGCACATTGAGGAAGACTACGACAACGGCGGAGACATCGATCCTGCCGAGCAACTCGCCGAACTACTGGCCACACACGGCCTCCTCGATGAACTCAAGGCAGAGCTTCGCGCGGGCAATCCCTGTGCCGGCAAGTGGTTAGCTAACCTGCTGACCGACCATGGGCGAGTCGAACAGGCAGACCAGCTGCGACGCTTCGGCCTCAACCCCGACGGCACGATAGCCAGCCCCGACTCCCGCGATACGCGCATTCGTGCCAGTCTGCCCATGTGACTGCTGCTCGTCTTCCTGCGCGGCAGTGATACTGGGTCAGTGCGACGATCATGGGTTCATATTGGCCGGCTGTGGACCAACGGCGAACCTTTCCTGGCGATCGACGCCGTGCGTCGCAGCGGATGGTGCGGTTACAGCAACGACGACTTCGAACGGGTCGTCGACATCACGCCGGAGGACACCACGATCCCCGTGGGCGCTGGAAGAGCGGCTCTCGCCGGCGGTGACGGGGTTGTCCGCGACGACAGCTGGATTGAGGTCTTCCAGTCCGACGACGGCGTCCTCGCCTTCGTACAGGCGTCTGGGCCGGACTATCCGCGTGTGCTCGCTGCAGCACTCGAGCATCCGGATGCCGATGACGACGAGGGTGACGACCTGGCCGGCGGCAGTGGTGAACTGGCGGTCTTCAGCACAGCAGTCGACGGTGTAGGCGAGCACTCCGCCCTGGTGCTGGCCAGCACGGCCAGGGCCGGTGCCGATCGTTCACGGCAGACCGCAGCGAGAGCCTGATCCGGGCATGCTGATCCAGACTGCTGATACCAGGCTGTATCGGTTCAAGATCCGGTGGTACACCGAGTTGGACGACGAAAGCTGCTTCGCGCGCTGGCTCCTTATCCCTGTTGAAGGCGATCGCTGAGGGCATGCAGGCCCATTCGCTCCGCCGCAGCTGAGTATGCCGCTGGCATCATAGAGACGTGAGAATCGGGTTCAAGGCGTGCGCCGCGGTGTTGCTGGTCGTCGTTGGGGCGGTCGGCGGGGGATGGTTCCTGCTCGGTGAGGGACTCGACCGGGCGGAAAAGTGGATCTCGATCGTCGGGGTGTGCGTCTCCACGGCCTTGAGCGGCGGCGGATTGCTCCTTGGCTGGTTGACGTGGCGCCAGACCCGGGCGGTCAGCCGCGCCGCCCCGGCGGTGACCGCGCCGGGGATCGGCGCCGTGGGCATCGGGGGACGCAGCAGCGGCGAGATCCGGACCGACGTCTCGGGTGTGGCGGAATCGACGTCTCCAGTGCCCGGCGGGGCCGCTGGCATCCATGCGGGCGGCACGGGTTCGGTTGCTGTCGGCGGTGACAGCACCGCGCCGATCAGCACCCGAGTCACTGGGCCGGACGCCCAACGGCGACAGTGATCTTCTGGCAACGCGGGCAGGTCGCTCCCGGCGCGCCGGATGTCGTCCGCGTGGAGGCGTCTGGCCCCGGAGCGGTCGCGGTCGGCGGCGACAACAACGGAACCATCAACACCACGGTGATCGTGTCGGGCAGCGGTCGTTCCAGCATCTGGCTCGAGACGGACCGGTTCTTCGGCCTGCACAGCGGCACCGGCCTGTACTCGCACGACTGGGCGTTGGTCGGCCGCGGACCGGAGCTGCATGGCCTGGTCGAGTGGCTCAGCGGGTACGGGCCGAGCGTCGCCGTTCTCAGTGGTCGAGGTGGGATCGGGAAGTCGCGTCTGCTGCGTGCCTTCGCCGATCTTGCGGCGAGGGAGCGCGGCTACCTGGTGCGCTTTGTCGATCGGTCGGTCTCCGTGCAGCCAGAGGACGTTGAGGTCCTGCCGTCCGCGGACCGCCTCCTGGTAATCGTGGACGATGCCCACGAGTCGCCGGGCGTTGCCACCACGGTCGTCGGCATCCGGCGGGTGCGACCGACGGCGAGGATACTGCTCGCGACGCGGCCCTACGGGGTGGATCACCTGCTGCGGGAACTGCGCGGCGCCGGACTGCATCGGACCGATGTGCCGCATTGGCGGCTGGAGGATCTGTCCTTCGCAGAGGCGACCGATCTCGCCGGCACGGTGCTTGGGGCGGGGCACGACGAGGACGTGGCGCGCAGGCTCGCCGTAATCGGCCGCGACTGCCCGTTGATCATCGTGGTGGGTGGGGGCCTTATCCGCCAGGGCCGGCTGGACCCCGACCGGGTGACCAACGATGACTTGCTGCGGGACGAGGTGATGGCGGCCTTCACGAAGGCGCTCACCGCGGATACGGCGGTCGCCGACCCCGGCCTGCGGCGCGAGGTGTTGCATGCGGTTGCGGCCCTGCAACCCTTTCGGCTGAACGTGCCGGAATTTCGGGGGGCAGCCGAGGCGCTGACCGGCAGGGCGTTCGATCAGATCCTGCTGCAGTTGCATGAGTTGGAGAACGCTGGAGTCCTTCTGCGCCGGGAGAACGCGGTGCGGGTCGTGCCGGACCTGCTGGGTGACACCCTTCTCGCTGACGCCATCGTCGACATCCGCTCCGGGGCCGGCACGGGGTACCTTGAGCGCATCCTGCGGGTGGTCGACGGCGAGGCACTTCTTCATCTGGTGTTCAACGCCACTCGGGTGGACTGGAATGTCCGCCACACGGCGCCGGAGCCGCGGCCCTCGCTGGTGGACGAGCTGTGGGACGCTCTGGTCGCGCGCTTCGACCGGGCGGATCTCGACGACAGACTAGCCCTGCTCCGGCGGCTGCGACGGGTGGTCTTCTATCAGCCAGCCGCGTTGCTGAGGATTAGCCAGCTCGCGTACGAGAGCTGTAGGGCACCGGACGGCGATCCGCAGTGCCGGGACCGGATCAGGGCCGCACTGCCGCCCGTGCTCGAGAAGGCGGCGCTGGATCCGGAAACCTTCTCCGCTTCAGTCGATCTGCTTTGGGAGCTGGCTGGGCAGGACGGGCGAACAGACCGGCGGCAGACAGATCATCCGATCCAGGTCCTGCGAGACCTGGCCGAGTTCAAGCGGTGGAAGCCGCTGGCGTTCAACACCCGCATGGTCGACGCCGCGAGGCGGTGGATCGCGGTGAGCCGGGGCAGCAACCCCCGGGTTTCGCCGCTGGAGATTCTCGAGCCACTGCTGGCGACTGAGATCGAGGAAAAGGAGTCCGATGGGACCCAGGTGACCCTGAAACAGTTCCAGCTAGACCCCGGGGCGGTGTCGGCGTTACGACGGGAGGTCGTCGAGCTCGTCCTGGACGAACTGTGGTCGCCGGACCGCTGGGAAGCCGTTCGCGCCGCAGAGACCCTGCGGAAGGCTCTGGAGTACCCCCACGGGTACTACGGATACACCGTTCCTGTGGAGCAGCGGGACGAGTGGACACCCGACTTCCTGAAAACGCTCGGCCGGCTCCGCGACCGGGTCGCCACCCGGCCGATCGAGCCCGTTGTCGCGCTTGCGGTCCGGAGGAGCCTCAGGTGGCACACTCGTCATGCGCCCGGCGCGACTAGGGCAGCAGCAAGGGCGGTCCTGGACGCGCTCCCGGACTTCATTGAATACGAGCTCGCAGTGGCGCTGCACGATGGTTGGGGTGACCTGTTGGAGGAGGTGAACGACTTCCACGAGGCGCAGCGGGTGCTGGCGGAAAAGCTGGACTCTCTCGCTTGCCGGGCCCTGGCGAAGTGGTCGGAGAGCGCGTTGCTCGGCGAAATCGCCGGTGGCCTGCTGGCCGAGCAGGAAGCCGCGTTGACCGGCCGGCAGCCGAACCCTGAGCCGTTCGCCCACGCCCTGATGCGGAACCGCCCCTCGCTCGCGCAGGCTCTCATGGCGTCGGTGATTCGCGAACCGGAAAACCCGGTAGCAGGCCTGCTTCCGGTCGCCGTGCAGGACCTCCTGCTGAGCGACGCCGACGCTGGATGGGAAGCGGTGAGCAGGCTGCTGCACCGCGATCACCTCACGCTGACACGGCTGACCGCGAACGGTCTGAGCCGCTACCGCGGCCACCAAGGGCCAGTGGACGTCCGGGAGCAGTCGACACTCCGTCGGCTGCTACGCCACGAGGACGAGACAACCCGACGCCTCGCGCTGCAGGCGGTGCGGTGGATCGGCGAGTACGACCGGGCCAGCGCCGCCAAACTGGTCCTGTCGGTCACCTTCGAGCACTCGCCGCCCGTGGCCGAGGAGGTGCTCTCCGCCTTCGGCGAGCACGGCTATCTGTCATACGACGATGTCGGTGCTGCGGACCGTGAACGGCTCCTCGCCGGGATAGCCGAACTCGCCAGGATCGAGGAGTACGAGGTCCAGGACTTCCTGGCCGGCCTCTCGGCCGTGCACCCGGAGGCGGTTATGCAGCTACTGAAGCGCCGGGCGAAGCCGGGCGCGGAACCGCAGGCCGACGGGTATCGTGCCTTGCCGGTCGAATGGCAGGAGAGCCTCCGGTTCCGCGGTATGGCGCGCTTCCGCGAGTTCCTGTGGGACGCCCTGGAATGGGTCGCCGAGAACATCGACGACACCAGCATCGATGACTGTGGGGCGCTCTTCGCAGCGGTAGCGGTGACGTTCGACGACGACGTCCGGGAGACGCTGGACAGAGCCCTGAAAGCCAACTCGGTGCAGCACATCAGGGCGGTTGGCATCGTGCTGGAGCACGCACACCGCACATTCGTCTGGGAGCACTCGGACTTCGTCGTCCGAGTCCTTCGCGCTGCGGAAGAGCACGGTGAACAGTGCCGACGAGACGTCCACCGTGGCCTTCGCCGCTCCGTGCTTAGCGGCGGATGGGGAGGCCCGGTCGGTGAACCATTCCCCGAAGATGTTGAGCAGCGCGACCGGAGCCGGGCCGTTGCGGCGACACTGCCCGACGGCTCGCCAGAGCGGGCGTTCTATGACGAGTTGGTCGAAACGGCGGAGGCAGCCATCCGTTCGGAGGTCGACCACGAGCGCCGCTTCCTGGAGCACCGTGACTGGTGAGGAGCCGTCGCGTCCGTCGGGAGGCGCCACATATGTCCGCGATCTCCGGGGTCGTCGGCCGCCGTGGCATGCCGCATCACCGACCGTAACGCCCACCGGCCATGAAGCAACGCCGAACCCGGTCAGTCCACGTTGCCAAGCCGAAGACCGGGTCTGGCTATGTGTACAGCCACATGTCCGCTGCAGGAGAGTGAAGATCCTGGCCGCAGAGGGCGACGTCTGGGCCCACCGCAAAGGCCTCTGACTGCTCTACACAACAGCCAGGAGGCTCCACGTATTCGCCCTGCGGCGTCCGCTGCGAGCACCGAAACCGCATCTGTGTCCGTCGCCGGAACTTCTTGGTGTGTGGCAGTCGGTCGCTCTGCTCTCCGTTACCGAAGATCATGCGCTCCCGGCCCTGCTCCACGGCGTCGCGCACGACGCCTACGAGCTTGCCGGTCGCCTCACGTATGACGGCTTTCTCGCCGAGGACGTCGTTACCGAGGGCAACCACGCGGTGCGGGCTGATCGGCCAGACGATGTAAGGTGCGGCCACGAGGCTTGGGCGCACGTTGCGTCTGAACGGGAGCAGCACCGGAGCATCGCATGTCATGAATCGGCCGTTGGGATCGTGCCATACCTCGATTTGTCGAGTCGTAAGCACATCGGCGGCCTCCCACATGGCCGAGAACAACAACTTGGTATGGATGCCCGCCGCTAGGTGAGGGTTCTCGAGGTCGTTCATCGCCTTGAAGTCGCGTGGATTCTGTGCGACGAGCCACGCATTGTGCTGCTGTCGAAGTCGGCGCTGTTGCAGGGTGCGCATGCGCTGGACGGCCATGGTGACTCCGAGACCGATCAGATCATCGAACTCCAGGTTGTCCGGGTCTTCGAGCTGGTTGAACAAGGTCTGTACTCGCCGAAGCTCGCCGTCCACGACGCCGAAGAGCAGCTCTACTCGGTTGTGGGCGGCGCCGTCTGGCCCGATGACTCGGTAGAAGTTTTCCTCGACGCAGACGTTGGCCAGGCCGAGTAGCTTCACCGCTCCTGTGACTGTGTCGAGAGCCCACACCCGCTTGCCATCTATTGACCACTGCCGAAGGTACGCTTTTGGGACGTAGTGGTGTCGGCGGCTGACTGGGTCCACAGCCGTCTGCAAGCTTAGCAGTTTGTCCATGTAGTCACGTGCACGTCCGTGCAGTGCCTGGCCACCCACAGTTAGGGGCACCTGCCCCCACGGGTTCCGGACTCGCTTGACGACCTTCCAATCTCCGAGGCCGAGAGACGCCGAGTCGATTGCCACGTCGCCAGGGTAGCCAGTTGCGCTGCAGAGACGCCACATTGGTGACCCGGTAGAAGCTTGGAGCAGCGAGTGGTTGCCTGCGGTAACCGGCTCGACACGCTGCTCCATACTGGGCGCGGTTTTGCGGGTCTGCCTGGCAGGTGCAGTTGTGCGCCGACAAGGGCCCCAAGCACCATGGGCTGGGGCTGTTGGCCGTGTCGAGGTGGTCAGTTGACCTGCTGTGCGAGCAGATCGCGGGCGCGTCGCCGGATAGGTTGCAGGCGATGATCAAAACGTTCGCGCAGGCGGCGATGCCCGCTGAAGCCGACGCGATCTGCGGCGCCGGTTACGGGCAGCGCAGCGACGAGCGGGTGAACTCCCGCAACGGTTACCGGCCGAGGGAGTGGGACACCCGCGCCGGCACGATCGACTTGGCGATCACGAAACTGCGGCAGGGCAGCCACTTCCCGGACTGGCTGTTGACGCACCGGCGGCGGGCCGAGCAGACCCTGGTGTCAGTCGTGGCCACCTCTTACCTCGTCGGTGTCTCGACTCGGCGGCTGGAGAACCTCACTTCGGCCCTCGGAATTGCGCATAGATTGGTCCTAGCATCCGGTCGCCGCCCGCGAATCTCTGCCGCGCCTCGTCAGTCAGAGCTAGCTGGCTGGAAAGTAACCGGCGCAGGGTGTCGTGGAGGCCAACGATGCTTCGTTCTACGATTCTGAAGTCGGTATACGCGGCCTTACCGCGGTGCGAGAGGTTACTTCGGACCCGGTACCAGGCATCGAATGATCTCCGGCCGGGAGCACGCTGTCGCCGCCCCGGGTCTCGGCTGTCGCTGACCTCGATCGATGGCGGCTTCGCCGTCTCGACGGCCTCAACGGCGGCACGATCGCCTCGAAGTCCGCGTAACCGTTCGCCCGGGTCAATAGTCGGGCCGAAGACGAGGGTCGTGTACCTTTCGAGCACTGTGCACAGCGTGAGGTACGTGCCCTGGATCGGGAGAAACGCGTCCCAGAAGCCTTCCATGTCGGCGGGCATGGGCCTGACGCTCTCGAAGTGGCGTTTGGCGATAGCGAAGATGCCGTCCAGTCCACCACGGAACAAGGGATCATCGGCAGATGACCATTGCTGCTCGTGTGGCTGCGGGTTCCCCTTGCTTGGACCACGACCGACGTACACCCAGGCATCGACCTCATCCCCCGTCTCGGTCCTTGCCCTCACCCCCCGCTCGATGTACAGGGCATCGTCCTCGTACGCCCGAACCTTGTGCCGGAGGACGTCTGCGCCCTCGATCGTTGACGCGCTGAGCAGGTCGCCTCGGACGCAGCCACCGCGGACCTCGGTGATGAACGGAAGCCCGTCGCGCACGTAGAGGCCAAAGCCCGTGACCTCCGCACGATCAATCCGCGACACCAAAGGCGCTACCTGCCGGTGGGCCAGTTCGCCACGGCGAAGACTGCCGTAGACGAAGATCGCTTTGGGGGTGTCGGACACGAGTCGTAGTTTGCCACGGCCGAAGGATCGGTCATGACGGGTGTGCCCCCGCACATCAATTTGCCGCCGGCACTCGCTCCGCTTGCGCTGCTTCTGCCGTACGTTCGCGTGCTGGATGGCGCCAGGTCTTTGACTCGCTGATGCCGTGCGTGGCAACCCTACGCCGGACAGCACCACCGGGCCTCCCCTAACCAGGGATGCAACAACGTGCCGCGATTAGCGCGCTACAGAGCGTCATACCAAGTTGGGCCGCTCGGCTCCCGAACATGCTGATGAGCGCGCACATGGCAGGGAGAGCGACACCTCCCCGCCCGGCTCATTACAAGCTGATCAGGCCCGGTAGGTCTCGGGAACCCCGTCTCCGCGGCGGCAATGCGCTTACGCCCGTGGCTCGAAGAAGAGCGGTCGGAAAACGACGCCTCCTCGGGAACGGCGTGAAGGCGCCGACGCCAACCGACGCTCAGGTAGGGAGCCGCGGTGCCGGGCAGTTGCTAGTGTCTCTCGCGTGAAGTCGCTGCTTGAGGACGTTGTCGAGTTCTACCTAGAGCCGACCGACTTCAACGGCCTGCCGTTGCGCGATGCCACCAAGGAGGTTCTTGACGAGGCCGCTGAGCTGGTCACCGCCGGCTTGATCGAGGTGATCAGCGACGTCGATTCGATGAACCCTCACATTCGCCGGTGGTCGAGTCGCCGCACTCGGGAGGAGCAGCTTCTCGACATTGCCGAGTCCGGCGACACGGGGAGGGTGGTGTGCCTCTACCCGACGGCGGCCGCGCTCGCCGATCGCCTACCGGCCGACCTCTACCGGGATCAGCCCTACCGGCGCAGGCAGGCCGAAGGCGGCGGCCGCCTGGAAGTCGCCTACTTCCGGTTCGATGTCCTAGAGCCCTACCGCAACGACCCGCGCTACCACTTCGACCTAACCGACTTTGGCGTACGAAGCTCGGTCACCGACGACACGTATGAGGACGCCGAGGAGCACGAGGAGGACAAGACCTCGATCTCGCACGTCGGCTTCGCCTACGACCTGTCGAAGTTTGACCCCGAGGACGCGAATGCCCCGATCATCCGGCGGGCGTGCGCCTTCCTCTGCGACCTTGGGGATCTGACGCCGACGCACCAGCAGAGGTGGCGCACCTACGAGGTGTCGAAGGTTGATGGCCTGGAGCCGCATCCTGTGTGGTGGAACGCGCAGGCGCACGGTGCATGGCCGGACGGTCTGGGCCCATTCGAGCGCCTGCTGTTCGAGCTGCGGACGTGGAATGGGTTCCACAACAGCATATTCGGCGTCGATCTGGTGCGGACGACCGAGCGTCCCCGCGAGTTCGGCTGGATCCTGCGCCCGTCGCAGCAGGAGTACGACGCCTTCATCCACCTACTCGACAAGCTGCTCTCAGAGAACCTGCGGCACGAGGCCCTCGACAGCGCCGGCATCCCGAAGCAGGACAAGAACGGGCAGAACCTTGGCACGCTGTCGCGCCTCGACCGCCTCCTGGAGAACAACGCCGTCACGCGGGCCAATCGACGCGAGATTCTCAAACCAATCAGAGACGTGCGATCCGCCCGGCAAGGGCCAGCGCACACGCTGCGGTCGAACGTCACCGACAAGACGTTCGTCAGGAAGCAGGTTGAGCTGCTCAAAGAAGTGACGGCGAGCTTGGTCGCCCTGCGAGGCCACTGGCAGAGCCATCCAAACAACGCGGGATGGTCGGAGCCCAGTTACACCGCCAAGCACTACTGGTTGTAGGTTGCAAGCGTGCGGCGTCCGCGCCGAGGAAGACGCAGGGTTCCGAGTTCGGTCGCCGGTGTGGCGTAGCGCGGCCGGTGTGAGCGCCGCTCGCGTCCGGGGTCGATTGCCCCAGCTCGCTCGGTGCCCACCGCTGGACGCGTTCGGCGGCGAGACCACCGCGGAAGTGGAAGTCCGGGCCGCAGCGGTGCGACGCTCGTCGTCGAGGCCCTGCAGCGCGAAGAGGAGAGCGGCGTCGATTACGAGGTGACCTGCCGGCCGGCCACCGCCAATGAGGACACGCCTCACCAGGAGTCGTACCGCACCACCGCCGGGCGGCGTGCGGAAGATCGCCAAGATCGTGCCGGATCTGGCGGCCCCACCGAGCTGACCGCTCCCGGCGGGAGGTGCATCGCTGCGCCTCACCGGCGCAGCACCTCGGCGGCCGCGGCGAGCACCGCGGCCGCCGTTCCGATTCCCACCGCCCAGGCCGGGCTGTGCGCGGCAGCCAGTCCCGCCCCGCTGGCCACACCGGCAGCCGCTGCCAGTCTCCGCCACCCCCGCGGCGACCGCTTACGCCTCGACACGTTCTCCCTACTCACGCCTTTGTCCTCCCGACGTCGCGCCGCTCCGGTCGAGCGGCGACGCCCCCAGGAGACCAGGCGAGCAGCGGAGGATTCTGGCCGAGCTCACGGGGCTCCAATGTGCTCGCTGGAACCGCCACCAGCCGGGTACGGTCGGGCGATGCCGCGCAAGACCACCAGCCCCGCAGACGAGGACCTGCTGGCGGCTGCCCGAACCCGGGGCGTCGTCGTCACTGGCACCCAGCTTGAGCGTTGGCGCGGCTCCGGGCTGCTGCCGCGCAACATGACCCGCTCGCTCGGCCGTGGCCGCGGCAGCACGTCGACCGCTCCCGCCGGCGCGCTGGACCTGGTGATGTGGCTGGGCCGGTATGCCGGGCCCGGTCGGCGCCCGCACGACCTCGCCCTGCACGCCTTCGGCGACGGGCTCGCCGTGCCCGAGAGCACGGCGCGTGCGGCATGGCGCGCCGCCGTCGAACGGGTCGTGCTGCCAGGCGAACATGACGGGCCCGGGCCACCCGCCGACTCCGGTGACCGCTCCGACTGGGCATGGGGCGTGGCCGAGCGCGCGGCCGCCGACGCCCACTCGGTCGTGCTGCCGCGGCGGATGCGCCGCATCGACGAGCGGATCACCGCGGCGGGCGTGTCGTGGGCGCCACCCGAGCTTGCGCAGTTCGACCGGGGCCCCAGCAGCGACGAACCGGTCACCGCCAAGGAGTTCGCCACGTTCACCGTGGCGGCCGTGCTCGCTGGCGCTCCCGAGCTGTCCGGCCCGGCGATGGCTCCGCATGTGCGCGCCCTGCTGCCGGCCGGCGCGGTCAGCCCGATCGCATCGTGGCTGGAGTACCCGGACGGGCCAGGCCGCGACCCGGCGGAGATCAACGACGGGGCTGGGACCAGCTTGCTGCCGGTTGGCGACGTCCGCGAGGACCTGTTGCGCATCATCGACCGGGCGACGACGGAGCAACTGCGGGCCGCTTGGCGCGCTGCGGCTGACATGCGCGACTGGGCGCTGGCCCAGTGCAGCGCCGTCGAAGCCGAACTGGACAGCGGCGACCTTGGCGATGCGACGCTGACCTGGATGATGGGCGCCGTTCTCGGCCTGCCGCGACTGCTCGTCCGTGATGTGCTGCGCGATCGCCGCCCATCCATCGGCACCCGGGTCAGCACCGCGGTCATGCTGCTGCTCATCGGCGACGGTTTGCACCGGCTACGCGAGTTGGTGCCCGACGGGCAGTTCGAGCTGTTGCCCCAGATCCTGCCGCCCTTCCTACATGCGCTCGCCGGCGTGCCGACCCCCGCCACGCCATCGTGACCACCCCGGCCTGCCTCACCGCGGCCCGAACCGAGATCTATCAGCGCCGGGGCGTGACGTGGGCGCCGTCGAGGAGTCGATGGACCAGAGACAGCAGCGAGAACAGGTCCGCGACAATCTATCTGTCGGATACTGAACGCGAAAGTCTGTTCGCCGTGGGTAGCCTTCCGGAGCGGATCTTCCTAGACTGCGGGCGTGGCTGACGTCGAGGTCCCACCCCCTACAAGCCGTGAGCAGGACGCCGTTCGAGTTCTGCTGATCATCGCCGCTGCCGCCCAGCCGATGCCACAGAGCCCGTTGCCAGACCCGACGCTCGCCGAGGCGGTAGCGGTCCTAGAGACCCAGGTGAAACTCCAGAAGATCGACTTTTGGGTGCGGAATCCGGACTTTCTTGCAGCGACGCTGCTGAAGGACTACGAGACCAGCCGCGAGCCTTATCTGCTGCAGCTGGCGGAGGAGATCCTGACGTCCGAGGAGCCAGAGGTGCGCCGGTGCCCCATGATTCGGTACCTGTTCGGGGCGTACGAGCAACTCGACGATGCGCTGGCTGTGTTGCGCAGCGCCGGTCTCATCATCCGTCGGAAACGCGGAACGCCCGGCCACGTCCAGCAGCACGACTACTTTCTCACCGCGCGCGGCCGGCAGGCCGTCGACACGATCCTCAGCACCGAACCTGTCTTCGCCTACTACGTCGACCGAGTGAACCTGGTAGCCGCGCTCACCGAGGGATACGGCGGCACGCAGCTGAAAGCCCGCCAGTACCTGCACGAAGAGTATCGGGACACGCCGATCGGGGATCGGATCGGCAGTATCGCGGCACAGACCAGGGCAAGGCTGGCGGAGTTGAGGGCCGAACTGGCTGAAACGGTGGAGCGGTGATGGACAACGACGACGAATCGCGTGACCTTCCGGACCGCATCGCGCTGGAGGCGGAAGTTGG
This sequence comes from Micromonospora sp. bgisy143, assembly GCF_057708145.1. Lineage (NCBI taxonomy): Bacteria > Bacillati > Actinomycetota > Actinomycetes > Micromonosporales > Micromonosporaceae > Micromonospora > Micromonospora sp. bgisy143. The sequence continues at coordinate 108,976 of NZ_JBYIRN010000003.1, forward strand.
CCGTCACCGGGTGCTGGAGGTATTCCAAGAGTTCGGGTTACCCCTGGCAAGCTCAACGGCACTCCCGCGCCCGCTGTCGGTGAGCCGTCTGCGCATCGCTGGCGACCGCACGGTCGAACCCAGGGGCCCTTTCGACACCACCTTGCGCTTCGGGAGTGGCCTGACCGCACTCGTTGCCCACAACCTGAAGGGCAAGACCAGTATCCTCGAGCTGATCACCTGGTGCTTGCGGGGCAGACACCGCGACGATCTCCAGGGCGTCGTCAAGTCGTGGATCTCGCAGCTGGACTGCGACGCTCTCGTGGCAGGTCGCCCCCTCGGTTTACGGCTCAGCATGGACCACGGCGACATCGTTGACGGTCGAATCCTGTCGGCGCCCACCCTCGATGCGTTACAGGGCGTCCGGGAGGCCCGCCCCGACCTGGGGGTGACAGAGGTTGTTGCCGTCCAGGACGCAGCGGCGTACGGGGACGCAGTAGCAGCGCTGATGCTGGACCTGCTGAATCTGGGACGTCTCGAGAACGCATCGACACAGGCTGCGAGCGGCCGGGTAACACATGGGTGGCCCACCTACTTCGGCGCGCTCTACCTTCCCGTCGGCGGCGACCGGGCGCTGCTTGGAGACGTCGTGATGGGGGGACTTGCGGGCCGACTCCTTCAAGTTTTCCTCGACCTACCAAGCGTCGCGCTCTTGAGCCAAGTCAAGGCCATCCGCGACGCCCGCGTTGCCAGCGCGAAGGCCGAATCTGCCGACGACGCGCGACTGCGGGCTCGGCAAGCTCAACAGTACGGCGATGCGCTTCGGCAACTTTCGGAAGCCCGTGAACGGCTTCGCGAACTCACCGTCGAAGCGGAACCCATCGAGCCGGTCTCTTCACTGGCCGCTAGAGTCGCGCGGCTCGGATCCCAACTATTAGAGGCCGAGAGCCGGCTCAGAGCCGCCCGGCAGACACATGACCTGCTCCGGGCCCAACGCCAGAGTGACGAGAAGTCGTTGAACGACCTGCGGGAAAGCGCGGTCGCTCGTGCCCTGTTCCATGCGCTCGACCCGGTCGCCTGCCCTCGATGCGAGGCACCAGTGACGAGCGCTCGCCGGGCGGCAGAGAGCAAGGCGCACACTTGCGCCGTGTGTGCGACTGCCGTGGCGGTCGTCGACGACGAAGGCCGGGAGCAGATCGAGCAAGAGGCGCAGGATCGCCTGAAGGCAAGCCAGCAGGCCGAGCAGGCGGCAGCAACGGAGATGGCCGCGGCATCTGACAACGCCCAAGTGCTGCGTCAGCATCTGACATCGACCGAACAGCGGCTCCGGCTTGCCGAACAAGCATCGCAGGCCGGCGAGCGCGCAGAGTTGATGGCCTTGATCGCACGCTTGGAGGGCATGCTCACCGTCCTCGTGCCCCCAGACGACATCACGGTTGGCCTGGTCGACGATGTGCAGCGTGTGCTCGGTGCCGCAGTCAAGGTTCTAGAGACCGACGGAAGCCGAGCGAGTGAAGGCCTGTTCGACGCACTCAATAAGGAGATCGTCGAAGCGGCTCGACGGTTCGGCATGACTGACCTGGACCGGGTCAAGATTGACAGAGCGGCCCGCCTCCAGGTCTTCAAGGTCGGCGGGCCTCGTGAGTGGTTCAGCAACCAGAGCAACGGCGAACGGCTGCGGCTGCGGATCGCGGTCGTGGTGGCTTTGCTGCGGGTTGGGACGCAGTTCGGCCTCGCCACGCACCCCGGCCTGCTTCTCGTCGACAGCCCCAAGGCTGAGGAGGTTCAGGATGTCGACGCGAACGCCCTCTTTACCGAACTGGAGCAGGCCGCCGCCGATCTACCAGGCCTACAGGTCATCCTCACGACCGCCGACGAGCCGCTTACACGCAGCGTCCTGACCCGGTCCAACATCATTGCGCCAGCGGTGCCAGGAGGGCCATTGTGGTAGCCAGCGGCTGACGTTCGATGACAACGAGGGCTTCCCCGGCACCAGGAGGTGGAGGTGAACGCGCTAGACACACTCCTAGCGGACGCTGCTGCGCAGGACAGCGCCCCACCCCTTACCGAGTTGTTGGGCAACCTCCCCGTCGATGAACAGACGATTGCTATACGCGACAGTGCAGCCGGTCCACTGGGTCACCTGACCTGCCGGGCCACCGTCCACGCGCTCGAGATCGGCACTCCTCCCGGCAGCGAAATCATCGACGCCTTGCTCGTGGGCCTCACCAGCCAACGCAGTCTGCTGACTCTGAATGACGCAGTCGACGCGCTGCTCGACAGCGGGCCATTCGTGCAGCAGTTTGGTCAACGACTGTGCGATGCGCTCCTCCGCGGGCACACCATCGCGCTCGACCAGCAGCCGCTCCTCGCCGCCGGCCACCTTGAAGGCGCCCTTCGCCTTGCCATCGTTAACGCAGCCCGGCCCGTCCGCGTACTCAGTGCGCTCGAACTCGACGACGTCACGCGGGTCGACCCTGAATACGCCGAGCGTCTTCCCCGGCTCATCGGCGCCGCACTCGACCGATGGGGAGCTGACGAGAATCTCGCACCGCCATTGCGCCAAGACCTCGACAGCCTCCGTGAAGTTCCGGATGCCGCAGCAGACGCTACGTTCGAGTACGGGCTGGATCTGCTGCGCCGCGCGGCGAACCAACAAGCAGCAAGTGCCCTCGCGCTGCTTCTCGAAGCACGGGAGCAGATGGCGACCGCCGTCGCCGCCGAGGAAGACCGTGACGATGCGGCGCTCTACGGCGCCGGCCTCGACGCCATCATGGCGTTCTCCCGAGCCGACCGCGACCTGCTAGTCGCCTCCCGCGACTCGGTGTCATCCCTGTTAGACAAGCGGGAGGCGTGGCTCCGGGGTCTCCATACCCCCGCATGGCGACGGCCTCGACGCGAGGCGGAGCGAGCATGGGCCAGGTTGGTCCTCATTCTCGACAACGCCGCCGAGCACATCGCCGCTCCCGCTTGGCTGAACGTCTGGGAAGCACTCGCAGCCGTGCTCGACGCGTACGAACTCGACCGCGAAGTCATCCCGGTTCCGGGCATGTCCAACGCGCCAGGACTCGAAGCTGTCGTCCGCCCGATGGTCGAACAGGGCATCGTGCGGGAGCAGTCGCTGCTAGCAGGCCTGAGGCATGCTGCTGAGGTAGCGGCCTCGGCAGACGATCCACCCATCGACGCCGCCCAGTTGCAAATTCTGCTGACTCATGTCGATGTCCTGACAGAACGGCCGATCGAACGACGGCACGCTCGCGAGCCCGGCACCGCATCGGAGGACGAATCACCGGCGCTCCTCCGATTAGTTGAGAGGGCGCCATCGCTGGTGGCCCGGCTTGGTCTAGAGAAGGCCATGCGTGCGGCTCAGGGGATGACGGACGATGCCCTCGACCTTATGGAAGGCGTTGCATACCGCGAAACCTTTGACGCTGCTGCCGGACCTCAGGTAGACCTGATCCGGCGGAAACTAGAGGCCGACCTAGCCAAATGCCCCGATTACGCTGGCCGAGTCCGCCAGTACTTCGATCTGCTCACCTGGGAACTGGCCACTTTCCTCGCCGCACGCCACGACGTGCAGTTGACGGGCAAGCTCGCGTACCTAAAGCCCTTCCCGGCCGGAAAAGCCCCACACGAGGAGAAGCTGCAGGTTGACTACTTCGACTGGCTGCAACGCGGCAAACTCGTCGGACGCGTGCAGTTTGAGGTGTCGCACGTGGCGACCGGCCGCGTCGACATCCAGGCCGGCTTCGGCACTGTCCGCTTCTACATCGAGATCAAGCGCGAACTTCACGATGCCAGCAACGCTGCGCTGGAAAAGTCCTACCTGACCCAAGCCGCAGACTACGCCGGAACGAACCCGGCACTCGGGCAACTCGTGGTGCTCGACCTTACCGACCACAGCGACGGCGTGCGGCACCTCCGCGAGAGCGCGTGGGTCGCAACGCACCGCCCGACCGACAGCAGCATCGACCGCTACGTCGTGGTCGGTGTGGTGATCGGTAACCGCGATACCCCGCGCTCTTACTCGGACTGACCAGCCGCGATCAATACGAGGGTGTTTGGGGCTCAGGACGACCGAGCACGCATACGACCTTGCCAAGGATCACCGCCTCTTCCCCCGGGATGACCGGGTAGAGCGGGTTGCGGGGCAGCAACTCGACCTTCCCATCGCGGCTGCGGTAGACCTTGACGGTGGCCTCGTCATCGATCAGCGCGGCAATGATGTCGCCGTTCTCAGCGGACACCTGCTGCCGTACAACGATGACATCTCCATCGGCAATGCCCGCCTCGATCATTGAATCCCCGCGGACGTGCAACGCAAACAACGTGCCTCGGCCGACCAGCTCGGACGGCAAGGTCAGGATCTCCTCGACATGCTCCTCTGCGAGGATCGGGACCCCGGCGGCGATGGCCCCGACGAGCGGGACTCGGACACCGGGGCACAAGTCCAGACCGGGCGCGGTGGCGCTGGCCGATGGCCGCGCGTCGACGGCGCGCGGCCCATGGGCAGCGCGCCGCACAAGGCCAAGCCGCTGGAGCACCTTCAGATGATGTGTCACCGATGACGGGGAGCCGAGTCCGACGGCAGCACCAATTTCACGCACCGTCGGCGGATAACCGTGGCGCTCGACCCACTCGCGGATCACTTCCAAGATCCGCTGCTGTCGAGGGCTCAACCTGGGTGAACTGGGCGCCGCATCCGAGGACGTCATTCCCGGACGATACCTCAGTCTTAGATCATATGTGCTAATGCTGGTCGGGTTTGTTATGTGTCCCGAGCAATTGGTCGTAGGCCCTCGGCTCGGGCCGCTCGGATCAGGCGGCACCCCTTGAGCAAGAGCGGGACCAAGCCTCACCACCGCGAGGCGCCTTGAAACCTTGCCGCTCGAACGCAGGGGTCTTTCGCGACGTCCCGTTGTCCGACTACCTAGAGGCCGTCGACAGAAGCGGACACCGCATCGATCTCGCAGAGCTGCCGGTAGCAAATCAGCGTGGTCTCGACCAAGCCGTGTGGGTTGGCTGGTCAGGTTGACTGCGCGGCGACGTCTCGCCACTGAGACACCTCAAAGTCTCTGGAGAACCGTCCCACTTCGGCTCGTATGCCAGGTCCGATGCCTCAGGGACAGCGTCGACGGCCTTCGCCAGCATCGGCGTGAGCGGCGGACGCAGCCCCTCGGTGGTGGCACCGGCACGCCGACGGGCTGGAGTCATCTTATGACCGACCCACGACATCGAAACCGAATTTCGCTCACCCCCTCTCACATGGTTGAAGGGCGCACAGGGGTGGCGCTGGAAGATGCCGAACGCTCGATGGCGGTAGCGGAACGAGAAGCAGCACGAGAAGCAGCACGAGGTCCGCCGGATGCGCCCAGCTTGTGCTCGCACACCAGCGAAGCGCTTCGAAGTTTCGTAGCTGCTTCCTCACCCCTTCACAAACACGCCCTTCGATGGCCATGATCGTCAGAGACGGTTACCGTCCACCCACTGCCGAGGAGGCCCTATGCGGGTAACCCGAGTCTCAGCCCGTTTCCCACGCGTCACGCGTCACGCCGCCGCAGTCGTCCTCGCCGCGCTTGCGAGCGCCGGACTGGTCGCCGTCAGCGCGCAGCCCGCCTCGGCCACGCCTCCCGGCATCCCGTCAAAAGCGACGGCCCAGTCGCAGCTCAACGCCCTGACCGTGGCAACGCAGGGCTCGACCAGCGGCTACTCCCGTGACCTGTTCCCCCACTGGATCACGATCAGCGGTAGCTGCAACACCCGCGAGCAGGTCCTCAAGCGCGACGGCACCTCCGTCGTCGTCGATAGTTCCTGTGCGGCCACCTCGGGCCGCTGGTACAGCCCCTACGACGGGGCGACCTGGACGGCGGCCTCCGACGTCGACATCGACCACGTCGTTCCCCTGGCAGAGGCGTGGCGCTCGGGGGCCAGCTCGTGGACGACCAGCCGTCGGCAGAGCTTCGCCAACGACCTCACCCGCCCCCAGTTGATCGCGGTGACGGACAACGTCAACCAGGCCAAGGGTGATCAGGACCCCTCAACGTGGCAGCCGCCGCTGTCGTCGTACCGGTGTACCTACAGCAAAATGTGGATCACCGTGAAATACAGCTGGGGTCTGACCCTGCAGTCCTCGGAGAAGTCCGCACTGCAGACCATGCTCAGCACCTGCAGCTCCTAGCGCTTGTTCCCGGCTTGCGGTTCGTCTCCCGCAGGGGACGGCGAGTCGCAAGCCGGGCCTAGGTCTGCGGTGGCTGTCTGTCGCTGGACTGCTGGCGCCACTGGCCGCCGCTGTCCGCGCGCAGGAGGCGCTTGACCATGGCGAGGGCCTCGTCTTCGTCGTCGAACTCGAACCGAAGCACCCGGCCGCTTTCCCCGTCACCGGCTCGGGCGGTGATTTTCCATCGGACCTCGCGGATGAGCCACACATCTCGCCGGCCCAGGCGTCCCCAGATCCCGTTCCACCAGCGCCCCACCACGTCCTCCACCGGTGCATAGTACAAACGTTCGAATCAGGGTTGACGGTAGGTGCGGGACCGCGCCAGCACCGCCGGCTCATCCTGTGGTGCGAGGCGGTCCTGCGGTTTCAGTGGCTCTCCGCTGAAGCCCTTGACGACCCCTCCCCGCGTCAGTAGCGGACCCTCAGCGCCCTCCGCGCGGGTTCGTCGCGGATGCGTTCTCGAGTGATGACCAAACCAACCAAGGTTGACGCCGAGGTGGCGTACATGCGGCAGGTCACCGCGTTAGCCAGGGACCATATCGCTGCCGACCCTTAGGAGGTCGCGCTGGAGCTCCACGGGGCGTCCGCGCACGCGTCGGCGAGGTGGGGTGATCCAACTTCGTGTGGCTCATCTGGGGCGAACTCACCGACCGGATGGAGCTCGAGCCTGACGAGAGTGAGCGGAGATGGTGCGGGCGGCACGGGGGTGGTTAGCGCTGGACCTTGCCGACCGCGAGGCGGTGGCTAGGTATCTGCACTACTGGGTGCATGACGTGTGCGGCTATGCCGGACGGGCCGGCTCGGGCGTTGCCTGACGTGCGAGGGCCTAGTTGTGGGGGAGTGGCCCGTCGTACTGGAAGGTTGGCGGGTCGTCGTCGCCGTCGCAGCGAAGGTAGCGGTGGTGCGCCGGTGGGCTGGGTTGGTCGCGGGTGCCGAGGTAGGCGCCGGTCTGCGGCAGGATGATGGCCTGCGGGAGGGACCCGTCCTCGTTGACCTCGACCGGTGTGATTCGGCCGTCGGCGGGTCCGCCGAGCAACCACACGTCGACGGCGGGCATCAGCGATTGCCCATCAGCGTGGCGGCAGCTGTCAGCAGCGCGGCGATGGCCGCGACGAGAGTCGCCACCGCACCCACGAGAGCGGTGACACCGACGAGTTGATTCGGTGGGACCTGCTGGTCCCTGCGTTGTGATCGGCCGCGTTCACCGCTAGGCATGGCTGCTCTCCTCACCGTTTCGGTGGGGGCGTGGCGTCGCCCCCTTGCCGAGGTACTTCAGCAGGCGTGGTCCAGCCGCTCAACCCTTCACGTCGGCACCTGTGGATAACGCAGCGCCTGTGGATAACAAGATGATCATCGCGATCGTCTGGGATCATGCGCCGCGCGGTGTCGCCAACCGCGCGGGTGCGAGTCACGGCCTCGATACTCTGCCTAACGGAACGAAACGTCGTTCCACGGGACAGTGGCCGGCAGTCGCAGCGGTACCGGCAGAGGGTGCGAGGCTCGCTAGCCGGCGTGCCGTCGCGGCACCGCCATCAGGCAAGGGCCACGCCCAGCGCAGGGGCAGCGGTAGCCGTGGCACAAGCTGGGTTGAAGAACGGGCGGTCGAGGTCGCGTGCGTGCTCGAGCGGAATCGGCACGCTGGATGAGCTGGCGGAGCTGACGCACGACACGCAGCGCAGCGCCCGCAGCGCGGACCCTTCAGAAAGATCCGGGGCCGCCGATTTCCCCAACGGCGCGAGCCCGACACCGACCAACGCCTGACGTTGAGGCGCATGCGGCGGCCTTGGATTCGCGGCCGCCATCGATAAGCATGGAGGTAGTGGGTCGGGGGAGGGAAGGATCCGATGGACCCGTGGACGGTGGATGAGCTGGACCGGTGGTTGGACTGGATACGCCAGCGTCACAACGAGTTCGACTACCGGTACATCTACTTCGCGTACCTCGTGGCGCATGCTTGCGAGCCACGCCAGGGCGAGGTCACCGTGGCGGTCAACCCGGACGGCGGGTGTGTGCTTCGGGCCGGTGTTGATGATCGCGGGCTGCTGCTGGCGGACGACCAGGAGCGGGAACGGTTCGTGGAGCATCTGCGGCGGCGGTACTGCGGTGACCGGTACCCGAGCATGCAGGCGTGGGAAGCGGCCCAGCACGAGGACTTCCTCGATGAGGTCCCTTGGCGCTTCGGTGGACCGTGACGCCGCTGCAGGTGCGGCGGACTTCCTGTTGGCCGTGAGTGATTGACAGGTGACGTGAATGTGATCCTCATGTTTGACTATGAACATGGGGGCGGGGGACGCACGGTTGTCGATCGATTGCGGCAGCGCCGGAACCCATGCCGTCCTGGCCTGGGCCGACGGCAGCGCGCACGTGCTGTCGGCCGGAGGCGCTGGCTACTTGTCCACCATGGCGTTCGGACCCACGGCCGGGCAGGTGCCGACCGAAGGGCAGCCCGGCGGGGATCAGCCTGGAGCGGTCGTTCCAGGCCCGCGTCGTCCCATCGACGACGCCACAGCGGGTGACGCCGGTCGAGACGCGATGGACGTAACGGCGGCGCCGCTGCGCGGGGTCGCGGCCGAAGCCGAGCGGCTGGTTGGTCAGCCGGTGCGGGACGTGCGGGTGGTGGTGCCGGCCGGGTGGGGGCCACGGCGCCGGACCTGGATGCGGCAGGTCGCGCACCGGGCCGGGTTGCCGCAGCCGCGCCTGGTGGAAGCCCCGGTGGCGGTCGCGGAGTATCTCCTCGCCACCGGTGTGCGGGTGCCCGTCGGCGCGTTCCTTGTCGTCTGTGACGTCGGCGCGGGCACGGAGGTGACAGTGCTTCGCCGCGGACCCACCGGGTTCGAGGTTCTCGCGACCCTCGCCGACCCGGCCGCCGGCGGCACCGCCATCGACCACGCGTTCGCCGATGTCCTCGTCGGCGCCGCGGCGGGCGCGGGTGAGGGCACGTCGCACGCGTCGGTTGCGCACAGCGTTCGGGTGGCCAAGGAAGCGTTGGTAAGCCACCCGGCGGTCACAGTTCCGCTTCCAGATCGGCCGCCGGTGGTGGCGAGCAGCGCGATGCTCGACGAGGCTGTGCGGCCTGTGGCGTGGCGCGTGGCGCAGTTGACGCAGGAAGCCGTCGTCGCCGCGGAGCTGACCGCCGCCGACTTGGCCGGTATTTACTGTGTGGGCGGCAGTGCCCAGCTGCCGCAGTTGGCGGCGGCGATCGGTGAGCACACGGGCGTTGCCCCCGTCGTCGTGTCCGAGCCGGCCTTGGTCGCGGCCCGCGGCGCCGCGGACGTCGGTGCCGTGGACGCCGACGCGGCCGAGCGGGTGGAGGTGCCGGTGCCGCCCGTGCGCCGGGCGGCGGCGATCGCGGTGCCCGGCTTCGCGTCGTTGGCGCTGATCTGGCAGTGCCTCCTGACTACGGAGCGACGCGAGACGCTCAACGTGTACTACTCGGTGAGTGTGAACTGGGGCGAGCTCACGATGGCGGCCGTGATGGCCCTGCTGGCATGCCTGGCCGCGGGCACCGTCCTCGGTTCGCTGATCGCCGCCCGCAGTCCCACCCCAGGCACCCGAACCGAAGGGGGAAGGGTCAGCGTCGGGATCCTCGCCGCGGTGTCACTCGGCGGGGCGATCGCCGGCCTGTACGCGGTGGTGTCCAGCCAGTACCTCGGTATGCCGGTCGGCCCGTACCTGAGGTGGGCGCTGTGGCCGATCGCGCCGGTGTCGGTGATGGCCGTGGCGATGGCGGTGATCGCGGCCCGCCAGTGGCGTGCTCCGCACGGCGGCTGGTCAGCGTTGCTGGCCGCGCCGACCGGCTCGATCGCCGCCGCCACGCTCGGCATGGGGCTGATTCAGTACTCCCTGACCGCGGACCGGTGGCCGCAACGGCTCCTGTGGATCGATCTCGCCGGCCGCGTCGGCGGACTGCTTCTCGGCATCGCCGTGGTCATGGCCGTGGTGACACCCTTGGTGTTCCGCCTCATCCTCGCCGCCCCGCTGGGGGTGATCTCGGCGGCGATCGTCAGCAAGCGGGCCTCCGGCATGCTCGGCGTCATCTACGCCATCGCGGTCGCCGCCTGGTGGGCCACTCGGCTGTGGAACCGAATCCTGCGTCCCACCCCGACCCCTCGCACCGAACCGTCGACGGGCCTGGCTCGGGCGGGTATGTCGCCGGGCGGGGGCGGGTGAGATGCGGTGGCCGCGGCAGCTGATGTCGCTGCTGCTCGTCCTCACCCTCGTGGCTGGCCCACCGCTGGTGCTGCTGTCACTGGCCGGGCCGCCCCTACCTGACTGGCCGACCCCCCAACAAGCGCGCGAGTGGATACAGCAGCCGCTGACCGAACAGACCCTCACCGCCGCGCTGACCATCGCCGCCTGGCTGGTGTGGCTCCTGCTCGCCGGCACGGTCACGATCCGGGCGCTGACCCGGCTCCGCGCCACCGCATCGTGGCTGCGGCGCATGCCGCTGCCGACACCCCTGCAGGCCACCGCCGGTGGCATCGCCGGCGCCGCCGTACTCGGTGTCAGCTCCCACGCGATCGCCGCACCCCCACCACCGTCCACGCAGCCCGTCGCCGCCGACTCCCTCGACCAGGGCCCACCAGACGATGACGTCCTGCACGACGGCGGGATCAGCATCGCCGGTGGCTGGATGTCACGTGACGTGGCCGAGCGGGTCAACGCCGCCGCGGCGCTGGTGTGGCTGCGCCGCCGCCGCGCCTACCGGCCCCGCCCGCCCGGGCAGCCGAGCTCGGAAGACCGGGACCTGGCCCCGCTGCCCCCAACAGTGACCGCCGTGCAAGCCGCCCTCGCCGACACCCCCACACCACGCAGCGAGACGGGCGCCACCTCCACGGGATCGACGCTGCGCAGAGCACCAGAGGCGGGGGAAGCCTTGCCCCGAGCAGGGATCGGCCTCACCGGGTCGGGGGCGCACAACGTGGCCCGAGGCCTGCTCGTCACCGGCCTGCTGGCCGTGCACCACCCGACGGTTTCCGTGGTCGTCACCCGAACCGCCCTGGCCACGTTGCTCGGACCCACCGCCGAACCACTCAGCCGACGCCTGCCGAGGCTGGCCGTCGTGGACACCCTCGAGGAGGCATCCCAACTCTTGCCTCCTCGTCCCGCAGGCCGTGGTTTCGACCGGCGAGAACAGCCACAGCATCGAACGCCGAACAACCCTGGCCCACCCGGCCCGGTCCTCATCGTCGACCAGGCAACCGCAACGGACAACGCCGAATCCCTCTCCAGCCTGGCCATCAACGCCGCCCCCGTCGCCGTGCTCGGACCATGGCCGGCCGGTCAGACATGGCAGGTCGACCCCGCCGGGCACACAAGCTCCCCCAGCGGGCGCGGCCCGGTAGGGCCACGGATGTGCGTGCTCACCCAGGTCACGGCCACCGACCTACTTACCGTCCTCGCCCACTCCGATCCGTCACCACCACACCCGGAAACCCCAGGACCGCCGCGCGACCCCGACCTGCCTGTTCGTCCACCGCGGTCACCGGCAACGGGCTCGCAACGCCACGTCCCGTCAGGCGACGACGATCGACGGCTTCAGCTGCGCGTGCTGGGCGAGCCGACGCTGCTCCTGGACGGTCAACCCCTCACGGTCCGACGCTCCGCCGCGCTCCAGGTCCTCGTGTTCCTCGCCGCCCACCCGGACGGAGCCGACACCCGGGCGTTGACCGACGCGATCTGGCCGGGCCTGCCTCGACACTCTCTCACCGGCCGCCTCTACACCACCCTGAGCGACCTTCGCGCCACCATCCGATCCGCAGCCGGAGTGAGCATCATCGAGCACAGCGACGACCGCTACCGCCTCGACCCCGCCGGCATCACCGTCGACCTGTGGCGCTTCCACCACGCGGTCCGCGACGCCACCACCGCCGTCACCACCGACGCGACAACCTGGAAAGCCATCGTCGACGCCTACCCCGCTGACCTCGCCGCCCGACGCACCTGGCCCTGGCTCGACCCGATCCGCGAGGCAGCACGCCGACACGTCATCGACGCCTACGCGGCCCTCGCCGAGACCGCCCCTGACGCCCAGCAAGCCCTCGAATGGCTGCAGGCCGGCATCCGCATCGACCCGTACAACGCCGACCTGCAGACCCGCGCGGTCACCGCACTCATCGCCCTCGGCGACCACAGCGCCGCCGACCACATGCGGCAGGGCTACGCCCGCCGTCTCGCCGCAGCGGGCATCGTCCCCACCAACACCGACCTCACGACGCTCACCCCGGACAGGTCAGCCCGCCATCCCCACCCGGTAACGCCGTAACCTCATAGATCCCAAAAGGGCCGTCGCGGCTGGCGGGATACCTGCCCGACGGCCGAGCTGTTCCGCGCTCGGAGCGCGGCAGCATTGCGCCGCGCAGAGCGGCAACGAGGCACCGACGAACTCGCCGCCGATCTGCACGAAGCCCTGCGCGGTCCGCAGCTTCGGGAGCTGCCACTGCCGGCGAGCGCCCGAGTCTACGACCCAGTCGATGCATTCGGCGGACCTCAGACCGCAGCGGTTCGACGTTGTGGCCTGGATCGGCGGCTTCAACCGTAGGCGTATTCGTCGACGTCCAACTCCGCGCGTGTCAGTCTGAGGAACTCCATGGCTCGGAGGTCAAGGTGCCAGCCCAGTAGCTGATGCCGTCCGGGCAGCCTATGGAGGTTCTCGGCCGGGCCGGTCAGGTCTTCGGCCTCGCCGGCGGGTTGTTCGAAGACCCGCACGATCTGCAGAACACTGCCGCCCGGGCCACCATCGATGTCGTCAAGCTCGGCCACGAGGTCACCGATCTGACCAGCGTGAATGAACAGTCGATCGACAATCGCCCCAATCTGCTGGTCCACGCTCAGGTGAGGGCTCCGGCAGGAGACCTTCCATACGTGCGCAGCGGGACGTGGCGGTTCCAGCTGACGGCTGCCGCGAATCATGACTTCGTCGGGCTCGATGCCTAGCCGGCCCGTGATCTCGGCCGCCGTGACGTGGTTCGAGGTCAGCGCAAAGTAGGCGTACTGGGACACGAGCACGCACGGACCCTATCGAGGCCGACGAGCAGACAGAACCTGAATTCGTGTCTATCCAGCAGGTCGTCTTTCGCGCCACCCCCTGGCCCGAACGGCTCCAGCCCAGCGGTGGCTGGCCGCCCAATGGCCGATCCCTTCGCCGTCCAGCCTCGGCCGCGAGCCCTTTCCACCCGTAGCCCTCAGCTACCTCGCAGGCATACCCGCCCGCTGTGGCCCACTGCGTTGATCTGCGGATGTGAGGTCGTGTGAGGTGCCGTGAGGTGCTGTCAGTCACCAGAGCCTCCCACCGGCACACCGGCGGCCATAGCGTCAGCCCAACCGCCTCACCGGCCCGGCAGGCCGGCCCGTGCCCCTGCGGGGTACGCGCATCGGTGGGACGGAGCATCCGCCGTAGGAAGGGGGAACGATGTCAACGCGATCGCCGCGCACCGCCGCGATCACCACCTCCATCCTGGGTACCGCGGTCGTGGCCATCGTCCTTGCGGGCACCGGCGTCTGGACGCCGACGTTGCCGTCGTCGGCCGCCGTCCGGCAGTGGATCGCGCATCCGATGACCAGCGGCTTCCTGATGGCCCTCGGTGCCGTCCCGGCCGTGGGCCTGTGGCTGCTGCTGTGCACCACCATTCTCCTGCGCGCCTACAGCGCGGTGGCCCGTCGCCTCGGTGGCGTGCCGGCGCTGCGCGTCCCCAGTCCCGTGCAGGGCATCTCGGCCGCCCTGCTGGGCGCCACCGCCGTCACAACTGTGGCGGGTGCCGCGCACGCCGCCCCGCCTAGCACCACCGCTGGCAATGACGATTATTCGGCGCGCCCGAGCGGCACAGCCGTCCCGCGTCCGGCCGCCCGAGACACCGGATCGCCGGCTGGCACCTACACCGTGCGACGGGGCGACAGCCTGTCCGCCATCGCCCGCCGGTGCCTCGGCGACGCCGGCCGCTGGCCGGAGATTTTCGCCCTCAACCGCGGCACCCATTTCCCGCGGGTCGGCGGAACCCTGCGTGACCCGGACCTTATCCATCCCGGCTGGACGCTGCGCCTACCCGGCGACAGCGCCCCCACCACGCCCGCGCCACGGACGTCACCCACCGACCCGCCGGCCAGGGACACCGCGCCACCACCATCGGTTCCCACTGCGCCACCATCGACGCCGGCCCCAACGCCTGCCCAGCCGACCACGCCGGCGCCACAGCAGCGAGACGACGGCATCGAACCCGGCGCACCCACGGCCACGGGCACCACCCTGCCCGACGACCGGGCACCCGCCTCACACGCTTCGACCACGCCCACCCAGCCCGCTGCGACCGAAGAGCCGCACACGCCGAGGCAGCGACCGCACCCTTGCCCGGGGATCACACTCGACACCGGCAGTTGGCTCGACGCGGGGCTCGTCACCGCTATCCTCGCCGCCGTCGCCCTCGTCTGGGCACGCCGCCGCCACCGCTACACCCGCCGACCCGTCTCGCCCGACCCGCGCCTGAACGACCCCGACCTGGCACCGATGCCTGCAGTGATTCACCAGATCCGCCGCCGACTCCGCACCACCACCACGCAGCCCCGCAGCGAGCCGCCCGCCACCATCGACCTACCCGACGACAGCGTGGAACCTTCCGAACAGGATGATGACGGCAGCCCCAAACCTGCCGGACCCGACGACGAGAACACGACCGGCACACCCCCAACGGCCGGAAACAGCGAGCCGGGCAGCCCGCTGGTGCCGTCGTTGGCGCACCCCCTCGCCGCGCCCTGGCCACCCGCTGGACTGGGACTCAACGGCCCCGGCGCGCAGGCAGCCGCCCGCGGATTCATGGCCGCCGCTCTCGCCTCCGGAGGCCTCGACGCACCGGACGACCGCACCTGGCTGGTCATGCCGTCAACGACCGCGGCGACACTGCTCGGCACCGATGCCGCCGCGCTGCCCCACACACCGCGACTGACCGTCACCGGCGCCCTGGACGAGGCACTGGACCTGCTCGAGGCGCAAACCCTGCACCGCAGCCGCATCGTCGACGCCCACGAGGCCACCACCGTCGCCCAGGCCCGCGCCGCGGACCCGAGCGAGGAACCACTCCCGCCGATCCTGCTCCTAGCCGACGCCAACACCCACCAGCGCACCCGCATCGCCGCGCTCCTCGCCCAAGGCCAGCGCCTGGACATCCACGGCGTTCTGCTGGGCACGTGGCACGACGGCGACACCCTCGTCGTAGCCGCGGACGGCACCACCCACCGCGCAGACGACGAAACCTCCGCCCTCGGCGGCCACCCTGCCGACATCGGTCGGCTGACCGTCCTCACCCCGACCGAGACCAGCGACCTGCTCGCGACCCTCGCCGAGTCCCACACCGGCCAGCCGCCGGCACCCACCTCGACCGACCTCGTCACCACCGCCCCGACCAGGACAGCCGCACCCGACGATCAACCCTCTCTCGACGCCGAATCAGCGCTACCCGACGGCCCTTTCCGCGACGGCGATCTCGTGCTGCCGTCCGATCCGAAATCTGTACCCGCCGCTCGAGGCACGCGGGACACCGCCCACGACAGACCAACCACTCCGGACGTCCCGACAGCGGCAGCCTCGCCTACCGACGCCCGCGCCCTCGGCCCGGCTGGCGACGGCGAAACCCCCGACAGCGCGACCACGTCCGCTCTGGAGGATCCGGACACCGACGGCGCGGCCGAGAACATTCGAGAAACCAGGCACGGTCGGATCAGGGTCACCGTCCTCGGCGCGGCCGCCATCGTCGACGTGCCGCCCGGACCGACGCTGCGCAAGAAGTCCCTCGAAGTACTCGTCTACCTCGCCGTCCACGACGGGGCCGCCTCCGCCGAGGCGATCCTCGACGACCTGCTTCCCGACGCCCCCGCCAGCAAAGCACCCGGCCGGCTCTACACCTACGTGTCCGACCTGCGCACCATCATGCGCCGCACCGCCGGACCCGGCACCTACCTCACCCACCCCCACCGGCGGTACGTCCTCAACCGCGACGCCGTCGACGTGGACCTGTGGCGCATGCGCGCCGCGATCCGCGACGCCAACCAGGCCACCGACCCAGCCGAACGCCTCGCCGCACTACGCCGCGCGGTCGACACCTACCAAGGACACCTGGCCGACGGCGCCGACTACGAATGGATCGAGCCCTACCGCGAAGCCGTCCGGCAACAGGCACTCGACGCCCACCTCGCCCTCGCCGACGCCCTCACCGACAACCCCGCCGAGCAACTCACCGTCCTGAACACCGCGATCAGCCACAACCCGTACGCCGAAGAGCTGTACCAGCACGCGATGCGCGCCCGGGCCGCGCTCGGACACCTCGACGCGATCCGCGACCTGCGCCGTGCCCTGACCCGCGCCCTCGGCGACATCGACGCCGAACCCAGCGGCGACACCATCGCCTTGGCCGACGAGTTGGTCGCCCACGTGCAGCGTCCCGCTCGCCGACTGGACCTGCGGCCAGCGTCCCGGACCGGTGACGGAGCCGCCGCGTGAGCGCCACGTCGCCGCCCCGGCATCCTTCCACCCGTGCCCCGCAGGTGGCGGATGTCGACACCCAGCGACTCACCCGTCTTCGCTGGGCGGTGCGAGCCGTGCTCACCCTCGGCGTCACCGCGTCCATCGCGGCGAACGTCCTGCATGCCCGGCCGAACCTCATCAGCCAGGTCATCGCCGCGTGGCCGCCGCTAGCCCTGCTGCTCACCGTCGAACTCATCTCTCGCGTACCCGCGGATCGCCGCGCTCTGGTCGCTGCCCGGCTGATAGCCGCCGCCGTTATCGCCGGCATCGCCGCCTGGGTGAGTTACTGGCACATGGTCGGCGTCGCCGCCCGCTACGGCGAGACCGACGCCGCCGCCTCCTACCTGCTGCCCATCTCCGTCGACGGCCTCGTCGTCGTGGCCAGCATCAGCCTGGTCGAGATAGCGGGACGGATCCGCACCCCTCTCGTCAGCGCGGTCGACGGCCAGCAACCCGCCGCCACGCCAACGCCGACGCCGTCCTCGACGGCCGAACCCCGGAACCGGGAGGCACCGGCTCCCGCGGCAAGGCCGATCCGTGCGGCAGACAATCGTTGCGTCCGAACCGGTAACGACGCCTCAGCGTCCCCGCGCACGACGGCGTCGCGGGACACAGATTCCTCTCACCGCGATACGGACCGACTGCGAAGCAGCAGGTCTCGCACCACCGGCTCGCCAGCCTCGCCCGCCGAGAACTCGGCCGAACGGGATAGGGTGAAACTGCCGGCGGGCACCGAGGAGGCTGAGCGGGACACCATCGAGGGCCAGGGACATGCCCCCGTCGCGGACGGCGGCAGAAGCAGCGCGGAGGTGCCGTCCGACACGGCAGGGGCCGTGGCCTACTGGTACCGCTACGACCCGTCCCTGCACCCGGCCGACATCGCCACCAGGATCGGCCGGTCCGAACGCACCGTCCGCCGGTACTGGCCACCTGGGCGGCGAACCGCGAACGGACACGACCCCAGCCGAGTCACCGAGCAGGTCGGTGCCTCGTGAGCACTACAGCTTGGCGATCAGCGGCTGTGCCCGCGGGTCGAAGGTGTACCCGTTGTCCCAGGGGAAGCGGCCCTGTTGGTCGGGCCACACCATCTGCTGAAGGCGGACTCGGTCACGACCGTAGCGGTTGATCGCCATCCCGGGCAGCAGCTCGTCGGTGGGTGGCCCGTCGATGATGATCGCGTCGTAGCCGGCAATGAGGTCGCTGATGCGCTGGCCGTGGGTGAACCTTTCGGCTGTGTCGTAGATTCGGAGAGCCAGGTCGTTGAGCAGGCTGTGGGCGACCTCGGGTGGCAGGCCGGCGGCGATCAGTTCGGGGTGGTCGTGGGCGGTGAGCCCGACGGTGTAGGCGAATGGGACGCTGGTGTCGGGGTCGTCGTCAGTGGGCAGGACGTGCGTGACCGCCCAGTCGATGGTGTCAATGATCTGGTCTTGGCGCCGCAGGAAGTCGTCGATGTTCGGCACGTGCTGTCTCCTACTCATTCGGGGGTATGGGTGGAGCCTGCGTCGGGCGGTTCGACGTCGACGAAGCCCCAGAGTCGTTCCATGACGAGCAGTTGCCAGGTGCGGTAGTGGTCGGCGAAGCCACGGCAGACCGCGGGCGGGACCGGACTCCCGGCGTAGGGCAGCGTCGAGTGGCAGATGATGTAGCCGGCGTCGCTGTGGGCTTCGGACACCATCTGCTTGAGGCGGCCGGGGGTGAGGTGCATCGGGTTGCCGGGCTTGAAGATGCACGTGGCGCACTCGCGGGCGAGCCGCCGCGTCTTGCGCAGTTCCGGGTCGCCGACGCTGAGTCGCGGTGACCGTCCGGTGTCCGGTTCGTCGACGGGTTCGATCGGGCTGTCCATAGTCAACTCCTTGTCGATGTGGCGCGGGGCCCGCATCCGTGGATGCGGACCCCGAGAATCCGCGTGCAGAGCAGCCCTCAGCGCCGGTAATGGCCCCGTCAGAACTGACTCAAGCCCTGTCGGCGCCGGTCTACGTCGGCACGACGCAGCCCGTGGCCCGGGTCGATCGGGTGAAGCAGAGTGGGTGCGTGGTCGGCCGTTCGGCCAGACGAGTGCCGTGACATGCCGACGGTCGGGGGAGCGGGTCCGTCGTAGCGGTCCGTTCGGCAGGCGAGCGCTCGGCAGTGGGGTCGGCGGGGTTGAGGACGCCGCCGCCGATGGCCACGATGGGTGTGGAGGCGGCTGTGCCAGTGGTCGGGGTGCTGGTCACAGCTGGGGCTCCTCGATGGCGACCCCATGCAGCGGCACGATGAGCCGCTCGGCGATGCGGCCGGGTCCATCGGCGGGGTGCCACGTGTCGGCGGCGGCGTGGTTGGGGAACGGGCCGACGGCGGCGAGCCGGCCATCGGTGCGCTCGAGCAGCACGAGAACGGCGGCGCGGGCGTCGTCGAGGGCCGGCCGCAATGCCGGGGCCAGGCGTGACGGTAAATCGACCCAACTGGCGGCGGGCAGCTCCGTGACGGCGGGGTCACTCAGCGGCACGGGCCTGGTCGCGGCGAGCGTGGTGCTGTCGAGCGCGAGGGTGTCCGCATAGGAGTGGGCCGCTTCGGCGCCGCTGGTGGGACCGTGGGCGGCGAGATCACCGCTGGTGTGGACCGCGAGCAGCGCGTGCGGGTCGCGGATCTCCAGCGAGTCAATGAGAGCGAGGGTGACCGTGTCCCCGGTGCGCACGTCGCGCAGGGTCAGCAGGACCGGCCGTCCGTCGGAGTCCCGGCTCCAAATGATCGCGTCGAAGTGTTCGCTGGTGATATCGCTCAGGCGCCGCCAAGCGCGGTTATCGGTGTCGAAGGGGTATTCGTCGTCAGTGCTGTAACGCATAAGGAACTCCTTGATGGGCAGCGTCGTACCGCGCCGGGACCCGGGTTGGTCGGGACGCGATACATGCACGCTTCGATGGCGCGGGTTGGTCAAGTCGCGGGGACAGCAGCGAGTCCAATCGCCGTCGGCCCTGCGCGAGATGCGGGCGGGTCTGTGACCGCCCCGCACTTTTAGGCCCCGGTATGTCACGGACCGTGCCCCACGGCGTCGTGCGGTGGGACTTGTCGGCGTGCAGGTCCGAGTGCAGAGGTAGGTACTGCTGCACGTGCACACCCGCGCCGAGTTGGGTCTACGTCCGGCGACTGGCCCTCTGACCTGGCCATGATCGAAGTAGGTGACGTTACGTAACGGTCGGATGCCGAGCGCCGTGCCGCTCGGAATCCGGATCTGCCGAGAGTCGTAACCTCCGAGAGGCGGTACCAGGAATCCGCAAATTCCGGCGATCAATTGTGGAACGAACTTTCGCTGGACATCGCGGCTGATCGGCCAGCATGTTCTGTGCAGGTCCAGGACCGTAATGGCGCTCAGCAGCAGAGACTGTCGCCTCGCGTACCTGAACGACGTTGCCGACCCCTACACTCCATGATCATGGCGGTCGAAGTGATGCTCGGTGAGGTGACGTGTCCGTCCGGGCAGTTGGTGATTATGGACGGCGGTTACCTCGAACTGTGGTCCGGCGACCGGGTGCCGGACGACGAGGAGCGCCCGGCAACCGACTTCGCGATCGTGGGGCCGGACGCCGACGCCGCGGCGGACTCCTTTGACCGGCAGACCGGAACCCGGCTGTACGACATCCCCGCCCACGCCGTCGTCGAGTTCACCGCCACGTTCGACGAACACTGCCGCGAGCATGGGCACGGCGCAAGCCTGCGCGCGTTCGAGCAGCAGGTCCCGCACCGGGAACGCGTCCGGCACGCGGTCGCGGCCCGGGAACCCGGATTCATCGTCATGGGCGTTCCGGTGCTGCCGATCGAGGTACCAGCTGATCGCCCGCTGCGTGTCACCGCCGTCCCCGGCGAGTACGGCTGGCAGTCCATGCGGATCGAGTTCAGTGACGCGCCGGTGGCCGATTCGTGGGTGTTCGGGGAGCTGGGGGTCGACCACGCGCGGTTCGTCTTCGCCGACGCTGACGCGCTGAGCTCGTGGGAGCATGTCAGGTCGCTGGACGGGCTGGCCGACCTGGTCCTCTGGGGCCGCGACCAGGAACAGGTCGCTGCCGAGTTCGGCGCGCCCCGGCTCGGTGACACTGCCGACGTTAAGTACGGGTGGGTGGACCTGCCCATCACGGAGGCATACCAGCGAGGGCTGGCCATCGAGACGCGGAGAAACGAACCCGACGGACCGAAATTCGCCTTCGATTTCCGCCCGCACTCGCATCATTGGCAGGTGATGGGTCTCGTTAGGGCCTCTGAACACGAGGCCGGCGTGATCCAGGTCGGCGGAGCGGGCATCCTGATGGCGATGACCTCAGTCGGTGACGGCTTCTTTCCTGTCCATTTGGACGTGGATGTCGATGGCTCACCAGTCGCCCTGCGCATCGACATCGCCCGCGAGGACTGATCCGACTTCACAGGCGTTGACTATCCCTCAAGTTCGTACGCGCTGCCGCCGCACGTTCGTCCGGCCTCGCTGCATAACTCGAAAGCGTGACGGCGCATCGAGCGTCCTGCGCGGTTGGGTCAACTCACATGCCGCGTTTCGGGCGGCGGCCGGGATAACGGTTCGAGGTCGAACGGCCGCGTGGGGCAGGATATGAGCGTGATCCTTCTGGTTCCCGCGAACCCTCTACGGCCGCGCCACCCAGACGAGCACTTCGCGGCGGAGGCACAGGCCGCCCGTGCTGCCGGGATCGATGTGGCGGTGGTCGACCACGACGCGTTGGCACGGGGCGGAGATGCGCGACGGGCGGTCGCATCGGTCTCGGGCAGCGGTATGGGCGTGTACCGCGGCTGGATGCTGCGGAGCGAGCGGTACACCGCGTTCGCCGAATTGCTCGCCGAACGCGGTGTGGTGTTGAGGACCGCTGCTGAGCACTACCGGCGGGCACACGAGCTGCCCGGCTGGTATGCCGCTCTGGCTGCGGTCACCCCGCCGTCGGTGTGGACCACGGGCTCGGACCGGGCGGACTTCGACCGCGCGCGGGTCGAACTGGGCGCGGGACCGGCGGTGCTACGTGACTACAGCAAGTCGCTGAAGCACTACTGGAACGAGGCGACGTTCATCCCCGACCTGGAGGACGGCGCGGCTGCGTGGAACGTCGCCAGCCGGTTTCTGGAGCTGCGCGACGACGACTTCGTGGGCGGTTTTGTACTGCGGCGCTTCGAGCGGTTCACCTCCGCCGAAGTACGTACGTGGTGGGTCGACGGCGTGTGCGTCCTGATCGGACCGCATCCCGACAGCCCGCACGATCCCGCGCCGGCCGAGATCGACCTGGCCTCGGTCGCACCGATGATCGCCGGGCTCGGCCTGCCCTTCGTCACCGTCGACCTCGCTCGGCGCGAGGACGGCGTATGGCGTGTCATGGAACTGGGCGACGGGCAGGTGAGCGACCGACCAACCACCATCGAACCTCAAACGATGATCACAGCCCTACTTGTACAGGCCCGCTGACCGGCAGCACTGTCTGAACATCCGCTCATGCTGCTGTCCGCGCATTGACCGCGCCCAGCCCACTGCGATGCGCTGTCATGCCGATGAGAGCGCACTCGATCTTCTCGTCTCTTCGCGGCATCGTGGCCTTGGAGCGTTCGGCGATGCCGGGGTCAGGAGCGGCGCGGGCGACACGGCAAGCGACCATGAGAGGGTGACCGACGCCGTACCACCTTCCTTGGCCGCTGTGATCGACCTCATCGATGGATACATGCATCGAGTGCTGAAGGGCAGAGAAGATCCGGTGAGCGTGGTCGAGGAGCTGAAGTTTGCGCTGATCGAGCTGCTCCCCGGGGACGACGTCGGGAAGGTCGGCGGGCTGTACGGCATCTACGCTGACTTGTCGGACATCATCGACGGCTACCCGTTCGACTACGGCGATGGCACCGAGATGATCGCCCAACGGGAGATTCGCGACGCTGCCTGGGACTGGTTGAGCATTCCGCGCAATGCCGACGGGATAGAGACCTACGTCGACCACTGGGCTGCGAGAAATGCAGCCTTACCGACGACCGACGGAGGACAGCCATTCCGCCACCCCTGGGTTCAGTGACGCGCAGTACCTGTGTCGAGTGGGCAGGCCAGCCTCCAAGCGCAGTGCACCCGGACCCAACGCAGGGTGTCCGCACATGCCGCGACCCGCCGCGAGCGCGACCACCCCAGCGGCGACGGACCGTAGTCGGCAGGGCGGTCCGCTATGCGACATGGAAAGGTGCCCGACAGACGTCTTCGCCTCTTCTGGAGCGTCGACCTTTGTACGCTCCGGCCGTACCTTGCTTGTGCACCTGGACCTGTACGCCGACAGGACTGGTTGGCTGTCGGATGGAGCCTGCTCGGTGGGGACTTAGGCCTGGGTGAGTGCGGTGACGGCGGCGTCGGCGATCGCCGCGATGGCCTCGGCCGGGTCGGCGACGATCAGGGTGGTGGCGTGGGTGAAGGCGTGACCCCAGATCTGGTCCGGATCGGTCGGCTCGCCGTCGGTGGGCGGGTCGGCGGGGTGTAGCCACAGCACGGCGCAGCCGGCGCGGTGCAGGGTCGTGACGAGTTGTTGGCCGGCGGGGATGTCGTCGAGGTAGCCGTCGGAGACGACGGCGAGCATCCGCAGGGTGCGGCCGCGGCGCAGGTCGAGGAGTTGATCGGCGACCTTGACCGCTTGCGGGAAGGTGGCGGTGGCGAGGCCGGTGCGCATGTGCAACACCTGCCGCGGATAGGTGCGTGGAGGCACCAGGACGGTGGTCCGGTCACCGAACCCGATGGTGGTGGTCGTCGCCTCGGCGCGGCGTGCCGCGTTGGCGAAGATCCACGCGGCAGAGGACATCGCCTCGGTGTAGCGGGCCATCGACCCGGACAGGTCGACCAGGATCGCCAGGTGCAGGCGGGGTTTCTCCGGAGGCAGTTGGGCGCGTTGCTGCCAGGGGGCGGCGGTCGGAAGTTGCCCGGCGGCGGTTTGCGCTTCGGCGGTGATGGCCTGGCGGGTGCGCAGCCGACCGGGTGGGATCGCTGAGGGGCGCCGGCCGGGTTCGGGGTGGCGAGTGCGGGCCTGCCGCAGCCGTTTGGCGAGGTCGCGGGCGGCGCGGTGTTCCTGCTCGCTCGGGTCGGTGCGGTCCCACTCTGCTGGTGGGCTGTGCCGGTGGGCCAACAGCGCTGCGGCGTACTCGGCCGGGGTGACGCCGGCGGCGACGGCAAGGTAGCCGACGAGGGCCGCGGCGAGCCGGCCGGGGAACACGCCGGCGTCGGGCTCTGGTGTGTAGTACTGCTTGTCGGGGTCGATGCCGAGGACCTGACACCACCGGCGGGCCAGGCAGATCATCGTGTCGGCGTCGGTGTCGTCGCAGGTGTGGGCCTCGCGCCAGATGTCACGCAGCTGTCGCAGGCGTGTGCGTCCGAGGACGCCGGTGACGGCGGCGCGGACAGGGCGCACGTCTTTGCTGGTGACGATGCGGGCGTCGACGCGGGCCAGCAGCAGGGCGGCGAGTTGTCCGGCGTGCCATGGGTCGTCGACGGCCGCGTCGTCGGGGTCGAGGAGGGTCGTCACGACGTGGCGTAGCCAGCGGCGGTCGCCCCGGCGGCGGGCGCGTTGGCGTCCCTCAGCCCGGGATTCCTCCAACATGTCGGCGACGTCAGCGAGGATCGGCGGGGTGCCGGGCGGGGTGGCCCAGCGGCTGTGCGCGGCGTGCGCGGCGCCGTGCACGAGCAGCCCGTAGCCGGTGGGCACGACGCGCTTGTGGCGGGCTTTGGCCGGGTCGGTGACATCGGGGCTGTCGGCAATGTAGGTGGCGTCGACCTCGATCCGGTTGAGGTCGGGATAGAAGCACTCGGGCGCGTCCCCGGCGGCGCCGGGCGAGACGAGGACGGTGAGGTCGGTACGGCCGGTCAGCAGCGGGACGTGCTTCGTCCACGCCGCCGACCAGTCATGCCAGTCGCTGGCGCCAGCCGGTGTCGGCGGTGCGCCCTGCTGACGGTGGGTGCTGGGGTGCGACACAGATTGCTCCTTCCAGAAATCTGAGGTGGACGGCGGTCAGCGCTTGCCGAGGGCGAGCGCGGTGATGGGCGTTCCGGTGTGCCGGGACAGGGCCTCGGTGACCTCGTCACGGGCGTCCTCGGGGGCGATGCCGGCCAGGTTGGCCAAGGCAGCGGTCATGCCCAGGTGGTCGCGGACCTTGACGAAGCCGAGCAGTTCGCGCAGCTGCGGCGCCCACACGGTCTTGCCGGCGGCGAGGTCGGCGTTCAGGTCGATCGCCGCGGCCACGACCTGTTTGGGGACGCCGAGTTGGCGGGCGAGGTCCCAGTCGGTGGTGACGTGCAAGTGGACGGTGAACCGGGAGGCGAGAGCCTCGGTGAGCACCGCGCCGTGCACGCCCGGGTTGTGGCCGGCGACGATGTAGAACCCGTCGACGGCCCGCACGGTTTCGTTGCCGTGGGCGGGGATGGCGATAACGGCGCGGCCGTCCATGGCCGGGTACAGCACGGCCAGCACGCGGGGCGGGATGAGGGTGGCGTCGTCGACCAGCAGCACCCGCCCCTCCCGCATAGCGGTGACGAGGGGCCCGTGGACGAACTCATAGCCGCCGCCGGGGATCGGGTTGTAGGAGCCGAGGAAGTCGTCAACGACAGTGTCGCCGGTGCCGGCGACGGTCAACAGGTCGGGAAACGCCGCCTCGACCATGGCGGTCTTGCCAGTGCCGGGCGGCCCGTACAGCAGCACGGGCACCTGCTGGGTGCGGAGCCGCCGGAGTTCCTCGACGTCCCAGCCCTTGCCGAGCCGCCGCGGGTGGTACAGCGTCCCGTTCGGTCGCGGTACCGGCGCGGGCCGGGCCTGCCGGCCACCACCAGCATTGCCGGGGGAGCGGGTGCGGGGTGCGGCGGGTGGGAGGGTGCCGGCGGCGTCGATGCCGGCCTGGGTGATCTGGAAGCGGTGGTGCGGGTCGCGGTGGTGGGTGGCGTGCCCGGCGGCGGTCATCTTCTTCAGCGCCTCGAACACCGCCCCGGACGACGGTGCGCCGATGGCCCGGGTGATCTCGCCGACCTTGAGAACCTGGGCGGGGTGGTCGGCCAAGTGCAGGGCGACTCTGCGGTAGAGGTAGCCGGACCGGCTGGAGCCCGCAGCGCTAGCGGAAGTACCGGCGCCGCTGGCCGGGACCGGGTCGTTCTGCGGCGAACCGGCCGGAAGGGCCGGCAGGGGTGGTGTGGTCATGGGGTCGCCTCGATTCCAAGGGTCGGGCCCGCGCACCCGTCTCCGGGCGCGCGGGCGGTGGGTACCGCACAGCGGAGACGGGCGGGGCCAACCACTGCCGGCCCATGTCGAGCCGGGCGGGTGGGCGACCACACCCCGGTTCTGCTGAAGGGTTACGGCGACGCGTAGGATCGCCGCTGGTGCATGCTGGTCGATGTCGATGTCGATGTCGATGTCGACGTCGACGTCGACGTCGCGCGGGCGGCATTGGCGCCGACGATGGAACCCCCGCCGGCCCAATCGATCAAGTCGAATGGGTGCGCGGGTGCGGGATCGCGGGAGCCCCGGCTGACTACGCGTGCACCGTGAGGGCCGGGGAAGATACCGGCGGCGCGGTCGTGGTCGGTGGGCGCAGCCCCGTTCGCAGCCCTGCGGGTCGCACTGATGTCCCTGCGCCACCCGCGCCAGGGCCAGCCTGTCGTCGCCGTCGAGGTCGTCGAGGAACGGCCCGCCGAACCCGTCGGCGAACGCCTTGACCGTGGGCGCCCCGTACATCGGGTAGCCGGCGTGGTCCATCCCGGTCACGATGTCGTCGCGGCCGAGGAGCCAGGCGAGCTCGCTGAGCTTTCCACCGACCGGCTCGCCGAGTTGCCGCGGTGGTCGAGGATCTTTCCGATGGCGAATCGCAGGTAGTCCCGGGCGTGGGTCTCGTGGTCGACCCGCAGGGTCCACTCGCCCGGGTGTCGGGGGGCGATGACCTAGCGGGCGTGGTCGAGGTCGAGTGCCTCCACGAGTACCTCCTCGCGGAAGCCGAAGATGTCGCCGCGGTGGGCTCGGAGAGCCCAGACGCGGCTGACGACCTCCTCTTGGGTACGGACGGCCACGGGGTTTCCTTCCTGTTGTCGTGTCTGTCGTGGTGGTGTCGAATACTGCCGCCGAATCCAGCTCAGCCTCGGCAGACACGGCATGGTTGGGGGTGTCGGTCTATGCCTGGTCGGTGTCGGGCAGGTCACCGACGATCTGGTCGCAGGCGTACGGGTCGACGGCCTCCCAGCGCCAGTTGCGGCCCATCACCACGTACCGGCCGTCACCGTCCGGAGCGATGCGGTCGATGGCGTCCGGGTCGTCGGACAGGGCGCGCTGGTCGGCGACGATGACGTCACCGTCGACGGACAGGTTCGCCAGCGCGGCGTCGACCCGCCGGTCCAGGTCGTCCTCCGGCACGCCCTCGTCCCGGAGGCTGTCGCGGTACTGGTCGCGGTGGCGCTGCTGGTCGGCGACGATCGCCTCGGCCACGGCGCGGGCGCAGGAGAACACGGCCCACCCGTTCCAGTGGTCGATCAGGGTGCCGACGAATCCGATCTCGATCCGGTCGTCGCCGTCGGGGCCGGTGGTGCGCGCCCAGTCGCCGGAGAACACGCCGACGTCGCCGATACGGATCCGGTCGGGGTGCAGGTGGGACACGTCGCGGCCGGTGGGGCTGGCCGCGAGGTGACACAGGTCGGCGACGCGGTCGGTGGCAGCGGTGTCGAAGGCGTCGCGGTAGATGGTCATCGCCTCGTCGCGCTGCGGGATGCGCAGCCCGAACCAGCCTGGGGTGTCGCCGGTGGCGTCGGCGAAAAGCTCCCACCCGCTGGTGTCGACCGACTCTCCGGCCGAGGTGAAGTGAGGTGGGGCGTCGAGGACGGCGGGATCGCCGTCGTCGATGCCGGCGAGGATCCGGCGCGCGGCCCGGCGGGTGTCGCCGCCGGCCCGGGCGCCGATGGTGTCCTGCGCCCACCATTCGGCGGCGGTGCGGCCGGCCTCGGTGCCGGCGGCGTGCATCCGCTGCAACGCGGCGGCCCATCCGGTGGCCTCGGCGAGCAGGCCGTCTGTAGGCAGCCGGGCGGTGGTGGCCGGCGTTATGCGGTCGCCGGCGTCGAGGCACATCGACAGCGTCGAGCCGCTGTCCCAGGTGACCTCGACGATGTTCTGCCGCTGGTCGTGGCGGCGGACGGTGCCGGTGTCGCCGGGCCGCAGCAGGGTGTACGGGTCGCTGGTGTGGACCAGTGCGACGCGCTGGCCGGTCTCGTAGGAAGTCATGGTGGTCTCCGATCGGTCGTCGGGGTCGGTGAACGGGCTGCCGTCATGGGTGGCCGCTGACGGCATACGGTCGGTGTTCATCGGGTCTCGCCCGTCGCGTCATCCGTGGTGGGGGCGTTCGGAGGCCAGGGCTTGCGGGTGACGTGGTCGCCGAAAATCGGGTCGGTGGCGACCGAGGAGCCGCAGCGGGTGCAGCTGGTGACGGTGTCGTAGCCGTAGCCGGCCATGGACGGCACCTCGACGTGGTCGATCTCGTCGACCGCGCCGCAGACGGCGCACACCGTCATCTCCGGGCCGCCCTCGTCGTCGCCGGGTTCGGTGATGAACAGGTCCTCGACCGGGTCGAGGTGGTGGGCGCTGTGCCGCAGCCAGCGGCCGTGGACCGTCGCCTCATACACCACCAGCCGCCGCTGCTCGAGGTGCAGCAGATACAGCCACTCCAGGGCCCCGCCGACGTCCTCGCGCAGCGAGCCCCGCCGGATGGTGTCGTTGTCGGCGGGATAGCCCAGGCCCGGTACGGGCGGCTGCTGGTCCCATCGGCGGGGCTTGGGGTTGACGGCGAGAGTCCACCAGGTGCGGGCCAGCAGCGCGAGGGCCATGGCGTCGGTGTCGCGGCTGAACGTGTCGGTCCAGATTCGGCGCAGCAGCGGCACCAGAACCTGCGGGTCCTCGCCGAACTGGATCAAGCGGGCGGTGTACCTGCCGCGGAACGCGGCAACACCGATCAGCGTGGGTGTGCTCACGGGCTTCTCCTCCTCAGGGATCGATGGATGGGGTTGCGGTGGTCGTCCCGGGGCGGGACGACCACCGAGCTGGGGGTGGACCACCGAGCCGCCACCGGCATCCGCGATCGGGACTACTGCTTCAAGGACGCGCCGACGGAGGCCATGAAGGCGACCGGGTCGACGGCCGTGCCGGAGGTGTGGTCACCGAGGTGCACCTCGAAGTGCAGGTGCGCTCCGGACGAGTGGCCGGAGCTGCCGGCGACGCCGATGACGTCACCGGCCGCGACCTGTTGGCCTTGGGCGACGATCGGGTGGGCGAGCATGTGGCAGTAGCGGGTGATCACCCCACCGAGATGGGTGATGTCGACGTACCAGCCGCAGCCGCGGGTCAGAGCGGGGTCGCCGTCGCGGTCGCAGCCCCAGTTCCGGCCGGTGCGCACGTTGACGGCGTTGCAGCGCACGACGGTGACGGTGCCGGCGGACGCGGCGTGGATCGGGGTGCCCTTTGCCACGATCAGGTCGACGCCGTTGTGGCCGGGACGGGCTGCGGTGCGGAAAGCAGAGCTGACGTCCCCGTGCACCGGCTGAGCCCAGCCCTGTGCGCTGACCGTCGCCTGGCAGGCGGCCGGGCCGGCGCTGACTCCGGTTAGGGCGGCGACGATGCGGGTGGCGTCGGGTTCCCACCGGGCGTAGGCGTCCGGATACGCCGACCGCTGCACCCGTTGTGCGGCCTCGGTCAGCGGCATCGCCGGCCAGCCGTCGACAGCCTGCAACCTCTGGTAGAACGTCGTCGCCGCGTACTGCGGATCGTGCAGCTGCGCCGGGGCGCCCCAGCCCTGAGAGGGTCGCTGTTGGAAAAGGCCGACCGAGTCGCGGTCTCCACCTGGGGTGTTGATCAGGGAGGATTCCTGCATCGCGGTGGCCACGGCGATGAGCCAGCCGCGGGGCGGGACGCCGAGACGCATGCCGACGGTGGTGATGGTGGCGGCGTTGCCGACCTGCTCGGTGTTCCAGTCACCGATCGGACCGATCCCGCCCGAGGCGGGGCTACGCGCGGCCGGAAAGGCGAGGGGCGTGACGCCGGTGGTCGGCCTGCACGCGCCAGCGTCGCCGCCGGTAGAGATCAGGGTGGTCGCCAGTCCGGTGCACAGCAGCAGAACACCGACGACCGCGAAAGCTATCCCGGACAGCACGCGGGTGGTCATGACGGGTCACTCCTTGCAGCAGCGGGCGGACGGGCGCGGGGACGATGAAGGCCGCGCGGGCCTGTTCAGTGGCGTCGCGCGGCCTTCGGCCCGGGTGCGTGCTCAGGCGGCGAGCGCCGCCACGGGTGGACGCTGGTGGTGCGGGGGTTCCGGCGGCACCGCGTCCGGTACGGGCGCGGGCGGCATCAGGGGTGCCGGCGGGTGGGCGGGGGCGAACCAGCCGGTGAAGCGACGCGGTGGGGCGGGAACGGAGGCGCGCCCGCGTGCGGCTGCCACCCGGCGCGGCGATGGCCTCGCGGGCGGCAGGGCGAGGGTGGTGGCGCGGCGAGCGTGTTGTTCGGCGCGGCCGGCGGTGCGCAGCGCCCAGCAGGGGCCGTGCTGCCCGCGGCACTGCAGGTTCGTGCAGGCGCTGTCGGGTCCGGGCTGGTGGGCGGCGGTGACGTCGACCGCGAGCGCCCACAGAAGCCGGTCGGTGACGTCGTCCGGTACTGCGATGCGGTCGCTGGGACGCCAGCTACGGTCCTCAAGGTGTGGTGGGTGTGCCACGGCGGTTGGCCCTTCGGTCGGCGGATCGTGGGCATGCGCGGTCGCCGCCCGACTCGCGTCGAGACCCCTGCGGGATGCTTATGTCCGGACGGCGGACGTCGACCAGCACTGATCGACGCTCATCTCTTGATGACGGTCAAGTCGTGTCGACGGGCAGGACGTTGCCCGCCGACACGGCAGCGCGGGGTCGTGCTCAGGTGCTCTGCTCGGGGTCGAGGCGGACGCGGGTGGGGTCGACGGTGGTGAGCAGCTGGCGGGAGACGCCGCGCCAGTAGCGGCCGTTGTTGCCGCCGAGCGGGACGAGGGAGACGCGGCCGGTGCCGGTATCGCGCAGCACCACATACAGCTCGCCGGGAGGCTGCTGCCACCCCGCGCCGGCCACGGTGACGAGGGTGCCCGGGTGCAGAGGCGCCTCATGGATCATGGTCCACCCGCTGCCGGTGCGACCGCCGCCGGTGCTGCTGCCGGCGGTGGTGTCCGCTGAAGAGGCGGGCCGCAGGTAGATGGGGTTGACCTTCACCGGTCGGCCGCCCTCGACGGGTTCGACGACGACGTTGACCGGCAACAGCCGGGTGACCCGGTACGTGACGCCCCGAGTGCTGGCGCGGGCCACCGCCGGGTCGATGGTCACCCGGTCGCCGATGGAATACGTGTGAGGGCTGCTCATGATGGATGCGCTCCTTAACAGGGTCCCGGTGACCGTCACCGAGGACAGGGAAAGCAAGGGCTTGGGCGGATGGAAGCCGGGCACGGTGAGGACCTCGCGCACGTCGACGGGCACAAGGTCCCCTTGGTGTGCTCCGTGAGCGGTCAGCGGCCGCGCAGGTCCCGCAGGCGGACGCCCGGCAGCGGCCCGGTGTGGCCAGTAGTGGCAGTGGCTCCGTAGACCCCGGATCCGGTTTGTTTGGCCTGGTACATGGCGATGTCGGCCTGGTGCAGCAGGGTGCGCGGGCCAACGCCGAGGGCGGCGCTGGTGTGCCCGACGCTGGCGCGCACAGCGAGGGCGTGCTCGCCGAGGTCGACGGGATGGCGGCCGACCGCCCGCCAGGCGGCGCGGGCCGCGGCGGCGACGACGTCGGGGCCGCCGGCGACCAGCAGGGCGAACTCGTCGCCCGACAACCGCGCGGCGAGCCGCACCGTCCCTCCCAGGGCGGCCAGGCGCCGGCCCACCTCGGTGAGGACATCGTTGCCGCCCTCGTGGCCGAAGGTGTCGTTGACGGTTTTGAAGCCGTCAAGGTCGAGCAGGACGAGCCCGAACGGGGCATCGGCGCGTGTGGCCTGGGTGAGGGCGGCGAGCAGGGCCCGCCGGTTGGGCAAACCCGTGGTGGCGTCGTGGTCGGCGGCGTAGCGGGCGCGGTTCAGCGCCTGCTGCTGGCGCCACAGCAGTGCTGCGGCGAGGGCGAGACCGGCGAGGACTCCACCGGCGGCGGTGACGATCGAGGTCAGGATGGGAGACACTCCGAGGGCTCCTTCTGTAGTAAGGAGCACCGGGGGTGGGCGTGGTTCCGGGAAGTTCGACGCCCGCCTCCGGGCTACCGGCAGGGTGGGCCCTTTCAGGCCGTGGGATCGGCGAGGGCGAACGCGACGGGTTTCTCGGCGGCCAGGACCGCCCGCCCGGTCCCGACGAGCTTCACGGCGGCGTTGTGGACCGCGCCCGCGCTGGCCTTCCTGGCGCCGGTTCCCTCGTTGGCCCGGTCCACCAGCTTGCACAGCTCGCTGACCTTGTACTGCTGGCCGGGGTTGGCCTCGAGGATGTCGAGGATCGTGCCGCGGAGGCTGCCCGACGCCCGCCGCGCAGGGGTCGGTGCCGCCTCGCCCGCCGCCTGCGCGGCCGGCGGCGCGGCGGGTGATTCCCTAGCGGCGTCGCCCGTGGCGGTGTCGCTGGCCGCGCCGGCAGGGAAACCGTCCGGCGTGGCCGGTCCGGCGTCCTCCTCGTTCGTTGCCGGCGGCATGTCGGTGGCCGGGCCGGTGTCATCGGTGGTGACCGGCACCTCGGGTTCGGCAGTCGACCGGTCGCTGTCGTCGCCGAGGTCGCCTTCTGTGTCCTCGGCTTCCACGGCCTCGTCGGATACCGCCTCGACATCACCAGGAGCCGGCGATGCCGACTCCTGAGCGGTCTGCGGCTGCCGGTCGGCGGGAACCTCGGCGGTTGACCGCTGGTCGTTGTCCTGCCCGCAAGCCTCGCCGGTCTCCTGCGTGTCGTCGCCGCGCGGCCCGTGTTCTACCGCCGTGCCGAATGTGTCGGTATCGCGGCTGGCGGGCTCCGCTGCGGGCTGGCCGTGATCGCCCTGGTCGGCGTGCGCGCCGCCGGCGTCGGTCAACCGCCACAGGCTGGGGCCAGCGTCGCTAGGGGTTGGTGCGGCCAGCCCTGCGCTTGCCAGGCTGCGCAGTTTCGGGGTGGTGGTCGAGTAGCCGAGGCCGGCTTCGGTGGCGATGGCGGCCGCGGTGGCCTCGCCGAGCCGGTGCAGCGCGGCGAGGACCTTCGCGACGCTGGGTGCCAGTGGCGCTGTTACGGCCCTGTCGGTGCTCGTGTTGATGGGGGTGCTGGGCATGGGCGCGTGCCCCCTTTCTCCTGCCGTCGGCAGGGTTGGTGAGTGAGGCGCGTGCACTGATGCACGCTTCGAATCGGCTATTGATCAAGTCGTCTGCCCGGAGTGCGGGACTCCGGCGACGCGCACAGGTGTGCCGCCCGGTGATCGCTCACCGGGCGGCACGCTGCGGGGCCGGGGTCAGTGCGCGGCGTAGTAGGCGTCGCGCACCGCGGCGGGGATGACGCCCCCGGTTCGTGGCCGGGGCAGGTTCAGCTCCTGCCAGTTGACGGTCCACCACCATGTGCGGATCTCCTGGCTCTGGGTGCGGCCGGTCGCGGTGCCGTGTTGCCGCCGTGGTGCCCGGGGCTGTTTCGGCAGGCGCCGTCCGGCCGTGAGGAACGGGCCGAACGCTGCGGCCATCCGGTCGAAGTTGCCGGCGGACAGGTCGATCTCGTAGGTGACGCCGTTGAAGGCGAACTGGTAGGTGGCGACGTCGTCGGTGGAGCCGTCGAGGTCGTCGACGAGGATCGCGGTGGTCTTGGTGGCCACGAGGGGACCACCTCCTTTCATCTCGGGGTGGGTTACTGGGCGGGTTGGTGGGTGCCGAGGCCGAGCTGGTGGCCGATGACGGGCCCGCGGTGCACGGCGGCGACGGCGGCGGGCAGGTGGCGGCGTTGCCAGCCGCGCAGGGCGGCCGTGAGGTCGGCGCCGTACTTGCGGTGCTGGGTGAGGGCGGCGACGAGGCCGGCGGCTTGTTCGATGCCGTTATTGGCGCCGCGGGCGGTGTGGGGGCGCACGGGGGCGAGGGCGTCGCCGAGCAGGACGGCGTGACCAGCGCCGACGGGCCACACCATGCGCTCCGGTGGGGCGATGTCGAGGACCGGTACCGCCATGCGGGTGGTGGTGGCGTGCACGACGGCGGCGTGGTCGGCCGGCAGGAGCAGTTCGGCGTGGGTGTCGACGTGGGCGCGGGCGGCGGGGCTGACGTGCCGGGGCAGCGCGAAGACCCGGCGGGTGGGGTCGGCGCCGAACCGCTGCGCGTACTCGCCGCTGGTGCAGTTCAGGTAGAAGGTCCAGTCGCAGCCGCCGGGTGCCGGGGCGAGGTTGAACTGCACGCCGGGGCAGGGCTGCAGCCGCAGGAAGTCCCGCAGGCCGGGCTGGGGGGTGATGTCGGCGATGCCGCGGTGGGCGACGTAGCCGGCGTAGCGCAGGGTCCGGTCGGGATCCAGCAGCCGGCGGCCGGTGGAGGACCGGCCGTCGGCGAACACGACCAGGTCGGCGGGTGCGGTGTTGCCGTCGCGGAACCGCAGCAGCGGCTGGCCGGCCTGCTCGGCCAGGGCGGTGACCTTCATGCCGGTGTGCAGGACACCGGCGGGGAGGCGGCGGGTCAGCGCTTGGTGCAGCAGCGTCCAGGTGGTGTTCCGCCCCGGGTAGGTGCGTCGGATGCTCTCGGCCGGGTGGCGGTCGCGGATGGTCATTTGGACGATGGCTTCGGAGGTGTGGGCGACGATCTCGTGCTGGCCGATGTCGAGGCGGTCGAGCACGTCGAGGGCGGGGTGTTCCAGGCCGATGAGGCCGCCGCCCAGGGGCGCGGACGCCGGCGCGGCCTCGAAGACGGTGACGTTGTCGAATCCGGCGTGCAGCAACAGCAGCGCGGTGACGGGGCCGGTGATACTGCCGCCGATAACGGCGATGGCCAGCTGCCGGCCGGAGGCCAGCCCGGTGCTGAATGTCATGAGTGGGGTTCCCTTCTGAAGGGTGGGAACCCGGGCACGGCCGTGCCCGGGTGTGCGCGAGTGCGCGGGTGGCCGGGCATCGGCCAGGTGGTGCCAGTGGCAAGAGCGCGTCAGCGGCGGTGGACCGCGGACGCGCTGATCAGCCGCCGTGCTGCGGCGGGCTTACGGAGGCTCAGAATGCGCGGCGGACTGCGTCCGCTGGTGCGCGAAGTGCGACCGGGTGGGCAGGGCAGCGGGCGAAGGTGCGGCCGTGACGGTTATTGGCCGGGTGTGGTGAACGGCGCCGGCACGGGAAGGATCCGCCGCGCCCGCTGCAGCACCTCGTCGGCGACCGGGATCAGCGGCGTCGTGTCTGATGACGTGGCCGGGGTCTTGCGGTGCCAGTCGCCGCCAGGGCTGCTCGCGATGATCGTCCAGGTCAACAGCGGGGTGAGAACCTCGGCGACTGCCGTGCTCTGCTTGGCGTAGCTGTCCCGGTGGACCCGCACCCGCAGGACGTACCCGTCAGCGTGTTGCACCCGCGCCAGCTCGTAGTTGCCGTGGCCGCCCTGCTGGAACACCTCGTCGACGATCACCGCGAACCGTCCTCGACGCTGGTGGAGGGGGCGGTCGCCGGGACGAGGGTCCAGGGCCACTGGTAGGCGCCGATGGCGTAGCAGCGGTTGGCGTCCGGGACGACCCGGTCGTGCTCGACCCAGCGACTGCCCAGGCCGTTGTCGTGCTCCCACTCGACGACGACTTCGTCGCCGTCGAACCGCAGCCGGGGGTGCTCGCCCGGCATGTCACCGGGATAGAGGGCGGCGAGGTGGGCGGTCATGCGCTGCACCGAGAACAGGGGGAAGCGGCACAGCACGCCGGTGTGCGAGAGGGTGGTGTAGCCGGTGGCGACCATGGCGCGGTAGGCGCCGCCGCCGACCACGTCGCAGGTCACGGTCGCCGGGGTCCAGGTGGCAAGCGGCGGGGCGATGTCGCCGCGGCTGCGGCAGATGCGGTAGCGGTCATTGGTGGCCTCGCTCGCCGGATCCGGGTGCAGCCCGAACCAGTGCATGCCGTGGTGGCGGGCGTAGCGGAGCAGGTCAAGCAGGTCCCGCCGGCCGTCAAGGTGGCCGGTGTGCAGGGGCAGGAAGGCGTGCCCCTCGTCGGAGGGGACCGGGTTGCCGGTGGCGCCGGTGGCGGTGTGGGTCCAGGTTTCGGCGACGATGCGGTGGTCGGTGCCGTCGGCGTCGTACCAGCGGGGGACGCCGTTGGAGGACAACCAGTCCCCGTCAGTGTCGTGGGACCAGATGAGCGCGGCCTGGTCCGGGACGCCGGCCCGATACTGCTGCCGCGTCCTGAGATGCGCGGTAGTGGCCACGGCGTGTTCGGCGAGGGGCAGGACGTCGTCGATGCGGAACCACAGTCGAGCGGACATGGCTGGCAAACCTCCTGATCGTGGAAGAGGAAAAGATCGGCCGCTGAGCTGGCCGGGCTTGCGGGACACCCCAGCCCGGGCGCCGGGCGGTGCCGCACGGGCCGGCAGCGGGCCTAAACCCCGCTGGACGGGCCTGGGGGTATGGCGCGTGGCCCGCGAAAGCGAGGCGGATGTAGTCCCAGGCAGGCGTGGCTCAGGTGGCGGTGGATCGCGTGACAGCAGCGGCCGCACTCGTCGCGGCCGGTTGCGCCTCGCAGGGCAAGGGCAAGCTCCGAAGCGCGGCTGCAGAGACCGCGCCTGCTGCCGGTGGCCGACGCGGCGCGGCGGAATTGGGCGATCGGGCCGCCGCCGATCCCCAGAGGACAAGGGTTAGGTGGCGGTGCCCGACCGGTTCCGGTTTGCTGGTGTTACAGGGCGACGGCGAGCAGCCGCTGGTCGGCCTCGGCCGTGTCGAGGTACCGCATCGCCTGCTCGAGGTAGGTCACCCGGTGGGTGAGGGCGTCGCTCGCGGGTGCGAGCTTGTGCCCGTCCGGCGTGAGCAGGGCGTCGCCGCACACCGCGGTGGTGGCGCTGTAGTGCTGGTAGGCCATTGGGCCTGCCTGGAACATCTCCAGCTCTCCCACGGCGAGGTAGGCGGCGCCGTAGCTGGCGGCGTTGTGCATCCGCATCGCGTTCACGCGGGGTTGCTGGTGGAAGTCCGCCTCGGCCCGCTCGCGGGGATAGCGGGCGGGGTCCGCCAGGTGGCGGGCCAGCAGGGTGGGCCACGGGGTGGCCGGTCGGGTGCCGTGCACGACCTGCTGCCACAGTTGGTGGCGAATGCCGGCGCCGACGCCGGCGGCGTGGCGCAGGGCGGCGAGGTCGAGCAGCTTGACCGGTCCGCCAGCGCAGTACACCGGGCGTCCCTTGCGGGGCGCGACGAGCTGGCCGCGCTGCCATAGCCACATGTTCGGGGTGGCCCAGAAGCGGGGCTGCAGGGTGCCGGACACGCCGAAGTGCCGGTCGAGCTGGGTGGCGGACAGGGCCTGCGACGGGAGGCCGTCTGGCAGGCAGACGATCATGGTGTTGATCGTCGCGGTCGGCGTGACCACCGGGGTGGTGGCGGCCGTGGGGCTGGCGGTGCTGGCTGCGGGGGCGGTCGTGCGGGCCGGGCGGGGCGTCACCGTCGGCACGCGGGTGCCGTAGCGGCTCAGGGGAGTCGCGGCACCGTTGGTTGCGGTCATCTGGGGTTCCTCCTTCGGCTGGGGCGCGCTGGTGGGCGCGCGGAATCGGCCGGCCCACCGGGTACATGGGGCGGCTCACGAGACGAACAGGGGATGAGTGGAGCGGAACAATGCTGGTGGTGCGGTGCGACCTGAGGGCCGCCGCGCGGCGCGGGCGCCGACCGGCCGTGAAGGCGGCGGGTGGGCGGAGCGCACCGTGAGGTACGGCGGTGGTTCCCGAGGTGGGACCGGACCGGGTGGAGCGATATGTGGGTGAAGGTGGTGCCGATGAAGGTAGCGGCGGGATCTGTCAGCGCCAGCCGCCGACATGATCGTCAGGAGTGGGATTGGCCTGCCCTGTCAGACGCTCCCTAGGTTCGCCGACGGGTTGGCGGCAAGGTTGTGAGACTTGCTGGCCTCACAACCACTTACATGGCCGCTCACTTGAAGCTGAGTACGTCACGACTTAACGGGGATGTCGTCTCCGCCGCCGTCGCGCACGGTATCTGCCTGCGCCCTCAGCCGGGACTGATCCCGCAGCACTCTGTTGCCGACCTGCGCCTGTTCGCATTGCGGGGCCGGCGTTACCGCTTGACGGCCTCTGCGATCCGCAGGGCGGCCTGGGCGGGCGTGAGGTGCGTAGTGTCGACGACCTCGGCCTCGCGGTGGAGCCACGTGCGGGCCGCCTCGGCGTAGGGCTCGAGGTATTTGAGGCGGAACGGGGAGGGGATGACGTGTTCCCCCTCGATGCGCCCGCGGAGGGTGTCGTGGTCGGCGTGCAGAACGAAGTGCCTTACCGCAATGGCATGTTGGGCAAGGCCTCCGCTGATCTCGCGCCAGTACTGCTCGACCAGAACAGTCATGGGGATCACCAGAGTGCCGCCGGTGTATTCGAGTACGCGGCGGGCGGTCTCGACGACGAGAGGCCGCCATGGCGGCCAGTGCTGGAAGTTATCCGTCGCGGGCAGCCCTGGACTGATGTCCATGAGCATCTCACCGACCTTCTCGGCATCGAACACCCGCGAGTCCGGGATCAGTTGCTGCACGAGTGCACTGGTCGTCGTCTTACCCGCGCCGTGGGTGCCGTTGATCCACACGATCATGGGATCCGACGCTACCTGTAGCGCTTCGACCGGAGGTCGACATCGATGTGACGCCCTTCGGTTCCAACGACGGTAGCCACTTTCAGCTAGCGGGGCCCCGGGTTCAGGGGTTGAGCGGATCCTGCGAGTGGCGGTGTCGGCTGACGCTTGGGCAGCGTCACCTATGGCTGGTAGTCACACGAGGCCGTTGAGGTCATCCGCATTGGTGGTCAGCCGATGCGGGTTGGTGGCCGGGTTGTCCGGGCCATGGTCGGAGGGCAGTTCGTGCAGGCAGCGGCGCGGGCCGGGGTCGGTGGTCAGGGTCCAGGCAGGTCCGGCGGGATGTTCGCCGTGCAGGCCGGTGGCGACGGGCATGGCGGTGGGCACGCCGGCGAGGGCGCCGAGGAGGTGGTGTTCGCGGCGGCGGCCGGGGACGCGCAGCAGCACGGGGTACCGCGGCCCGTACGTGGCGAGCTGCTCGTACGCGCGCAGCTTGCGCAGCACCGTAGCGAGGGGTTCGGTGCCGTTGTCGTGCTCAAGGAAGAACCCAACAATGCGCCCGCCGGCGTGCCAGATGCCGTGCCCGTCCGGCTGCACCCCGGTCCCATGGCCGGCGGCGTAGGAGGCGGCGGCGAACGCGGCGGTGCTGTGCTGTTCGGACCACCAGCGCGCCAACCGGGTCTGCTCGTGGGTGCGGGCGTAGCCGATGAGGTCAATGAACAGCTGGTTGGTGCCCAGCAGGTGGGCCAGGCGGCGGCTGCCGATGATGCGTTCGGTGCGCTCGATGCTGGTGCGCGGGGCTCGGACACTGGCCTGGTTCGGGTCGTTGAACTGGGTGGGGTGGACCACAGCGCCGAGCGGGCCGAGCGTGTAGAGGTACTGGCCGCTGCCGGTGGTGACGTCGACGAACCGGCTGACCGCCTCCAACTGGTGCAGCTGGGCCAGGCGTAGCCGGGCTGCGCGAAGCGAGGGGAACAGGGCCGTGGCGACCTGATCGGTGGACAGCACGTAGTGCTCGGCGAGCCACCGCAGCAGCTGATGGTCGCGGACGGTCAGACGACGAAGCCGGTCAAGACGAGCGAGTCGAGACGATGAGCGGGCGGGGGGGTTGTTGGTGGGCACGGTGGATGCTCCAGGCGGAAGAGGAGTCCCTCCGAGGGAGGGTGTCTGAGTTCGGTGAGGTGCTCACATAGAGCTGGTGACGGCCGGTGAGCGGCACTGACAGACCCGCACGGCCGAATCTGTCAGTGCCGCGCGGTGATCGGTGGTGAAGGGCTGGTGAAGCCCTCACGGAAGGGGTGACCGGGACGCAGGCCACTCCGATCGACCAGTCTGTCGATCTCGCTTCGGCTGACCTGCGGCGCTTAGGCGTTCGCCGTGGGACCGCTTCTAGGCCGGAG
The DNA here is from genome assembly GCF_057708145.1 of Micromonospora sp. bgisy143. NCBI lineage: Bacteria > Bacillati > Actinomycetota > Actinomycetes > Micromonosporales > Micromonosporaceae > Micromonospora > Micromonospora sp. bgisy143. The sequence continues at coordinate 148,742 of NZ_JBYIRN010000003.1, forward strand.
GCGGCGGTTGCCGTCGGGTTGGGTCGAGAACCGGTCGACGAGGTCGTCGATCGCGCTGGTGTCCTGCGTCGGCATCGCCTGCGCCGCAGCTTGCCGGATCACCGCCGCCTCGCCCACGACCGGCTTTGGCGGCCGGGTCTTAAGGGTGAACGCCGGCGTCTGCCGCCCGCCAACGACGAGCCGGCCGACGGCGGTATAGGCGTCCAGGTGGGTCAGGTCGTGCTCGTCGAGCTCAGGCAGGGTGTGCCGGGCAAGCACACGGGCGTCCTCCGGGGCGACCGAGAAGTACAGCTTGTTGCGGGCGTTCGCCGACGCCGCGGCGAGCAGATCGCGCGGGAACTGCGCCAGGTCCTGGTGCGCGAGCACCATCGACAGCCGGTATTTGCGCGCCTCCGCCAACATCGAGTCCAGGGAGTTGGCGAGGGTCAGGAAGTTCTGACACTCGTCGATGATCAGGGTGGCGTCGCGCCGCCGGTCGGCTGGTACGGCGGCGCGGGCGGTGGCAGCTTGCCACACCTGCGCCAGGACGAGGGAGCCGAGCAATTTGCTGGTGTCCTCGCCCAGCTGGCCCTTCGGGATGCGCACCAGCAGCGCGCCACCGTCGAGGACCTTGCCCATGTCAAAGCTGGAGCGGGGGTAGCGCATGGTGCGCTTGACGAAGTCGCGCAGCAGGAACGCCCGCAACCTCGCCAGGACGGGGCCGATGACCTGGGAGCGCAGGGCGGGGTTGAGCTGGTCGTACCACTGCCAGAACCCGGACAGGCCGGCCGGGTCGTCCAGGCCGACGGTCATCGCGCTTCTGAACTGGGCGGAGTTCAGCAGAGGCGGAATGTGTTGGAGGGTGACGTTGGCGTGCCGCAACAGGGTCAGGCAGGCCACCCGCATGACGTCGTCCATCCGCGGCCCCCACGCCTTCGCGAAGATGGTCCCGAAGATCGACACAAGGTTGTCCACGACCAGGTCCGGGTCGTCGCCGGACAGCGGGTTGAGGGTGGGCGGGTTGGGTTGGTCGGGGTCGAACAGCACCACCCGCCCGGCGACGCTCGCGGGGAGCCGGTCGAGGATGTCGAGGACCATGTCGCCGTGCGGGTCGATCACTACGGTGCCCCGGCCGGCGGTGATGTCCTCGACGGCCATGTTGACCAGCAGGGTCGTCTTCCCGGAGCCCGTCGATCCGACCACATGCAGGTGATACCTCGCATCCGGCACAGACAGGGCCACGGAGTGGCCACCGACTTCGGCGTCGCCGAGGACCTTCGTTCCCCGGCCGCCGGTCGGCACCGCCACGGGGGCGGGCATGGACTTCGCCCGCGCCCGGTCCAGCCCCGGTACGGCCAGATCCCGCGGCAGCGCGGCCAGGACGGCCAGTTCGGGGGTGGAGGCCAGGAACCCGGCTCCGAGCCGCCGTGTGGCCAGCACGGCCACCGGTTGCGCCATCCGCGCCCGGTGGAGGCGGTTGCGGCCGGCGTACACGGCGAACGACGAGGCGACCGCGTCCGCGATGCCCCGCAGCCTGGCCTCCGGCTGGGAACCACCGCGGTGGGTGTTCTTCGCGATGGCGTAGCGGATGCCGATTGTCCACAGCGGGTGGGCGGTCTTGTCGAGGATCGCCCGCACGTCCCGCTCCACACCGGGGTCCCGGCGGCCGGCCAGCTGCCCGCCGCTGCGGGCGGTGGCGGTGCGACCGGGAAGGAACGCCTCGATCAGCCACAGCAGCGGGGCGGCGGGATTAATGGCCGGTACGACCGTCGTGCCGTTGCGCAGCCGGCCGGCGGCGCGGCGGGCGCGTGCGGCCCGGCGGGGGGCGGCGGGGCGGGCGAGGACCTGCACGCAGGCGTACTCGTCCGGCTTGAGCTGCGAACCAGCGGCCATCAGCGCCCGAAGCGGGTCGTTGTCGTGGTCGGTCTCGAAAGGCAGCCACTCGGCTACCGTCGGCAGCAGGTGCCCGCCGACCGCGGCCGGCGCGTCCAGGGGGATCGGCGGCCACGCCGGGTCGGTGGTGCAGACGGCACCGGGCCAGGCGGCCCGCACGGCGGCCTCGACCGCCCCGGCCGGCACGTTGCCGGGCACCCAGATCGAGATCACGAGCCGCCGGCCGGCCCACGTGTACTGCCACACCACATGCGCCCAGCCGTACAGCAGCCGGCGTCGACGGGACGGGGTGAGCGTGCCCTGCAGGTTCGCCCACAGCGCGGCGGCGCTGTGCGGGTCGACCTCCGGTGGTGGGGCGACAGTGACGAGGCGGGCCCCGTCAGCGTGATGACGGTGCCGCCACCCGCCGACCACGTTGCGTCCGACAACGTAGGCGACGAGCAGGGTGGCGGCGACGCCGAGCAGCCACGGCCGGTCCACCGCCCAATCCGCGGCGTGCAGAACCCAGCGCGTGGGCGCGCTCGGCGGGGGAATGACTCCGGCGCCCGGCCCGGAAGGAACCGGCGCCGGCGACACGGCAAGGGGTGGTGTCACAGCTCCTCCTCTCCGTCGTCGGGGTCGAGGTCGGCGAGGTCGGACGGCTTCGTGGTCGCGAGAAGATGTTCGGCCGGCGAGGAGATCGACTCGAACGCGGTCCGGTTGGTGCCGGAGATCAGCAGGCCGTGCCCGACGCGGGCGGACAGCAGCATCCGCCGTTCCCCGGCGGTCAGGCCGAACGCGTCGGCGACTTGGTCGATGGCCTGCGGGGCCTGCTTGAGCAGCACCTGGGTGGCCGCGTTCGACACGACGGCCTGGCCGAGGTCGGTGCCGAGCACGTCGGCGACGTCTTGGGTGATGACAGACAGGCCGGCGTTGCGCTTGCGGCTCGCCTTGGACATCTTGAACAGGAACCGGGCGCCTTCGCCGTCGCGCATCAGCAGCCACGCCTCATCCACTACGACCAGCCGCCGGCCCTGCGGCTGGGATCCTTCGCGGGACTGCCGTCGATACTCGGGTGGGAGGTCGACCTGCCGCCAGATCTCGTCCAAGGCGAGCAGGGTGCCGACGGCGCGCAGTTCGTCCGGCAGGTGCCGCAGGCTCCAGACGACCAGATGCCCGTGCGGGCGGGTCGTGGTCGGTGAGTCAAACAGGTCGGAGAACGAGCCGGCCACCCACGGGGCGAGTCGGGCGGCCAACTCGTGGGCGGCGGCGTTGGCGTCGGCCCGCAGGGTCGCGGCCAGATCCTTCAGCAGCGGCGCGGGCCGGTGGTGGGTGCCTGGGTCGGCGGTGATGCCCGCCTGCCGGTATACCTGCAGGATCGCCCGGTCCAGGGCGGCGCGCTCGGCCGGCGGTGGCACCTGCCCCACCAACACGCTGATCAACGTGTGCAGGAACAGGCCGCGGCGGGTGAGCACGTCCGGACGGGTGTCCCCGGTCGGCAGGTCCAGGGGGTTGATCTTCACGCCGGGTGCGCCGAGCCGCACGATGGTTCCGCCGACCGCGTCGGCCAATCGGACGTACTCGTCCTCGGGGTCGACGACGGCGACCTGAACGCCCTGGTACAGGTTGCGCAGCACGTCGAGTTTGACGAAGTAGGACTTGCCGGCGCCGGAGCGGGCCAGGATCACGCTGTTGTGGTTCTCCTGCGCCCAGCGGTCCCACCAGACGATGCCCTGGGAGTCCGGGTTGATCCCGTACAGCACCCCGCCGGTGGTGGGCGGGTCGCCGGGCAGCGGCGCGGGCAGGTCCGCCGACGCGAGAGGGAACGCGGCCGCGAGGGCCTGGGTGTCCATGGTGCGGCGCATCTGCAGGCTGTCGGTGGCCAGGGGCAGGGTGGTGGTCCAGCCGGGCAGGTGCCGCCACGTCGCGGGCTGCACCTCGATCAGCGTGGACGCGGCGGCGGCCTTCACCTGCGCGCACGCGTCCAGGAGTTCGGATTCGGTGCGGGCGTGCACGGTCAGGTACAGGCCGACGCGGAACAGCTTCGCCGCACCCCGGGCGAGGCGCTCGGCCAGGTCGGCGGCGTCGTCGGCGGCGGCCTCCACGTACGGGTCGGTCAGCTTGCCTTTCTGCTCGTCCGCCCGCCGGGACGACTCGAACCGGGCCCGCTGGTCGCGCAGCCGCGACGCGGCCACCGGCGCGGGGATCGGGTCGATGTGCAACGCGAGGTCCAGGCGGCCCGGCCAGGAGAGCAGCGGTTCCAGCCACGCAGGCCCGACCTCGGCCGGGTAGCCGGTCACCACCAGGGTGGCGGCGTAGCCGTCCCCGACCCGCAGGAACCGGGGTGTCACCTCCACCGAGGCCGGCGCCACCGCCGCCGCCACGCCTTCGCCGGTGGGCAGCGACTCGGCATCCGTGCGAGCGCGGGCCGTCGGGCGGGGCAAGCGGATCTTCATGACGATGTCCTCCTGGGTGTCGGTCTCCAGAAAGCAGGGCCGATGATGGTGGTGTCCGGCGCGGCGAGTCCGCCGGGGCGGGGCGGCCGGTAGGGGTCGGCGGCGGCGGCCAGGGCAGCGGTCGTGGCGTGGCCGTCCAACGCGCGAGTGGTGACACCCAGCCCGGACAGCGACCGGACCGCCTGGTCGGCGCGACGCCGGGCAGCGTGCTCGCCACGCTCACCGCTGGTGGTGCGAGTGACGATGAGGACCTGCCGGCGCAGCGGATCCCGCCGCTGCGCGAGGTCATCGAGGAACCGGGCGTGATCGGCCGCCGCGTCCGCCAGAGCCACATGGGGCATCTCGCCCGCCGCATGGGCGAGGGTGCGGGCGGCAGAGTGCAGGTCGACCGGCTGCGCCGACACCACGATCTGCGTCGGCGTGGACAGACTGTTCAGCCAGCGACCGAAGGTGTCGACCAAGGCGGCTTGCTCGTCGGCGGTGCGCAACGCCAGGTTGACGCTGGTCGCCGCGACCATCGCCGCCCGCACCGCTCCAAGGCTGATCTCGCCGTGCTCGTCGATGGCGTCGGCGGGCAACTTCAGCGGCGCCGGCAGCACCACCTTCGACACCGGCGTCTGCACCCAATCAGGGATCTTCGCGGTGGTGTCGGTGGTGGACAACGCCTTGGCCGCCCGCCAGTGGCGCACCGCGCAGCCCAGCCACACATCCAGGGGCAGTCCGTCGCGCCGGCCGACAGCGAGGCCGAACACCAAGCCGCCAAGAACGACGGCCGCGCCGAGCAGCACCGGCGCGGGCATGACGGTGTGCAAAGCCTTCCAGCCGCCGTAGAGAACGACGGCGGCGACAGCGAGGACTGCGAGCTGCCGGAACGTCAGCCCGTACAGCACCTTGTCCGGCGCGTCGACGTCGGCGGGAATACGAGCTCTATACGGCTCATCGTTTACGTCCTTCTGCGGATTCACTGGTCGTCACATACCCTTTCCACCCTTAGATGGCTCAGAGGTCGTCAGTGCTGTACTTGGCCCCGGCGAGGCGGTGTTGGTCTTCATCGCCGGCGGGCGAAGCGCCGGATCCCGCCGCCGCGGCCGTGGGCCACTCGCCATCTGCCAGGCTGAACCGGGCTCCCTTGGACGGGCTCGCGCAGGCGGCCTGCACCTCGCCAAGACAAGCGCGCCTCTGTGCGCCGCTGGAAGACAGGCAAGGCCCACTGCTGACGTAGACGTGTTCGGGTGAGCACGAGAGCAGGCAGTGGGTGCACCGCCAGCGGCACAGCAGTCATGGCAGTCTTGCCGGAGCGGTCCCGACATTCGGAGGCGACGAGATGACCGGCTGGTCAGCGATGGCGGGCACCCACCAGTTCGCCGTGTCTGACGACACGCATGCTCACGAGCTGGCGGAAGCGTTGGCGTCGCACGGCTTCGCCTACGTCACCGCCCGGCCGTCGCCACCCGGTGACCGCCGTCGACGACGGCCCGTATCCGGTCGACGCGACCGGACACCGCCTGATCGAGGCCGTCGGTCGTGCCGCTGCCGTCGTCGCCCGCCTGCACGGCGGCTACCCGCAGGGCGGAAGCCGCTGTGACGTGAGCATGGCACACATCCTCCGCGGTCCTGACGCGCCGATCGTGTGCACCAACCCCGGCGCACGGCCCCCAACCCCGGTCATCGTGGTCATCGACCCACCAGCTGCCGCACCGTTGGCCCTGACCCCCGATAACGCCCAAGACACGCCCATAGACTTGTCAGGCCTGGACGAGATCTCATGGGCGACGCTCAGGCACGCCCACGGCAGCGCGCAGGACATCCCCGACTTGCTGCGGGAATTGGCGGACCCGTTCGGTGACTGGGACGAAACGTTGGACGAGCTGTTCGGTGACGACCTGCTGCACCAGGGGAGCTGCTACTCGGCCACCGCGCCCGCGCTGCCGTTCCTCGCGCGCATGGTCGTCTCCGGGGCGCTGCCCGCCGAGCAGCGGCTCGATCTCTACGTATGGTTGCTCGTCGCCGTTGACCGATGGGCTGACGGACTGCTGGCCGACGCGGACCGCGCCGCAGCCGAGGGCCGTGTGCCCCAACCTGACGGATGGAGTTCGGACGTCCGCCTCGCCGTCGACGAGCAGTTACCGGCGTTGCTCGACCGGTGGGAGAGCGAACCGCCCGCGGTGCGGTTCGCGCTGGCCTGCCTGGCTGCCCTATTTCCGCATCACGGGCGACAGATCGGCGGTCAGATCACCGGCATGGCGCACGAGTTCGACGGCACTCAACCCGGCGCATACCTGCAGCTGGCCGCCGCGCTCGTGCATACGCGCGACGATCAAGCCCTCGCGGCCGCGACGGACATCGTCGCTTGGGACGAGAGCCACGACCCTGGCTGGCTCGACGCCACCAATGTGGCCGTCGCCGTCAAGGTGGGACACGTCCTGGCCGAAGGAGCATTGCGCGCATTGAGCAACACCAAGTAAGGCCACACATCCCTTTCGGGCCACGTCCACCCCTATCCGGCCGACAACACGGAGACGGCGCGGTGGAGCGCGCCTCAACATCTGAGCGGTGAGGCCTGTTCGTCGCGGCCGCACCTACTCAGCGCCGCATCGCCCCCACGCTCGGCGTGCGCCGCCCTTGGGCGAGTTGCCGCACCACGACGACCCGCACGACCGCACCGAGGGCGTTGCCGCCACGCCCGCCTGCGCCGCTCGTGGCGTAGCGGCGCATCAGGCCCGGCACCTTGACCGTGGTCCAGAGCAGGACCATCACGACGAACAGGTTGAGCGCGCCACCCGGTTCGACGGGCAGGCCGAGCAGCGGCAGCATGGTGTTGGTGTCCAGCAGCATCCACTGGCCGGCGAACAGCACGAACGCCTGCACCACCGGGATCGCCAGCATGGCGACGTACGACCGCCACCACAGGCGGGCTATGCCGTCGGTTTGCGGCAGGGCGTGACAGGCGAGGGCGATCGGCGCGACCGCGGTGAGCACCAGCGCGACCGCGAAGCGGACGATCACACTGCAGGCGGTGGCGGCGAGCAGGAAGACGATGATCGCCAGGCAGACGACGAACAGCAGACCGGCGGTCTGGTCCCGCGCCGCGATCAGGTGGGTTTTGACGGCGTCGAGGGCCCCGTCGCCGTTGAAATTCTGCGCGGTCAGGGCGGTGGTGAACGCGTTGGCGAACTCGATGAGCGTGCCGGCGATCAGTTGGGAGAAGTGGGCGGTGACGAACCCGACAACGCACCGTGGCAGGAGATCCTTGGCGGTGTAGCGGGCGCGTTCGTCGCCGCCGGCGACCATGGTGAGGACGCCAGCGGCGACGAATGCCAGGACGAAGACGGTGTCCACGACCCAGATCGACCGTCCGGTCAGGGCCTGCACCTGCGGCAGACTGGTGACGTCCGGGGTGATCAGCAGCGCGTGGGTGATCGCGGTGATGAGCCCGTTCAGGCATTCCAGCAGCAGGCCGGCGAACCAGTCGAGGATCTGGTTGAGCGCCCAGATCATCGTCAGCCTCCGACGATTCCCTGGACGACCTGCAGCAGGATGGGCGCGAGCACGGCGAGGCCATAGCCGACCAGGGCGTTCTTCAACGCGCCTTTTGCCTTGTCGACCTGAGCCGGGTCGCCGCCGGCGGTGGCCCAGTACACCCCCGCCAGGACCAGGAACAGGGTGGCGACGGCGGCTAGGATGCCCATCACCCAGGCCTGCAGGTTGGCGATGACGGTGGGCAGGTCGTTGGCGGCCAGGATGACCGGGCCGCCGGTGTCGCCGTAGGCGGCGGCGGGCACGGCCAGCATCCCGAGGGCAGCCGCGGCGGTCGCGGCGACCCGGGCGATGCGTCGAAGGCTGCCGGACGGGAACAGCACGGTGGTCAGGGCACGCGAACGTGCCCACAGCGTGGGGGACATGGGTAGCTGCACCTCCCGCCCCGGCTCACGCCGGGGCGACTAGTCGGTCATCAATGAGCCGCCGCCGGGCTCGGGAGACACCTGTCGAACGGGACCGCAGTGAGCCTCGGGAGGAGCTCGTCCTCCCATTCGGGTTGGCGTGATCGATGAGGTGTCAGCGCATCAACGTGGCGCGGCACCCGAGGCGCCCAATCCCGTGTCGGCCATGCATCCCGGCCCGGCGGCGGACGGAACCAGCCCCTGACACCGTGTCGTCGGAGAAGTTCCGCACCCTCAAACCGGCGTTTGTGAGTGGTGACGAACACCTGCCGGTCCCACAGCGCTCCGACACAACCTCACCGGTGCCTGACATCCCAGCTCGGCGGCCCCCCTTCAACGATCATGCCGATCCGTTCGAACCCCCTGCGGCGTCGGCGCCGTGGTCTCACCGCCGCCGAACGTCGTGCCGAGGGCGTCGCCGCCAGGCCTGCGCGGGCCCCGCCGGCCAGCCACCCGATGGGGAGAATGACGACCCTTTCGACAGCAGCGGGGGAGCCGGTCGCGGCGGCGGGACATGTCGGGTCCGTCGCACATGGTCGCGGGCCCGACCAAAATGGTCGGGCCCGCCTCGGGTACCCCGGTGGTCAGGCAACCGTTAGCGTCACCTGCCCCATGGCGGACCGTGCTCCGCCGCGGGCGGCACGGATCCGCCGGCGTCGCTCGGCCGCCGCGGCAAGATCTTCCCGCACCCGCGGTGAGGTCATCTCGCTGAGGAAGCCGGCGGCGAGCGCGTCGGCGACGCGGGCGTCAATGCGCTCGACACGGCGCCGCAGCGTGTCGACCTCCACGCCGAGGCGGGCGGCGATGGGTTCGATGGCGCGTCGGCCCAGCCGCAGGTCGATGTAGGGCTGCTCGTCACACGCGTCGACAATGCCCAGCTCGACAGCGCGGCGTATGAGGAGATCCGGATGCCCATAGGGCCGCTTCGGGGTGCGCGAGCCGGTGAGGTGTTCGAGGTCGTCCACCGGCACGGCCTCGGCGCCGTCGCGCCGGCGCAGCTCATGGCCCGCCCGCCAGGCTGCCATGCACAGCGCCGCATATGGGGCCGGCTTGGCCAGGTCGACCCGATCGCGTAGGGCGGCAAGGAAGCCGGTGAGGATCTCGGCGTCCAGGTCGTAGGCGTCGCCGGCCCAGCCGGTGTGAAGCCGGCCGGCGTAGCGGCGTAGTGCGGGCATCGCCAGGGCGACCGCGGCGATGACCCAGGCGGGCCCGTCGAGGCGGGCGCGGCGGATCAGCTCCCGCCAGACGACGTCACGCACCGTGTAGGCGCGCGAATGGTCCAGCAGCCACTGCCGCAATGCCGGCAGCGCGATGACACCGCCGGGCAGACCGGCGCCATCGCCGAGCTGGCTGGCCAAAGGGTTGAGGTCCAATGACAACGGGTCGGGGTCGCAGGTCAGGTCCGCGAACGCGATGTCCACGGCGTCCAGGGGCGAGTCGGGCCAGTCCTTGGCGGAGGCGGTCATGTCACGAACTCCCATGTCGGAGACGAACGTCGATGACGAGCCAGAGCGGTGCAGCCGGCGCGCCTGACCACAAGTGCGCCACCTGAGCCTCACGGACCCCTGACAACGCCGGCCAGCAGGCATAGGACATCAGCTCGACGCCATCCCTCCTCCCGGGTAGCCGGTTTGCCAGCGATCGGCGTCAACGTGCGGCGTCGTTCTGGCAAACCCACATTGACCTGCGCGTTGACACGACAGGAGACGGCCGGCCTGGTCCACTGCGGCGGCTGACCGGTCAGAACGGGACACCTTCGGGCGGTCTTGACGACTCGTCCTTGTCGATCTCACAGAGCCTGACAGCGCCTCACGGCGAAACTCTGTCAGACCGCCACCGGCGGGATGCCCCGCCGATTGTCAAAATCCACCCCGACGCGACTGCGTCGCCGTGCCAGCTGACAAGGTCCGTCCGGCAGTCCACGACGGTTGGACAAGCCGACATCCGAAGGACAGACCGGAGCCGGTGTCCTCGGTGCCAACACGCGCAGGGTCGGACAGCGGTCTGCCACCGCAGGCCAGCGCCCGTGTCCTCGCCGGCACGTCGCTGTCACGGGCGAGGTGACGGTGGCCGGGGATGTCTGACAGACCTGAGTTGACCCTGGGCTCTGACACGCCCCTGACGCTGAGCCGGCCCAGGGTCCACGACATCCGCGAACGCGTCCCGGCCGGTCAGGACAAGCCGAAAAGCAGGAAGCAGCTGTCAGAACTTGGTGAGATCGGCAGGTGTTCGCCACAGGTCACAAACACCGGTTTGAGGGTGTCAGCGCACCACGGCGCGGCGTGGAGCCGACACCACATGAGCGAGCACACGCCGCAGCATCACAACCCGCGTCCCATCGTCAACACCGGCCCTGACGCCGAGGTCACCACGACACCAGCCGACGTGGTCCCCGGCAACCCGCCGGTACCGCTGACCGTTTGGCGCACCGCCTGGACCCCGGGCGACGCCGGACGCAGCATCGGCACTCGACTGGCCGGTCGCCTCGTCAGCGCCTACAGCCGCCCCGGTGAGGCGGTCGTGGACCTCACCGCCGACCACGCCCTCATCCAGGCCTGCGCGGCTGGGGCGCGCCGTCACCACCCGGCGTGGTTCACCGACGCGTCCAGCCTGATCATCGGCCCGAGCACGCCGGTCCCGCCTTCCGGCACCTCCCGGGGCGCGGAACTGGACGACGAGGACGACCTGCCCGAGATGAGCGCCTGGTTCGGTGACGATCTCACCGACCCGCAGCTGCACCCACCGGTCGACACGCCGGCCGACCGGCCACCCGGCAGCTCTTTGCAGGCAGCGACCAGTCTCGTGGTCGCCTGCTGGCCCCTGCACGCCAGCGCCGCCGCCAACCGGGTTCGGCTGGCGTGGCTGCTGAGTGCCTGCGCGGCGCTGCTGCAACCGGGCGGCTGCCTGATCCTCACCGTCGCCGTGTCGACTGGTACCACTGCCGGCCCGGAAGACTTCTCCGGCGTGGTCCAGGCCGCCGCCGGCGTCGGACTGGGCTACCTGCAGCATCTCGTCGCCGTCACGGCCGACACCGACGGGGACGCGTTCGTCTACCACGTCACCGACGAGGAACTACTCACCCTCACCACCACCCGGCGGTGGCAGATGGCGCACCTGCGAGTCCACGCGGACCTGATGGTCTTCAGCCAGGCCCACAACCAGCAGCAGGCCCCGCGCGAGGGCGGGCGTGAGGGTGGTGGTCGCCGTGGCTAAGCACCGCGCAGGCGCCGCCGCGCAGGAGCCCGACGGGCAGAGCACGCCGACTGCCTCCCCGAGCGCCAGCCCGATCGGACGTCATCGGGCTGCTCCCGGCCCGCAGGGCCTATCGGTATGGGCCACCGCCCAGGCCACCGGACCGGTCCAGCGCCGCGGCCGGTACGTACGCGAGTCGGTGCGGCATCCGGCGCGGATGCTCCCCGCGATCGCCGCGCACGCCGTCACCGCCTACACCAACCCCGGCGACCTCGTGCTCGACCCGATGTGCGGTATCGGAACCACCCTCATCGAGGCGATCCACGCCGGCCGCGACGCGATCGGAGTGGAGTACGAATCGCGCTGGTCCGACATCGCCGACGCCAACATCACGCACGCACACCACCAAGGCGCGACCGGCCGCGCCGGCGTCATCCGTGGCGACGCCACCAAAATCCTCTCGCTGATGCCGGCGGCCCTGACCGGCCAGGTCGCCCTCGTGGTCACCTCCCCGCCGTACGGACCCACCGTGCACGGCCTGGTCCGGCCCGGCGCCGACGGCGTGGCCAAGTTCGACAACGCCTACAACGACGGCACCGACCGTGGCAACCTCGCCTACCGCGACCTCACCGGCCTCACCGACGGGTTCACCCAAATCCTCGCCGGCTGCCACACACTCCTGCGCCCCGGCGGCGTCGTCGTCGTGACCGCCCGACCGTGGCGCAAGCACGGCGAACTGGTCGACCTGCCTAGCGCGGTCATCGGCGCCGGCAACCGAGCCGGCCTCACCCCCGTCGACCGGTGCGTGGCTTTGCTGGCCGCCGTCCGCGACGGCGGGCTCGTCGCACGGCCGTCGTTCTTCCAACTGCAGGCCGTACGCAAGGCCCGGGCCGCCGGCACCCCCATGCACCTGATCGCACACGAGGACGTCCTCGTCTTCGTCAAGAACCCGAACGATTCGCCCGCACCAGGCCCCCGTGCTGGCACCCAAGGGGCAGGGGTGGTCGCGTGAGTGCCCCCGCCCACCGCTACCCGACCTTCATGGCAGGAGCGCGGAGCCCCCATCCTCCGCAAGTGGCCGCTCGCGGTGGAACTCCGACGCTCGGCGCGGCGGAGGTGCGTGATTGACCACCGACCCGCACCGCGCATCGGATCGCTGTGCACCGGCTACGGCGGCCTCGACATGGCTGTCGAGCTGGTGCTCGGCGGCCAACTCACCTGGTACGCCGAAACCGACCGGCACGCCCGCATCGTCTGCGAATATCACTGGCCCGGCGTGCCGAACCTCGGTGACATCCGCACCGTCGACTGGACCCGCGTCGAGCCCGTCGACGTCCTCACCGCCGGGTTCCCGTGCCAGGACATCTCCAATGCCGGTAAGCGCGCCGGCATCACCGGGGAGCACTCCAGCCTGTGGCGTTCCGTCGCCGACGCCGTTCGCGTCCTTCGACCGCCGCTCGTGTTCGTGGAGAACGTCGCCGCCCTCCTGCGGCGAGGATTCGACGTCGTCGAAGCCGACCTGGCCGCGATCGGGTACGACACGAGCTGGCTATGCCTACGCGCGTCCGACATCGGCGCCGCCCATCGCCGCGACCGGCTGTTCCTGCTGGCCACACCCACCGCAGGGCCGGAAGGGGGTGCGGACGCTGCCGACACCGTGTGCCCGTGACGGCAAAGGCCCCGGCCATCAGCACGGCCTGCCCGACCTCATCGAACCGTCGGGCTCCACCCACGGCCTACTACCGACCGCCACCGCAGAGCACGTCGCTTGCACCGGTCAGCACGCGCCCACGCGCACCGATGGCGCACGGCTGCTGCCCACCCCCAGGGCGAGTGACACCGGCACGCCCGGGCGACGCGCGGGCGCCGGGTTCCGGCCCCCGCTGTCTCAGGTGCTGCTGCCCACCCCGCGGGCCAGCGACGGCGAGAAGGGCTGCCCTGGGCAGCGCGGCTCGCACGGAGACCTCACCCTTCCCTCCGCGGCGGTGCGTGTCCCGGCCCGGGTCCTGCCCACCCCGCGCGCGTCCGACGGGCGCGGCCCCGGGCACCACGGTGACGGCGGCGCGGACCTGCGCACCACCATCGCCGCCCTCGGGCAGCCCGACGAGCAGCGGTGGGGCGGCTACGCCCCTGCGGTCGCCCGCTGGGGGCTGCTACTCGGCCGCCCCGCACCCGAACCCACTCAAACCGGCCGGCACGGCAAGCCCGTCCTCGCGCCGCCGTTCGTGGAGTGGCTGATGGGCCTGCCCGAGCACTGGGTCACCGACCCCACCCTCGGGTTGCCCCGCACCACCGCGCTGCGGGTCCTCGGCAACGGCGTCGTCCCCGCCCAAGCGGCGAGCGCTCTGCGACTTCTGCTCTGCCAGCACACCTAGCTCCTAACAGCCCTCTGTGGCTCGTCGCGGCGTATCGACACACCGCCCGCGACGAGCCACCACCCGCTTTGTCCTGCGGCCAGAACTTCCGAGTTCGTGGGTCATCGATGTCTGTCAACCTGCGGCGGCGCGGCTGCCGATGCCTCAGCCTTCGAGCGGAATGTGCGAGGTACCGCCACCCGTCGCTCAGTCGACGATCGCCAAGTGACCAGCGGTCGGCACCGATGGGTGAGGTCTGATCGCGTACCACGGGCGCACCGATTGTTCCGTCGTCGAGGACGTCGATTGCTCACACGGCTCCGACCAGGCTATTCGAGTTCCCATTGGCCGCAGTGAGGTCCACCCAAGCACGGATCAGCTCTACCGGCCGGCGTCGCAGGGCGCGGCCCGCCTCGGGCACCGCGACCAGCGCGGGATCGGCTTACCCTTACCGTCCGAGCCGACGTTCGGCGCCAGCGCGGTGCCGAGAGTCCATGGGTGACTGCTGGAGGTGTCTCGTGCGGTGGATCCTGCAATGCAACCCAACCAAATGGCGCATCCATGATTTCATCGCCGATGGTCATGAGATCACCGCGTGGACGGCGACACGTCACCTCGGCGATATCCGTCCCGAGCAGGATGTTGCTCTCTGGCTGACTGGAAGCACCGGCGGGGTGGTAGCGGTGGGTCACACCACCGGTCCTCCCACATGGGCCGCAGAGGGGCGAGTCGACGATGGCTATTACGCCGAGCCGCCTGATCCTGACGCAGCCCGCTGGGTGATGCCGGTCCGGCTCACGCGGCGATTCTTGGACCAGCCGGTGCTACGCACTGCCCTCGCTGGCGATCAGGACTTCGCGGAAAGCGCGATACTCACGCGGCCGTGGTCTGGCAACCCGTTCCCTCTGACAGACCGACAGTGGCTGGCAGTCGTACGACACTCGTTCGGTAGAGGCGCCTCGGTGAACGGCCGGCTACCCGCCGAGGCGATGACCGGCGCGACCGACCTCCTACGCCGCTTGGTCGGTCGGCCGCTGACCACAGCCTCAGGCCGACTCAACACCGTCATCGAGGTACGCCCTCCACACGTCATAGTCAGCACCGAACGCAGCCCCAACGGCCAACCTGTACCGGTCGCCTGGGTCGACGATGCCTTCAGCCGCCTCCTGCGCGACGGGTGCGTTGAGCTTCACCCGCGCACCAGCACCTACCGGAGTGCGTTCATCGGAGCGGTACTGCTCACCCTGCCGGGTGCCCGCTCGTCCGGTAGCCCTCCCGTGATCACCCTCGACGCTCCACCGCAGCTCGACACCACAACCGGGGCATTCACCTTCGAAGGGGACCTCGAACGGTTTGGTATAGCCACTCATCGTGGCGAGCAAGCCCTGCTGCGCCAGCGCCTTTTCGCCTCAGCCACGGACGCCGACTGTGCAATCTGCGGGGAGACGTACCCGGTCCGCTTCCTGCGCGCCGCCCACATCAAGAAGCGCGCGGTCTGTACCGAACAAGAGGCACGCGACCTCGATCACATCGCCATGCCCGCATGCCTATTTGGGTGCGACGCCCTCTTCGAGGCTGGCTACATCGCTGTTGGCCCCACCGGTCATGTCATCGTTACCGGCGACCCGGGCAACACGGCCGCGCTAGGTCAACGGCTGGCAGAGCTGGCAGACCGACGAGTAGACGCTCACACGACCAGCAGCGCTGCTTATTTCGCATGGCACCGCGAAAATACCTTCCGCAGCTGACGCAGCAGTTCATCGGCGATGATCAGCGTCGGACGGCATCGGAAGCTGGGGCCGACGCCGCGATCGCCGTCCCTGGACTGGTAGAAGGCCTCCGGGGCCGCGTGTGCCGAGGTCGGAACTGCCGCTTGCGATTGAAGATCGCGCGCTACGGCACTGGCGTTTATGCAGGTCACCGTAGGCATGAGCCCGCAGCCCGCTGCTCTCACGCCGGCACGGTCGAAGGCGCCCTGACCCTAGGCCGGGGGATCGGCTACCGCGCCCAGCCTCCAGACAGCGAATATGCAGGCGGCGCGCAACGGCGGCTATTGCAGGATCGAGCGATCGCCGAGGGGTTAGCCACGCACGGCAAGCTCGGCCTCAACGTTGAGGTACCGAGTTTCGGCCAGTATGCGGCCGCCGTCCACCAAGCTGCGGTTGGCCCGCTAACGACGCATAGACACCCCTGGCCCACACCTGGAGCCTCGCCGAGGGGTCCGGATCGAGGGCCGCTTCGAAAGTCGAAGGCATCCCCCTGCTGAGCCGTCACTGCCTGCCTTGAATCAGCGCCGCAGCTCTCACCTTGCTGAGGCTCAGCGAGCCTCAGCAAGAATCGACCGGTTGATCGGTACGTCGCGCAAGAAGCGGTCTCGAAGGCGACCATCCAGCGTGGCTGCCTTCTCGAGCACCAGCGATCGGGCGAGGCGGAGTGAGTCGTCGGCGTCGCCATCGTGGCCCAGGGCACGCTGCACGGCCGCGTGCCGGTAGAGAATCTCCTCTGCCACAACCGCGGCGAGCCGCCATCCTGCATCCCGCAGATGTTCCGTCGCACGTTCGCTGAACTGCAAAGCCCGCTGACTGTCACCGCGGCTGAGATGCCACTGCCCGAGCAATGAGAGGGTGACGATTTCGCTACGCCGCATGCCGGTGCGTTGGGTTTCATCAAGGCAGTCCCGCAGTACGTTGCCAGCGAGTTCGTCGTACGCCGGATCGGCGTCGACCATGCTCAAGAGGCTCGCCGCGTACAGGTTCGCGACCAGCGGTGCCAGGTTCGCCTGCCAGGTCACCGCTGCCTCAGCCTGCGCGTCCCTCAGCTGGCGTAGTCCCGAGGCGTCCCTGCGGTCTTGCACACGGCGGGCCCCAAGGTAGGCCAGGTTGACGGCATGCCAACCGTCCGGCTCTCCTTCATCGCGAGATCCGACCGCCTCGGTCAGGCACTGTTCGGCCTCGGTGTAGTTGCCGATCCCAGCCTCTACCTGTGCCAGATAGTTGAGACCGATCGGCAGCAGTCCCAGATTGGGGCGCTGCTGCACTTGCGGGATGGTGGCCCGTAACCGGGCCAAGGCAGCACCCAGCTCGCCTGCGTCGTAGAGGTTGACACCGATCTGTAATGCGACCATGTGGCGGGCGCGCTGGACGACTGGATCCTCGGACTGTCGCACGGAGTCGTCCTCGGAGGCAGCAGCCTCTGCACGGGCCAGGACTGCCAAGCCGCCCTCCACGTCAGTCTTGGGCAGCTGCCGTCCGTACTCGCACCCCGCCAACAGGATGCTAACCGCGTCGCCGCTCTTCAGCGCCTCGTGCCATGCCTCCCGCAGCAGAGGGAGTGCGGCCGGAACTCCTTGTGTATACAGCAGCACTTTGCCGTGCAAGTACTGGGCGCGGATCCGTAGGTTGGCGTCCCCGGAGCCCTCTGCCGCCCGCACCGCCTCCGTTGACAAAGCCTCCAGGCGCACGGTCCCGTCTGGTTCCGGTCTGGTCCGCCAGCTCAGCTCGCTGGCCGTCAGTAAGAGCTCGACGAGCTGGGCTCGGAGCCGGCACGTTTCCTCGTCCACTGGGGCGCGCCGAACACACTCGAGGCCCTGTTCGGCGATCTTGACAACCTCGGGTGCTGACGCACCGGTCTGAGAGAGCCGGCACGCGACAAAGTGCGCTACCCGACCGGCCGCAGGCCAGTCCCGCCCCAAGCGGTGATGTCGCACAAGCTCAAGCGCCAAATCCTGCGTCAGATCTCGATGATCCTCCGAGTACTCATGCAAGACCCGCCCGATCAGCCGATGCCGATCCCGCCGTTGCCACTCGCTCTGGTCTCGATACAGAGCCTCCTGCACCAGGTCATGCTCGAAGAGGTAGCGGTCGGCCTCCAGCCGATCGTCCCACGAGGTTGACGGAAGCGGGTGCAGCAGCCCTGTGTCCCTGGCTAGCCGGTGCAGCCGATCCGCGACCTCGTCACGATCAATCTTGAGAACTCTTGCCACGATGCTGCTGTGAAACTCCCGGCCCTCGACCGCTCCAACCGCCAACATTCGGCGGTCGTCGTCGCTGAGGCGGCTCAGCCGTGCGGCCACCATCAGCCGTACCTGCTCGGCCAACTGGATGCCCTCGAGATGCGGTGCGACCAGGTCGCTCGGTAGGTGGTCAGGGGTTGGCGGCAGCGCCAGCTGTCGCCGATTGCTGAGGAAGTGCCGAAGCAGGAGCGGATGCCCGCCGGTGCGCCGGGCAAGCTCTACGGGTGCTACGTCAGCCGCGGACATCCGCTCGGCGTATTCGGCGACGGCCGACACCGGCAGGCCCCGTAGCCGTATTCGCTGAGCGAGCCCGGTGACGACGAGGTCATCCACGAGTAGGCGCGCCGCTTGATTCGCCACGAGTTCGTCGTCGCGACCGGCGAGGACGAAGAGAACCCGCTGATCTTCGGCCGCCCTGGCGAGATATGACAGCACTGAACACGAGCTTTCATCAATCCGATGGAAGTCATCGATGGAGATGACCGCAGGGAACCTCTCCTTGATGAGGTGTAGAAGCCCATCCGCCATCGCCCTGGCAGCGGTGTGGTTCTCGACCAGCGGAGCGCCGGGCACCGGGCCGGAGAGGGTCTCCGCGACCATCTTCAGAGTCGACCCCACTCCCGGAACCAACGTCAAAAGTTCTGGCCAACGCTGCTTCACCGCCTCACCTGACCGTCGCAATAGTCGCCTCCTCTTCGGCCGGTCGCGATCGATCAGCCAGGCCAGGTCAATGAGTGGTCCGTACGCCTCCAACTGCCCCACCTGAACGTGGCACCCTACAGACAGGAAGTCAGCCGGGGTGCCTGCCTCCTGGATGTGTCGGAGCAGGGCACTCTTACCGATGCCAGCCGGACCCTCGATGATCAGGAAACCGCCATGGCCGCCGCACGCGCGATCAACTAGCGCGCGGACTGCGGAATGCTCGTCTTCTCGGCCGACGAACAGCTCAGCGGGCATCGGACCTCCCGACAGCGATCACCATCATGGTATTTCGATCCTGGCAGAAGGCCTCCACATACCTCCGGATGTCGAAAGTTCGGAAGATCCCCGACCCCGTCGGCGCGAAGGCCCTCCATCAGCTCGGCGTCGGCCGACCTAGCGGTGACGCGGCTTCAAATTGCCTGCTCTTCCCGGCTTCGTTCATCAAGCTCGCGTTGGTACCAGAGTCCGGCGAGGAAGGCCGCCAGTGCACCGAGCACGGCCGAGCCGATACCGCCAGCGAGCCGAACCTGCCCCGTACCTATCCACGAGGCGAGCAGCGCGACCGTGGCGAGTACCGCGCAGACGATCGCCGCCGCCAGCAGGGCTCGTCCCGAGCGCGGCACGTTCAGTACCAAGCCGGCGGGTCGCCGCTGTACAACCAGCACGTCCTCAAGCTTCATATCCGGCTCAACCTCGAAGCCAGCCCGCCTCAGCGCCTGAACGCAGCGGCCTATCGTCCCTGGCTTCTTCGGATAGCCGCAGTACGAGACGTAAAACGGCTTCGGTCCGTCGCCGCTGGCGCCCTCGACCGCAAAGCCGTCCAGATGGCGCTCGCCGACGTCACGAAACCCAGCCCTGCGGAGCACACGCCGTACGGCCTCAGCGTCGCGGTCCCGTGAGGACCACAACGGCCGTTCACCTTTGCCATACCCATACCTTGGCTCATCCATAAATTTCACTGTATCGACACACGGAGTGGTGCTGTGCCACGCTCCGACCAGCTATCGCTGGTGGCGCCACAACATTCGGGCTGGCGACCTCTTCGGCGGGCTCGAGCGAGTAGATGTCGGAACGGTCAAGGGGGTGTTCAGATGGTCGGGGGTGCCACGGTTGCGATGGCAGGGTTTCCGTGGATGTTGCCGTCGGCGCAGGGCCATGGGCCGGCGGCGAGCGGTGCCAGGCCGGTGTCGCGGAAGATGAGCAGCTCGTTGTCGAGTGCGAACGCGATGGTTGCGTCCTGGAGGAGAAAGGTTCTGCTCATGACGGTTCGGTCGTCATCGGTGCGGAACAGTTCGTGCTGGTCCAGGTTCGCGTCGACGGCCAGGAGTTTGCCGTCGCGCCAGAACACTGCGGTGCCCGTGGCGTCGAGCGCGGGATAGCTGGTGTAGTAGCCGGACAGGGGTGGGCCGTCGCGCATTGATCCGTCGGGGTTGAGAACCCGGAACCGTGACCGGGAGGGCAGCCTGTTCTCCGATTCCGGGCCGCGGATGGTGCCGTGCTGGTCGATGAGCATCTGGCCGTGGCTGGGCCATGTGTGGGTTGGCTGGCCGTCAGGGCCGTAGAGGGTGCTGGAGAACGCCCCGTAGCCCTGGGCGCCGACGAGGAAACGGCCATGGCCGGCGATGGCCTTGTGGTGGTAGGGGCCGGGCTCTGTGGTGGAGATGATGTTTCCGGTGTCGGTGTCGAGGATGGTGCACTTTCCGATGCCGCTGCCTGCGTCACTGATCCCGGCGAGGATGCGGTCGCCGGCCACGAGCAGCGGTTGCCGGTGATCCGCCCGTAGGGTGGATGGCCTCCACTCTTTCTTGGGTTGGACGTGCCATTCGGTCGCTACGCTGGCTTCGACGACGCCGGAGAAGGAGACCGTCTCGAGGGGCAGGGGCGTGGACCACATGGTGCTGCCGGTGTCGCTGTGGCGGGCCAGGCGCGCGGTGCGGCCGTGGGGAAGCCGCTGGCGTGGCGTGGTCGGTAGCCACAGGACGCAGAAGCCGTCCGGCATCCGGACGACTGCTCCCGCGTGCTCGCCCGGTTCCTGCTGCGGGGTCACTTCGTGCAGCACCGAGCCCTCGGCGCCGACGCCGGTGAGTGTGAACACGGGCGGGCTGGCACCGTCCTGGTGGGTTACCCACACGGTCCCGTCCGCGTCGACGCGGGGTGGGAACGGATGGCCTGCGAACGTGCGTTGCCAGAGCACGGCTCCGCTCAGATCGACCGCGGTAAGGACCGTGGTGTACAGGTTGCGGGTGCTCGGACTGCGGCCCGCATAACTGGTCAGATAGATCGGCCCGTCTCGGTCCGCGGCCGCCAGGCCCCAGACTTGCCCAGGCAACCCGACGATCGCGGGTTCCTTCGGCATGCCACCTCCCCAGTCATGCGCTCCTGGATCATGCCTACACCAGATCGGCGCCGTGTCGTCAGTCGCCCCGCGGGGCGTGTCAGCAGCCGCAGCGCACTATTTAGGGTTTGGTTGTGCCAGACCTGTCGACGTCGAGGGGTCGAAGCGGCTCTTGGCGGCGGCCTGTTGAATGTTGCCCAGGCCCTTAAGGTGGTGCCGTTGCTGGTCTTAACGCTGTCGGGCCGCGCCCGGAGGCTGGTCTGGATCGGGGTCAGATGGTCGGGGCATCTCCGGGCCGCTGGCGCTCATGCGCAGCAGCGTCTCGATGCGGGTGACCCGGAAATGGCGCCCCAGCGCGGTGACGTCGTCGACGGGATTGGTATCGATGGTGTCGGCGGTTTGCTGGTAGGCGGCTGTCTGGTCGTCGGTCAGCCTCAGCAGGCGCGGTTCGATGTGGCGCAGGCCGAAGGCAATCTCGTCGCGGGCCAGCTGCGGTGTGGCCACCGCACGACTGTAGGGCCGCCACGACCCTGCTACAGATTCGGCTGCGGCGTAGCGGGTCGGCAGGATGACCCCGACTGGGTGAGAGGCGACGGCGTCGACGCTCTCGGCGTACACGGTGGCGGGCACCTGGGAGCGGGGGTAGTGCGCGGTCGTCAGCTCTGCCCGCAGCATCGCCTCACTCGGCCCGGTCGCCTCGCCTGGGTCGATGACGATCTCTGGGGTGAGGAAACTGTCGTGGTCCTCGGCGTCGCGGGGGTCGCGGTCGGTGGGTCGGGGCGGTTCAGGCCCGTCCGGGCCGAACCGCGCGAACGTGTCCACCCGCACGACGCGGTGCACGCGACCGTTGATCACCACCTCGTTCACCTTTTCCCGGTCTAGGACGCCGAGCGCGGTGGTCAACTCCGCAGCCAGCAGGGGGTCGGTGGTCTCGTCGAGCTGCTCCATGAGGTGGTGCGCAAGCGCGTCCCGCGCGGCCTGCGGCGTGTCCGACACAACGGCATATACCTGCCACCGCCCGCGATCTACCTGCACGGCGTGACCGAACAGTGGGGCGCCAATGCGGTCCATCGGGTAGGCCGCCGTTCGCCGTACCGCGTCGTCCTCGGCCACCGCGCCGACTGGGTCTGCGGGCTGCTGCACCCGCAGGATTACCGGCGGCTGCACTTCGTCGGCACTCATGCCACGGATTGTGCGACGGCTCGATAGCCTGTGTCACGAGGGCGCGCCTTCACCGCAGCGGCGTCATCGGTGCCGCGCGCCGCCGTTCAGCTGGGAAGCTCTTCGGCGTGCCCGAAGTCGCCCTCGGCCTAGCCAATTGCTGATGTAGTGGAGAGTTTTCGCATTATGCCTCCGAACAATCGCGGTGCGCGGCTTGACTCATGCCTTCGAATTCGGTACGAGGAAATGAGGGCCGACGAATCCGACATGGACTCGGCCGGTGGCCCCGTCGGTATCATCGTAGAAGTAGATTCTTGGGGCTAGGGCGCCGCCTCCCTCGCTGACCTTCAGGTGCGCCTCCATGAACACTCGCGGTCCGAGCCCGGCCTGCGGGTCGACCTCGAACATCCGCGACTCAGCGTGTCGGCCGTTACGCAATGTTTCCGACTCCCGCATTGCGAGTCGCTTGCTGCTGGCAGGCCAGCTAAAGGCCTCTCCACGCTCGCACCAGGACCAGAAGTTCCCGCCCGCCCCAGCCTGCTTCGCTTGTGCGTAAGCGGCTAGGGCCTGTAGCCCACGCCAGGCCGAGTTGCCTAGAGCGAATGCGTTCGGGCTGGTGTCGATGCCTTGCAGTTCTCGGGCTGCGCTTGGAGCGATCGTTAGCCAAGCGCTCAGGTGCGTCCGTGCCGCGGCAACCGCCTCGGATACGTCTTGAACGGTCTCCGGCCGATCGGTGTCGCCCACGTTTTCCTGGGCCTGCGAGGTGCCCCAGTACAGGTCGACGAGGCCCTGTGCCTCCAGCGCCCGTCTGAGTCGCTCCAGGTGGCCGTTCGCCCTGGCAAGCTCCCTCTGGACGTCGGCGAGCTCATCATGGGCAAGGTCGACCTCGAACTGGAGCTCCTCGCGGACCTGCTCCGCTAGCGTTTGGTCGACTGAGTCTCGGTCGTCCCCGGTAAAGACCCGCAACTCGGCCGGGACCCGGCGCCGAGTGGACAGCTGCGCCACTGCGTACACGATTCGGTCAGCAGCTGCGGCTCCGCTAGCTCCGCCAAGTGCAGCTGATGGCACATACCGGTGTCGCCAACCGTCTGCCTCTGTTTCGACTGGTGCGGGCACGTACGTCCGCACCGCGCCGTTCCAGACTGCTAGTGGGCCAAGCTTCGCCTTGAACGCTGCGGTTGCGGTCTCGTCAAGCACGATTACCGTGGCGATGCCGCGCGTACGCTGCGCGATCCGCCGTGCACGCTCCTGCCAAAGGGGGTCGGTGCCGCCGGCTGGAGCGGATACCACGATGAACGGAAGGGTTCGATCGGCCGAGCGCAGCAAGTCGACTAGAACGGCGACCTCAGTTGCGGTGACGGCCACGACGTCAGTGACAATGTTGTTCACGCCGAGAGCTGGCCTGCCGGGCAGGGCAAGTAGGTCGTTGACCAGACGGGGACCACCGACCGCGACCCGTTGCGTGGGGTCGTCGGTCTCCATGTCGACATCGATCCAGACGTGAACGGCGGTGTCGGTGGCGAGGGCGCGCATCGTGACGGACCAGACGGCCGACGGACGCTCGTCTCGCGAACGTGCCTCTACGCCATACCCGCTGTCATTGTCGAGGAGTCGTACGGTGACAACCTTCCCGTCCACGAGGGTCTCGCCTTCAGGAAGCGTCGTCGCTTTAGGATTATCAAGGGCCCATCGGCTGAAATACTCCAAAGCCAGGTCAATCACGGCATGCCGGTCGGGCTCGGTCGTGTCTTTCCATACAGTGCGATACAGCAGGCTCATCGTCCGCTCCGACCATCCGAGGAGTAACTGTGGGCTAACTCGACAGGTGTCGCTCATGATCGCGCGGACAGAGGATACTGCGGCAGCGCGAGGCGTCTGTGGGCGCCGTGTTCCGCTTAGGAGCCTGGCCGCCGTTGCCCTCTCCGCAGCCCGAACGGTGGTATGAGGTTCTGTCGCTACTCGACAGTTTGAGGTTATTCACCCGAATGGTCCTCCCTAGGAGCAGACGCATGCGACCTCGAACTTATAGACCGGACTAGCTGTTGTCGGCAGGCTGAGCCGGTGTGGTGGCTGGTAATCGATCACAGTGGCACAGACCTCGTCGACGGCGAGGAGGTAAGCCTGGACCTGTTCATCCGCTAAAAACCATGAGTATCGGTCTTGACAATCACGACTCCATCGATGATGGCGACGAGCTGTGGGTCTTCGAGCGCACATTCCGCCGAGCCTCGGGCCCGGCCCGAGCCGCATGCAGTCCATACCGGTCGGGCCGCCGTTGGTGGCTCGATGTGACGATGGACCTGACGGTCACCAAGGAGCTGCATAAAGTCCAGTTCGCCCAGCGAGCGGATGTTCCGCTACGAGCCCTGTCGGTACGGCGAGAAAGATCCCTCGCAGGTACGTATGCACCTCAGCGGTGTGTCAATGATGCGTAACCACCTGCAGAATCTCACGCGCTCGTGTACCTGACACTTGTCCCGGCTTACGGCACTGAACTAAGGGCCTTACCGCAGACCAGGCCACCCCCGGAACTAACCCCGGCCGTCTGGCGTTGCCGCGGAGACCTCCGACCACGAGCGGACCGCCAAGCTTCTGCGCGGACAGTTGGAGAAGCTCCGATCCCACCCCCAACGCGGTGGCCAGCTCGTCCTCTGTGGTGCGCCTTCGGCGGACCCGAAGGCGTCAGCGTCGGCACCCTGCGAAGGCCGTAGGGCGGCGTCTGTGAAAGCCGAGTGATGTGCGCGCCTTCAGACGTGTACTTGAGGCGTACCGCGATGCCGCCGAGCGGACCTCAGTGCGGTGGGGAGCTGCCGCGCGTACGCGTCCGGACACTCGTCGCGGCTCAATGGGCACTTGGGAGGACTGGTCAGAGTGGTTCCCACAGGTGGCGGCGTTTCCACCTGTCGTCGCCGGCTCGGAACTCCTGCAGGAGCCGCAGGGCTGCTTCGCCGTCGGTGGTCTGGCAGCGGAAGTGTCGGTCGATGGAGCCTTCCTGATATTCCAGTGCGTATGTCCCGGCGGGTACTCCGGCAGCGTCGCCGTAGCCAACCTGGACGAACCATCCGTCGGCGCTTTCGAGGATCACGTAGCGGTTGTGCTTGCCGACCTTGCCGATGATCCATCCCAAGCGGCCCGCGTCGGGGTCGGGCATCGTCGGCAGGCTCTGCGACGAGAGCGTAAAGAGCGCTGCGTGGCCGGGAGCGTTCGGGTTGACGACGTGGTAGCCCGGTTCGTAACAGATCAGGCCGTGATCGGCGGCGAGCGTCAGGACGGCGGTGCCGACCTCGTCGGCTCGCGACCAGACGCACGAGACGGTCAGAATCGCGTCGGACCGCTCGGGAGTCATGCTCCACGCTCCGAGCCGGTCGACGTCATCATCGCCGAGACTCTCCAGCGGCGGGAAGCGATCGAGCAGTGCGTCGTAGAACCGCCCTACGGCGGGATGCGCGGCGAACACTTCTTGTGCGCCGTCGCCCCAGCGCTCCAGCTTTGCTCGCGCCTCGGCGGCAGTGACTGGTTGGTCCTCGTGCCAGACGTACAGGTCAAAACTCACCGCAACCCCAAGTGCCTCAGCCAGACCGGCGACGACAGCGTAGGTCCCGCTAGCGTGCCCGAGAACCCCCGCCCGGATCTGTCGCCGACGGTGATTGCAACTGACAGCGTGGCCAGCAGTACCGACACCTCCTCGAGGTCGAGGTCAGGTAGGTTGGCCTCGGGCGTCCGGGTCTGAGGGCCAGATCATTGGTGGGCGCTGGACTGCGTCCCGTCGAGTTCCTCTCGGCGCCAGTAGGTAGGGGAGTTGCTGCAGAGCTGGCAGGCGAGGACCAGCGGCTGACCGGCTCGTCCGGGCGGTTTGTTACCGCAGCAGAAGGGCAGGGTTCTCGCCTCGGACGTTCCGGCCTGCGTGGCGTCGGGACCGTATCGCCGTTCGCAGGCGCGTTTTGCCGTCTCGTCGCGCCGGGGGTCGCTTGCGGTTTCGGCGAGCTCGACGGTCCCGCCCCGTTCGCCGGCGACCGTGCTGTGAGCATCGGCAGGGATCCAGCTAACGCGGTCGCGGTGCCGGTAGGGCAGCCAGGCCCCGTGCAAGATGCCTTCGAGTAGGTGGTCGAGGTGAAGGCGGGGGCCACAGGGAAATATGGCGGTTGTGGCGGCCTTTTGCCGGCTGTAGCCGTGCGGGTTGAGCGTCGGGTAGAGGTGCAACCGGCCGCACGGCATGGTCTTGCGGGTGGACGGGCACCGGGTGGTGCCCGTCCACAGGTCCGCCCAGCCGCACCGTTGCGTCTCGAACGTGATGGCACCCGCGCCGACCTCCAGGCGGGTCTCGGACAGGTACATGCGGTGGTCGTCGAGGGCCGGTACGGACAGGTGTGGCACCGGGTGCAGGAACGCGATGTCGTCGGCGCCGCGGTCGGTGGTCCACACCACCCGGTCTCCGGCCCTGCGGAGCGCTCGTTGTCGGGCCCGGATAGTCCGAGGGGTTTCCTTAGAGTGCTGGATCTCCCCGGCGACCGTTAGGACCGGGCCGATGGCCAGGACGTCCGGTCGGCGGCGGGCGCGTGGCCGCCACACTTCAACCTCCACCGTGCCGCCGGCGGACTCCCATGTGCGGGCCTTGCGCTCTTTGAGCGCCTTGTGGGTGTCGGTTTCGGGCTGGTGTTCCGGGTGCGGGGAACGGCCGTCCTCGTGTCGGAATACCGGGCCGTGCCGGCCTTCTACGAAGGTCAGCCACACCGGCGTGCGGGGCAGCCCTCTTTGGGACTGGTAGCGCATGCAGAGCAGGCAAAGCAGTTTCTTACCACCGATGCCGTGGGGGCGGTCGTTGGCCAGCCGCTCGCGCAGATCGGGTTGGTCGGGGTGCCCCCAGAGCGTGAGTCGCGGCTGCAACTCGATCGCGGCCGGCACGTAGAACACACCGTCGTTGAAGGCGAGCGGGTCGAGGTGTTCCCAGACTGGTCGGTTCACGGGTCCCCCTAAGCGGTGATCCTGCTCGCAGCCGACGGAGGCAACGGGTTACACGTTAGCTACCAAGGGTAGCTCCCATCGAGGATGGTCGTCGTGCTGACCGCTCTGACCTCAACAGCGCTATCGCCTGTCTCGTCGGGCTCGCCGCTCGGATGACGACCGTGACCGGTTGCTGCGGGCGGTGGGGGCTGTTTGCTCACTGACCGCCTACCGATCGGCGTGAGCGGCGACGCTCCGCCCCTACCGCTCGGAGCGGTGACGCCGCTGCGTTCGTCGTGCCCGAGCAGGTCCTCGAGAAGCCGAAGCAGTTCACGATGGTACTAAGCGAGTTTGAGGCAGCCGCTGGTCCCGCCGTTCGGTCGCGACGCCGTCGCCGCTGGCCGGCAGCAGACCGGGCGGCGTGAGCGGCGCCGTTGGCTGGCCGTCCCAGTCGAGGCACTGTGGTACGGACTGGTCGGGGCGCGACGGGAATATTGGTGGGGCAAGGATCGATCGAGGGTGACCGTGAGCAGGTGGCGTTGGTCAAACAACGAACGGACGTCAGGTCACCCTGTGGTGATTGGTCGGCGGAGGCAATTCTTGCAGGTTCGGGTCAAGATGAAGGGTCTCGATGGAAGGAGAGCCCTGTGCCCCGAGGAGCGCCGCGAGTTCGAGCTGTCGCGGCGCGCCGCCGTCCGCGTCGCTCGGTGGCGCCGCCTTCAGCCGTCAGCGGTCGGGTGCAGACGTGGCTGGCTGTCGTCTCGTCGGTGCTCACCCTGCTGGCTCTCGGAATCGCCTTCTGGACGCTTCGAGATCAGCAAGAGATCAACCGGTCGCAATTGAAGATCAACCAGGCGCAATTGGGGTTAGCCAAGATTGAGAATGAGCGGTACGAGCAGCGGTACGCCGCCCGGGTGTCCTTTTGGTACGCGGACCGAGCGCCTGATGAGGTGAACACTTATCCCACTTTCGTAATCTACAACCGGTCGCCTGTGCCGATCATGCGCATCCATTTCGAGATGGCCCAGGTGAGCGTGAAGCCGACCCCGCACGTCCTCTACGGCGGCAATCTCAACGCCCCGCCGTGCTCGATACTGACAGTGCGGGTTTTGTACGACGACTACACCAGCCAACCGACGGCCCCGGCGCACGACCGGCCGATGAGCATGCGGTTCCTTGACACCGTCGGCTGGTGGCGTATCACGACGGTGGACAGCATTCAGTTCGGGGCGGTACGGGCGCCCGTTCCGCTCGACGAGGGGGACAGGCCACCGATTCAGATCGATCCCGCCTTCGCGCTGCGGGAGATTCCCGGGACGCGGCAGGAAGCTCCCGATTGTGGCGAGGGCGGCTAGCAGACGACGCTTATGTGGCTGGCTGTTGCCGGTGACGGTAGAGCAGCATGGCGGCGGCTTCAGCTTTGGCGTGTTAGACGTCGAGTTCGACGATGACGGAGGTGTAGACGTCGGTCATGGCGGCGGAGGAGTGGCCCAGAAGTTCTGGATATCTTTGAGGTCGGCGCCAGCGGCTTCGAGGTAGGTGGCGGCGCAGTACCGCAGGTCGTGCGGTGAAGCGTTGCGGGTGAGATTGCCGGAGTCCGCCGAAGTTTCGTCTCTCGAGACACCGATCCCACAGGCAACGTCCTGAGCTGGCCCTCTAAGCTGAGACCTCTTCGGCGGATCCGAAGGAGTCAAACGTCAGAAGCGGGTCAAGCGGTTGGCCCAACGGGGCCGGGGTTGCAGCACCGGGATGGCGGAGACTCGCCTGGATAACCGCCGTCTGGGCAGGGCCACGGGCCTTAGCTCCGGAGCAACGCCGTGCAGCAGTGGCTAGTCAAGAGATCTGTCGCAAACCCTACGGCCGTCGATGTCTTGTTTAGCTGGCACCGCCTAGCCGCGATGATGACGAGGTGAGCCGTCGACGCTGGTTTCGCCTTATGCGTTGGACGGCCGCGCTGTGCGCGCTTGCCGCCTTGACGCTCATCGGCACGTGGTTGGACTGGTGGAGCGTCCTGGTCGGGCACCGTGTTGCGGCCTGGAACTGGATCGAGCGGGTCAGCTGGTTCGTCGCGATCGGATCGGGCGTCGCCGCAGCTGTGGCGTCGATCTCGGCAAGACGGCGGGATCATGGTCCACCGGGAGCAAGCAACGCTCCGATGATCGCGGACACGGTTTTCATCACTGCGGGCGAGGCGTACGCGATGCCGAGGATCGTCGGCGGGGTCGCGGCATCGATCCCGGGACGGCGGGCATCGAGCGGCGATGGTGCGGACCCGATCAACCAGGTGAACGAACGCGACCGGCTGGTGGCGGCGCTGAAGACCGACAGGTCGAGCGTCATCCTGGTGCACGGTCGGGCCGGTGGTGGAAAGACGACGCTGGTGCGGTGGGTGTTACGCGAGACCGGGCTGGCGCGGGAGCTACGCGAGCACGACCTCTCTGCGGGGCCACCGCTCGATGTCAGGGCCCTGTTAGACGACATTGCGCTCGGTACAGCGGTCGGACAACGACGACGGCCGGGCGAAGATCTGCTTAGCCGACTGGAAGCGGCAATGCAGGCATCGGACCACGATCCGGTGACCATCCTGGTCCAGAACGCCCAGCGTCTGGTCGATCCGGACCAGTACTCCGTCACCAGCCTGGAGCTGAACGAAGCGTTTGAAATTCTCTCCGGTGGGCTGCGTCGGGTCAAGGTGATCTTGGAGCTGCGCGATGTCCCGGTCGCGTCGACGGCTGCCGGCTGGTTCAAGGACGCTCCGCGCATTGGAATCGACGGCCTTCCGCCGCAGGAATTCGGCACGTATGTAGAGCAGCTCGACGCCGCCGACCGGTTGGGTCTGTCGAGCCTGGCCCGCACTGAACCCGACCTGCTCTACCACGTGTTGCAGGGCGTTCCCCGGCTGGCACAACTCTTCCGCACCGTGCTCACGTTGGCAGGGCGCAGGCTTGAGGCCCGCGAGCTGGCCGAGCTGCTGGCGCGGGAGGCGCCGTCGGCACGGGCAGGCCGGCTTTCTCAGGTGCTGGTCGAATGGCTCAGCGACGAGCAGCGGTTGGTCGTCATCGCGCTCGCGGCGTACCGCGTGCCGGTGGCCGCCGAGCAAGTGAGCGGACTCCTCGCGGACGAAACAGCCGCCGGACGGGTGGCCGTGGTGCTCCCGGAACTCGTCGACAGCACCGTCATAACCGCCGTCGGTCACCGATACCACCTGTTGTCGCCAGAGGTCTACGACGAACTGGCGCGGCGCCCTGACGGACCTGCGCGGCTGCTACCTGCTGCCGCCGACCTGCTATCCCGGCGCCGGCGGCCGATCAAGAGCGTCAAGCGGATAGAGGACTTGGACCTCCACTTCGCGGAGCTCGACATTCGGATCCGGGCCGAGCTGTGGCTATCGGCGTACTCCTTGATCAACGAGATGGAGAGGGCACTTTCACGGTGGCAAGCTGGCCACTTGGTGCTGCCGGCTCGCGAGGCACTGGCCGACAACCTGGGCAAACCCTTCCGCGAGATGCAAAACGACAATGCTCTCGGCTGTATCTACCTGTCTCGGGGCCGAATCGACGATGCGCGGACCGCGTTCGAGTCCGCGGTGCAGCATGCGAGTCGTGCCACGTGGCGACACGGCCGGCGCAAGTTGTTCATCAATCTCGCTGCGGCGCACTGGGAGGCAGGTGACGCGGCCCGAGCCGGGGAGTACTACCTGAGCGCCCTCGGAATGGCGGAGGAGGAGTACGACGCGCTGGACCAAGCAGCCGCGTTGTCGGGTCTTGCAAAGTGCCTGCGTAGGCGCGGAGCGTACCCGGAGGCGATTCGCCGCGGCCGCGCGGCACTGTCGCTGGCTCGCAACGGCGGGCACTCGTCCGCGGTCGACATCGCCATCAGTCTGGCGAGGTGGCATTCGGAGCTACGGGAGGTGAATGAGGCCGACCGCCTAATGGGTATCGCGGACGAGGCGGCCCGCGAGCACCCGGAGGATCCCTCGCTGCGGGTACGGTGCCTCGACGCGCGGGCCGACCTGCTGCTCGAAACCGGATATCTAGGTGAGGCAGCGAGAATCGCACATGAGGCTGTCACATGGGCCCGTGAACTCCAGGATCCGGTGACGGTTCTACAGGCGCGAACAACCCTCACCATGGTGTTCCTGAGAAACGGGCATCCCGAGCAGGCGAGGCGTGAGATCCAGGGCGCCAATCGATACCGCCTCGCCAATCGATCCCTCGTGGTGCTGGCGTTGCAGGCGTTGACCGCGTTCGTGACCGACTCGGAGACGGAGGCTCGGTCGCTCTTCCGGGATCTGCAACGGGAGGCGGTCAAGCGCCACACGCGTGATGGACGCGACTTCGCCGCCTGGGACTTCGAAGGGCTCGCTATCGTCGGTCAGCGGGTGGGCTCCGGCAAATCGCTCGACCCAGCCGTGGAGGCGTTTCGGCGGGCTCGCGATGTGACTCCGGTGCCGCCGCCGGTTCTCAGGGACCGCCTGAAGTTCATGCTGGAGTTGCTGCGAGTGAATGCCGCGCCGGGCGAGTTCGACGCTGTGCTCGCGACTGCCTCCGGTACCGAACCGCGGTTTGAACCGTCCTAGACGCTGCTCACCCGCGAGCCGGCAACCGTAGCCATCCGTTCGTCTGGGCGACCATCAACGCCTCCACTCGGCCCCTCACGCCCATCTCCCGATAGAGCGCGCGCAGCAGCCGAAACATCGCGCGCTCGGAGTATCCGACTTGCTCGGCCAACTGTGCGACGGTCTGGCCAGCCGCCAGCGCACGAAGCCAGGAGAGCTGTTCGGTGGACACGGCCAGGGATCGGCTGCCGGGCACTTCACCACCGGCGGCGAAGGCGGCCACCACAGCGGCGGGCAGGACGGACTGGCCGTCCATCAGCGCCGCTGCCGCTCGCCGCATCGTCTCGGGCGAAGCGTTGCGCATGAGTACAGAACGGGCTCCGGCGCGAACCGCGCGAACCCCCGCTGCGGCTGAGTCCTCGTCGAGCATGACCACCACGGAGCACGTGGCTGAGTCGATCTGGTGCAACCGCTCCAGCATGTCCCAGTCGTCCTCGTTGCGCACGGTCAGGATCACGATGGCTTCCTGGGCTTGGAGGGCCCACGCCACGACGTCGGTCGGGGTCTGCACCTCTCGGCCGTCAGCGGCGAGAGCAGCCACTGCGCCGTCGCGGAACAACGGCAGCGGGTCGACGACCGCGATCTGGACGGCTACCAGTTACGTTTCCCTTCTCGTGTACGCCCTGCTCACATATAGCGGATCATCCCCAGCGTAGGCAGCCGCCGGCCGGATCAAAATGCGCATCGCCAGCGCCACACCGACGACTCGGACGCGTCAGTCGTGCGTCAGCATCCCGCCACGATCAGTCATGGAGCCGCAGCGGTTGGCATCCGTACCGTCGAAACCACACGCCCTCTTCCTTGGAGGCCCCGTGGTCCATGACGATGACATGCGCAGCGCGCAAACCATCTGGATCTCAGCAGACGATGAGCCCATCGAGATAATCTCCCCCGATGACGAGGAGACCTCCGAGCTGATTCTCGATACCGCGCTGGACAACCCGCACTGGGATCGGCTGACCATTTTCGAGTACCTGGTCCGTACCGGCAACGACGTCCTAGAGGAGGAAGTGAACTACGTGCTCTGGGTGCGCGAGTTGGACAACCTCTTCCTGCGGTAGCGGCGCCATGATGAAGGGCGGACTGGTCGGGGGCACTGTTCGGCACCGGGCAACGCCTTCACCCCAGTTACGAGACATCCCTTAGGAAGCCGATCCCACGGGCAATGCGCTGTCAGCAGCGCGTCCTCCGATGCTCGATCCACCTGGGTCGTCGAGCCGGGAGGGCAACGCTACTTCGAGCCGAGCAAACCCCTCTTGAGCCTCTCCCCGCCCTGGGGCGACGCCTGGACCGCGCAGGCCAAATGAGAGCCACACGACCAGCGTGGGCAGCCGAAAAGTGAGCGACAGCCCGGGCGCCTCGACCGAAGCCTGGCCGGGCCACGGTCGCAGGTCAATGAAACAAGTAGTCGAAGAGAGTGCGTCTGCGTCTCGGCGATAAGCCGCGGTTAGCCGATATCCCAGGACGCGAGGTGAGTCCTGCAATGCAGGCATTGGAATAGATACGCGGTGGGCTCACCGTTGCGGTCGAGCCGGTGCAGGAACTCTTCGGTTTCCTCGGGTGACCAGCCCAGTTGCCGGTGGCTCGCCCGAAGCATGTTCAGGGCCTCCGGATGAGGTTCGACATCGCGGTAGCCAGCCGGGCCGAGAAAAGCCGCGCCATCGCCGCAGTGGTAGAGCCATGACTCTTGCTGCCAACCGGTGAAGCCAGGGGTCCGGCGAGTGATCTCCTCGATGACGTGGTGCGGCACGTCGTCAGGCACGTCGATCGCGTCACTGAACTCGGCAGGCATGTCCAGAATGTCGCTGCCATCCGTGGCGACGGCAACGACGCCGAGTGCCCTGGAAGCCTCCCCGGAGTAGATGCAGTGCAGGCAAAGAGTCTCGGGTTGTCCGCCATAGATCGGTCCCCGGTAGCGAATTTGCCGAAGTTGCCCGCAGATGCTGCATTCGTGCTCAATCCGCATCGCCGAGCCCGTGGCCAAGGGATCAGGGTGGTATCGAAACACCGGCTCGGTCACGAATTCATGATGCCAACTGTTGGTCACAGCCCCGACAGGGCTGCTGGTCCTACCACCTCGCGCACGCTTCAAGCCCGGTCGGAGGACCGCCGATCTGGTGGGTTCGATGCCCGTCGGCGCCCTGTTTTGCCACGACCCGCGGTCTATCTGTGGGGACTCAGCCTCGTCAGACGGCGACGGGGCTGATGAGACTGTCATTGGTCCTCTGTGCTGAACCGCTGCCGGCGAAGCCAACGTCCGCCTGCCGCCGTCGCCAGCCTGAACGCTGTGGGAGGGACGCGGGTGCGGACGACTGGGATCATGGGCCGATGATGCATTCGTTCCATCTCGCGTTGCTTCCGCCGGCCTTGACCTTGCGCACACTGCGTCGCAGGCCTCGGGCGGCTGGGCTGCGGCACGCCGAATGCCTCGCGCTCATGCGACTCGGCTCCCCGGCGTTGTCGGTGGAACGGATGCAGCTGCGACGCCTTGCGATGTTCGCCGAATGGGACGACGAATCGGCGTTGGAGCGGTTCCTCGCAGACGACGATCTAGGGCGGCAGCTCGACGACGGATGGCATGTGCGACTGCAGTACCTGCGGCGTTACGGCGAGGTGGCCGCCCTCGCCGGCCTGCCGGTGCAGGCGGGCCGGTGGGATCCGCAGGAGCCTATCGTGGCCGTCACCCTCGCCCGGCTCAAGGTGCTCGAACTACCCCGGTTCCTGAAGTGGGGGCGGCCCGTCGAACGCTTGGTCGCCGGTCACCCCGGCACCACGTTCGCCACCGCAGCGGTACGCCCGCCCCACACGTTTTCCACCTTCACGATCTGGCGCAGCGTCCGCGAGATGACCGACATGGTCCACGGCCGCAGCGCCGTCCCACAGGCCCATACACACACCGTCGCCATGGCTGAACAGCATCGCCGGGACTTCCACCACGAATCCGCGTTCATGCGGTTCCGCCCTCTGTCCGAACACGGCACCTGGGAGGGGCGCACCCTTCTCCCCTGAGTGACTCGAGAACCACGCTTGATCAGATGCACACACATGCCGCTGGTCGCGCGGTCACGCCGAAGGTCGGGCGCCTTGCCGGGCAGACGCATATCGGTTGTGGCGCCCGTGCACCATCAAGGCATGAGCGCGTTGATGGACCAACTGCCGGCTTTGCTCGGCGTCCTCGTCGGAACAGGCGGGACCATCCTCGCCACCTTGATCGCGGACCGCTCGCGGTGGCAGCGCCAGCAGGCGGCGCGGTGGGACGAGCGCCGGCTTCAGGCGTACGTCGAGTTCGCCAACGCAGTCAAGGAAGTGCACACGTACGCGCTCCGGATCGCCAACCTGAACGCGCTTCGTCACGGTGTCGATCGTGAACACGCCCTGGCCAGGATGGAAGAGGCCGATATCCGGCGCACAAAGACATGGGAGAGTGTCCTCCTCCTGGGCGACGCCACATCGATCACTGCGGCCCGCGAGTGGCGCGCCGCAGTGACGGACATCGCCCGTTACGCCCGCGGCGTAACTTCCG
Source organism: Micromonospora sp. bgisy143 (assembly GCF_057708145.1). NCBI lineage: Bacteria > Bacillati > Actinomycetota > Actinomycetes > Micromonosporales > Micromonosporaceae > Micromonospora > Micromonospora sp. bgisy143. The sequence goes on from NZ_JBYIRN010000003.1 coordinate 183,828, forward strand.
CGGGGTTCGAGCTGGCTGCTGGGCTCGGCCATGCCAACGAGACACGCGATCGCTTCTACCAGGCGGCCCGGGCGAGTCTCGGCATCCGGGGATCGGCCGTGCCCCAGTCGGAGTGGCTGGCGGGAAAGTTGGACATCCGCACACAGCAGGACGCCTGAGCGAGCGGTACGCGTCGGCTCTCGCCCTGGAGAGCCCGTCGGGATCGACTCTTCGTTGCGGCGGTCTCCTGCCTGATGGCAGAGCGAGCAGCACGGCGTAGCACACCAAGGTCACATACACGCTTCCGCCGCTGATAAGGCGCGGTGATCGTGGGTGTGTTTCCCGATCGACCGATGCGGCTGAGGGAGCCAGCGCTGGTGCCGACCGTAGCGCTGGCCGGCAGGTCACGAGCCGTCGGCGGCCCGGTGCGAACCCGGGCTAGGGGGAGCAGGTTGGGAGCAGCGGGGTGCCCTGAACAGCTTTGAACTGCATCTAACGGCATCGAACAGCACTCAACTGCACCCACCCCTGCCTGCGGCTCCACGTTCTCCCAGGTCAGAGCAGGTGCGGCGTCCTGTTTCCCGCGGAGTGCTCAGCGCCACGGGGATGGACTTCAGCGGCTCTCTATATTGCCTGCTAGGGGAGTGTGAGCAGGTCGGCGCGGTAACGAGCCGGTGCGGTAGTTGGGCCTTGCATTGGGAGCAGATTGGGTGCAGGTCGGCGAAGTGGTCACCGTAGCGAAGAGCTCACCCGGCTTCTGTCCGGCCAGGTCGCTGAGCAGCAACGATGGTGTGCTCCGGAGCCGTTGACCTCCCAGTAAAGGTCGAAGTGGTCAGGCGTCGCTGCTCCCGGATGACTGGCGCCGGGCGACGTCTCGGCTCGCCTAAGGCCACGTCTGCGGGCGCGTTGAAGATCGATGTGTAGCCTTGCGGGTGAGCTTGTTGGAGTCCGCCGCGGTTCCATCATTCGAGACGCCGATCCCACGGGGAGTGCCCTGACCAGGCCCTTCGGGCTGGTGACCTCTTCGGCGGGGCCGAAGAGGTCACCACCACAGCTAAGCTTGCGCTAGCTTTAGAGTTGCGCTGAGTGTCAACGGCAGTGGGGCAATGGGTCGTGTCGCCCCTCGGACACAGATTTGAAGCATCCCTGCTGTATCTGACGTACGGGTGGTCAAGCTCGCTTGACCACCCGTATCGCATCTTCGAGGCAGCCTCCACGGATGTGACGCTCGGCGGCGGTGATCGCCGCGGCTGATGTGACCGTGGCTCCGCTCATCCCGCCGTTGACGCCGCCCGAGCAGGGCCAGGGGGCGGGCCGGCGGCTAGGCGCATTGCGGCGTCCCCCATTGCCCCTGCCTGGCCTCCCAACCCCTCGGGCCGGCTCGTCGGTCTACGGCCTGGCTGCCATCGATGTCAGTGGCCCGATCGCTGATCGTATGATCGTCCGCGCTCTCGGATGGGGCTGCGGTTCCCGTCTTCATCTTCACGAGGGCGCTGGGTTCATCGTCGTTCGTCTGGACCCGCAGGGCGTCTTCACCCTGACGGGCGAAGGTCACCTTCATCTGCCGGCAGCCGTGCGGAAATGTTGCGGACTCAAGACTGGCGACCGGTTGCTGCTGGCGGCGGAACCCTGAGGCTGGCGTGCTTGTCGTGCATCCACCCGCGGCCTTGGACGCCGCTCCCGATGATCAAGAGAGAGTCGCTACGCGCGCGTCCGGCGTTTCCGAGTGATCTGCAGCAGTGTGGCGCCGAGAAGCAGTGCCAGCACGCCGGCGCCCAGCCAGCCCAGCGGGTACGACTCGCCGGTAACCGGCAGCTTGCCGTGCACCCGGATGGTGATGGTGGATCCCGGTGACACTGGCGATGGGCCTGTTGGCGGAGTGCCGGTCGCAGTGGCGGTGGCGTGTACTGAGCCGTGGTGGTAGTCGGCCGTGCTGACGGTGTACGTCGTCGCGCAGGTGATCGCGGCGCCTGCGGGCAGCGTGGCGGATCCGTTGGGCGCCTCGTTCGGGCCGCAGGAGATCGGCCCGAGGTTGGCCGATGACGCCGGCGAGGTGAAGGTGTCGGTGACGGTCACGTTGGTGAGCGTCACTTTGCCGTTGTTGGTGATCAGGAATCGCAGTGGCACGCGTTGTCCTGGTCGGCTGATCGTGTCGATGCTGCTGGACTGGGTGACGGTAATTGCCGTCGCTTTGGTGACGGTGACCGTGGCGGTAGCTGGCGCGGAGCGTATAGGAGTCGGCGGGTCCTGTCCCGGGAAGGTGGGTGGTGTTCCGGCGGCGACGGCCGTGTGGGTGATGCGGCCTGCTTCGATGTCGGTTGCGGTTGTGGCGTAAGTCGAGGTGCAGGTGGTGCTTGCTCCGACCGGCAGGTTGACGCTGCCGTTGGCCGCGGGTGGGGTGCCGCAGGTGATCTTTGCGGGCGTTCCGGTCCCGGAGAACTCGGTCTGCGTGACCGTCACCGCCCTGAGTGGGGTGGCACCGGTGTTGCTGACCACGAATTGGTAGGTGATCACATCACCGGCCGCGGACACCGTGGTCGGGGCAACCCGGCTGGTAATGGCCATCCCCGGGTGCGGGGTCGGATTGGTCGACGCGATGGGAATGGTCAGCGCGGACGGCGGGGAGACTCGAGGCGGTCCGACGGGCGGCGTTCCGGTTGCTGTCGCGACGTTGCGCAGCGCCGCGCCTGCGAGGTCCGTCTCGGTCACTCGGTAGGTGCTCTGGCACTGAACGGAGGCGCCGGGCGCCAGGGTCACACGACCATTGGGGATGTTCTGTGACAGGCACGTGATCGGCCCGAGGGCGTCGCGCTCCGCAGGCGGCAGCACGGTGTCGTTGATGATGATGCCGGTCAAGGGGAAGCCGCCGGTGTTGACCACCAGGAAGGTGTAGGGCACCTGTTGGCCCGGCACCCTGACGGCCGTCGTCGTTGAAGATTTGATGACGCCGATGTTGGCGAGGATCTGCACCTTTGGGATGCTCACGGTCGAGGGCGGCGAGTTCACTGCGGTGTCGCCGCCGGCGACAGTGCCGTGGGCGGTGGCGGTGTCGGTGACAGCGTTGTTGTCCAGGTCGGCTTGGGTGACGGTATACGTGCCGGTGCAGGTGGTGGTCGCGGCCGGCGCGAGAGTGGTGGCGGGGCAGTTGATCTTTCCGAGGTTCGCGTTCGACGACGGCGAGGCTTGCACGTCGGTGACGGTGACGTTGGTCAAGGCGAGCCCACCGTTGTTGATCACCTGGAACCGGTAGGGCATCCGCTGCCCGACCGTGGTGATCGCAGTCGACCCCGCGGTCTTGATCACCGCGAGGGACGGGGCCAGCTTCGACTTTGGGATGGTCAGCGAGAACGGCAGCGAGTTCACCTGGCTCCCGTTGAACGGACCGACACTGAGCGCAGTGGCGGAACCGATGACGCCATTTCTGTCGAGGTCGGTCTGGGTGACCGTATGGGTCGCGGTGCAGGTGGTGCTCTCGCCGGGATCCAGGGCTGTCCTCGGGCAGTCGACCGGTGCGACGGTGCCCGACGACTCGCTCACATACATCCGATGCAGAGGGACCCGTCCGGTGTTGGTGACCTGGTAGCGGTAGGGCACTTGTTGGCCTAGTGAGGTGATGGCCGTGGTGGTGGACGATTTCACGACCGTGATGGCTGGGGTGAGGTCGGCCGCTCGGATGGTCGCGGTGGATGGCAGGGAATCGACCCGGGTATTGGTGCCCTCCGAGGTGGCGTAGGCGGTTGCGGTGTTTGTCACCTCGTCGTTGTCCATGTCGGCCTGGGTGACCCGGTAAGCGGCGCTACAGCCCAGTGACTCACCGGGACCGATGCTGTCGACGAACTCCGGGCACTCGATCCGTCCGAGGTTCGCGTTGGACGACGGCGGGGCCTGCAGGTCGCTGATCTGGACGCCGTAAACCCTGACGCCGCCGGTGTTGACGACCAGGAATCGGTAGTAGGCCAGTTGGCCGACCGAGCTGAAGGTGGGGACAGCCAACTTCACCAAGGCGATCGTCGCCGGTCGCGTACTGTTCGTGATCGTCAGCGTCGACAGCGGTGACAGTACCGGTGGGGCGCCGTCGGGTGGGGTTCCCCGCGCCTTGGCGCTGCTGCTGATCGAGCCGGCCTCGAGATCGGCCTGGGTGACGGTGTGGGTGCCGGTGCAGGCGGTCACGGCGGCGGGTGCGAGGGTGGTCGCCGCGCAGGTGATCTGCCCGAGGTTCGTGTTCGGCGATGGCGGGGCCGTTACGTCGGTGATGGCGATGTCGGTGAGGGTGAACCCACCGTTGTTGGCCACGACGAACCAGAATGGCACTTGCTGCCCGACAGTGGTAAGCGCCGTGGTGGTGGAGGTCGTTACCACTGCGATGGAGGCGACCAGGCCGGTCTCCGGGATGGTCAGCGTTGAGGGCCGCGAGTCGATTGGTGTGCCGCCACCGGGTCCGGTGCCGTGGGCGGTGATGGTGGCGGTGACTCCGTTGTTGTTCAGGTCGGCCTGGGTGACGGTATAGGTCGCGGTGCAGGCGGTCTGTTCGCCGGGGGCCAGGGTCGTGTCGGCGCATCTGATCGGCCCGAGGTCGGCGTTCGACGAGGGTGGGGCTTGGACGGTGGTGACGTTCACGCCGGTCAGAGTCAGTCCGCCGTTGTTGACCACCTGGAACGAGTACGGCACCTTCTGCCCGACGGTGTTGAGCGCCGTGGTGGTGGAGGAACTCGTGACGGTGAGTGCTGCGGTGAGGCCGGGTTCAGGGATGGTCAGCGTCGAGGGTGGTGAGGTGACGGTAGTGGTGGTGCCCTGTGGGGTCGCCCGCGCTGTGGCGGTGCCGATGATGCCGTGCTTCTCGAGGTCGGCTTGGGTGACTGTGTAGGTGGCCGTGCAGGTGGTGGTCTGGCTGGGGGCCAAGGTGGTATGCGGGCAGCTGATGGGCCCGAGGTTCGCCTTCGACGACGGCGGGGTGGGCACGTCGGTGATGGCGACGTTGGTCAGCGTGGCCTCGCCGGTGTTGGCGACCAGGTATCGGTAGGCAACCTGCTGTCCGACCAGGGTGATCGACGTGGTGGCGGACGACTTCACGACCGTGACGGCGGCGGCGAGCTTGCGCGCGGGGATGGTCAGGTTTTCCGGATCGGAGAGCACCGGGGTGCTGGTGCCTGGCGCGGTGCCGCGAGCGGTGGCTGTCGTGGTGACCGCAGCATGGTCCAGGTCGGCTCTGGTGGCGGTGTAGGCAGCCGAGCATGTGGTCCGGGCGCCGGGTGCGAGGGTGCTGGCTGCGCAGGTGATCGGGCCGAGGTTCGCGTTCGACGAAGGCGGCGACTGGGTGGCGGTGACGGTGATGCCGCTCAGCGCGACGCCACCGGTGTTGACCACGTGGAATGTGTACGGTACGTGTTGGCCGATGCTGCTGATCGTCGTGGTGGTTGATGACGTGATCAAGGCGATGCTTGCCGGGCTGCCTCTGCCGCAGGAGAGGGTGGTGCTGAAGGGCACGTAGTGGATGACGCCGCCTTGGTGGTCGAGCGTTCGGGCGATCACGCCGCCCTCGGTGTTCGTGGCCGAGACGTCGAGCAGGTTGGCGTTGGGGGCGTAGATGGTGCCTTCGACGGTGGCGGCGCTGGCGGTGAGGGTGATCGCAGTGGCGTCCGGGAAGTTGAACAAGATGTAAGGGGCCTGCGCGCGCCCGATTCCGATGGTGCGCGGTGCGGTCCATGCGAGGGCGCCATCGATGCCGTGGGTGTCCACGTTGATCAGCAGCGGTGTGCTGGCGTTCGGCTGCCTGGCGAACGTCAGACTCTGAATGTTGTTCAGCTCGGTGGCGCTGAGATTGAGCACGTTGGTCTTGCCCGGGGTCAGGATGACCACGACGTTGCTGCCCGGCGGGATGGGTCTGGGCATCGCATCGCCGGTGGTGGTACGCAGCATCACGGTGCTGTCGCAGGTAGCGAGGGCAGCGGAGGTCTGGCGGAAGGACGTGAAGGCAGCGCTGAAGTTGATCGGTGAGGTCGGCGTGACGCTGCCCACCGGCTGCCGAGTGTCCAGTTCGATCCGGGGAGAGGCGTTGTAGTTGTCCGCAGGAAGGATCCGAGTGTTCGCCTGGACGCTGTTGGTGTCGATGTTGCGGACGAACGTTCCGATTGGGTTGCCGACCTTGGCGTAGCCGTTGGACAGCACTCGGAGGCCGCTGCCGCCGATACTGCCGGCGAAGTTCACCCGTCCACCTACGACCAGGGCGGCCGGGTTGTCATCCCCCGGAACTACGAAGGAACCCGCGGTGGCTCCGGCCATGGTGTAGGTGCCGAAGGCGAGATCGCCACCAGCCGCGAGACTGCCCTCGTTTCTACCGCCGCCAAGGCTGGCGTCGCCCTCGGTCATCACCCCGAAGCTCTGCGCCGGTGCGAGCGGGTCGACTGTCCCGATCGCCGCGCCGGCTGCGGCAAGCGCCCGGTTCGCCGGTCGCCGTGCGGCCGGTGCCAGCGCCGGCAGACCGCTGGTCGCCAGCATGCCTCCAAGGGCCACCAGCGCTGCCGCCCGGGACCCGCGACCAGCCAACAAAGAAACCCTCATCGCGCCTCCTGTCAAACTTGCCAGGAGCCTAATGAGATGCTTTGCCAGCGATGCACCTTTTCAACTAATAGTTGATGGTTTGTTCCGAAGGCCTTGACCCCGAGCTGCACGAAGTGCACATCGCGCAGCTCGGGGGTAGGTCCCCCCTCCGATAGGTGGAGCGCGGGCCGCCGCAGGACCTCGCGCCGGGCCTCCCGTTGCGGCCTGCCGCGCGGCCGCAGGACGAGCTGTCCGAGCAGTACCGCCCTGCCGGCGACGCCGGCCAGGCCACCGAGGATGCTCATCCACCGCGCCGGCTGACCCCACCAGCCCGAGCCGAGCGACGCCTTTCCAGTTACCGAGACGTCAACATGTAGCACCGCGCCTGGCCGGTCGTGCTCGTAGCGGCGGATCGGCTCGCCGGTGGTGCGGTCGATGTGCGTCAGGCGGTTGATCCGGCAGCGGGTCAGTACGGCATGCACGGTCGAGGCGGGCATATCGAGCCGCCCGGCGACTGCACCGACCCCAGCCGGTGCTTCTACCGTTGGTGCACAACCTTGCCGGCTACGTCGTACGCGTCCCGCAACCCGGCTCACCAGACGGGAAAGCGCAAGGCGCTCCGTCAACCGCGATGCTCGCCGTCGACAGCCGGCCGGAGGTGCTCCAGGCGCTGTGCCGCGAGGCTGGGCTGACCGATGTGTCGGTGGAGGCGGTGGTCGTACCGACTGTTTTCACCGGCTTCGCCGACTACTGGACACCGTTTCTCGGGGGGCAGGGCTCCGCGCCCGCTTACCTGTCCTCGTTAGCCGAGCCCCAGCGGGTCGCGCTGCGGGACCTGCTCGCCGCCCGCCTGCCAACCGGTCCCGACGGGTCGATCCGACTGACCGCACGTGCCTGGGCGATCCGCGGTTCCCGGCCGACAAGCGTGTGAGCGACCTGGGCCGGCGCATGTGGCGCAGCGGCGGTAGGCGAGTCAGGTGAGGGCGGCGATGCGGCGTCGAAAGCAACCGACATCGAAGCAGTCGGCAACGATCATCCCGTGAGCGGCGACGAGCTCGCTGCCGCAGTCCCGTTGCACCACACACTGGCGCACCACTCTGGCCTCGGTGAAATGCCACTTCGGCTACGGGCGGGGTGGCCCGCACCTACACCGGACACCGACCCCCGGTGGGTGAGCCTGCTAAGACGACACCAGGTCATCGAACTGGGGATTGTCGGTGGGGTTGGCCACCGCGCCTGCTGACCGGCTACGCCCCCGACTAGGGTTTATGGCGATGTTTCCCCAGGACGGCCACGGTGCGGCCATGAGCAGAAACAGACGGCGCAACGTGCTGTTGGACAGGAGCGCGGAACGCTCGGCGCTTGATCAGCTCCTCGCTGGTGGGCGTCTCGGAGTCAGCGGGGCCCTCGTACTTCGCGGTGAGGCGGGAATCGGCAAGACCGCCCTGCTGGATTACGCCCTGGCCCAGTCCGGAGACTGCCGGGTTGTTCAGGCCACCGGTGTAGAGGCCGAAAGCGAACTCGCGTTTGCCGGCCTGCATCAGATCTGCGCGCCGGTTCTGGATCGCCTTGCGCGGCTGCCCGCCCAGCAGGGCCGCGCGTTGAGCACCGCGTTTGGTCTGAGCGCTGGCGAGGCCCCGGACCTCTTCATGGTTGGTCTGGGAGTGCTCGGCCTTCTTGCTGGTTTTGCCGACGAACAGCCGGTCGTGTGCGTCGTTGACGACGCCCAGTGGTTGGACAAGGCGTCGGCTCAGGTCCTCGGCTTCGTGGCCAGGCGGCTGAGAAGCGAGTCGCTGATCATGATTTTCGCGGTGCGCGGCGACCTCGACACTGACGACATGCCGGAGCTGAAGGGCTTGCCGGTCATGACCGTCACCGGCCTGTCCGACGAGGATTCGCGGGCGTTGCTCGCCTCGACGTTTCACGGGCGAGTCGACGAGAGGGTGCTCGACCGCATCATCGCCGAGTGCCACGGGAATCCCTTGGCGCTTACCGAACTGCCCCGTGGCTTCACCGCCGCCGAGCTGAGCGGTGGCTTCGGGATCTTCAACCACAGTGCCCTGCCTCGCCGCATCGAGGAGAGCTTCCGGCGGCAGATTCGTGCCCTCCCTCCGGACGCGCGAACGTTGCTCCTGGTCGCGGCGGTCGAACCGCTCGGGGATCCCGTGCTCGTATGGGGCGCTCTCACTCGTATGGGCGTACCCGCCGAGAGCCATCTCGCTGCCTCGTGGCCCGCTGCGGAATTCGTGGACTTCGGGTTCGGGGTCCGGTTTCGGCACCCACTGTTGCGCTCGGCGGTCTATCGGGCCGCAAGCGAAACGGAGCGGCGGAAGGCGCATGCGGCGCTCGCCGACACCATGGAGCCCAGCACGGATCCGGACCGGCGAGCCTGGCACCGGGCGCAGGCAGCCACCGGACCCGACGAGGACGTAGCGACCGAGTTGCAGACATCTGCGGCTCGGGCGCAGGCCCGCGGCGGATTCGCGGCTGCCGGAGCGTTCTTGGAACGAGCCGCGGAACTGACCCCGGATCCGACACGAAGGGCCTCGCGGCTGTTGGCTGCGGCGCAGGCCCGACATGTGGGCGGTGCTCCAGACGTCGCGCTGCGCTTGCTCGCCTTGGCCGAGGCCGACCATGCATCCGAGCTCGACCGGGCACGCGCGGATCTCCTGCGGGCCGACATCGCCTTCACCGTCGACCGGGGTCGCGGAACGGCTGACCTCTTCCTCAAGGCGGCTTCGCGGCTCGAGCCGCTGGACGTCGGTCTCGCCCGGAGCACGTATCTCGACGCGTTGCGGGCGGCCTGGTACGCGTCAGACTCCGGCACCAGCGGCACCCTGGGAGACGTGGCCCGGGCGGCCGTTGCTGCGCCGGTTGCCACCGCGCCGGCGCGGCCGTCGGACCTTCTCCTGGACGGTCTGGCGGTGCGGTACACCGCGGGCTTCGCGGCGGCAGTACCGAAGATGAGAGAAGCGCTGAGGGCGTTCCAGAAGTCGGACCTGGCGATCGAGGGCGGCCTTCGATGGTTGTGGTTCGCCAGCTCGATCGCCACTGACCTCTGCCAGGACGATGCGGCAGACGCACTCACCGGCAGCTACGTGCGGCTGGCGCGCGAGAGCGGGGCGTTGGCCGACCTGCCGTTGGCGCTGACGACACGCATCCTCATGCACCTGTTCGCCGGCGACCTGTCCGAGGCATCCGTACTGATCATGGAACTCGACGACGTGGCGGACGGAACTGGGATCCCGGTACCGAGTTACATGGCTCTGCTGCTCGCTGCCTGGCAGGGCGACGAGGCGCGGACCCTCGAGTTGGCCGCGGTCAGCGCCGCCGACGCCCGCCGCCGCGGTGAGGGGCTCGCCCCGGCTATCGTCGGGTGGGCTCAGGCGCTGCTCTACAACGGCATGGGTCGGTTCGGTGAGGCGCTGAGCGCAGCTCAGCTGACGATCCAGTCGAGCCTGGAACCCGGGGTGTTGACCGGGGCGCCGCTCGTCGAGCTGATCATCGCCGCTGCCCGTACCGGACGGCCCGAATCCGGGGTTGACGCGTTGGAGCGCCTGTCCATCTCGACGCAGGCGTGCGGCACCGACTGGGCGCTCGGCATGGAGGCGTGCTGCCGTGCCATGCTCACCGGTAACGCGAGGGCGGAGGACTCGTACGTCGAGGCGATCGAGCGGCTCCACCGTACGAGGATTCGACCGCTGACGGCACGCGCCCACCTCTACTACGGTGAATGGTTGTGGGAGCTGGGGCGACGCGACGACGGCCGCGACCAGCTTCGGATGGCCTACGACATGTTCACCGCGATGGGCGTGGAGGCGTTCGCCGCCTCAGCTGCTCATCGGCTGGGATTGACCGTCCGTCAGCGGCCGAGTAACGACACCGGCTCGTTGACGCCCCAGGAGACCCATATCGTCAAGCTGGCCCGTGAGGGGCTCTCGAACGCGGAGATCGGAACCCGTTTGTTCATCAGTCCGCGGACGGTCGAGTGGCATCTGAGCAAGATCTTCGCCAAGTTGGGCATAACCTCACGGCGACAACTGCGTCGCTGACCCCTGGACGGCGGCGCTGGGCCGCTGCGGCGCATGTGGTCGCGCTCGGCAACGGTCGGCCGGCTCGGGTCGCCGACCACGAAGCACAACTGGAGCCGCATGTCACAGCGTCGTTTCGTCGCTACCAACGGTGTCAATCTCCGGATATGGGAGGCGGGCGACGGCCCTCTCGTCGTACTGCTGCACGGTTTTCCGGAGTCGGCTCACTCGTGGCGGCACCAGATTCGTCCCTTGGTCGACGCCGGCTACCGGGTGGTCGCTCCCGAGCAACGTGGCTATGGCGGCAGCTCGCATCCGCCGGCCGTCGAGGCTTATTCGATCATGCATCTGGTGGCCGACATCACCGGTCTCATGCGAGAGCTGAAGGCCCAGGATGCCGTGCTGGTCGGCCACGACTGGGGCGCCACTGTCGCGTGGAGCCTCGCCCTGATGCGTCCTGACCTGGTCCGAGGGGTGGTGGGGCTGAGTGTTCCCCCTTACCTGCGGGGAGAGCACGGACAGTTGACCACCATGCGCGCGATGCACCACGGGCGGTTCTACGTGAACTACATCGAGGAGCCTGGCGTCGCGGACGAAGAGTTCGGCCGCGACCCGATGACAAGCTTGCGTCGCACCTTCTACGGCGTGAGCGGGGACAACCCGGCGAACCAGGCGCCCCGGGACATGCTGGTCCCCGTGGGCGGCGGGTTGCTGGACGCGGTCGACCCGGAGCACAGCACGGCGTTGCCAGGATGGCTGACCGAACAGGACTTGGAGGTCTATGCCGCCCAGTTCGAGGACGGTTTCACCGGAGCCTTCAACTGGTATCGCAACCTCGACCGCAACTGGGAACTCACCGCCGCCTTCGACGGGATCCGCCTGCCGATGCCCGCGCAGTTCATCTCGGGTGATCTGGACCCGGTGCTGGCGTTCCGCGGGCTCCGCGACTACGTGCAGTCCCTTCCCCGTCGACACGACCGGTTCGCCGAGCCCATCTTCCTGCCGGGGTGCGGACACTGGATCCAGCAGGAACGCCCGCAAGAGGTCAACCGGCTGCTGCTTCAGTTTCTGTCAACCCTCTGACAGCCCACTCCGGCACCGCCGGTCCGGCCGCAAAACGGCCGGACCGGCGGTGACACGCATTCTCAACTCCCGGCTGCTGCGCCTGCACGGGATGTCAGGATGTCTGCGACCTGGTCAGGCTTCGACAGCATCGGTGAGTGCCCCGTCGGGATCCGGACGACATCCGTCGTCTGCGCCGCGTACTGCTCCTGGAGAGAGACCGGGAACTGCCTGTCCTCGGTGCAGATCACATAGGTCGAGGGAACCGTACGCCACGCCGCTCGTGTCGTCGGCTGCACACAGGACAGCAGGCTCTGGTCGACGAGCTGGTCGATGGCGACCTTCGCGTCGACGTCCGAGAGGTCCGAGTAGAACGTCTCCCGCGGATTTCCGTACGCCTCACGTGGGGCGAGACCGCTGGGGTCATCCGGCACCGGAATGCCGAAAGCCGTCGCGGCGGAAACCCCTTCGGTCGGCATGAAGGCGGCGACGTAGATCAGGCGGACGAGGTTCGGGTGGTCGTCGCCGAGCTGGGTGATGGTCAGGCCCGCGTGGGAGTGACCGACCACCACGACCGGGCCCTCGATCTCCCGCAGCCTCGCGGCCAGCGCGTCGGCATCCTCGTACAGGCCTGCTGTGGGCTGCTGGCCCGCGCTGGGCATGCTGATCGCCTCGGACTTCCATCCCTGGGCGTCGAGAATGCCTTGTACGGGCAGCCAGGCGGACGCGGTGTGATAGCCGCCGTGCACCAGCAGGAAGGACGGGGGAGGAGCAGAGTCAAGCAAGGTGGAACTCCTTCTAGTAGACATGCGACCGCTCAGGAGCGGTGCTGATCGGCCAACCGGAGAGCGGCCAGCAGGGCCAGGAAGCCCATTCCGTAGATGGCGGAAAGAGCCGAGCTTTCGTAGACGTCCGCGGAGCGCCACAGGTATTCGCTGGCATCCACGACGTGTGCGGGCACACCGTCGTGGCCGCCGGTCAGCCAGGTGACGACGTAGTCGCCGGCCACCACGACGTAGGCGACGACCGGTAGCGCCAGGTAGCCGCCGCGCCGCCGTTCGAGGCTGCCGGCCTCGGGTCCCCACCGGCGCAGGTACAGCGCGAAGAGCTGGTAGAAGACGTAGACGGTCAGGCTCCAGCCCAGGAAGTTCGTGAGCGGCACCCCGAAGTACCCGCCGCCGTCCTCCCACTCCCAGCGTCCCCGCAGGGTCGACGATGACGGGTCCAACGCCAGATCCCAGGCCACCATGGTGAAGGAGGCGACGAGGGGCGTGCCGACGACTGCGACGACAGGGCTGCGCCGGTGCACCGGGCGGAACAGGATGGTGGCGATGCACCAGGCCATGTAACCGACGGCAAAGTAGGCCGGCCCGATCAGCACGGGTACCTCGATCAGCTTGGCACCCAGCTCGTCGGTGTAGTGATAGTGGCCGAACGGCACGCCGGTCAGCACGCCGATGTCCTCGATGACGTTGCTGACCACCAGCGCCAGCAGGAGGAAGACCAGAATCCCTCGCCATCGGTAGGCCACGGCGCCGTGCGACAGGGCGAACGTCAGCTCCATCAGCAGGCTCACCACGGTCACCACCGAGCCTGCCAGGGGCAATGGGATCAGGTTCAGGATCGCGTCCACGCCGACGGCGAACCACATCACGACGAGGACTGTCCGGCTGGGGCGCAGGCGGCGTTCGCGCCGATCCCCGGCCTCGATCTGTTGGAATTGAGCGCTCACAATCAACAGGTACGAACCGCTGCGGGCGAAGTTCTCTCGGTGTGAGAGATCACAGAGGCTCGGGTGACGCAGTTCAGGAGCCGGTTCCGGCGATCATGAGCGCGGGCGGCGGCAGGCTCGGACGGCGGGCGACGTGCAACGTGGCGATAGGCACAGGCCCGCGGTCGAACCGCGCGCTCAAGCCGACGTGAGAGCGGTCATGGAGTGGTCGGACTCGAACAACCAGAATTCCGCCGACGACGTGAACGAGCAGGAGTCGCTGCTCACGGCACTCGCTGCGGAACGCCTCGCGCTCGGCGACAAGGTCGCCGCCGCCAAGTACGGCAGCACGACCCCGATCGACGACGAGGCTCGGGAGGAGCGGCTGCTCGCGGACGTCGTAGCGCGTTCCCGGGAGATCGGACTCGACCCGCTGCTCAGCTGTCGCTTCTTCCGGGCCCAGATCGAGGCCAACAAAGTGCTCCAGCGCCGTCTGCACGCCCTGTGGGCTGATCATCCGGAACTGCGGCCACGGCGCCGGCCGCATCTGGAGTCCGAGGTGCGTCCGCAACTCGACATGATCACCCAGCAGATGCTTCTGCGGCTGAAGGCGCTCGAACGCGCCCGAACGGCCGCGCACCGCGTCGACGGCACCCTCTATGAGTCACTGCGCCGCCTGCATGAAGAGGCCCTGCGCATCGCGATCGGGCGGATCCGGGCACGCGCGACACGAACATGACATCTGACAGCCCGGACCAGAAGCGCCGCGAGTGGTGAGGCGTCGAGCGCCAGGTGGTCGACAGGTATCGGCCCGGGGTCGGCCCCGGGCCGACACGGATTCGCTCGGCGCGGTCGAGGGCGACAGTGATCGAAGCTGACCTGACCATGCGATCACGAAGGGTGAGAACGATGGGAAATTCCAAGGTCGAGGCTTCCGCGGACCGGACCTACGACGTGATCGTCATCGGCGGTGGTCCCGTCGGGCAGAGCGTCGCCGCCCGCGCCACGGCAGCTGGCCTCACTGTGGCGATGGTCGAGAAGGAGCTCGTCGGCGGGGAGTGCTCCTACTGGGCGTGCATCCCGAGCAAGGCGATGCTTCGTCCAGTGGTGGCGGTGGACGAGGCCCGGCGGGTCGACGGTGCACGGCAGGCCGTCAGCGGGCCCGTCGATGCTGCCGGTGTCTTCCGTCGCCGTGACCTTTCCGTCACTGGGTGGGACGACTCCGGGCAGGCGCAGTGGGTCAAGGACATCGGGGCCGACCTGTTCCGTGGCCACGGCCGTGTCGACGGTCCGCGCCGAGTCGCCGTCGCCACCTCGGAGCAGCAGATCGTTGGTCTGACGGCCCGACACGCGGTGGTGCTCTGCACCGGTAGCCGTGCGGCGATCCCCGACATGCCGGGTATTGCCGAGGCGTTGGTCTGGACGAACCGGACCGCCACCGACACCTCGACCGTGCCCGCCCGCTTGGCGATCATCGGTGGCGGCGCGGTCGGTGTGGAGATGGCCACCGCCTGGCAGGGTCTCGGGGCCGCGGTGACGCTGTTGGCGCGGGAGCCGCGTCTCCTACCACGGCTCGAATCCTTTGCCGGCGAGATGGTCGGTGCGTCTCTGCAGAAGGCGGGGGTCGACGTTCGACATGGTGTGACCGTGACGTCGATGAGCCGGCCGTCATCCACCGGTCCCGTGACGCTGATGCTCGACGATGGGGCCGAGGTGGAAGCGGACGAGGTGCTCGTCGCCGTCGGCCGCGTCCCGCTCACGGGCGACATCGGTCTCGAGACGGTGGGACTGAGGCCGGGGTCCTGGCTCGACGTGGACGACACCTGCCGGGTGCACGGCGTCGACGAGGGCTGGCTGTACGCGATCGGTGACGTCAACCACCGCGCGTTGTTGACCCACCAGGGCAAGTACCAGGCCCGCGTCGTCGGGAACGCCATCGCGTCCGTTGCCGCAGGTCAGGCTCTGGACACCGCGGCCTGGGGACGGCACGCGGCGACGGCGGACGTGCACGCCCTGGCGCAGGTCATCTTCACCGATCCCGAGGTCGCGGCGGTCGGGCTCACCGCCGACCAGGCGCGCCGCAATGGCCATGAGGCGCGGGTCGTCGATGTCGACATGGCGGCAACCGTCGCGGGCGCCCGGCTGTTCGCGGACGACTATCAGGGCCATGCCCGCATGGTCGTCGACAGCGTCACCGAGCGCGTCCTCGGCGTGACCCTGGTGGGGCTCGGAGTCGCCGAACTGCTGCACTCGGCCACGGTCGCCGTAGCCGGGCAGGTGCCCATCAGCCGGCTGTGGCACGCCGTGCCGCCCTTCCCGACGGTCGGCGAGGTGTGGCTGCGGCTGCTGGAGGCGTATCGCGACGGGAACAACGCCTGACCGCTCGTCGACGCCAGGATCACGATCCCGCAGTGCCGGCCTGCCCTTCAAGGTCCCGAAGTGGCTGGAGTTCGGCACGGGATCGGACGCCGAGTTTGGGGAAGGCCTTGTACAGGTGGTACTCCACGGTGCGAGGGCTGATGAACAGCTGTGCGGCGATTTCGGCGTTGCGGAGCCCGGCCCGGGCCAGCGACGCCACCTGGCTCTCCTGCGGGGTCAGCTGGCGTCGACGCCCGTCGGGCTGCCGATGCGTGTTCTCCCCGGTCGCGAGCAGTTCTCGGCGGGCCCGTTGGACGAACGCATCGGCGTCGACCTCGCCGAAGTGCCTGCTCGCGGCTCGCAGCTGAGCCCGGGCTTCGATGCGGCGGTTACGCCGACGCAGCCATTCGCCGTAGAGCAGCTCGGCCCGTGCCAGCCGATCGGGCAGGCCGGTGCGGCCGAGCCGCTCGATGGCCTCTCGGTATGACGCCTCCGCCGTCTGGTCCTTGGCGATCAGCGCCTCGGCGGTCGCCTGGACGCCCAGCGCCCAGTCGCCACCCGCCGGGGCGGTGCGTCGCGCGAGCTGGACCGTCGCACTTACGGCCAGATGCTCGTCGCCCGCGCGGACCGCAGCCTCGACCAGCTCGATAAGCGCCCAGCCGGTGATGCCGGGGTGCTCCGACCGCGCCGCCTCGCCGGCCGCCTCGACGGCCAGGTCGTACCGCCCCGTCGCGTTGTGCAGCGCGGCGGCGACCACGGCGTCGTGACTGCGAGCCCTCGTGGGAACCGGCGAGAGGAGATTGTCGAGCCGAGGGCCGCGTCCGACCGCGGCGTGGTGCTGAGTCAGGTCCCGCCAGGCCTGGCTGTCCCACACCTCGGCGGCGAGCAGAGCCGCGAGGCCGAGCCACCGTGCCGCCCGCAGGTCGAGAGACGGCTCCCGGAAGGCAGCGATTGCCGCCCGCAGCGGTGCGACCGAGCGGGGGTAGCCGTCGAGTACCCGCGTGGCGAGCCCGAACAGGAGTTGGTCGGCCGGTCGGCGACGGTGATCGCCTGCGGTGGCGCGGGCCTCGGTCGCCGTGACGATCAGCAGTTCGCGATCCGTGGGTCCGTCGGCGAAGGTCGCCGCGAGGAGAGCGTCGAGGTACGCCTCCGGCGCGTCGGCCGGGTCGAGTGGCCGCAGCCGCCGGGCCGCCTCCAGCAGGTGGCGCGCGGAGCCCGCACCGGGACGCAGGACGGTCTCGATCCGGGTTCGGTGCCAGGTTCGCCGAGCGGCGCGGACGGCGTCCTGCGACTCCGGCGTCACGATGGCCAGGAGCCGCTGGGCGCCGGGAAGGTCGCCGTCGTCGTACATCGCGGCCGACGCCGCGAGCGCGCGGTCGGCGCGTACGCCCGGGTCGCTGGTGAGCAGGGCTGCCCTCTCCAGGAACGCGGCTCGGGCGGCTGTGCCCACACGGGCCTGCAACAGGTCGGCGTGGGCCTCGAGACCGTCGGCGAGAGCGTCGTCATGAGTGCCTGCCGCCAGGCCGAGGTGCCACAAACGCCGCGTCGGATCGCCGGCTGTGTTCCCCGCGAGCATGCGGTGGATCAGTCGCCGTTCGGCGGGCGCGGCCGAGTGGTAGCTGACCGATCTCAGGTCCGGGCAGGCGAAAACAACATGATCACCAACCTCGACCAGATGGGCCGCGACGAGGGCTTCCCGGTCGGCGCCCAGTTCGGCGGCCATGAGCTCGAAGAGCAGAACGTCACCGGTCGGGTCGGCCGCCGCAGCCAGCAGCAGCCGCCGGGACACCGGCGTGAGGTGACCGACGATTGCCGAACAGCGGCCTTCATGCGAGCACGAACGGACGCGACGGGGGCCGGGGATCGCGAATGCACCGGCCAGCTCCGCCCCCTTGCCGTGCCCGATCGGCAGGAGGCGCATCGCCGGAACCTCCCTGAACGGGTCGAGCCGCGGGGTGTGCGAGCCGGCGATCACGATCATCAGCGCTCGCCCGGCCGAGTGGGAGGCGACGAAGGCCAGTACCTCGGCGCTGGCCTCGTCCAGCCAGTGGGCGTCGTCGACGGCGGCGCAGACAGGCTGCACCCCGGCGATGCCGCTGAGCAACGCGAGCACAGCGGGGGCGACCGCGCCGACGCTGGGCCTGGTTTCGTCGATCAGGCCGAACGCGGCCTGCAGTGTCGTGAGATGTGCGGCCGACAGGGTCGCGCAGTGGTCGAGCAGCTCAGCACAGAGCAGGTGCACAGCCGCAAAGGGGATCTCCTGCTCGGCGGCAACTGCCCGAACCCGGAGCACGCGGAAGCCGGCAGCCTGATCGATCATCTGGTCCAGGGCTGCTGAACTTCCGATGCCGCGGTCTCCGACGATGCGTATCCCACCGCCGCAACCGGCCGCGGTACGTCGTGTCAGGTCACCGAGTTGGTCCTCCTCGCCAGGACCGTACAGGGGTAACCGAGGGTCGGCTGGCAGGCCCAAGGCGTCGGGGTCGACATCCATCGGACAATCCTGCGCGTCGTCGGCCGGATCGAGTCAGGGGTCCGCCACCGGTCGCACCCCCGGACCTGACAACCGCACCCCGGGAGGTGGGCAAAAGGCAGGAAATTGCCGAAAAGGTACGCCAAGACCGTTCGTGCCCCGTCGCCTGCTGACGTTCGACAGGCACCCCCCGGGATCACGCCCGGGGGTAGGCCGGTGGTGATTCGGAGGCGAAGCCATGTCTCGCCGAGCCAAGCTCGCAGCCGTACAGGTCGCAGACCGTCCTGACGGGTGCACCCGCAGCGGAGAAGGAGGAGCCATGCCCGACGTTCACCACCGGTATGCCTCAGTGGCAGGGCACCAACTGTTCTACCGGGAGGCCGGCCCGGCCAACGCGCCGACCGTGGTCCTCCTGCACGGGTTCCCGACGTCGTCGTTCATGTTCCGCAATCTGATCCCGGCGCTGGCCGATCGCTATCACGTCATCGCGCCCGACCACCTCGGGTTCGGGCTCTCGGACGCCCCCGCGGCAGACAGGTTCACTTACACCTTCGACGCGTTGACCGACCTCACCGCCGACCTGCTCAAGCAGCTCGGCATCGAGCGGTACGCCATCTACGTGCAGGACTACGGGGCACCCGTCGGATTCCGGCTGGCCCTGCGCGACCCCGACGCGATCACGGCGATCATCACGCAGAACGGCAACGGCTACGAGGAGGGTTTCGTCGAGAGCTTCTGGCAGACGGTCTGGAACTACCAGAAGGAGCAGACCCCGGAGACCGAGTCCGCCATCCGTGCGGCACTCACCCTGGACGTCACCCGCTGGCAATACGTCACCGGCACCCCCGACGAGACCCTGATCAGCCCCGACACCTGGCACCACGACCACGCCCTGCTGAGCCGGCCCGGCAACGACGCCATCCAGCTCGCCCTGTTCCGCGACTACGCCACCAACCCGCCGCTCTACCCCCGCCTGCACGAATACCTGCGCAGCAGCGGCGTACCGGTGCTGGCAGTCTGGGGCCGCGGTGACGAGATCTTCGGTCCGGACGGTGCGCGGGCCTTCGCCACCGATGCCACCGACGCCGAGATCCACCTGCTCGAGGGCGGCCACTTTCTGCTCGAGAGCGCCGGCGACACGGTAGCCACGATCATCCGCGAGTTCCTCGGCCGCCGACTGTCCGTGACCATGCCCGAGAGCGCGAAGGCTGCTCCAGGCGGGGTCTCCAGCTAGGGCCCGACGGCCGGCCGCCCTCGACGTGCCCGAACGCGAGCGGCGGCCACCCGCTCACCTGACCACGCCGTCCAGGAGTGACTGATGGCCATGCCTGTTCCGCGCCTCAACGGCCCGGCCGAGAGCCCGTACCGGCAGCGTGACGGGGAGACGTTGCGGCAGATTTTCGAGGAACGTTCCGGCGTCCTGCTCCGCTACCTCAGACGAATCAACGCCTACCGGCCGCAGATCGTCGAAGACCTGCTGCAGGAGACGATGTTGAGGGTATGGCGGCACATCGGAGACATCCCGGTCGACGAGGACCACATCCAGTCGTGGCTCTTCACGATCGCTCGCCACGTGTCGGCGGATGAGGCCCGCAAGCGCGTACGGCGGCCCCAGGAGTCCCCGGGCGAACGAGAACTGCAGAACTACTCCTCGCCGGCCAACCCGATGGACGTCGTCGTGGCCCGCGAGTCCCTGCTGGACGCGTTCCGCAAGCTGAGTCCCGAGCGCCGCAGAGCGTTCGAGGAGATCTACCTGCAGAGCCGCAGCGCAGTCGATGCCGCCGAACTCCTTTCCGTGCCGATCGGAACGGCCAAGTCGCGAGCCTTCCACGCGATGAACGCCCTGAGGTCAGCAGTTCTCTCCGCCTGACGACCGGCACGCCGGACCAGACCAGTCACGAGGAAGCGATGCCGCAGGTGCAACAAACGATGGAGCCCGACCCGACGACGTCGATGGTTATGACACCCATCGGGTCGGTGGCTCGGCGCGGCTTCCCGCGTACCGGATCGGCTGGCGCGACGCTCCTCGTCGCCGCCGTTGCCGTTGCCCTCGTCTGGGCGAACCTGCCCTCGCTCGACTACGACGGCTTCTGGTCCTGGGTCCTGACCATCCAGCTCGGCCCCTGGGCAGCGCACCTCGACCTGCGCACCTGGGTCAACAGCGGGTTGATGACGTTGTTCTTCCTCGTCGTCGGCCTCGAAGCGCGCCGCGAGTTCGATCTGGGCGATCTGCGCGAGCGGCGACGCCTGGCCCTCCCGGTGCTCGCCGGTGCGGCGGGGATGGTCATTCCGGTCAGCATCTATCTGATCGTGAACCACGGGGGAGCCGGCGCCGTGGGGTGGGGCATCGCGATGTCCACCGACACGGCGTTAGCGCTGGGAGCCTTCTCCCTGATCGCGGCGCACGCCCCGGAGCGGATCCGGACCTTCGTCCTGACCGTCTTCGTCGTGGACGACCTGGTGGCCCTGATCGTGATCGCCCTCGCCTACAGCGAGCACATCGCGGTGCCGGGCATGGTGGTGGCCGTGGTGGCCTACGCCGGCCTGCTGGCAGGGCGCCGGCTGCCGCACCGGCTCCGAGGATGGAGCTTCGCGCTGGGCACTGTGGTGACCTGGGCCGGGTTGCTCTCGGCCGGCGTCGACCCGGTGGTCGCTGGGCTGGCCGCAGGGCTGGCCACGACGGCGTACACGCCCAGCCGCACCGAGCTTCAGGAGGCGACCAGACTGGTCCGGCTCTTTCGCGAGCAGCCGTCGGCGAAGTTGGCGGCGGTGGCCACTCGGAGCCTGACCGGTGCGCTGTCGGCCAACTCCCGGATGCGCCATACCCTGCACGCCGCGACCAGCTACGGCATCGTCCCGCTGTTCGCCCTGGCCAACGCCGGAATCGTCATCGACGGTGACGCGGTGCGCCAGGCACTGCGATCGCCGATCACGATCGGCATCGTCCTCGCCTATGTCGTGGGCAAGCCGGCTGCCGTCGTCGTCGCCTCCTGGCTGGCGGAACGTCTCAGCGGAGGCTTGCTGCGCCCACCCGTCGGATGGGGCGCGGTCCTGGAGGGCGGCACGATCGCTGGGATCGGCTTCACCGTGTCGCTGTTGATCGCGAACCTGGCCTTCAGCGGCGACGCGCTCGACCAGGCAAAGATCGGCACTCTCGCGGCCGCGGCCGGCGCGGCTCTGGTGAGCTTCGCCGTCTACCGCGTCATCGAGACCCTTCCGGCCGAAACACAGGCGCGGGCGTTGCTCGGTGGCGCGGGCCGGCTTGTCGACCTGGCGGAGCCGGTCAACGACGACCGCGACCACATCCAAGGCCCTCCCACCGCCGTCGTCACCGTCGTCGAGTACGGCGACTTCGAATGCCCGTGGACCGCGATGGTCGGCCCCACCGCCCAGGAACTGCTCATCGAGAACGCCGACGTGCGCTACGTGTGGCGGCATCTGCCGCTGCCGGACGTCCATCCGTACGCGCAGACAGCCGCCGAGGCCGCCGAGGCCGCGGGAGATCAGGGCGCGTTCTGGCCCATGCACACCCTGCTGCTCGAACGCCAGGACCGGCTCGCCCCCGACGACCTGACCGGGTACGCCGAGCAACTCGGCCTCGACCTCGACAGGTTCCGTGACGACCTGGCCCGCCACCGGCACGAGGCCCGGGTGCAGCGGGATGTCGATTCAGCCGACCGCAGCGGCGTGGCCGGCACCCCCACGTTCTTCATCAACGGTCAGCGTCACGAGGGACCCCAGGACCTCGCCACCCTCAATCGCGTCATCGAGGAGGCACGGGCCCAGGCCACCGTCGTGCACCGTTGATCAACTCAGGAGGAATTGAATCATGCACTCTGAACTGGAGAACCGGACAGTGCTGGTGATCGGGCGCAGCGGCGGCATCGCCGGCGCGATCGTCTCCGCCGTACGCGCCTCCGGCGCCACAGTGATCGTCGCATCCCGCAACCGCGATGCCCTGGCCGACGCGTACGGCGAGGAGCTGACCATCGAATCCGTCGACGTCACGGATGAGGCGAGCGTGGCGGCGCTCGCTGAACGGTTGGGTCGCGTCGACCATGTCGTGTCGACAGCGTCGGCCCGCGCTCGCGGACGTCTGAGCGACCTGCAGCCGGCCGCCGTACTGCAGTCCCTGTCGACCAAGGTGCTCGGCCCGATCCTGCTGGCCAAACACCTCGCGCCTCGCATGCCGCAGGACGGCAGCTTCGTCTTCTTCTCCGGCGCGACCGCCCACAAGCCGGCGCCGGGGATGCTGGCGGTCGCGGCCACCAACGGCGGCGTCGACGCGGTCACCCGGGCCCTGGCCGTGGAACTCGCGCCGCTGCGGGTGAACGCAGTCTCGCCGGGCACCATCGACAGCGGTGCGTACGACGCGCTCGGCGAGCAGCAGAAGGCCGACCTCTTCGCGAGTCGGGCGGCCCGCAACCCGGCCGGTCGGGTGGGCCACCCGGACGACGTCGTCCGCGCGGTCCTCTACGCCCTCACGAGCACCTTCACGACCGGCACCACGCTGGCCGTCGATGGTGGCGAGACGTTGGTCTGACCATGGCGCCCCAGTAGGCCCCACGGTTGTTTCGGTTCCAGTTCAGGGGAGTGGCAATGGAACAACGACGCGGCACCGATCTACCGACAGGCGCGGCCCCGCTCGGACGGTACGGGGCGAGTCCCGTACCGCTGTCGATTCTCGATCTGGTCGTCAGGGGCACCGGGAGCCGGCCGGCCGACGCGCTCCAGCAGACCACGACACTGGCGCAGGCCGCCGAGCGCTGGGGTTACCGGCGCTTCTGGGTCGCCGAGCACCACAGCTTCCCCGCCTCGAGCAGCCCGGCGCCTGCGGTTCTCCTCGCTCACCTCGGTGCCGCGACCCGATCCATCCGGCTGGGGTCGGGAGGGGTCATGCTCACCAACCACGCACCACTGATCGTGGCCGAGCAGTTCGGCGTCCTGAACGCCTTTCACCCCGGCCGCATCGACCTGGGCGTCGGCCGAAGTCCCGGCGGTCTGCCGTCGGTCGTGCAGGCGCTACGTCGCAGCGGCGAGGACTCGGGTGGCAACAGTTTCCGCGACGACGTCGAGGAGCTTCTGGGCTTCCTCCGGAACGACTTCCCGGAGAACCACCCCTACCGGCGCGACAACGTGCACGTGGTGCCGGCGGCACCCGACGTTCCCGTCTGGACGCTCGGCTCGGGAACCACTGGTGCGGAGGTGGCCGCGCGCCTCGGCCTGCCGTTCGCGGCTGCCTTTCACATCAATCCCGTGCAATCCCTGCGGGCCGTCGCCGAGTACCGGAGAACGTTCCGGCCGTCCGCTGCCCTGGCCGCACCACACGTGATGGTCTCCGTGAACGTCACCTGCGCCCCGACCGCACCCGAAGCCGAACGCCTGACTCGGCCGGGGGCGTTGATGATGATGCTTGCACGGCAGGGGAAGCAGGCCGCGCTTCCCAGCCCGGACGAGGCGGAGAACCATCCATACACGCCGGAGGAGATGAAGTTCGTAGAAGGCTGGCTGGGCAACGTCATCCACGGAGCGCCCGACACGGTGCGCGAAGGTCTGACAGAGCTGCAGCGGCGGACCCAGGCCGACGAACTGATGCTCACCTCGTTGATCGACGACACCGCCAACCGCATACGTTCCTTTGCCCTCGTCGCCGAAGAGTTCGGACTTGCCACAGGCTCCTCCTGACCCGTGGCGCCGCTGAATTCACGCGAATGCGCCCGGGTCTGGGCCGACGGAATGTTCGCCAGCGGCCGGCGTCGGCGTCGGCGCCGCCGGCGTCGTATCCAGCATCTGCTGGCTGCTGGCAGCCCATCTCGACGCCGACGCCAAGCCACCACGCCCAGGAGAAGTCAGCACAGGCCAGACGGCCACGACCAACTGGCCCAGCCGGACCCGCCGGTCACCGGAGGTCGCCCTCCGTCGCGCCGGACCTGTCCTCGACGGTACGGGCGAAGGGGCGCGCGGAAGGGCCGGTCGGAGAGGCCGCCCCTCGTGCAGGAAGCAGGGGCTAGTCCGCCAGGGCGGCGCGTCGGAGCCGCCGCACGTCGGTGATCGTCATGCCGACCAGGACGGCCGCGCTCGCGATCATGACGAGCCACGGGGCCAGCATGGTGAGCAGCGGCGTCGAGGCGAGCAGCAGCGCCAGCCAGGCAACGCGGGTGGGCGGGAGTTGGTTGAGGAGCACGTACTCCGAGCTCATCCGGCCGAGCACGTACAGGACCGGTCCCACGGCGAGGAGAGCGACCCAACTCGCCGGTGTGGTCCCCTGCGGGTCGTGCAGGACGAGGTCCACGCCGCCGGACGTGGCGATGATGCCGGTAACGACGAAGGCGTAGACGTACGGGGCCAACAAGATCGAGGCGTCCGGACGCAGGTGCGCCGACCGGTCGACCAGCTTGTTGCTCTGTAACACGTAGATTTGCCAGAACAGCAGCGCAGTGACGACCGCGGTGAGGAACGCGACGGCACGGGCCGGGGTGTAGCTCGCGCCGCTGAATATCAACGTGGACATCAGTGCCATGTCGCCGAGGGCGAGAATGGTGATCTGCTGGTAACGCTCGCCGAAGTGCGTGCTCAACCGGTTGATGGGTAGCCGGCCTCGTCGAGGCGTCGGGTAGCGCAGTCCGGCGGCCAGGTAGTCGACAGCGAGCGCGCCGGCCCACAGGCTGGTGCGCCACGCCGGTCCGGTGAACCCGCCGGCGAGCCACAGGATCCCGGAGAGGACGAACCAGAAGAGGACGCGTTCCTCCCGGGCGTGCGCACGGAGTGGGCGC
The DNA here is from genome assembly GCF_057708145.1 of Micromonospora sp. bgisy143. Classification (NCBI taxonomy): domain Bacteria; kingdom Bacillati; phylum Actinomycetota; class Actinomycetes; order Micromonosporales; family Micromonosporaceae; genus Micromonospora; species Micromonospora sp. bgisy143. The sequence continues at coordinate 208,752 of NZ_JBYIRN010000003.1, forward strand.
AGCGCGACGACCAGCAGGATCCCCCGGAGCAGATGGATGCCGACGTACGCGCCGGCGAAGAGCAGCCCGCGTTCGCCGTAGGCGGCCGGTACGGCGATCGCCATGAGGGCCACGCCGAACACCGTGCCGGCGACCACCGCCTGGACCGCCCGGAGTTGGGGATCGTAGAACTCGGTGGCGTTCACCGTCACCGACCAGGTCCACCAGGCGGCCAGCAGCAGGATAAGGGTCTGTCCCAGGGCACCCCAGCTCGGATTCCTCGCGAACTGCATCGAGAGCTGCGCGAACACGGCGACGTAGAAGACGTCGAAGAACAGCTCCAGGAGCGTCGCCCGATTCGACGACTGGGGGTTACGTCGCGGCCCGGTCGGCTCCGTGCTCGTCATGGGCCCGCCGTTCCCGGCGCGTCCTCTGCCGACGCTTCCGCGCCAGGTCGTGACGATTCCGAGGCGACGCCGTGACCCCCAACGCCGAGTGCTTGTCGCACATGGCGATCAACGAGCAAGGTGGCCGGAGGTTACCCGCCAGTCGAGCGCCATCGCCGAGGCGGGGCTTCTGCTCGATAATCAGAAACCCTTCGTGCTTCCGTTGGTTGCCGCAATAAATGGGGACCGGCGACGCGCAGCGTCGTTAATCGGGCAGGAGTTGATGGCCGGTGATCGGCGATACCGGGAACGGCTCGAATCTCCGATGTCGAGTTGAAGGGTCTATCACCAGGCCGTAACCGGTCCGGCCGGCTGCAGCGGTTATGCCACACCGCGAGCCATCGTCATCTACGTCGACATGCCGGTGGAGCATGCTGCCGCCCTGCGACAGCATCTGGCGGGCCGGCGGCAGTATCGACATTCGTCTAATTCGTCGTTGTTCGCTCCATCTGACGGTGACCGGTTCCGCCGGACGTATCAACCGCACCGCGCCGCGCTCCTGAACAACGTCATCGCGTCGGCCCGGTGGGCGACAACGCCGGGTCGGCGGTCCCTCGACGATGGGAGAAGCCTGTCATGGGCAACGTAGGAAGACGCGTCCGCCGCTCGGCGATGGCCGTGCTCACCGGCACGGCGCTGGCCGCCCTGCTGGCGGTCACCACGGCCGCCGCCGCGCCGGTCGAGGCGCGGCAGGACAAGGCCGCAGCGGCCCGCACCGACGTCTACATCCGGGACGTCGCCGCCGATGTCGGCGTCCAGCCCCACTCGTTCAACCCGCTGTGGGCCAGCCCCGACATCAAGGTCTGCCCGACCGCCGTCGAGTGTGCCGTCAGCCAGAACCCGATCGTCGGCGTCACCAACTACATCTTCGTCAAGCTGCGTAACCCCGGCCCGTACGGCACCGGCACCAGTAGCGGCGTGCTGCGGGTCTACCGGACGACGCCGGGTGGCGGTGCCGTCTGGCCGACGCACTGGACCCAGATCGGCGCGATGAACGTGACCGTCTTCGCCGGCACCACAACCGTGACGATCCCGTGGAACGGAGTGCCCGGGCCGGGCCACTTCTGCCTGCTGGCCAGGTGGGTGTCGGCCACCGACCCGATGACCTTCGAGGGTCCGGACATCAGCACGAACACCCGAAACAACAACAACATCGCCTGGCGCAACGTCGACTCGGTGCGGCTCGTCGCGGGCGGGACGCCGGTCGTGCGGCCGTTCGCCATCGGCAACTCGCTCCGGGTGGCGACCAAGAACGATCTGGTCTTCACGCAGCCGGGGGAGCCGATCCAGGGCGTGGGCGGCCGGGTCGTCGTCGACCTCGGGCCGACCCTGTTCGAGCGGTGGCAGGCCGGCGGCAAGGTCGGCACCGGCGTACGCGAGGTCGGTAAGAACCAGCTGGAGGTCGTCGAACCGGCGAAGGCCACCCTCGGCAACCTGCTGCTGGAACCGGGTGAGCGGGTCGAGTTCTCCCTCACCTTCGCGGCCGCGGTCGCGTCGGACAAGGAGTTCGCGCTCGACGTGACCCAGTTCGGCCCGGACACGAGCGGTGCGGAGCGGACCGACCTCGGTGGTGTGGAGTACCTGATCAGCGTCGGGAAGCAGTAGTCCCGGCCACCAGCGGGGGTCGTGGGCCTGGGCATCCCGCGACCCCCGTCGCCGTGCGCACCCGGGACGGTCCGGGCGTCCCGGGTGCGCCGCCGTCGGGGGTGGACGGTGGGTCAGCGCAGCGAGACCCAGGTGGTGGCCACCGAATAGTCGTCGGTGTGGGCGCGTAGCCGGACCGGGCCGGGTGGGGGAGCGTCCAGCGAGAAGAAGCCCACCGCGTCGACCGGTGCCTCCGCGTACGTGCCCGAGGCGGTCTGCGCGGACACCCGCCCACCCCGGGGCGGGGAGAGTTGACCGACGATGCCGGCGTCGGTCACCTCGATCTCCAGCGTCACCACGGCACTGCGGAACGACAGCGTCCGCGTCGACCCGGCCGACCGGATCAGCGCCGGCGCCGCGTCGCACGCCGAGTCGAACGTCAGCTCGGCGAGTGCCACCTCCGCGTCGACGTTTCGCCAGGCGAACGCCGCCCGCGCGGCGGTCAGGAGCTCCTCAGGGACCGACGCGCCCTCCCGCAGCGCCGCACCCAGCTCGGCGGTCAGGGCCGCGTCATCGGCCGGCGGCAACGGCTCCATCGCGTTCACCTCCGTTCGTCCGGGTCGCGGCCGTTTCGAGAAACGGGGCGAGCGCGGGGCAGTCCCGTAGCCGGCGCAGGCATCTGGCCTGGGTCGGTCCGATGCTGCCGACCGGCACGCTCAGCCGTTCGGCGATCTCCCGGTAGCTGGCCGGCGGGTCGGCGGTCAACAGGGCCAGGAGCTTCTGGCAGCGCGGCGGCAGCTGCGCGAAGCCCTCCCGCAGTGCCTGCCGCCGCTCCGCGCGCAGCAGTTCCTCGTCGGGGGCCGCCACGTCCGCCGTGCGGGAGAAGCCATGGTACGCGTCCAGCGCGTCGTCGTACGGGTCGAAGAGCTGGGTGCGACGGCCGAGGCGGGACAGCCGGTAGCACTCGCGCCGGGCGGTGGTCGCCAGCCAGGAGGCGAGGGCCTGCGGGTCCCGTACCCGGCTCAGCTGCTCGACGAGACGCAGCCAGACGGTCTGGTTGACGTCGGCGGCGTCGGCGCGGCTCAGGTCGTACGACCGGATCACCGAGTAGACGAGCGGGGTGTACCGGTGGACCAGCTCCACCCACGCCGACTCGTCCCCGCCCGCCGCGGCGGTCACCAGGTCGGTCGCGCTCGGGTCGGTCACGGCGACGCCGTCCGCCGGCTGTTGCGGAGCTGCTTGCTCGCGGCCTGCTCGCTCATTCGACGAGCACGCCGTAGTCGGGGTGCCAGCGCGGCGCCGCGAGCAGCGCCAGCCGGGCCGCGTCGGCGCTCAGGCCGCCGGCGGTCATCAGGGCGGCGAGCCGACCGGAGACGTGCGCCGCGGCGAACGAGGTACCGGCCCAGGCGGCGAAGCCGTGGAACACCCGGGTCGGCAGGCCCGGCAGCGGTAACTGCCCCTCGACGTACGTGCTGTGGCGCTCGCCGACCGCGCAGACGTCGACCCACGGCCCGTACCCGCTGTAGGTGGCCGGCACCACGCCACCGGCGCGCTGGCTGACCGCCGCCACCGCGACGACCTGGCCCAGCGCGGCGGGCCAGCTCGGCCGGCTGGTGCCGGCGTTGCCCGCCGCCGCGACCACGGCGCTCGTCGTGGGTAGCGCGGCCACGGCGTTGGCCAGGGGCAGCGACGGCCTGTCGTCCTGGGTGAACCCGCCCAGGGACAGGTTGACCACCGACACCGCCGGCGCGAGGCGGGCCATCGCGGCCACCACCGACGCCTCGTCGCCGAGGCCGGTGGCGGTCAGCGCCTGCTCCGGGTCGACCTGGACCCCCGGCGCGGCCTGCCGCACCACCCCGGCGACGAAGGTGCCGTGCCCGCCCTGCAGGGCGAGCACGTCGGTGTGCACGTAGAGCGGGTCCTCGTCGTCGACCTCCGGCAGGTACGCCCCGCCGAGCCACTGCGGGTGGTAGCCGCCGGCCTGCCGCCACATGCCGGTGTCGCAGATCCCGACGGTCACCCCGGCGCCCTCAGCCGTCCGGGCCGGGTCCGGCAACGGCAGCGCGGCGACCGTCACGGGTGGGCTGCCCGGGTTGCCCATGATGTTGCCGCAGCCCAGCAGCACGTGGTGTGGCTGCACCTTCGGCACCGGCCGTCCCGGCCATTGTTGGGGGTCGCGCAGCTTGGTCACGAGCGCGGGAACGTCGGTCTCCCGGTCGAAGAGCAGCCGGGTGACCCCGGCGAAGCCGTCGCCCACGGCCACCTGGTGGCCGCGGGCACGCAGCCAGGCGGTGACCCGCTGGGCGTCAGCGTCGGCGGCGAGCAGCTGCCGTGGCCGGTAGAGGAACTCCCGGCCCGGTGTGGTGTGCCGGCGCACGTTCTTGTCGGCGGCCAACGCCTCGTCGAAGGCGCGCTGGTAGGCGGCGTCGTCCGCCCCGTCGGCGCGGGCCGGGGCCGCACGGGACCCGGCGGCGAACGACGCTACGGCGGCCAGCGCGGACGCGGCCAGCAGTCGCCGTCGGGACAGTTGGCTGGCTGGGCGCGGCGCGGCGGGATGGTCAGGCGACAGCGACACGGGTCCTCCATGCGGTCGGCAGAAGCGCCCGCCACTGGCCGGCGTGGCCGCGTTCCCGGGTGTCGTCGATTCTTCCAAAGCATAGTCGCGTGTCAATGGCGTTAAGGGTGGGTGCAGAATCCCGACAGGCTCGCGCAGACATTGACGGCTGGGCATCAGTGCGGGGACTCTGTGGGGCATGCCCGACAGCACCGGTTCCGGTGCCGGCACGGCCCAGGCGGCGCTTGACGCCGTCCAGCGCTACCCGCGCGAGGCGATCGCGATCGCCCAGCGGGTGCTGGCCGCCGGGCCCGCGGCCGGGGCCGACGAGCGCTCCACCGCCGAGCGGGCCGTCGGTCTGGCCCTGCGGGAGCTCAACGACCTTCCCGGCGCGCTGCGCCACCTGCGCCGCGCGGTCCGGGCCGCCGGCACGCCTCGGACCCGAGCGTTGGCCCGGATGAGCCTGGGCTACGTGTTGGCCAACGCCGGCCACACCGCTGCGGCGCTGCGCGCGGTGACCGCCGCGCTGCCGCAACTCGTCGGCGCCGACGCGGGGCGGGCCCGGATGCAGCGGGGCGTGGTGCTGCACTACCGAGGTCGCTACGACGAGGCGGTACGCGACTACGGCTTGGCCGTCGACATCGCCCTGCGCGAGGGTGATCTGTTGCTGGAGGCGCGGGCGCGTAACAACCGGGGGCTGCTCAACGCCCACCGGGGCGCTGCCGGCGGCACCGACGACGACCTGTCCCGCGCGGCAGCCGCCTTCCAACGGCTGGGCCTGGACCTCGCGGCGGCCGACGCCCGGTGGAACTGCGGCATCGCGGCCGGCCAGCGGGGCGACATCGCCGGGGCGCTGCGCTGCTTCGCCACCGTCGACGAGGAGTACCGGCGGCTCGCCGTACCCCGGCCGGCGCTGCTGCTGGACCGCGTCGAGCTGCTGCTGTCGGTGCCGCTTGTCGACGAGGCGGTGATGGTCGCGACGGAGGCCGTCCGGGAACTGCGGCGTCGGGGCATGGCCTCCGACCTTGCCGAGGCGCTGCTGGCCCGGGCCCGCGCGGCGCTGCTCGCCGCGGACCTGGACACCGCGACCGAGGCCGCCGCCGCCGCCCGGGCCCGGTTCCGTCGCCAGGGCCGGCGCACCTGGGCCGTCTTCGCCCGGCACGTCGAGCTGCGCGCCGAGTACCGCCGGGGCACCCGCTCGGCACCCCTGTTCACCGCCATGGCGCGTACCGCCGACCAGCTCGACGCCACCGGGTGGCCGGGTCCGGCGCTGACCACCCGGATCGAGGCCGGTCTGGTGGCTGCCGCGCTCGGGCGGCCAGGCCGGGCCCGGAACCTGCTGGAGGTAGCCGCCCGGGCCCGCCGTCGCGGCACCGCCGACCGGCGAGCACAGGGCTGGTACGCCCTGGCCCTGTCGCGCCGGCTCGGTGGGGATGAACCCGGGGCCGCCCGGGCGCTACGCCGCGGACTGGCCGTACTCGACCGGCACCGCATGTCGCTCGGTGCCACGGAGCTGCGTGCCCACAGCGGAGCGTACGGTCAGGAACTGGCGGCCGAGGGCGTCGACATCGCGGTCCGGGCGGACGCGCCGGCGCGGGTCCTGGCCTGGGCGGAGCGGTGGCGGGCCAACGCGCTGCGGGCCCGGCCTGCCCGGCCCCCGGCCGACCCCGAGCTGGTGGCGGTGCTCGCCGAGCTTCGACTGGTCAGCGGCCTGCTCGAAGACGAGGTGCTGGCCGGCCGCCCGGCAACCGCCCTGCGCGGCCGGCAGGCCCGGCTGGAGCAGCGCATCCGGGACCTGGCCCGGCGGGTGCCCGGTGGCGGCGCCGTGCTGGCCCCGCCCGGGGTGGGCGCGCTGGCCGCGCGGCTCGGCTCCCGGGTGCTGGTCGAGCTGGTGGCCCACGACGACCGGATCCGGGCGGTGCTGGTTCGCGACGGTCGGGCCAGCCTGCACGACCTGGGTCCGCTCGCCGCCGCGGCGGACCTGGCCCGCCGGCACCGGTTCGCCCTGCGCCGGCTGGTCACCACCGGCGACGCGGCCGCCGCGCGGGCGGGGGCCGTTCACGCCGCGGCCGCCCTGGACCGGCTGCTGTTCGCTTCGCTGCGGCGGCGGCTGGCCGACCGGGCCCTGGTGATCGTCCCGGTCGGGGCGCTGCACGCGGTGCCCTGGTCGGCGCTGCCCACCTGTGCGGGGCGTCCGGTGACCGTCGCCCCCTCGGCCACCGCCTGGCTCGGGGCGGACCGGCGGGAGCTGCCCGCCGGGCCGCCGGTCCTGGCCGCCGGTCCGCGCCTGCCGGCCGGGCACACCGAGGTATGCCGGCTCGCCCAGGTCCTGCCCGGCGCGCGGCGGCTCACCGGGCCCGACGCCACCACCGCGGCGCTGACCGCCGCGCTGGACGGGGCGGGGTTGGTGCACATCGCGGCCCACGGCACATTCCGCGCGGACAACCCGCAGTTCTCCACCCTGGAACTGGCCGACGGGCCGCTGTTCGCCTACGAGTGGGAGGCGGTCGCCCGACCGCCCGGCTGCGTGGTGCTCTCCGCCTGTGACTCCGGCCTGACCGGGCTACGCCCCGGCGACGAGGTCATGGGGTTCACCGCGGTGCTCCTGGCGCTCGGCACCCGGTGCCTGATCGCGACCGTGTTGCCCGTGCCGGCCGAGCCCACCACGGCACTGATGCTGGACCTGCACGCGCGGATGCGGGCGGGCGCCGGCCCGGCGCGAGCCCTCGCCGACGCGCAGCGGGCGTTCGGTGCGGCGGGTGACGGTCCCGCCCAGGCCACCGCGGCGGCGTTCGTCTGCTTCGGGGCTGGCTGACCGGAGCGGGAGCGGTCCCGAGCCGGGTCGGCGCGGCGCCCGGACGTACACGTACCCCTGGTTCGGACGGACGCCGGCTCCGGGTACGAGCTGGCCCTCGGGGGTGCGCACCGTGTTCGTGGACGGGGATGCCGGACCCCAGCAACGAACTACCGACGGCGCGATCAGCGCCCTACCGCTCAGTCGCTCCCCGTACGCACCAGGGCGCTCGTCGGGGCGGTGCACTGCCGTGCGGTGCCTTGACAGGTAGGCGGAACAGCAGGACAGTCGACGTGCATCATCGATGCGTGACTATTTATGCGAGGTGTGTCATGCGGAAGTCGCTGACTGCTGTGGCCGCCATCGCTGTTGCCATGGTCGCGATGATGGCCGCGATCTCACACGCCAGCGCGGCGAACGCGTCGGCCGGTTGTCGGGTGACCTACGTCGTCACCAGCGAGTGGACCGGTGGCTTCCACGCCGATATCGCGATCACCAACTTGGGTGACCCACTCAACGGGTGGACGCTGCGGTTCGCGTTCCCCGCGGTCGACCAGCGGCTCACACAGAACTGGAGCGCCACCTGGGCGCAGTCGGGCCAGCAGGTCAGCGCGACCCATCTGGGCTGGAACGCGACCCTGGGCACCAATGGCTCCACAAACATCGGTTTCATCGGTGCATGGTCGGGCAGCAACCCCATGCCGGCGTCGTTCATGCTCAACGGCGTCGCGTGTACCGGCGGCGTCCTGCCCAGCGTGACGCCGACGCCGACCCGGACGCCCACACCGCCGGTCGCTGACTACCCGGCGATCGTCACCTGGCTCAGCCCGACCGTCGGCGCGGTGTACACCACGCCGGGCACCGTCCCGCTGGCGGCGACCGCGACCGTGGGAGGCGGACACAGCATTACCTCGGTGTCGTTCCGGGTGGACGGCGTCACGGTGGCCCAGGGGGTGAGGACGACCGGTGATCGGTTCGAGGCGCTGTGGACACCACCGATCGGGGAGCCCGGCACCAGCACCACCTTCGTGCTGTACGTCTCGGCCGGCACCGACCAGTCGCTGTCCGGCGCAGCCCCGCCGTTGCTGGTCACGGTGGTGACGCCGGCGTCCACCGGCACCAACCATCCGCCGGCGGTGGCGCTGAGCACCCCCGGCGGGCAGACCTACTTCCTCGAACCGACGACCGTCACGCTGGTCGCCGACGTCGCCGACACCGATCCCGGGGACCTCGTCAGCCGGGTGGAGCTTTACCTCGGCTCAACCCGGCTGGCCGGGACGCCTACCAACAGCGGACAGCGCTACCAGTTCCAGGCGGCCCTGTCGGCCGGTACGTCATCCACCTTCACCGTGCGCGTCCACGATTCCCACGGCGGCCTCGGCATCTCGAACCCCCTGACCTTCACCATCCGTTAGCGACCCTCCGGTAAGGGCAGGCAGGTCGCGGTGCAGATCACCGCCGACCGGTGGGATCGGGCCGGTCCGCCCACCGACGTGGCCACCGTCCACCTGGTCATGGTCGCCATCGACGACGACCAGCCGAGGACGGTGCCACCACTGCTACCCGAGACCGACGGCGACCGGCGGCGGCCCGGTGGGGGAGCGCGGCAAGGCTCAGCGTGAGCGCGAGCGCGAGGCTGCCGCAGAGGAACGCCAGTGACATGGCGGGCTGGCCGAGCCACTCCCACGGCAGATGCCAGCGAGGGTGTGGCTCGCTCAGTTGGTGCGAGAGCATCAGCGACGTACTCAACAGGATCGGTGCCCACCACAGCACCATCGCGAAGCCGAACAGCAACTTTGTCGATGCTTGGGCCAGCGGATGGCGTCCCTGCAAACTTCGACTGGCCCAGCCGAACAGGCACCAGCCACTGAGTGCGCCGAGCACGAAGGCGATGACGCCGACGGGGTAGGCGCTCCACGGGGTTGATCGGGTCAGGGCGAGGCTCATCTTCGGCGTCGTGTTGTCGTCGTTGATGGACACTTCGAGAATGTCGTCGCCACGCTGCGCGTAGACCGCGATGTCGGAGGGTATCGTCGCGGGGTCGCAGCGCGAGTCGTCGGGAACGCAGTCATACGCGTTGGAGTAGACGGGTTCGGTGTACTCCCATCCGGAGGCCCGCAGCCGCTGTAGAAGCTCGGCGAGGACTTGCGGGCGGTTGTCGGCCGGTAGTTGCTCGAAGGACGCGCCGAGACCGGCCAGCGAATATTCGCCGCCGTCGCCCAACAGCAGGTTCGAAGCGGAGCTCCAGCTCAGCGGACTGCCGTAGATGACGAACACCGACGGCGGGTCGTCCGTGTCGATCTGGCTCACCGGCTTGTCCGGATACAACTGGCTGACCGCGACGGCAAGCTCGTCGTGGTCGAGCGGACGGGAGCCGAGCCAGGTGAGCCAGGTGCCGAAGGACGCGGCGAACAGACCGCAGGCCACCGTGAAGACCGTTGCCCAGAGGACCACCGTACGGCTCGCGGGTCGGCCGAGGCGGGCGCGCAGACCGTGACGTACGAGATTGGCCGCCACCCGCACGCCTGGGTAGGTGGACGCGGTGTCGTGTACCGTCTCGAGGATTTCGGCGCCGTGCTCCCGACGGTAGTCGCGCGGGTAGGACAGCAGTAACCAGCGGTACATGGGATCTCCCAGGACGCGGCGACAGTCGGGATCAGGCGGGGTTGGGCCGCAGGTGGCGCAGCCGGGATTCGGCGGCGGATGCCAGTTGGCGCAGCCGTTCCGTCTGCAGTGCGAGTTCGGCACGGCCGTCGGCGCGCAGCCGGTAGTACCGGCGCAGCCGGCCGTCGACGACCTGTTCGTGGCTGAGCTCGACCATGCCCTGCGCGGCCAGTCGGTCCAGCGCGGCGTAGAGGGTTCCCGGCAGCAGGGTGACGCGCCCGTCCGACAGAGCCGTGACCTCCTGGATGATCCCGTAGCCGTGGCGCGGTTCGTCAGCCAGCGCGGTCAGGATGAGGAAGGTGGCCTCACGCATCTCAGTCACCGAGGCAACATATATCGCTGATCAATCTATCGTCAAAGCGTTTGCCTGAGGATCAGTCGGTGCGCGGCGGACCCACCACCTGGGGGTCGCTCGCCCACACATCCCACTAACGGAGCGCGGCTCCGCCGAGGGGCGTACGGCGACAGCGGATCTCGTGCCGGTGTCGTTCCCCGGTGACGAAGCCGGCGTCGCGCAGCACCGACAGGTGCTCGGACACCGTGCCGGCTGCCAACGCGTGGCGGTGGGCCAGGGTCGTGGTGCTGGTCGGCTCGTCGAGGCTCGGCAGCAGCGCCGCCCGGGTCCGCCCGATCAGCCGTCCCAGAGCGGTGTGCCGATCGGTGGCCAGGGGTCCTCGAACCGGGCGCGCGGGCTGACCGGGGGCGGGGAGAGGAAGTCGGGGGTGTAGCCGCGACGCGGCTGAAACAGGGCGAGCGGTCGCAGGTCGAGTTGCCGCGTGTCGAGGGTGTCGAACCAGCGGCGGTGAGGGCCGGCGCCTTCGCGTGGGGAGAGCAGGCGCACCGCGCGGCCGAGGCGCACCGAGCGGGGCGACGTGCGGCCGGAGTCAGGCGCCGGCAGGTGAAGCGGCGGCCAGCAGGGCGAGGGCGGCCCGCTTGGCGTGCCTGCCGGCGCTGGTCCGGTCGTGGTGGGCGGCGATCAGGGTGGCCCCCTCGACCAGGAGGAGCAGTTGTCGCCCCAGCGCGCCCGGGTCGGCCGCGCCGGTGCGCCGGGCGATGCCGGTCAGGAGGTTGAGGCGGCGGTCGAGGTGGCGCGCCGTGATGTCCATGACGGGCTGGGCCTGGTGTTGGGCCGCGGCGTTCTGCAAGGCGCAGCCTCGGAACGTCGGCTCCTCGTACCACCGCTGAAGCTCGTCGAAGACGGCGGCGAGCTGGTCGCGGGGATCGTCCCCAGCGGCGGCCACGGCCCCGGCGATCCAGGACGTCACCCGGTCGCTGCGCGCCTCCAGCACCGCTTGGATCAGGCCGTCCTTGGTGCCGAAGTACCGGTAGAGGGTCTCTTTGGACACGCCGATACGGGAGCACAGTTCGGCGACGCCGATGCCGTCGAGGCCCCGCTCGTACAGCAACGGGGACGCCGCGTCGATGATGCCCGAGCGGGTGCGCTCCGGGTCGATCGTTGAACCCTTGGGAACTGGCACGGGATAGATGGTACCGAGCGGTTCCTTCTGTTGCTAGCATTCCCGAGTTCGTACTGATCGGTTCGATCATCGGGAGGGCTGATGACATCGGTCGCGTTCAACGGAATGTGGCCGGCCCTGCGGCTCGCCCTGGGCACGGCGTCCGCCCTCGGCTTCGCGCGCTTCGCCTACGGGCTGTTGTTGCCGGCGATGCGAGACGACCTGAGCTGGACCCTGGCAGCAGCCGGCGCCATGAGCGCAGCCAACGGCTTCGGCTATCTGCTCGGCGCCCTGCTGACCAGGGGGCTGGTAGGCCGCCTCGGCGCGGCCACCGCGTTCCGCCTTGCCATGGCGCTGACCGCCGCATCGCTGGCCAGCACCGCGGTCAGCGACGACCACCTGACGCTGATGATCCTCCGTACGCTCTCCGGGGCCACTGGCGCGGTGGTGTTCATCGCAGGCGGGGTGCTCGCGTCCCGCCTCGCGTCCGGTGTCGCGTCAGGCACCCCCATCACTGTGTACTTCGCCGGTACCGGGCTGGGCATCGTGCTCAGCGGTGTGGCCGTACCACTGCTTGGCGAGCACTGGCGGCTGGCCTGGGTGGCCCTGGGCGCCGCCGCCGCACTGGCGACGGCGGTGAGCTGGACCGCGGCCCGCAGCGAAGCCGAAGCGCCCGTCACCGGCCGGGCCCGGCTCGGGCCGCTGCTGGCGCCCGCCCTGGCCTACCTGTTGTTCGCCGCCGGCTACATCACCTACATCACCTTCCTGTCCGCCTACCTGGCCGACCACGACACCTCCATCGGGCAGGTCGTCCTCACCTGGGCCGTGCTGGGCTCGGCTGTCGCGGCGGCGCCGGCGGTGTGGACTCGTCCGATCACCCGGTGGCCCGGCAATCGGGCGCTGGCCACGCTCCTCGCCGTTATGAGCGCCGGTGCGGCGCTGATGCTGGTGTCGTCCGCGACACGGGTCGTCCTGGCCTCCGCGCTCCTGTACGGCGCGACCTTCATGGGCGTGCCCGCGGCGGTCACCGCCCTCATCAGGGCACGCACGCCCGCAGCCGACTGGGCCGCCACGCTCGCCCTGTTCACCGCGGTATTCGCCGCCGGCCAGACGGCCGGTCCGTGGCTCGCCGGCCTGATCGCCGACCGCACCTCGACCGCGGCCACCCTCGCGTGGACCGCCGTCCTGGGTGCCGCTGCCGCACTGATCGCCCTCGTCCCTGCCCCGACGCGCCCAACCCTGACCACTCACGACCAACCCAAGGAGAAGGACCATGACCGACTTCGTACTCGTACCCGGGATGTGCCACGGCGGTTGGTGCTTCGAGGACCTCACTCGACGGATGCGTGGCCTCGGGCACAGCGTCCACCCGCTGACGTTGACCGGCCTGAGTGAACGCTCGCACCTGCTGCACGGCACGGTGAACCTCGACACGCACATCCAGGACGTGGTGGCGACTCTCGAGGTCGAGGACCTGCGGGACGCCGTGCTGGTCGGGCACAGCTACGGCGGGATGGTGATCACCGGGGCCGCGGACCAGGCACCCGAACGGGTCGACTCCCTGGTCTACCTGGACGCCGTGGTTCCCACCGACGGTGACTCCTGCTGGTCGCTGGTGTCGGACCAGGAGCGGAAGTGGTACCTGGACGTGGACGACACCGGCTGCGCGTCCCGGCCCCTACCGTTCTTCGACGCCCGGGCGACGCCCCACCCGATCGCCTCGTTGCTCCAGCCACTCCGACTCACCGGCGAACTCGGACACATCAAACGTCGGGACTACGTGTACGCGACCGGCTGGGCCGACCAGTCCCCGTTCACCGCGACCTACCAGAGGCTGAGCGCGGACCCCGCCTGGAGAACCCACGCCCTAGCGGGAGGACACAACCTCATGCGTGACACGCCGAACGAGTTGGCGCGGATTCTGCAGGACGTTTCCGCCTCCCGCTGAGGGGTGGTGCCGCACTGCCGACCTCGACGCGCTCCTTAGCCGTTGCTGCAGTGCACCTGAGAACCGTTGCCGTCCAGGTACTCGTCCCAGACCCAGCCGTACTTGTTCGTCGCCGTTCGCAGGTAGGTCCAGGTTCCTGTCTCTCCGATTACGAAGCAGTGGTAGTCGACGGTGTTGGCGGTAGTGGCAGTTCCGATGACGTCGCAAGTCCAATCCGGCCCATTGCGGAGAGAGACGCTCCGCAGGAAATACTTTCCGTAGGAGCTGCTGTCGACGTCAGGCCCACTGACGCCACATGGTGCTGCCATCGCCGGTGTGGAGTATCCGACCACGGACAAGCCGACTGCTGTGACCGTTAGCGCCATGGCCTGAGCGATTTTACGCCGCATCACGTTTTCCCTTCCATTGACTACGCTTCAATAGAGGCAGGTCGTATTCAGCTGATTAGTGACAGTTAACTACAGGACCATACCCCCAATCCGCAGACGAGGCTCAAGCGCTGACCGCGCAATGCAGGTACATGCATGGGTGGCGATTGCGCCTATCGGAATCGGCGCCGGCAAAATGCTGGGCCAGCAATAGCTTGATGGTGCCGCAGGGGAAGGTCAACCGCCGCCCGTGTCCCGAACTGTTCGCCTTTGTTCGAGCAGGGCGTATCCAAGGCGACGAAGGGGTCGTGTCCGGCTGCCGGCGGTGGTCCCTCATCGGGGTGGTCTCACGGCGGGCGACCTTCGCGCAGCACCACTGCCTCTGGACATCTTCAGTTAACAAACCTAATAATTAGTCACCCGTCGATATCTCGACCGGGCACCCCTCGGGAGGACCGGATGGCACGCAGATCACGAACACCCTTCCTGGCTGTCCTGGCGGCCCTGGTCTCCGCCGCCGCGGCGACCCTGACCTTCGCTTATCCAGCCCTGGCCGCCGGCCCGACGGCCACCTTCACCAAGACGTCCGACTGGGGCAACGGCTGGGAGGGCCGCTACACCATCACCAACGGTGGGTCGAGCACGATCACCGGCTGGCAGGTCGCCTTCACCCTGCCGACGGGCACGACCCTCGGCTCGTACTGGGACGCCACGGTCAGCAGCGTCGGGCAGCGGCACACCTTCACCAACCGCTCGTGGAACGGCACCCTGGCCCCGGGCGCGTCGGCGTCGTTCGGCTTCCTGGCCACCGGCTCCGGCTCGCCCGTCGACTGCACACTCAACGGCGCGCCATGCGCCGGTGGCACACCTCCCACCACGACACCGCCGACCACCGCGGCTCCCACGACAGCGCCGCCGAGCACCGCACCCCCCACGACTGCGCCGCCGACCACGACACCGCCCACCAGCCCGCCGCCGAACACGGGGTTGGCGAAGCACGCGCTGATCGGCTACCTGCACGCCAGCTTCGCCAACGGGGCCGGGTACCTGCGGATGGCCGACGTGCCCGACGACTGGGACATCATCAACCTCGCCTTCGGCGAGCCCACCTCGGTCACCTCCGGCGACATCCGCTTCCAACTCTGCCCGGTTGCCGAGTGCCCCACCGTGGAGACCGAGGCCCAGTTCACGGCGGCGATCCGCGCCAAGCAGCAGCAGGGCAAGAAGGTGCTGCTGTCCATCGGTGGTCAGAACGGGCAGGTGCAACTCACCACGACCGCCGCCCGTGACGCATTCGTCCGCTCGGTGTCGGCGATCATTGACCGATACGGCCTCAACGGCCTGGACATCGACTTCGAGGGCCACTCCCTCTACCTCAACACCGGCGACACCGACTTCCGCAACCCGACCACCCCGGTCGTGGTGAACCTGATCTCGGCGATTCGCGAGCTCAGGCAGCGCTACGGAAGCGGCTTCGTACTCACGATGGCTCCGGAGACGTTCTTCGTGCAGCTCGGCTACCAGTTCTACGGCTCCGGCCCATGGGGCGGCCAGGATCCCCGGGCCGGGTCGTACCTGCCGGTGATCTACGCGCTGCGCGACATCCTCACCGTCCTGCACGTCCAGGACTACAACTCCGGCCCCATCGTCGGGCTCGACGGTCAGTACCACACCATGGGCAGCGCCGACTTCCACATCGCGATGACGGACATGCTGCTGGCCGGCTTCCCCGTGGCCGGGAACGCCAACGCGGTCTTCCCCGCACTGCGCGAGGACCAGGTCGCGTTCGGCGCGCCCTCCTCCACCAGCGCCGGCAACGGCTACCTCGCCCCGGCCGGCGTGCAACAGGCGGTGAACTGCCTGGTCCGAGGCCAGAACTGCGGCGCGTACACCCCGCGCAGCGGGACCAACCCCAACTTCCGAGGGCTCATGACGTGGTCGATCAACTGGGACCGCTACTACTCCTGGGAATTCCGGCTCAACCACGGCCCGTTCCTCAAGGCGCTGCCCTGACCGCGAGGCTGGCCCAACCAGCCCGAATCGGCGTCGCGGCCCGGTCGATCCGGACCGGCCGCGACCTGGCCCGCGTGCCACGTTCCACCGTGGAGGTGAGCGACCCAGCAACCTCGACGAGCGTCGGCAGAGCACTTCCGGTGGCGGGGGTCGACGTGCTTTGGTGTGAGCACGTCACCACCGCGCGTCACTGGAGGCAGCGATGACCCGGATCTCTCGGAACGGTTTCCTGGCCGGTCTGACCGCTGGCATCCTCGTCGCAACGCTGGGGCTGCCCGGCGTCGCCACGGCCGGGCCGCAGGCGCGAACCGTGTCGGCGTGCACGCTACGGCCACTGCCCCTGCCAGCGGACCTGAATGGTCAAGCTCGGGCGGTCGACCCGACCGGTCGGTTCATCGCCGGCCCCGGCTACCGAATCGATGGCGAGGATCGGCAGCCGCTGCTGCTGCTCTGGGCCACCCGGCCCGGGGCGTGGAACCAACCCCGACTCACCGTCGTCGAGTTTCAAACGGAGCCGCAGGTCTACGGCATCAACCGGTACGGCGTTGCCATCGGCACCGCCTATGTCGGTGACGTCTACCGCCCCTGGCGCTACGTGCAGGGGCGGCTGGAGTGGCTACCCGTCCCGTCGGTGGTCGCCAACGTCTCGGTGCACAGCATCAACGCGGGCGGTGACATCGTCGGCACCGGCGCCGTCGAGGAGACCGAGACGGCTCTGCCGCTGCTCTGGCCCGCCGGCCGTCCGGGCACCGTCGAGGTGATCGACGCACCGTCATCCAGCTCTGGCGCGGTGGAGATCTTCGACGACGGCACCATCGTCGGCGGCACCGGCGTATTCGGCTGGGTACGCCATCCCGACGGGAGGACCGACCGACTCACCGTCCCCGGTGCCCGGTGGGCGCGGGTCCAGGCGGCCCGAGGCAACTGGGCGGTTGGCCGTTTCGGCATCGGCAGCGAGGACGAGGACAGCACCCTGGTGCGCTGGGATCTGCGCACTGGCCTGGCCAACGCCCTGCACCCGGCGCTGGTGTCGACACAGGACGTGAACAGTCAGGGCACGGTGCTCGGCGACCGAGTCGTCGACCACGGCGACCGGCTCGTCTCCCTGCCCGGCGCCATCCCGGGCGTCCAGACCATCATTGGCTGGCAAATCGCCGACGACGGCCTCGTCGTCGGCTACGTCAACGGCTCCCGACTGCTCCCCGTGCGCTGGACCGACTGCTGACACAGTCGCCACCACGACCGGTGTTCCGGCCGGAGGCCGGCCCTTGCGAGAGGCCTGCGGCCCGGTCGAGTGCCGGCGGCTACGGGCGTCGCCGGGTCGGCGAGGCGCGTCACGGCGCCGGGTGGGGTGCCGAGGCCGGCGCGCGCTTGGCCCGCTGGATCTGCGCGTAGACGTGGGTCCGCAGCTCGGTGAACCGGGGCAGCGCCCGGGTGGTGAGCTGATCGCGTTGCCGCGGGAGGTCGATCACGAGGTCTTCCTGCACCCTGGTCGGCGAGTGGGACAGGACGAGCACGCGCTGGCCCAGATACACGGACTCGTCGATGTCGTGCGTCACGAAGACGGTGGAGATACCGCGGTTCAGGTGCAGGTCGCGTACGAGGTCCTCCAGGTCCGCGCGGGTCTGCGCGTCCACCGCCGCGAACGGCTCATCCATGATCAGCACTTCGGGCCGGTACGCGATGGCGCGCGCGATGGCCACCCGTTGCTGCATCCCGCCGGAGAGCTGCCACGGATGGCTGCGTGCCGACTGCGGCAGTCCCACCGCGTCGAGGGCGTCGGCGACCCGCCGGTCGCGTTCGGCGCGGGAGAGCTTCTGGTGTCGAAGGGGAAGCTCCACGTTGCCCCGGACCGTCAGCCAGGGATAGAGGCTGCGGCCGTACTCCTGGAACACCACTGCCATCGCCGGGCTCGGGCCCGTCACTGGCGATCCCTCCATCTCGACGAGGCCGCTGGTGGGCCGGAGCAGTCCGGCGAGGCATTTCAGGAGGGTGGTCTTGCCGCAGCCCGACGGGCCGACGACGCACAGCAGTTCGCCGGGCATCATGGTGAAACTGAGATCCCCGATCGCCTCGACCTCGCCCCGGCCGGAGGCGTAGACCTTCCGCAGGTGCTCGACCCGCAGCAGCGGACGTGCGTCAGGCACGGGTGGCCTCCCTCATTCCGTGGTACCAGCGCAGGACGCGGCGTTCGACGACGCCGAAGGCCACGGCGAGGAGGACGCCGATGAGGCCGAGCAGGAGGATGCCGCTCCACATCTCGGCGATGAGGTAGTTCCGTTGAAAGTACGCGATCCGGTAGCCGAGGCCGGCCGAGGACGCGAACATCTCCGAGATGACCATGAGGATCAGGGCCACCGAGAGCGCCTGACGTACACCGGTCATGATGCGCGGACTCGCCGCCGGGAGGATCAGCAGCCACACCCGTTCCCACCGGGAGATCCGGTACGAGTCGGCGGTCTCCAGCAGCACGCTGTCGGTCGCCCGGACGCCCTCGATCGTGTTCAGCAGGATCGGCCAGATCGCGCCGGAGGTGATGACGACGACCTTCATGGTGTCGGTGATGCCGAGCAGCAGCATCGCGACCGGGATCAGCACCGGTGGCGGAATCGCGCGGAAGAACTCCAGCAGCGGTTCGAGGATCTCGCGTAGCGGGCGGAACCGGCCGATGAGGACGCCGGCGGCGACGCCGAGCACGATCGACGCGAACAGGCCGACCAGCAGCCGGTACACGCTCGGCAGCACGTCGTCGACGAACGCCGGGCCGATCCAGGTCTGCCGGAACGCGTCGAGGAGCGGGCGGGGGCCGACGAGGAACCGGTTGGCCGACCGGGTGGACCAGACGGCCCAGAGCCCCACGGCCAGGACGGGAAGCCCGACCGCGTACAGGACGTCCTCGGCGACTCGTACGCCGAGGCCGCGAGGGGCGTTCCTGCCCGCACCGAGGGCGGTCATCGGGTTGCCTCGTCCGCGAGCACCGACTGGTGCCAGGCCAACGAGCGGCGTTCGGCGAAACGGAACACGACGTTCACCACCACGCCGAGAAGGCCGGTGACCACGACGAGGCCGTACAGGCCGACGGCGTCCCCGGTGGAGCGCGACAGCTCGATCATGCGTCCGAGGCCGGGGTTACCGATCACCATCTCCGCGGTGACGGCCAGGATGAGCGCGACCGTCGCGGCGAGGCGCAGGCCGGTCATCAGGTACGGCAGAGCGGTCGGAAGGATGAGATACCGCAGCCGCTCGTAGCGGGTGAGACCGAAGCTCCGCGCGGTGTCCCGGGCGACCGTGTCGACGTCGGCGACGCCGTAGATCACCTGCACGAACACCTGCCAGAACGCCGCGTAGACGATGATGACGAGTGCGGCGCGCATCTGCAGGCCGAACATCAGCACGGCGAGGGGGATCAGCGCGACCGACGGCACCGGCCGCAGGAACTCGACTGTCGTGTGCGTGGCGCGACGCAGAAACGGCACCAGCCCGACGATCGTCCCCACCGCGACCGCGGCGAGCGTCGCCACCGTCAGGCCGATCGCCCACGACGTCATGGTGAGCCGGAGCCGCCGCCAGAACGCCAGGTCGCGGACCTCGTGGAACAGCCGCCCGAACACGTCGGTGGCGTACGGCAGGTCGTGCCGGTCGACCAGCCCCAGAGCCGGGAGCAGTTGCCAGACGGCGAGGAACCCCAGCAGGCCGACGGCGCCCAGCAGGATCTTGCGCATCGGCCGGCTACTGCTGCTGGACGAGACGGCCGAAGTCGGGCTGCCGGTCGAGTACGCGGTACTTCTGGGCGAGCGTCGCCAGTTGCTCCAGGCCGGCCCGGTCGATCTCCCACCCGAACGCCGGGAGCCGGACGGAGTCCGCCACCGCATCGGGCAGTTCGAGGTTGTCCTTGATGGCCTGCCGGAGGTCCTTCTCGTTCGCCGGGTCGTTGGCCCAGGTGAGCGTCTTCTTCATCGCCGCCGAGAAGTCCGCGACCAGGGAGGCGTCGGAGTCCTTCAGCTTGCTCGACGTGATCGTGGTCAGGGTGGTGAGTCCGGGAACGGTGGCCTGGTATGGAGCGACCACGAGAACGTCACCGCGCTTACGCATCTGGGTGATGAACGGCTCGGTCACCCAGGCGGCGTCGATGTTGCCGGCGGCGAGCTGGGCCGGTGCGTCCGGGAAGGCCACCTCGACGAACTTGACCTTGGTGGGATCGCCGCCGTCCTTCTCGACCGCTGCCATGATCGTGACATCGCCGGCGGCGCCCAGGCTGTTCACCGACACCTTGCGTCCGGCGAGCTGGGCCGGCCGGGTGATGCCGGACTTCGTGGACGCCAGCACGGCGTTGATGTCGTCGCCGTCGGCGTAGGACGACGCGTAGTTCCCGATGATCACCACGCCGAGATTCTGCAGATCGGCGCGGAACGGGCCGAACGGCTGGCCGATGGCGAAGTCGATGTCGCCGTTGAGCAGGGCCGGGATGGCCTGGGCGCCGCCCTGTGCGGGCACCACCTCCACGTCGAGCCCCTGCTCCCGGAAGATGCCCGCCTTGATGCCGCCCCACAGCGCGGCGGTCTCGCTGATCGGCAGCGCCGCCACGCGGACCTTCCGCAGGTCGCCGCTCGACCCGGGGGACGGATCGGTGGCATCGGAATCCGTGCAGCCGGTCAGGGCGATCACGACGCCGGCGAGAACAGCGAGGGCAGTGACCTTCTTCATGGACGGGCCCTTCCGTGCGCAGCGCTTGTGCAGCCTGAGGAGTGGGGTCGACGGAGTGCCGAAAGCATCCGATCGCGTCGATCAGCGTCATGCAGGCGCGATTGATTGTCAAGAATTCCGAAAGAGCGAATCGCAAGCGCCGCGAGTAGTCCGACGGTGGCGAGAACACGCCTTGACGGCCGACGATTTTGTGACCAAACTGTGCGGTTGGTGGCGCGGGGCGGAGAGGGCGACGACGTGGCAATCGTGATCGTGGGCGCTGGTATCGGTGGCCTCACCACCGCGCTCAGCCTGCACCGGGCCGGCTTCCGTGAGATCACCGTCTACGAGCGCGCCGCCGCGCTGCGCCCACTCGGCGTCGGAATCAATCTGCTCCCGCACGCCGTCCGTGAGCTGACCGAATTGGGTCTCGGGGAACGCATGGAAAGGCTGGGTGCCGCACCTGGCACGCTTGCCTACTACAACCGCTACGGTCAGCAGATCTGGAGCGAGCCACGCGGACTGGACGCCGGATATCGCTGGCCGCAGCTTTCCGTGCACCGCGGCCGGTTCCAGATGGAACTGCTCGCGGCAGTGCGGGAACGGCTGGGCGCCGACGCGGTGCGCACCGGGCACCGGCTCGTCGGCGTCCGCGACGGCGTCGCGCACTTCGAGACGGCGGCGGGGGAGGTGACCGTCGGCGGCGACCTGATCGTCGGAGCGGACGGCATCCACTCCGCGCTGCGTCGCCAACATCGGCCCGGCGAGGGGGCGCCACTGTGGAACGGGCTGACACTGTGGCGCGGGACGGCACGGGCACCCGGATTCCTGGACGGGCGCACCATGATCATGGCCGGGGACGCGGAACAGAAGTTCGTGGCGTACCCGATCGGTCCCGGCGTGGTCAACGTCGTGGCCGAGCGGCGCGGGCCCGGTTTCGCCGGGCCCAACGCGGACTGGAACCGGACGGTCGACCCCGCGCCGGTCGTCTCGCTCTTCGCGGACTGGCGTTTTGGGTGGCTCAACGTGCCGGACCTGCTGGCCGCCGCCGACGAGATCCTCGAATACCCCATGGTGGACCGCGATCCGATCGACACGTGGAGCCACGGCAACACCACGCTGCTCGGCGACGCGGCCCACCCGATGTACCCGAACGGTTCCAACGGGGCGTCGCAGGCGATCCTGGACGCACGTACCCTCGCCTTCCACCTCGCGACCGCGCCGACGGTCCGGGCGGCGCTCGACGCCTACGAGGCGGACCGGCGGCCCGTGACCACCGCGCTCGTGCTGAGCAACCGGCGGCAGGGCCCGGAACAGGTGATGGTGCTCGCCCACGAGCGCGCGCCGGACGGGTTCACGCACATTAACGACGTCATCCCGCCCGAGGAGCTCACCGCTATCGCCACCGGCTACAAGAAGGCGGCCGGCTTCCTGCCGGCTGACCTCAACGAACGGGCCTCCCTGACGCCGACGGCCTTCTCCGGTGTCCTGCCGTGACCGGCCCGGACACGACCGAACTGGACGCGGCACGCCTGGCCTCGGTGATCTCACCGCTGCGCCGCACGCTGCTCGCCGCCGCCCGGGCCGCCGAGCACCTGCCGGAGATCCCGGACGCGCAGATCGAGATCGTGCGGGCCCTGCCCCGGGGCACCGTGTCTGGCCCCGGTGAGCTGGCCGAGCGGCTGCGCCTGAGCCGATCCACGGTCAGCAACCTGCTCACCGCGATGGAGGGCAACGGCCTCGTCGAGCGTCGCCCCCGTCCCGGCAACCACCGCCACGTCGACGTCCTCGCCACAGCGAAGGCCCTCGACCTGTTCGACCGCTTCGACCTCGCGAGCGGTGACCTGGTCGCCCGCGCCGCGGCGACCCTGCCGGCGGCGGACCGCGCGGCCCTCGCCGCCGCGGTGCCCGCGCTGGAACGCCTCCGCGACGCCCTCGCGCACGCTGAGGACACTCCATGAGTACGCGCCGAGCCGCCGGTCGGGACGCCGTGACCGCCCCGCCGGTTCCCGGGCTGGAGGCCGCGTTCGAGGTGCAGGTGCGCCTCGGCGCGCTGGAGGATCACGGGATGACCCGCGCCGGTCACCGTCGCGTGGTGCCTGTTCTCGGCGGCCGGGTCACCGGTCTCTTCGAGGCGGACATCGTGCCCGGCGGCGCCGACTGGCAGGTGGTCCGCCCCGACGGCGCGATCGAGATCGACACGCGCTACTCGGCGCGTACGGCCGACGGCGGTCACGTCTACCTGCGTACGTTCGGCGTCCGCAGCGGCCGCCCGGAGATTCTCGCGGCGTTGCTGCGCGGCGACGCGGTCGACCCGTCCGAGTACTACTTCCGGCTGGGCGTACGACTGGAGACGTCGGTGCCCGCGCTGGCGGTCCTGGAGCAGTCCGTCTTCGTGGCGTCGGCGATCCGCGAGGCCGACCGGGTGCGCTACACCGCCTACCGCGTCACGTAGCTGTTCCCGCCCGGGGCTGCCAGGGCGCGCTTGTCGGCCTGCCGCTGGGAGCCACTGGCACCCGGTCGATCGACTGGATAGTCCGGGGACCCGACGAGCGTGACGCTCGCAGGTGGGCACGCCCCGCTAGTCTCGAGGCCGCCGGGCACAGCGGGTGCCGCGGACCGCGGACGTGCGAATCGGGGTTACCGCGCAGCCGGCTGTCAGACGCCCTCGAGTCGAGCGGACGACGGGCGTAGATACACGAACCAGGTGATGACGAAGCAGATCGCGTAGAAGGCGATGAAGGCGATGTAGGCCGCATCCGCGGTCTTGTAAGCGAGGAACGACTGCCGGAAGGCCAGATTGACGAGGACTCCGCCGAACGCGCCGATGGCACCGGCGACGCCGATGAGCGCGCCGGAGAGGCGCCGTGCCTCGTGCTCCGCCGTCCGGTCGTGTGGCTCGGCCGCGCCGAGGGTGGTCGACCGCACACCGCACCTGGCCCGGAAGATCGCCGGGATCATCTTGTACGTCGAGCCGTTGCCGACGCCGCTGAACACGAAGAGCGCGATGAAGCCGACCAGGTACAACGGCAGCGAGTGTCGCTGGGAGGCGAGCAGGACGATCGACGCGCCGACCGCCATCGCCACGAAGTTCACGAAGGTGACCCGGGCCCCGCCGAGCCGGTCGGCCAGGACACCGCCCACGGGACGGATGAGCGAGCCGAGCAGCGGTCCGAGGAACGTCAGGTATGCGGCCTTCACCGGGGTGTCGAAGGTGTCGGCGAACTGCACCTGAAGCACCTGGCCGAAGGCGAACCCGAAGCCGATGAACGACCCGAACGTGCCGATGTAGAGCAGCGACATGATCCAGGTGTGCGGTTCGCGGGCGACGTCGCGCATGGCCCGTTTCTCGTTGCGGGCGTGGCTGAGGTTGTCCATGAACAGCGCGGACCCGAGTGCGGCCAGCACGATCGCCGGGAGGTAGATGCCCGCGACGACGCCGGGACTGTCCGCTCCCAGGACCGCCAGCACGAACAGGCCGACGAGCTGGACCGCGGCGACGCCGAGGTTGCCGCCGCCGGCGTTGATGCCGAGCGCCCAGCCCTTGAGCCGGTCCGGGTAGTAGGCGTTGATGTTCGCCATCGAGGAGGCGAAGTTCCCGCCGCCGACGCCGGCCAGCGCGGCGATGAGCATCAGCGTCGAGTACGAGACGCCGGGCTGGATCAGGAGAGCGCCGAGCAGGCTCGGGATCAGCAGCAGCGACGCGCTGATGATCGTCCAGTTGCGGCCGCCGAACCGGGCCACGGCGAGGGTGTACGGGATGCGCAGTACCGACCCGACCAGTGCGGGCACGGCGGTGAGCAGGAATTTCCCGGCCGGGTCGATGCCGTACTGCGGCCCGAGGAACAGCACCAGTACCGACCACATCGTCCAGATGGAGAAGCCGATGTGTTCGGAGTAGATGGAGAAGATCAGGTTGCGTCGGGCGATGCGAGATCCCCGGCGTTCCCAGAAGATCGGGTCCTCTGGCCGCCAGTCGTCGATCCAGTGTCCGCGAAGGGTCAGGCTGCGCCGCTCCTGCTCGATGCTGCCGGGCACGGCCGTGGTCATGGTTCCTCCCAGTGAGAGTCGTCGGTCGGCTCGACACCTTGATCGATTCGCTCCTCAGGCGGGCGGCAGGCCCACCACCAGTCGTCCGTCGGCGTCGACACGGACCGGGTACACCGTGAGTGGGGACTGTCCGCTGGTCGAACAGCCGGTCGCCAGCTCGAAGGTGTTCTGGTGCAGAGGGCAGACGACGACCTCCGTATCCACCAGGCCGTCCGCGAGCGGCCCGCCGGCGTGCGGGCAGACCGCGGACACGGCGCGCAGGCTGCCGTCACGCAGCCGGAAGACGGCGATCATGTCGGTCCCCACGGCGTAGGCACGTCCCTCTCCGTGGGGGATCTCGTCGACCGGCCCGAGCCGGTGTTCCACGGCGACGAGCCTGGCCATCACGCCCGCCTCGCGGCTGCCGGATCGGCGCCGTTGACCGGCACCCGGGGCAGGACCGTCAACGGCAGGGAGGTACGGAACTGCCCTGGGGTGACCGGTTCGCGCCGTTCCAGCCACGGGTCGCGGTAGGCGGCGACGGAGGCGTCCATGGTCGCGTCGAGCCGCGCCGCGATGCCGTCGCTGTCGTCGACGACCACGGCTCGGATGTGGTCGATGCCGAGCCGGGGCACCCACGCGTACGTGCGCTCCAGCCAGTTCGCGCTCTCCCGGTAGTACTGGAGGAACCGGCCGGTCAGCGTGATGACCTCGTCGGGCGAGTCGACGACGGCGAGCAGGTCCCCCTTGCGTACGTGGGCGCCGGCGGCCCCGCCGACGTAGATCTCCCACTTTCCGCCGTCGATGGCGACAACACCAAGGTCCTTGACGTACGCCTCGGCGCAGTTACGGGGGCAGCCGGTGACGGCGAGCTTCATCTTGCCGGGGCCTTCGATGCCCTTGAACCGGTCCTCGATCGCGATGCCGAGAGCGGTGGAGTCGCCGACCCCGAAGCGGCAGAAGTCGGAGCCGACGCAGGTCTTCACCGTCCGGAAGCTCTTGCCGTAGGCGTACCCGGACGGCATGTCGAGGTCCGCCCACACCCCGGGCAGGTCCTCCTTGCGGATGCCGAGCAGGTCGAGGCGCTGGCCACCGGTGATCTTGACCAGCGGTACGGAGTACTTCTCGGCCACCTCGGCGATCCGCCTGAGCTGCGCCGGCGTGGTCACGCCGCCCTTGATCTGGGGGACGACCGAGAAGGTGCCGTCCCGCTGGATGTTGGCGTGCACCCGGTCGTTGATGAAGCGGGCGTCGCGTTCGTCGACGTACTCGTCGCCCCACATCATCTTCAACAGCGAGGCCAAGCCCATCTTGCTCTTCGCGTCCTCCGCGCCGCCGGGCACGAGGGTGGCGAACACCGCGGAGACGGATTTCAGGCCGCGTTCGCGGATCACCGCCATCAGCTCCGCCTTGGGCATCGGCACACCGGGGACGTACCAGCTCGCGGCCGGGTCGTCCTCGACCTTGCCGTCAGCGGCCCACTCGACGATCTGGGCGACCAGGCCCTTGCACGACCCGCAGCCCTTGCCGGCACGGGTGGCGTCCATGACACCGCTGAGCGTCTTCACGCCGCCCTGCACGGTGCCGACCAGCGCCCGCTTGGTGACGCCGTTGCAGTTGCACACCTGCACGTCGTCGCCGAGTTCCGCGGCACTCACCTCGGCCGACGGTGCGCCGAGGTCGAACAACATCTCGACCCGCTCCTTCGGCAGGGCGAGCCCACGGTCGAAGGCCTGCATGAGGAACGCGACCTTCCGCACGTCGCCGAGGAGAGTCGCGCCGACGAGCCGGTCGTCGCGGATGATGATGCTCTTGTAGACGCCCTTGCCCGGCTCGGCGAAGATCACCGTCTCGTCGTCGTCGCGTTCCGCCTCCTTCAGGCCCATCGACGCGACGTCCACGCCCGCCACCTTGAGCTTCGTGGCCAGTCGAGAGCCGTGGTACGCCGCGTCCGGGTTCGTTCCGGTGATGTGGTCGGCGAGCACCCGGGCCTGCTCCCACAGCGGAGCCACCAGGCCGTACGTCTCGCCGCGGTGCTGGGCGCACTCGCCGACCGAGTAGATGTCGACCTCGTCCTGCACGCGCATCTGGTCGTCCACGACGATGCCCCGCTCCACCGGCAGCCCGCTGGTCGCGGCCAACTCGGCGTTCGCCCGGATGCCGGCGGCCACGACGACGACGTCACAGGCGATGGTCCGGCCGTCCTTGAGTTTGACCCCGGTCACGGCGCGCTTGCCGAGCACCTCGGTGGTGTGCGCGCCGAGGACGACCTCGATGCCGAGTCGCTCGATGCTGCGCCGCAGGATGGCGCCCGCCTGGGCGTCCAACTGGGCGTTCATCAGATGGCCGGCGGCGTGCACCAGGGTCACGTGGGGCAGGTGATTCTGCAGGCCACGCGCGGCCTCCAGACCGAGCAGGCCGCCGCCGATCACCACCGCGCGCTCGTGCTCGCGGGCGTACCGGACCATGTTGCGGGTGTCGTCGATGGTGCGGAACGCGAACACGCCCTGGTGGTAGCCACGTCCGGGGCGGTGGATGCCGGGGATCGGCGGAACGAACGCCCGACTGCCGGTGGCGATGATCAGCTTGTCGTACGGCGTCTCGGTGCCGTCGTCCGCGTAGATCCGTCGGGCGAAGCGGTCGATGCGGGTGACCCGGGTGCCGGCGTGCAGGGTGATGCCGTTCTCGGCGTACCAGGACATGTCGTTGAGGAAGATGCCCGCCTCGTCGTCGGCCCCGGCGAGCACGTTGGAGAGCAGGATGCGGTTGTAGTTGCCGTACGGCTCCTCGCCGAACATCGTGATGGCGAACTGGTCGCGCCCGCCGCGTTCGAGGATCTCCTCGACCGTGCGGGCGCCGGCCATCCCGTTGCCCACCACGACGAGGCGTCGGCGCTGGTCGACGGCGTCCATCAGACCTCGACCAGACCCAGGTCGACGATCACGGTGCCGGACACCCCGGCGGGCGCCGCCACGTGCACCTCGATACCGGTGCCGGAGTCGAGGTCCTCGACCACCCGCAGTGGCACGTGGACGTCGGACCTGGCGCCGATCGGGAAGTACCGCATCGGCTGGCCGTCGCGCATGAGCAGGACACAGATCAGCTCAGCGCTGGAGTTGCCGCCGCGGAAGTAGACCGGCTGGGCCACGACGCCGCCCGGCACCACGTAGCTGAGCGTGCCGTCGACGAGGGCGGGCCGGTCGAGACCCTTGCCCTCGAAGCTGTAGACGCCTTGCAGGAAACGGGGAGTGGTGTGCACAGCAGTGCCCCCTTTGATCATTGAGACGCCGGGTTGGGCGGTCGGGTGGTCAGCAGGTCGGTGTCGTCCGGGCCGCCTGCGCGCGCGATCGACACCGCGCAGGCCTTGAAGGCCGGCATCCGCGAATGGCGGTCCAGCGCCGGGTCGGTCAGCGCGTTCACGGCGGAGCTGCCGCCCCAGTGGAACGGGGCGAAGATGGTGTCGCGGCGGATGCCGTTGGTGAGGCGCGCCCGGAAGAAGGCCCGCCCGCGTCGGCTGCGCAGTTCCACCACGTCGTTGTCGGCGATGCCGTGCCGGCGGGCGAGGTCCGGGTGCAGCTCCGCCCGGGCGTCGGGCAGCGCCATCGTCAGGGCGCCGACCCGGCGGGTCTGGTTGCCGCTCTGGTACTGCTGCATGTTGCGGCCGGTGGTCAACACATACGGGTAGTCGGCGTCGGGCAGTTCCGCCGGATCGCGGTGCTCCACCCGGAAGAACCTCGCCCGCCCGTCGGCGGTCGGGAACCGGTCGGTGAACAGCCGCGGCGTACCGGGATGGTCCTCGCTCGGGCACGGCCAGAAGACCCCCTGCTCTGCGTCGATGCGTTCGTAGGTGATTCCGGCGTAGTCGGCTGTCCCGCCGGCGCTGGCGCGGCGCAACTCGTCGAAGACGCGGCGCGGATCGTCGTCGAAGTAGCGGCCGCGGCCGAGCCGGTCGGCGAGGTCGGCGAGCATCCGCAGGTCGGTGCGGACCTGCGGCGGCGGTGCCATGACCCGCTTACGGCGGATGACGCGCCCCTCCAGATTCGTCATCGTGCCGTCCTCCTCCGCCCACTGCGTCGTGGGCAGCACCACGTCGGCCATGGCGGCGGTCTCGGAGAGGAAGATGTCGGAGACGACGAGCAGGTCCAGCGCCCGCAACCGGTCCAGCACCCGGTTGACGTGCGGCGCCGACACGGCGATGTTGCTGGCGAGCACGAGCAGCACGCGTACCCCGTCGTCGGTCCCGAGCCGGTCAAGCATCTCCCAGGCCGACCGGCCCGGCCGGGGCAGCTCGTCCGGGTCGACACCCCAGACGGCCGCGACGTGGGCGCGCGCCGCGGGGTCGTCCAGGCGCCGGTAGCCGGGCAGTTGGTCGGCCTTCTGCCCGTGCTCGCGCCCACCCTGCCCGTTGCCCTGCCCGGTGATCGTGCCGTAGCCGGAGAAGGGCCGTCCGGGCAGTCCCAGGGCGAGGGCGAGATTGAGGTACGCCTGCGCCGTGTCGGTGCCGTTGCTGTGCTGCTCGGCGCCGCGGGCGGTGAGTACCATCGCCGACGTGGCGGCCGCCAGCAGCCGTACCGTCTCCCGCAGGTCCCGTTCCGGTACGCCGGTCATCCGCTCCACCCGGTCCGGCCAGTACGCCGCCACGGTGGCCCGGACCGCGTCGAAGCCGCTCGTGCGGTCGCGCACGTACGTCTCGTCGACCAGGCCCTCGCGAATCGCGATGTGCAGCAGCCCGTTCGCCAGTGCGAGGTCGGTGCCCGGCAGTGGCTGCAGGTGAAGGTGGGCTCCCGCCACGGTGGTCGTACGACGGGGGTCGACGACGATGTGCCGTGCGCCGGCGGCCCGTCCGGCGTCGATGTACTGCATGGACGGCGGCAGCGCGTCGGCCGGATTGGCGCCGACCAGCAGCACGGCCTGCGCCTGCGCGATGTCGGCCAGGGGGAACGGCAGGCCACGGTCGATCCCGAGGGAGCGGTTCGCAGCGGTCGCCGCGGACGACATGCAGAACCGGCCGTTGTAGTCGATCGACGCCGACCCCAGCGCCACCCGGACGAACTTGCCCAGCGCGTACGCCTTCTCGTTGGTCAGCCCGCCGCCCCCGAAGGCCCCGACGCTGTCGGGGCCGTACCGGTGTTGGCCGGTACGGATGGCGTCGACGACACGGTCGAGGGCCTCGTCCCAGTCTGCCGGTCGCAACGGGCTGGTGCGATCGCCGGGATCCTTGCGAACGAGAGGGCTCAGCAGCCGGTCACCGTGGCCGAGAAGGTCGGCAGCCGTCCATCCCTTGGCGCACAGACCGCCCTTGTTGACCGGGAAGTCGGTGGGCGCCAGCAGAGGCGGCCCGTCGCTGATCGTCAGGGATACCCCGCACTGCATGGCGCAGTAGGGGCAGTGCGTATCGATCGCAGACGATGCGCTCACCCGTCCGATGCTTGCCCGGCACTGTTTCCGATCCATACCGGGGCCGTAACGCTCTGCGACCCTCGGGCCGCGTCACGCACCTGCCGGCCGGGCGGCCGAGATCCGCTGCCTGAACACTTTCCCGCCGGATCGGCAATGTCAGGGTGGAGCGCGGACTTTGCCGAGGAGGGCCATGGCTTCGGATGCGGATTTGATAGGCCGGTCGCTGGGTGGCGATGTCGACGCCTTCGTAGAGGTGGTCGAGCGTCATGAGGCCGCCGTCGGTTCGTACCTCGTCCGCCGGGTGGGGCGGGACGCGGCCGAAGACCTCCTGGGCGAGGTGTGGGTTGCGGCGTTCGAGTCGCGGCGATCGTACGACCGGTCGTACAACGACGCGCGGCCGTGGCTGTACGGGGTGGCATTGAACCGCCTGCGGCGCTACTGGCGGTCCCGGCCGGCCGAGGACCTGGTCGCGGACGTGCCGGACGTGACTGACGGATGGGATCCGTGGTCGGCGGTGGACCTCGGCGTGGACGCGCGGGCGGTGCTCCGGTCGGCCCTGACGCGGCTCAAGCCCGAAGAGCGGGAGGTGCTCAGGCTCGTCGCCTGGGAGGACCTGACCGCAGCCGACGCCGCGCGGGCACTCGGCATACCGGCCGGCACCGCGCGACGGCTCCTGAGCCAGGCCAGGACGGCACTGCGAGACGCCCCGGGGGTGTCCGCGCTTCTGAAGGACCGCAACAGCGCGAAGGAGAGACACCGATGACCGACGAGCTGGATCTGGTCGGTGCGTTGGGCAACGCGGAACCACTGAGCCCCGAGGCGTATCAGCGGGCGCGGGCGGTGCTGCGGGCGGCTATGGCCGATTCCGGGACCGTGCGGATGGTGGGCGCGATATCGGCGGGGGACACGACTATGGAGGCGACGTCAACCATGGAAACGACGACAAGCACGCGGGACCACGAGTCCAGCCCGGCCCTTCAGCGCCGCCGCCGGATCGGCATCGCGGGCCGCTGGGGCATCGGCGCCGGGGTGGGGGTTGTCGCCGCGGCGGCGGTCGTCGCTGTCGTGCTCAACTCGTCGGCGACCGGGGGCATCGAGGCCAGCAAGGACTCGTCGGCCGCCACCACCTCGGGCCCGACCACTGTCGACGAGTCGGCCGAGCGCGCGCCGCTGATGACCCTGGCCGGGTCCATCAAGACGGTCACCCCAACGGAGGGCGACGCGTGGCTGGTGAAGGCGACGCAGGTGCACGGCACCAGGACCATGCAGGTCGTCTACACGTTGTACACCGACGGGCACGCAATCTACACGGGCAACAGCGTCAAGGACATCAAGCGTGCGATCGCCCGTCACCAGGACCAGATGAAGGACGGCGGCTACGCTCCGCTCCTCAAGGCGGCCGTCGCCGCGGCGGACAGCAGCCCGGCCGACGGCCGTACCCAGATGCTCAAGGCAGCCGAGGATCCGCTGGTGGGCCTCGACCCCGCAGCACAGAAGGCGGTGTGGGACAAGCAGCAGGCGGACGTCCAGGTGATCATCAAGCAGAAGGGCGGCAACGCCAAGCCGAAGCCGTACAGCCCCGAGGCCGTCGAGCGGCACTTCGACAACGCCCTGTGGACGTTCAGCACCGAAGCGCTGTCCGCCGGCGACGGGAACACACAGGTCCGGGCCGGCGTGCTGCGTCTGCTGTCCACCATCTCCGCGGTCGACGTCAAGAACTCGACCACGCACGGCAGGGCCACGCTGACGATCACCGCCGGTCCCGAGGTGTTCGGCGGCGAGGGCAGCGAGGTGCTGACCATCGACGCCACGACCGGCATGCTGGTCAAGGACGTCTCCACGGTGCCGGGCCTCCCGGGGGCCTCCACGACGTACGAATCCTCCCGCGTGTCGAAGGCCGACCTGTAGACCGGGAACTCTCACTTACCAGCATTTCGTCCGACGCTCGACGACGGTGCGGGCCGCCTCAGAGGCGGCCCGTACCGTCGTTTCGTCTGGGACGGATCGCGTTGACTCGACCACGGGCCGTAGTTAGGGTTTACACCCTTCGTCCACTTCGGAGCGCGCCACCACCACGCCGCCAAGGAGGACCAATTGCGACTGCGACAGCCAAGGTCACGTCCCGGACCGAGTCGGAAGAGTAGAGGGGCCGTGGCCCTGACCCTGGGGGCACTCATGTCGGTTCCGATCGGTGCGACACCCTCGTACGCTGCCGAGCAGCGGCTCGATGAGGGGCTGGTGCACCACTTCGCGCTCGACGAGACCAGTGGTACGACATTGGTCAACTCGGGTAGCGCGGGCTCGGCGGCGAACGCCACCCTGGTGAATCCCGGGAAGGCGAGCCTGACCGGGGACGGGGTCAGGTTCAACCCCGACTCCTACCAGGGCGCCCTCGACGGCGCGTACGTGGCGCTGCCGAGCGACATCACCGCCGGCATGTCCAACCTCACCGTCGACTACGACGTGTGGATCGACCCGGCGAACGTCGGCGAGCACCAGATGTGGAGCTTCGGCCGCAAGTCCGGCTCGTGCGACGCCGACACCGGTGCCGAGGGCTCGATCTTCGCGTCGAACACCCAACGGTTCCGCGTCGCGGTGGGTCCGGCGAACCTGCAACAGAACCGGGTCCGCATGCGGGAAGGGGCGTGGACGCATGTCACGTACACCCAGTCGCTGAACCCGGACGGAACGAGCTGGACCGGCCGGCTCTACCTCGACGGAGTACCGCACGCGACGTCGACGAACCTGACCACGCCACCGTCGGTGAGCTCCGCCGGAACCAACTGCAACTTCCTCGGTCGCTCCCAGACGTCGAGTCACTACTCGTTCCGCGGGACGATCCGGGACTTCCGGGTCTACGACCGGGCACTGAGTCCCGACGAGACGCTCACCCGGGCGGAGAGGACCGTCTCCGAGGGCGTCCGCGCCGACGCCGCCGCCATCGACCTCGGCCTGACCAGCGCGGTCGTACACGACATCGTGCTGCCCAAGGTGGGCTCCGTGGCGGGTTCGGCCATCACCTGGACGAGTTCGGACCCCTCGGTCGTCGAGGTCCACACCCCGCCGGCTGTCGCCAGCGCCCGCAAGGTCGCGGTGACCGGCACGATCAAGCGGCCCGCGCAGGGGCAACCCGACGCGACAGCCACGCTCACGGCGACCGTCCGCAAGGGTGCCCAGGAGGTCACCACGCGGGAGATCCCCGTCGTGGTCAAAGCCGAGTTCGACGACGCGCAGGCGGTCGACCGCGACACCGTCGACCTGACCCTGCCGGGCACCGACGACGTACGCGGGAACCTGAACCTCGCCGCCAAGGGGGAGTTCGGCTCGACGATCACCTGGAGGTCGACCACCAGACTCGTCACGCCGACGGGTGAGGTGACCCGCCCGTCATTCGGCCACGAGGACGTCACCGGCACCCTGACAGCGACCATCACCAAGGGTACGGCCTCGCGGACCAGGTCGTTCCCGGTGACCATCACCGCCATGCCCCGTTCCGAGGAGTACGAGCGGTACTTCATGGGGTACTTCAAGGGCGAGGGAATCGCCGACGGTGAGCAGATCATGTTCGCCACGTCCAACGGAAACACCGCTCTGGACTGGACCGGGTTGACCGGCGGCCGGCCGTCACTCATCTCGCAGCTGGGCGACCAGGGCCTTCGTGACCCGCACATCGTCCGTTCCCCCGACGGCGACACGTTCTACATGATCGCCACCGACCTCAACTGGTACGACCAGGGTGGATACGCCATCAACGACACCCAGTACATCGAGGTGTTCGAGTCGCACGACCTGGTGAACTGGACCCCGCAGCGGCACGTGAAGGTCGCGCCCGACAACGCGGGCAACGCCTTCGCCCCGGAGTCGCTGTGGGTCGAGGAGATCGGCGCCTACGTCGTGTTCTGGGCCCAGTCACTCTGGAACGACCCGGTGAACCGCACCGGCCAGGGCAACGCGCAGATGTGGTACGCCACGACGCGGGACTTCACGACGTTCTCCGCACCCCAGGTCTGGCAGGACCCCGCGCCGCTGTCGCGGATCGACACCACCGCGATCCGGGTCGGCGACCACTACTACCGGGTGACCAAGAACGAGGCCGGCAACCAGGGCTCGGACATCTTCTCCGAGAAGCACACCGACTTCCTGGACAGCAACCTCGACAACTGGACGATGGTCGCGCCGGCGCTGGGGCGCACGACGTGGGTCGCCAACCAGGGGTACGAGGGACCGGTCATCTTCAAGGCGAACCCCGGGGACACCTCCTGCCCCGGCCAGTTCTACCTCTGGGGCGACCGGTACACGAACGGCGGCGGATACCAGGCCGCGTGCCACGAGAACATCGAGGCCCCGACGTGGAACGCCAAGGCGATCACGATGACCAACGCGGGTGTCGTCCGTCCGCGGCACGGAACCGTCATCCCACTGACCGTCCGCGAGTGGAACGCCATCCGCGGGATCCCGAACAACGACGTCACGACCACCACCGAGGTGGCTGTCACGCCGTACGCGAGTAAGGCCCAGACGACCGAGGCCACCGCGACGGTCACGGCGGCCGACGGGTTCGAGACCGGCGGTCAGGTGCGGTTCAGCATCGGCTCGTGGTCGACGCTCGCCCACCTCGAGGACGGCGCGGCCACCGTCACGCTTCCGGCAGGTCTGCCGGCGGGCACCCGGGCGCTCAAGGCCGAGTACCTCGGCTTCGGCTACCTGAAGGCGTCGGAGGGTACGGCGTCGTTCGAGGTGCCCTCCGGACCGGCCGCCGTCAAGGTCAAGGCGAAAGCCACGCCGGCGTCGGTTGTTCGCGGGGAGACGTTCAGGTTGGCCGTGACCGTCGAGCCGGCGGGCGGACCGAAGCACCACGCTCCGACCCCGACCGGCGAGGTCACCGTCACCTTCGGCGGTACCAAGCAGGTCGTACCGCTGGTGGATGGTGCGGCGGTCGTCGAACTGCGGACCGCCGACCTGCGTCCCGGGACCTACCAGGTCCACGTCGCCTACTCCGGTAACCCGACCTACCGGCCGCACGCCGCCGACTACCAGAAGTTGCGGGTGCGCTAACCGGAACCGGCGCCCCGGGACGTGCGGGCACGGGCCACAGC
The DNA here is from genome assembly GCF_057708145.1 of Micromonospora sp. bgisy143. Taxonomy (NCBI): domain Bacteria; kingdom Bacillati; phylum Actinomycetota; class Actinomycetes; order Micromonosporales; family Micromonosporaceae; genus Micromonospora; species Micromonospora sp. bgisy143. The sequence continues at coordinate 243,767 of NZ_JBYIRN010000003.1, forward strand.
GGCAGGCGGGCGAGATCCGTTGATCTCGCCCGCCCGCCGTGGTCGCCGACCGCCGTGTCAGCCCGGCGACCGGGTACGCCTATGGCAGCAACCACGGTGCGGGGTACGGCACCGACGCTCCCTCGGTCGAGAAGGCCCATCCGCCCGCCGGCGCGCTCTGCAGCTTGACGACGACGTTCGCGATGTACGCCGAGCTGACCGGGGTGAAGTCGACGTCGTTGTACCAGGTTCTCCCGTTCGGGGCGCAGAAGTCCGACACGTTGTCGGTGTAGGGCACCACCACACCGTTCTGGTAGGTGACGACCATCTGGACCCGGACACACTCGCCGGACGCGTTGTTGATGAAGATGCGTCCGAGCAGCCGAGGCGCCCAGGCGCCGTTGACCAGATCCCACTCCAGCCGGCCGTCGGCCTTGGGATCTCCGGAGATGTTGCCCAGATCTTCGTCGCCGAAGTCGAAGTGCCGTTCGGTGATGGAGAACCGGTCGGTCCGCTGTACCGCGGCCTGCGCCGGGCTCGCGGCGATCAGCCCGAGTGCGCACACCACGGGCAGTACCAGGAGCCGGGTCGCCGTCCTGCTGAAACGCATGTCTTCCTCCTTGGTCGCGCCGCGGCCTCTGCGGCGTTGACATCGAGTCTCGGCAGGGGCGTCAGGGTCACGTCACGATCCGCTCCGGGTGGCGGCTCGGAGCCGGCGCACCATGACGCCACCCTGAGGTCCGACCGGAGCATGGGCGATGAACGGCCCGACCGGGTCGACGGGAGCGAGGTAGCGACATGCGCACGATGGACATCGCACGACGGACGGGGGCGGGCGCGGTCGCCGTCGTGCTGGGTACGGCGGCCGGGGCGGCCGCACCGGACCGGCCCGCCCACGCGGGCGGGCTCGCACCGGTACGCGTCGAGGAGGTCAGCGAGAACGACGCGAGCGTGACGAAGGTCGTCACCGCGAGTTGCCCGGGGAGGCTATCCGTCTTCGCGGCGGGCGCTCGGATCGTGGACGGGAACGGCGGTGTCGTGCTGACCGCGATGGAACCCGACGCGGAACTGACCTCGGTGACCGTCACCGCGACAGCCCGGACGGGGCACGCGAGCGCGTGGTCGGTGGTGGCCTATGCCACGTGCGACTGGTCGATGAGCCCACCGGTGCGGACGACGGCCACCGTCGGATCGGCGTCGACGGTGGAGGTGAGCTGCCCCGGCGACACGCGGCTGGTCGGCACCGGCTTCCGTGTCGAAGGGGCGGTGGACCAGACGTACGTTGACGAGGTCGCGTTCGGTCCCGGGCTGCGGACGGTGCGGGTGCACACGGGCGGCACCGCCGAGCCGGCTGCCCTCACCGCCGTCGGGGTCTGCAAGGAGCCCACGCAACCGACCGGACCGCCCGGCGTCCGCGTCGAGGCCGCCACCGGGTACGACGGCGCCTGGCCGAAGACGGTCGGCACCGCGCCTGCCGGTCCGGACGCCCACGTGTACGGCGTCGGCGCCAGCGTGACGGGCGCGGGACCGTTCTTCCTCAACGCGCTCGTTCCCAGCGCGAACCTCCGCCAGGCGGGCGCCGAGGCCGTCCGGGCGAGCCAGTTGCCGGGGCCGGCCGCCGCCCGGGCCGACGCCGCGGGGGACGGTGCGGGCTCGCTCGCCGTGTCCGCCGCGGAGATGGCCGCCTTCCACTGACCGGTAGCCGTCCCGCCGACCGACCACCTCGCTCGGGGCGCCGCTGTCCCGCCGCCAGCAGCGCCCCGGCCGGTCAACACCCGCGATCGGGTACCGGACCCCGCCGGCCGTTGGCGGCGGCCGGCGACCGCTGGCGAACGGCGGCCGGTGGCTGCCGAGCCGGGGCAAGGATGAGCTCGTCCGGCGGGTGCACCCCGATGACCCGCATCGCCTCGCGGTACCGGGCGAGAGCCCGGCGGGCCTCGCCGTGCTGGCCGCCGGCGACCAGCGCGCGCACCAACGCCCGGTGTGCCGGCTGGTCGTACGGATCCCGTTCCAGGAGTCGCAGCAGGTACGGCACCGCCGCAGCCGGGCCCGCCGTGGCCCGGCTGACCTGGGCCAACAGGCGCAGCATGCCGAGGTACGCCGCCCGCGCCTCCTCGCGCAGCGGACCGGACCAGTCGGCGTACGGCTCGTCCTCGAACGCGTCGGCGCGGTACTGCCGGTCGGCGGACAGCAGCACCGTCCGCGCCTGGTCCAGCGCTCCCCGCTCCACCAGGCGGCGCGCGTGCGCGACGTGCGCGAGGAACTCCTCGACGTCCACCCGCAACCGACCGACGTCGAGCGCGATGCACGCCTGATCGGCGATGAGGAAGTGATCTGGAGCGAACGTCTTCGTCGGGTCGAACACCCCCCGGACGATCGAGAGCAGGACCGACAGGCGGTGCCCGGTGCGATCCGGGTCGTCGTCCGGCCAGAGCAGCTCGCACAGCTCGCCCCGCGGCACCGGCCGGCCGCGCCGCGCGACGAGGATACGGACCAGATCACGCGCCTTGCGGGACTGCCACTGCGAGGCTGGCACCGGCTGGCCGTCGAGATGCACCTCGAACCGGCCGAGGGCCCGGATCACCACCCGCTGGTAGACCGGCCCGGCACCGGGCGCCCCCGCGCCGGAGCCGCTCGCGGTCCGATCCACCAGGGCGCCGGCGAGAACGACCTGCTCGCCCGCGAGCAGGCCGGCCAGCCGGTCGTCGATGTCGGCCCCGGGCAACCGCCCGAGTACGACCAGCAGCCGGGCCGCCTCGACCGCCGCGCCGGCTCGGGTCCAGATCGCGTACGCCTCACGCAGCGCCTCGCGGGCCCGCCCGAGGTCCTGCTCCGCCGCGGCCCGCAGTTCGAGCGCGTCGGCCAGCCCCGCCAGGTCCCCCTGACCTCGTGCGATGCGGGCCGCCTCGTCGGCGAGCGTGGCGGCCCGATCGGGCGCGGCCATCCGGAGCGCGACCCAGCCCTGGGCCAGCAGCGCCGGTGCCACGATCTCGTCCCCGACGTCCCGACCGGCCCGGTCGGCGTAGCGCGCCGCCGCCGGCACGTCGTCGTCCAGTCGTACCAGCGCCAGCCCCGCGAGCGCGGGCACCAGGACGTGCGCGTTCCCGGTCTCCTCGGTGACCCGGATCGTCTCCTCGTACGCGGCGCGCGCCTGCTCGCGCCAGCCTCGCCGGCGGTACAGCTCACCCAGTCCGAGCAGCGCGTGGATGAACCGTCGGGAGCCCTTCTGCTGGTAGAACCCCAGCGCCGTCTCGTACCGCTGCACCGCCTCGTCGTACCGGCCGAGCATCGCCAGCGCTTCCGCCTCGTTGCTGGTCGCGATGGCGCGCAGGCTGGGCGCGCCGGCCAGCGCGGCGTACCGGGCCGACCGTTCGGCCATCGTCAGCGCCTCGGCGAACCGGCCGGTACGCAGATACTGGTGGGTGCGGTTGGTGTAAATGCGGGTGAGCAGCAGGACGTCGCCGATGCGTTCCGCGATCGGCAGTGCCAGGGCGAAGTGCTCCTCGCTGCCCGCGATGTCACCGGCCACACTGAGGCACAGCGCGACGCTGAGGTGGGTGGCGGCCAGTACATCGTCCTGACCGGCGCTGGTCGCGGCGGCGAGCGCCTGCCGTGCGCATGCGGTGGCGGCGTCGGTGTCACCGGCCAGCAGGTGCGCGTGCGCTGTCCAGGCGAGCAGCAGCGCCCGATCGGGGAGCTGGTCGGATTCGGCGAGCGGCCGTTCGAGGATCGCCAGGGCCGCCCGGGCGTCCCCCCGCTGGTAATGGATTCGGCCCAGCCGCCACGCGAGGCCCGCGTCCCAGGCCTGCTCGGCGACGGCGTCGTACTCGCGGGTGGCCGTACCGAGGTCGCCGAGGGTGCGCAACGCGTCGCCGAGAAGCAGGCGCAGCCGGCGGCTCCGATGCCGTTCCGGCAGCACGCGCACCAGCTCGACCACCGCGCCGGACCGACCTGCGGCGATCATCCGGTCGCCGTACGCGTCGAGCACCCGCGCGGCCGCCGCGTGGTCCCCGGCCCGCAGGTACTCCCGGGCCGCGGCGACCGGCGGCCCGTGCTCGTCGTACCAGGCCGCTGCGGTGGCGGCCGTGTCGCGGAGCTGACCGGCGGTCGGTGCGCGGTGCCCGTGCCGGGCGGTCTCGACGACGATCGGCACGAAGAGTTCTTCGGGTGCCGGTGCTCCCGGCCCGGCCGCGGCCCAGTTCGTCCGGGTCAGCAGGCCGGTACGGCGTAGCCGGTCGATGACACCCGGGGCACCGCGGTGGCCGAGCGCACGGCACAGCCCCACACTCACCGGCGCCAGCGCACCGACCTGACGCAGCAGCCGGTTCGCGTCCGCAGGCAGCGCGGACAGCACCTCGTCGGCGACGTACCGCGCGAGCGGCCCACCGGGTTCGCTGAGGATCGGCGCGAGCGGTCCGGCCGGCACACCACCCAGCCGCAGAGTCTCGGCGGACAGATGGACGAGCGCCGGCCAGCCGCCGGTCGCCGCGTACAGCCGGTCGCCGAGGTCCGGCGTGGAGAGGCCGTACTCCTCGGCGATCAGGTCGGCGATCCGTTGCGGGGAGAGCACCAGGTCGGCCGGGCCCAGCTCGGTCCAGAGCCCGCTGCCGAGCAGGCGTGTGGACGGTGCGGACAGCGGCCACCGCGAGGCAAGGACGACGGTGACGTCATCGGCCCACCGCGCGATCTCCTCGAGCAGCTGGTGTAGCTGCTCCGCCGAGGTCGGCGGCAGGTCGTCGACCACGACCAGCCGGTCGCCGGCCGCGACGGCGTCGGCGACGAGCTGGCATACGGGTGCGTCGTCCCCTCGGCACCAGCGGGCGCCAGATCGAGGAAACCAGCGGCGTAACGCGGTGGTCTTGCCGTAGCCGGCGGCGGCCACCACGCAGCAGACTCCCCGCTGGTGACCTGCCCGCAACGGATGCACCGCGCTCCCTCCGGCCGTGCCGCGCGCTTCCGGACGACCGGCTCGCCGCTCGCCCGTGGATTAAGGTTCACCGGGGACGTCCGGGGAGGCAAGGCCCTGGTTGGTCGCGTACCCGATCCACGGTGCGCGCTGACATCAGCTTCAGCGCGTACCGTCTGCGTTTCCGGCTGAGAGGGGCGACCGGCCACGGATGTCCGCCGGACGGTGCACCGTGAGGTGCGCGGAGAGGGCGTGGAGGAAGTCCACGGCGTCGAAGGCCGCGCCCGCGGAGACGACACCTGTCATTCGGGTACGCCCGGTGCGGATGCGGTCGACGGCCTCCACCGCGAGCGGCGCGCTGACGGCGTAGATGTCCTGGCCGCTGGCGGCAAGTCGGCGTTCCGTGTCACCGGACCGGACGAGGACGTCGACGACGAACGTCTGCGCGGAGCGGCCCCGCTCGTCGACGGCGGTCGGCGCGCTGGCGTCGGGAGATCCCAGGTCCGCGGCCGCCTGGGTGGTCATGTAGGTGCGGACCTCGGGCACGGCCAGGTGGCTGGGGATGGTGACGACGTCGGCCATGGTGAACTCGCCGAGGACGGGCCGTGGGCCGAGCGGGGCGGGGAAGGGCCACTCCAGGGTGGGCAGCGCGTCGTCGTGGTGATGCAACCGTCCGCCGGTGAACCGGAGGCGGCGGCCACCGCGGCGCTGGGTCGAGACCGTACCCGAGGCCAGCGTGCCGCCGGTGGGGTGCCAGCTTGTCAGGCCGTACGCGACATGCACCTCGTCCGCGGCCGTCCAGTCGCCCATGGCGGCAGTGGCCAGCAGGTCGCCGAGGCCGCCGAAGAAGGCCATCGCGGGCACCACCAGAGTGCCTGCGGCGCGGGCGCGCTCGGCGTGGTGCGCGAAGGTGTCGAGGTTCGCCTCGATCTCCGCCGCCACGTCGACGTAGGGGATGCCGGCCCGCAGGGCTGCCTCGATCACCGGGCCGGCGGTCGAGGCGAACGGTCCGGCGGCGTTGATCACGGCGTCCGCGCCGTCGAGGGCCCGGTCGAGCGAGGCCGGATCGTCGACCGACGCCGGTCGTACCTCGGCATGCGGATGGTCCTGGGTCAGCGCCAGCAGCCGGTCCCGGTCCCGGCCGAGCAGCAGCGGGACCAGCCCGCGCCTGCGCAGCTCGGCCACCACGAACCGTCCGGTGTGCCCGTACGCGCCGTAGACCGCGATGTTCCCGACCGTCGCCATGTCCAGCTCCCCGTGCCTCGAAGTGATCCACTGCCAGAGATCCTGGTCCGGTCGGATGATCGCCACCAGTGTCCGGAAGGACGCGACCCATACAATTCCCGACATGGCTGTCGTCCCGCGCTCCGTCGCCATCGCCGCCACCGACGGGATGCTCCACTTCGAACTGGCCCTGGCCTACGAGGTCTTCGGCGCACCGCCCGACGCCGTCTCGGGCCCCTGGTACGACGTGAGCGTCTGCGGCACGAGTCCGGTACGGGTCGGCCGGTTCCGGCTGGAGCCGGACGGCGACCTGAACGACCTGGCCCGCGCGGGCACGGTGATCGTCCCCGCGCTCGCGGACGTCGACGCCGACCCGCCGGCCGACCTCGTCGCGGCGGTACGCGTGGCCCACCGGGCGGGCGCCCGGGTCGTCTCCCTGTGCACCGGGGTGTTCGTGCTCGCCGCCGCCGGGCTGCTGGACGGCCTGCGGGCGACCACGCACTGGGCGCACACCGGGCAACTGGCCGCTCGCCATCCCCGGGTGACGGTGGACCCGGACGTGCTCTACGTCGACAACGGCGAGGTGCTGACCTCGGCGGGCAAGGCCGCAGCGATGGACCTCTGCCTGCACCTGGTCCGGCGAGACCATGGCTCGGCGGTCGCCAACATCGTCGCCCGTCGTCTGGTGGTGCCGCCGCACCGGGCGGGTGGCCAGGCCCAGTTCGTCACCACGCCGGTGCCGGTCCGGGACGACCATCCGTTGGCCGATCTGATCCCGTGGGCGATGTCACGGCTGGACCAGCCGCTCACCGTGGAGGACCTGGCGCGGCAGGCGAATCTGAGCGCCCGCCACCTGACCCGGCAGTTCCACGCGGTCACCGGCACCACCCCGCTGCAGTGGCTGCTGATCCAGCGGATCCGGCGCGCCCAGGAGATGCTCGAGACCACCGACGACGGCGTGGACGCGATCGCGGCGGCCGCCGGCATGGGCACCGCGACGACGCTGCGGCGCCATTTCCAACGCTCGGTCGGCGTACCGCCGGACACCTACCGCCGCACGTTCAGGGCGTGACCGTCGCATTGCCCTGACCGGGCCCTCCACCACCCGCGGCGGTCCCCCTTTGCGAGCGAGGCACCTATGTGGGTGGCGGTGCCGATGCCGGAGCCGGCTGTGGAGGCGCTGGAAGGGTGGGGATGACGGGTGGCTGCGGTGGGTCGACCGGTGTGGTCGGTGCGCCCAGGTCCCGCAGGAAGACGTCGTAAGCACCGTCGGTGTCTCCGGGTGCGAGGTTGGACGCGATCGAGTCGAAGGTGACGTAGCGGCCGTCAGCGCTGATCCCCTTGCCCGTATAGCTGCGGCCGTTGGGCTCGGTGCCGTTGGTGGCCAGGCTGACGCGTCTGGTGGTACCGGCGACCCGGTCGCGGAGGAAGACGTCGTACTCGCGGTTGACGTCGGGGGGAACCAGGTTCGACGCGTATGACATGAAGGCGATGAAGCGTCCGTCGGCGCTGATCGCCGCTTTGAGGCTGGGGCTGTGACTCTCGGCCTGGCCGCCGCTGGTGCTGACGCTCACGCGGGTGGTGGTGGCGATGAGCCGGTCGCGCAGGAAGACGTCGGTGACCTGATTGGTGTCCCCGGGTACGAGGTTCGACGCCCCCGACGTGAAGGCGATGTAACGTCCGTCGCCGCTGATCGCCAGGCTACCGCTTCCGTCGTTGGCTTCGGCGCCGGTGCTGGACACACTGACCCGGCTGGTCAGGCCGGTGGCACGGTCGTGGAGGAAGACGTCGGGGGTGCCGTTGGTGTCGTCGGCTACGAGATTGGACGCGCCCGACGCGAAAACGACGTGACGTCCGTCAGCGCTGATCGACGCGCTGAAGCTGCCTTCGTTGGCCCCGGCGCCGGTGCTGGACACACTGACCCGGCTGGTCAGGCCGGTGACCCGATCACGAACGAACACGTCGGAGAAGCCGTTGGTGTCACCGGGCACCAGGTACGCGGACGATATGAAGGCGACGTAGCGCCCGTCGGCGCTGATCGCCGGGCCGTTGCTGGGACTGAGAGCAGCGGAACCGGTGCTGGACACGCTGACCAGGCTCGTGGTGCCGGCGACGCGGTCGCGAAGGAAGATGTCGACCATCCCGTTCAGGTCGCCCGTCACCAGGTTCGACGCCGCCGATGAGAAAGCGACGTAGCGACCGTCGGCGCTGATCGCCGGTTCGTTGCTGATCCGGTTGCCCTGGGTGCCACCGGTGGAGACGCTGACCCTGGTGATGAGGCCGGTGACCCGCTCGCGCACGAAGACGTCCCCGACGCCATTGGTGTCCCCGGGCACCAGATTGGAAGCCTCCGACCAGAAGACGACGTAGCGCCCGTCGGCGCTGACCGCCGAGTCTCCGCTGAAGGTGTTGGTCTGGGCGCCGCCGGTGGAGGCGCTGACCAGGGTTGTGGTTTCGCCGTCGGCGGCGGCCGGCACGGCGCTCACGCCCACCGACATCGCCGCGGTCAGGCCGAGCACCAGGCAGATTTGCATCTTTCTCATATTGGCTCCAACCGGCGCGATCTCGGCGAAACCTCCATCGGCCAGCGTCGTCGCCCGGCCGAGCCAGCGCAACCAGGAGAGCGGCCAAAAGCATCGACCTGACCTCGATCGGACACGTCGCCGCGAACCCGGCCGGCCGGCGCTGCTGGCTCTGGCCCAGGTACGCACGGGCGACACCTACCACCCGACTCGCGGCCGGCTCCGAGAACGGCGTCGCCACCGCCTGGCGCTGGGTCCAGGCGGCGACAACGCCGCTCAGCGCGGCCGATCGTCCTCGTGATGGCAGGTCACGCGGAGTTGCGCCACGTGCGGCCATGCCGGCCGATGAGCCGGTCGGCGTCGGTCGGGCCCCAGGAGGCGGCCTCGTACGTGGGGATCGGCGAGTTGTCCTTCTCCCAGTGGTCGATGATGGGGTCGACGATCCGCCAGCACTGCTGCACCTCGTCGCTGCGGATGAACAGCGACGCGTCACCGATCAGCGCGTCCAGGAGCAGACGCTCGTACGCCTCCGGCGACTCCTCGACGAACGTCTGGTCGTAGGAGAACTCCATCGTGGCGGTGCGGACCCGGAAGGAGTGGCCCGGCACCTTGGCGCCGAAGCGCAGCGAGATCCCCTCGTTCGGCTGGATCCGCAGGATCAGCGCGTCAGCATCGAGGCCGGTGAGCTGATCGGTCGGGATCGGCAGGTGCGGCGGTCGCTGGAACTGCAGTGCCACCTCGGTGAGCCGGGCCGGCAGGCGCTTGCCGGTGCGTACGTAGAACGGCACCCCGGCCCAACGCCAGTTGTCCACGTTGAGCCGCATGGCGGCGTAGGTCTCGGTCCGCGACAGGGGATCGACGCCGGGCTCCTCGCGGTAGCCGGCCATCAGCTCCTCGCGGGTGCCGCCCCGGGTGTACTGACCCCGGACCGCGGCATCGGCGATGTCCCGGTCGGTGGGGAGGCGGATCGCCTGCAGCAGCTTCACCTTCTCGTTGCGCAGGCCCTCGGCCTCGAACGAGGCCGGTGGTTCCATCAGGGCCAGCGCGAGGACCTGGAGCACGTGGTTCTGCACGATGTCCCGCATCGCGCCGGCGTCCTCGTAGAAGCCGCCCCGGCTGCCGACGCCGAGGGTCTCGGCGACGGTGATCTGCACGTGGTCGACCCAGGAGCGGTCCCAGATGGGCTGGAAGATCGAGTTCGCGAAGCGCAGCGCCAGCACGTTCTGGACGGTGTCCTTGCCCAGGTAGTGATCGATCCGAAAGACCTGGTGCTCGTCGAAGGCACTGTGCACGACGCCGTCGAGTTCGCGGGCCGTGACCAGGTCGCGCCCGTACGGCTTCTCGATGACCAGGCGGGAGAATGAGCCTTCGCGGGGCTGGTTGAGCCCGACACGGGCGAGTCCGTTGATCACCGGCTCGAAGGCCCCGGCCGGGGTGGACAGGTAGAAGATCCGGTTGCCGGATGTGCCCCGCAGTGCGTCGAGATCGTCGAGGGTCTCCACGAGCCGCTTGTAGGTTTCCGGGTCGTCGTAGCCGCCGGTCACGTACCGCACGCCGCCCTGAAGTTGGCGCTTGCTGGCCAGGGTGTGTTCGCCGAGGGCGCTCTCGGCGAACTGCTCGTCGGTCATCGACGTACGCGCGACACCGACGAGGGCGAACTGATCCGGGAGCCGCTCGTGCCGAGCCAGGCTCTCCACCGCGGGCAGCAGCTTGCGCCGGGTCAGGTCACCGGAGGCACCGAAGATCACCAGCGTGGCCGGCGGGGCACTCCGCTCCTGGATGAGCTGGGATGCGTGGTCCATGGTCTGCGATCCTCCGGGCACAAGGGGTGTGGGGTTGGGGGTGCGGTGCTGTCATGTCGAGACGGTGGGGGTGTGGCGGTAGCGGCCGGCGTGGCCCGTTGGATGCGGAGCTTGAGCCTCCCTTGTGTTCGTTGCCGCCACGCTCGGGGATGCTACGCCGACGTACCTGCGGCTGTCTGACGGTGAGCTTCTGCCCCGGCGTCCCCCGCTCGGTTCAGACGCGGTGATCCACACGAGGTCGCCGAACTCGGGGTATCCGGGACCGGTCGATGCCCCCGGATCGGCGACGTCGAGTCGATCATGCGCGACCGTGCGGTGGCGCCGAGGGCAACGTTCCGCTCGGTCGCCTGCGCTCCGGGCGAGCGGCGGGCGGGCGGCATGATCGCGACTCTGAGGCGTGACCGAGCGCGGCCACGGCGGACTAGCCTGCGGATTCGGTCGACTGGCGCTCAGCCGTGATCCGGAGAAGTCCCTCGACGCCGTGGAGGAAGGTCTCGGACACCAACGCGGGGTCGAAGAGGCATCCGGCGGCCATGGCGCCGTCGCGGAGCATGACGAAATGGCGCGCGGCGGACTCTGCCGTCTCCTCCTGGACCTGTGCCATCAGCGTGGTGAGCGTGTCCAGGAACCACTGCCGGTGGGCGATGATCTCCTGACGTACGGGATGTTCCGTGTCCGGATACTCCGCCGCGGCGTTCAGAAACGCGCAGCCACGGAACCCCGGGGACTGGACGCGCTCGGCAATGGAGTTGGCAATGGCCAGCAGTGGGGCGACCGGCCGTGCATCGGTGGTGACGACCGCGTCGACCGCGCCGCGATCCATCTCATGGATCTCGCGCAGGTAGGCGAGGATGAGATCGTCCTTGCTGGGGAAGTGTCGGTAGAAGGTGGCCCGGGTCACCTTCGCCTCGGCGATGATCCGGTCCACGCCCACGGAATGGATGCCCTCCGAGTAGAAGATCTTCATGGCCGTGGCCAGGAGCCGTTGGCGCGCCTCGGAGGGCCGGGCGCCGGGTGCTGTGGTCGCCATGTCGTCATCCTAGCGGATAGAACGTTCGGTCTGCGGGGTATGAGCGGCCTCAGGCGCGTCGGAGTGGATAGAACGTTCGGTCTTGACGGTGCGGGTCGGGCCTGTCATGCTGGACAAGACAGAACGATCGGTCTACCTAGCCCCTCCGCTGAAAGGGTCACCCGTGACCACCATTGCTACTTCGCCCGGCATCTCCCGGACGGCCTCCGCGCTGCGGCGGCTGTACTTCGTCCGCTTCGCCTTCGCCATCGTCTGGGCCGGCGTGGCGATCACCACCGCCAAGGACATCGGTCCTCTCGCGGTGGCGCTGTTCGTGCTCTACCCGCTGTTCGACGTGGGCGCCGCCATCTACGACCTCCGTTCGTCGCGGGCCACCGGCTCGCCGACCCTGCTGTACGTCAACATCGCGGTAAGCCTGGTCACGGCTGTCGGCGTGGGTGTCGCCGGCGCCTCCGGTGTTCCCGCTGTCCTGCGGGTGTGGGGCGCGTGGGCGATCGTCGCCGGTCTGGTCCAGTTGATCGTGGGGGTCACCCGTCGCAAGATGGGCGGCCAGTGGCCGATGATCATCAGTGGCGGCATCTCGGTTCCGGCTGGCGGGTCCTTCATCGCCGCTGCTTCCGCGGACAACCCGTCGCTGACCAACGCTGCCGGCTACGCCATTCCCGGCGCCATCTTCTTCCTCATCGCCGCCATCCGCCTCGGCCGTACCGCGAAGGGCGAGTGACATGACCACCATCGAGTACGACGTCGTTGTGATCGGTGCCGGTCCGGTCGGGGAGAACGTGGCCGATCGGGTCGTGCGGGGCGGGCTGACCGCCGCCATCGTCGAGCGGGAGTTGGTCGGCGGTGAATGCTCCTACTGGGCCTGCATGCCGACCAAGGCGTTGCTGCGCAGCGCGTCCGCGTTGCGTGCGGCCCGCCAGCTGCCCGGTGCGCGGGAGGCGGTGACGGGAGACCTGGACGCGGCTGCGGTGCTGGGCCGGCGGGACTCCTTCGCGTCGCACTGGCAGGACGACGGTCAGGTTTCGTGGCTGGCGTCGGCCGGCATCGCGCTGCACCGCGGTCAGGGGCGGATCAGTTCCGCCCGCGTTGTCGAGGTGACCGGCGTCGACGGCGTCACGACGACGCTGACCGCGCGGCACGCCGTGGTCGTCGCGACCGGCAGCAGCGCCCTGTTGCCGGACATCCCGGGGCTGCGCGAATCGGCGCCGTGGTCCAGCCGCGAGGCCGCATCGGCCAGTTCGGTTCCCGGTCGGCTCGCCATCATCGGTGGTGGCGTCGTGGCAGCCGAGATGGCGACCGCGTTCGCCGCCCTGGGGTCTGCGGTGACGGTGCTGGCCCGCGACGGCCTGTTGCCGTCGGCGGAGCCGTTCGCCGGTGAACTGGTCACCGAGTCGTTGCGCGAGGCCGGTGTGTCCGTACGTCTCGGCGCGGAGGCCGTCGCCGTCAACCGCGACGACAACGGAGCCGTCCACATCAGGACGGCCTCCGGCGAGCGGGTCGAAGCTGACGAGGTACTGGTGGCGGTCGGTCGCACACCGAACACCCAGGACATCGGCCTCGACCGGGTCGGGCTGGCGCCGGGTGCCTGGCTGACGGTCGACGACACCCTGCGCGTCGTCGGCGGCGGCGAGTGGCTCTATGCGGCGGGCGATGTGAACCGGCGGGTGCTGCTGACCCATCAGGGCAAGTACCAGGCGCGGGCGGTGGGCGACGTGATCGTGGCCCGGGCAACGGGCCAGCAGGTCGAGGACGGCCGGTGGGGCCGGCACGTGGCGACGGCCGACGAGCGTGCGGTGCCGCAGGTGGTCTTTACCGACCCGGAGATCGCGTCGGTGGGCCTGACCGCGGCTGCGGCCGAGGCGGCCGGGCTACGGATCCGGGTGGTGGACTACGACCTCGGGGCTGTCGCCGGAGCGTCCCTGCACGCCGATGGCTACCGAGGGCACGCCCGCATGGTCGTCGACGAGGACCGCAAGGTGATCGTCGGCTTGACCCTCGCCGGCCCGGACGTCGCGGAACTGATCCACGCCGCGACCATCGCCATCGTCGGCGAGGTCCCGTTGGACCGGCTGTGGCACGCGGTTCCGGCCTACCCGACCGTCAGTGAGGTGTGGCTGCGGTTGCTCGAGACCTACGGCCGCTGAACAAACATTCGGTCCACTTCGAGGAGAATCCCTTGCCTACCAAGATCACGATCATCATCGACAACCCTGCGAGCCCTGACGACTTCGAGCGGGTCTACGCGGACGTGACGGCTGCCGCAGCGAAGTTCCCGAAACTGCGGCGACTCGAGTCCGCCAAGGTGTGGCCGAAGGAGGATGGCACCGCTACCCCCGCGTACCGGACGCTCGACCTCTACTTCGACAGCTACGAAGACGCCTCCGCAGCGGTCGCGACAACCGTTGCCGCTGATGTCTTCGGCGCCCTCGTGGGGACGCAGGTCCCGTTCAAGGGGCTGTTCTCGGACATCGAGCAGGCTTAAGGGCTACAGGCTCCCGGGCGTAGGCGGAAACGACGTCTACGCCCGGCGTGCTGCCGCCCAGCAGTGGGGTGAGCGAGATTCTCGGGAGGCTCCGGCTGACCCGGTTGGCATCTCATGCCCGGCGTGCGTAGCCCTCTGGCCGGCCGGCAAACCTCCCTGCGCACGGGGCCGGCGTGCTCGATGGTGCGGCCGGCGTCGCGCTCGTGCTCCGCGGTACACCTCCGGCGGCCACCACGCTCACCTGGGCTGCGGCACTGCTGCTTGCATGATCGAAACGCTGGTGCTCAGCCCCGGATGGATCACCGCCGGCCGGAACGGGGACCATCGACCTCGTCCCCAGCCCCAATTGCGGTCGGTCCGGCTTCCCCGCACGCCGTAGAAGCTTTCCGGAACCCGGCCTCCTTCCGGACTTGAGGGGTAGCGGATCAATCGCAAGGGAACAGCCGAATAGTCGCTGTCGCAGGTCGTTTCTGATCGTTCTCATAGGTCCCGTTGGGGATGGTCAGACGGTAGCCTGTGACGACCGGGCCCGCCGGGACCCGAACCGCCATGCCCTTGAACCTGTGAGTACATGAAAACTGCGCAGACCAGCGGTGAACAGGTACGGCACCGGATTCAGACGGTGCTCGTCGGTGTGCTCGAACGCACCCGGCTGATGCGGGGTCAGGCCAGCCGCCAACTCCTCGTCGAACAACTTCAGGACCGGCTCGGCCCCTTCCCGCTGCGTGAGCACCCTGAGTTGCGGCTGCAGATGGTCGAGCTGGTGCGTGCCTGCAGCAGGCGCGCCGACGGGCTGCAGATCCTGGTGGAGACGGTCGAGCACCTGGAACCGGGCACGGAGGAGGTCGTCCGGTTGCAGCGTCTCCGGGACGAGTGGGAGGCGGTCGATGTCCTGACCGAGGAGGACTGGAGCCGGCTGCGTCCGCTGCTGAGCAACCTCGTCCCCGTCAACCTGACCGTGTTGTATCAGCGCGCCACCGAGCACCGGTCGCCCGGGCCGCCGTCGTGGTGCGTCGACGCCTGGCAGGCGTTCGTCCACCTGGCCGGGCAGAACGCCGGCCCCGACGGCCTGCCGCCGAGCATGGCCTTCCTGGCGTTGCTCGAAGACCAGGTCGACGCGCAGGACGCCCGGTGGATCCGACAGCGGAACAGTCGGGTGGCCACCGGACAGGAACTGACGGCACAGCTGGAGGACCGGCGGGCGTACCTGCACCGCGGCGGTGAACAGCCGATGGGCACCACCGCGTACCTGGTCGTCCAGGTCGAGCCGCACGTGGACCCCGACGGCAGCGACGACACCTACGCGTTGTCGCACTTCCGCCAGTGGTACGGCGCAGACTCCTGGCATTCCCGGCAGGGTGAGCCCCGCCTGGTCCGTCTCCACGACCTGGAACGTGAGGTGGAGCGGGTGATCGAGCAGATGGAGATCGAATGGTCGGACCGGACCGGCACGGTCGTGGTCGAGTTCGTCCTGCCGTGGGAGTTGCTCAACGTCGGGGTCGACCGCTGGCGTAAGGAGATCGACAGCTCGCGACCGATCGCCCTGGCCATGGACTATCCCGTGGTGGTTCGTAGTCTGGAACGGCTACGCACCCGGCGCTGGCACCGTGCCTGGCACCAGCGCTGGAGGCAGCTGCTCGCGGCTCCCGCCCACAGCGTCGTCTTCTGGAGCCAACCCAGCGGCAACGACTACTTCACCCGGCTCGAGACGGAGCTCAAGGCCGACGACCGGGTGGTCTCACTCGTCCTCAGCGAACCACCGACGCAGCACGGCGAGACCGGTCAGCAAGAGATCGAAGCGGCCCTGCGGGCCGGGCTGCCGGTGATCATCTGGCATCGGGGTGACTGTACCAGCGCCGAGTTCCGGGAGGTCGTCTCCAGTCTGGTAAATGATGGAGGCCTGGGACAGCTGCCGATGCGTGCTAAAGAATTGCGGCATCAGGCGCTACAGCTCGAGCCCGCGTTGCGGGACGGTCACATCGGCCACCACCTGACGATCCTCTGGGACGATCCGGAGCGCAGGCCCGACGCGCTGGGCGCTCCCGTTGGTCGAGGAACAGGGGACAGTTGGTGACCGGAGGCGACGCGCAAGCCACCTGGGAGGCGATCTCTCAGGCGCTGCGCCCGCTGTCCGGTTCCTCGCCCGCCCCGGCGGCCGGGGCGGGTGTGACGGTGCTGGTGGATGTCGTCCCCTCGATGGCGGTGTGGCGTGACACTGTCGACCGCCTGGTGGCGGTGTTGCGCGATCACGAGGGGTTCGCCGGCGTCGAGGTGGTCGGGTTCGACTCCGCCGAGACGGGGCAGGCCGTTCTGGCCCGGCAGGTGGCGGTCGACGGACGGATCGTGCTGGTGCTGTCCGACGGGGCCGGCCCGGCCTGGCACGCCGGGACGATGCCGGCCCTGCTTCGGCTCTGGGGTCTCCGCGCGCGGGTCGCCGTCCTGCACCTGCTGCCGCAACTGCAGTGGTACCGGACCGGTATCCGGCCTCGTCGCCTCCGGATGTGGTGGACCGCGCGCGGCGGTGCCGCCAATGCCGACCTCAGGTGGGAGGTGCACAGTCCGGTCCCGGACGTCCTCGACGATCCCGGGCACGAAGCCACCGATCCCGTCCCGGTGCCCGTGCTCGAACTCGACCCCCGCTGGCTCGCCGCCTGGGTCCGGCTGGTCACCGGCGGCGAGGCACACCTACCCGCGGTGCTGGCCGCCGTCGGGCTCCCGGAGACCACCGCTCCGTCCGCGCCGGAGGGGGCACCGTCCGCGCGGACGCGGGTACGCGAGTTCGCCGCCTGGGCGACGCCGACCGCGGTCACGCTCGCCACGCAGCTCGCCGCCGCCCCGCTCAACCTGGCGGTGATGAGATGGGTTCAGCAGGCCCTGATCCCGGATTCGCAGACGTCACACCTGTCCGAGATCCTCAACAGCGAGTTGCTGCATCCGGTGGCCGTCGCGGCGTCGACTGCCGACAGCGCCGGGGTCACCTATGAGTTCCACCGGGGCGTCCGCGAGGAGCTGCTCGCGGCCGGGCGCCGTGCGGACGCGGTCCGGGTGTTGCGGGTGGTCGGTGAGCAGCTGGGGCCCACCGTTCCGGCGGTCCGTGGGCTCAGCCGGATGCTGGACGACCCCGACGCTACGCCGGTGCCCCCGGTGACGCCGGAGACCGCCCCGTTCGTACGGGTCGAACAGGCCGTTCTCCACGCCCTGTCCGGCCGTTATCTCGCCCGCGCGCGCCATCTGCACGAGGCGCTCGGTGCGGACCCGGAAACACGGTCGAGCACTGCTGCGCCGAGCACACTCCCTGTGACAATGACGGCGGCAGTGGGCACCGATGATCGGACGTCAGAAGGAGCATCAGTCGTGTCGAGCAGCGTGGCGGATGTGGTCGCACCGCAGAGAACCCCAGCCGGCGCGCCCGCCATCTGGGGCAACGTCCCACCTCGCAACCCGAACTTCACCGGTCGTGAGTCGCTGCTGGTGCACCTGCACGAGCAGATGCTGCAGGGTGTGACGGCCGTGCTGCCGCACGCGCTGCACGGTATGGGCGGCGTCGGCAAGTCGCAGCTGGCGATCGAGTACGTCTACCGCCACCTGGACGAGTACGACGTGATCTGGTGGATCCCGTCGGAACGGCCGGCTCAGATCGCCAATGCGCTGGCCGAGCTGGCCCAGCGCCTGCATCTGCCGGTGGGGCTCGAAGCCAACGCCGCGGTGCCGGCCGTGCGGGAGGCGCTGCGGCTGGGGCAGCCGTACGCGAACTGGCTTTTGATCTTCGACAATGCGGAGAGCCCGGAGGCGGTGCGGCGCTACTTCCCCAACGGTGGGTCCGGCCGCATCATGGTCACCTCCCGCAACCCGCAGTGGTCGAACGTCGGCCGCCAGCTCGCGGTGGACGTGTTCCCCCGACAGGAGAGCGGCGATCTGCTCCGTCGCCGCAGCCCGGACCTCAGCGAAGAGGACACCGATCGGCTGGCCGAGGCGCTCGGCGATCTTCCGCTGGCCCTGGATCAGGCGGCGGCCTGGCTCGCCGAGACCGGCATGCCCACCGACGAGTACCTGCGCCTGTTCGAGGAAAAGCGCGTCGAACTGCTCGAGGTGTCGGTGCCGCTGGACTACCAGTTGCCGGTCGCCGCCGCGTGGAACGTGTCCCTCGACCGGTTGGCCGGTTCCAGTCCCGGGGCGCTGCAACTCCTGCAGGTGTGTTCGTTCCTCGCCCCCGAGCCCATTCCCCGCAACCTGCTCAGCCGTGGACGAGCCGGCAGCGTCCACCCGGAACTCGACGAGGCGCGGCGCGACCCGATGCGGCTCAGCAGGGCCATCCGCGAGATCAACCGGTACGCCCTTGCCAAGATCGACCATCGGACCAACTCGATCCAGATGCACCGGCTGGTCCAGGCGGTGCTGATCGACCGGCTCGACGACGCCGAGCAGACGGCGATGCGGCACAGCGCGCACCTCATGCTCGCCGACGGCGACCCGAACGACCCGAACTCACCGGACAGCTGGCGTACCTACGCCGACCTGTACCCGCACGCCATGACCGCGCAGGCGTTCCGGTCCACCGACCCTTCGGTGCGGCAGCTGATCGACAACCTGTCCCGCTATCTCTACTGGTGGGGTGACCATCTGGCGGCGTTCGAGCTGGCCGAGCGGGCCTACCAGTCCCGGCGCGACCAGTTGGGCGTCGCCGATCCGTCCACGCTGCGGATGGGTCTGTGGATGGGCTGGCTGCTGTTCGTCCTCGGCCGATTCGAGGAGGCGGCCCGGCTCAACCAGGAGGTGCTCGCCACCTACCAGGCCACCCTGGAGGAGGACAACGAGGATTTCCTGCGTGCCCTCAGCGCCGTCGCCGCCGACCGGCGGGTGGCCGGGGACTTCCAGGGTGCCCTGGAGCTCACCGAGGAGATCTACCAGCGGCACGTGCGGGCCCTGGGCCGGGACGACGTGCAGACCATCAACGCGAACCACAACCTCGCGGTGAGCCTGCGGCTGGCCGGTGACCTCAAGCGGGCCTACGAGATCGACCAGGAGAATCAGCGGCTGCGCATTCAGCTCTTCGGCTCGGACCACCCGATCACGCTGGAGAGCACCCGCAACCTCATCACCGACCGGCGGGAGCTCGGCGACTACCTGGGCGCCCGCACCGAGGCGCAGGCGGTCACCGACCAGCTGCGCCACCAGCTCGGCCCAGGTCATCCGCAGACCCTGCGGGCGATGCGGACGCTGGCGCTGACGCTCCGCAAGGCCGGTGACCACCGGGCGGCCCGCCTGGTCTCCACCGAGGTCCGCGACCGCTTCCTCACCCGCTACGGGCAGGACCACCCGGACACCATCGCCTCCTCCCTGAACCTGTCGATCGACCTGCGGGAGACCGGCGACCTCGACGGCGCCGCCGTGCTGGGCGAGCAGGTGTACGCCAGCTACCAGCGGCTGCTGGGGAACGAGCGCCACCCGCACACCATCGCCGCCCGGCTCAACTGGGCGGTCACCGAGCGGCTGCGCGGCCGGGTGGCGCAGGCGCGGCAGATGGACGAGGAGGGTTTTGCCCAGCTGCGGGAGCAACTCGGTGACGACCATCCGCTCACCCTGGCCGCGGCGCTCAACCTCGCGAGCGACCTCTACGCCGAGGGTCACTACGCGCAGGCGTACGAGCGGGATGTGGACGCGACCGAACGGCTGCGGCGAGTCTTGGGCGCGGAGCATCCGACCACTCTCGCGGGCTATGGCAATCTGGCGATGGACCTGTTCAAACTGGGTCGCGAGCAGGAAGCCGCAGAGCTGCACGCGGCAACGGTGGCACAGTTCCGGCGAGTTCTCGGCGACGATCACCCGGCCACGGCTGCGGCGATGGACCTGGACCGGCGGGCCAACTGCGACATGGACCCGCAACCGCTGTAGGGGGACAGCCGGTCATCGCGACCCGATCCAGGCGGCGAGCTGCACCGGATCGGCCGCACCGCCGCACATCCGTACCGCCCGGTGCACGGCACGTACCAGTTCAGGGTGGTCGCGCAGCGCATCGGCGGCGGGGCCCGGCAGGGTATCGGCCAGGATCAGCCCGAGCCCGGCCCAGGCGCCTGGCCGGTCCGAATCGGTGGACAGCTCCTGTAGATATCCGCGCCGAGCGTTCTCCCGATCACCGGCCACGAGGGCCAGATCGGCGGGAGCCGCACCCGTCACCCGCGTGCCGATCGGTGCCGGGTCCGCCCGAAGGCGCTCGAATCCGGCGCTGTCGGTCAGGCGCCAGAGCTCCAGGACGGCTCGCGCGTCGAGCCCCTGGGCGTTCGGGTCGGCTTCCAACGCAGGTGCGACGGCGGCCAGATCCGGCCGTTCGGCGCCGGCATTCCAGCACTTCGTGAACGCGGTAACCACCTCTGCGGGCGGCCGCAGATGGTGAAGCCGCCACCGGGCCCGATGGTCGGCGACGGCGTCGTGGGCGGCGGCGAGTGGTTGATCGGGGACGCTGTCGGTCTGCCATCGGTCCGCGGTCGCGGTGAGGCCGGCCACGAGTCGGCGACCGACCTCGGTGAGCTGCGGCATCTGCGCCAACAACGCGAGTACGGTACGCACCTGCCGCCGCCACCGGGCGAACTCGAAGTGCGCCAGTGTGCCGGCGCCGTCCGTCGCCCATCGGCTCACCGACCGCCAGAACTCGGTGATGCCCGCGAACGCGTACACCCCCTGCAGCAGGCCACCCAGTGGCCGGGGATCGTCTCGCCACGGCGCGTACAGCCGCCGGGCGGGCTCGCCGGTGTGCAGCGGAGCCAGGTGCAGGAGAGCGCCCAACTTGATGTGCTGAAACTCGTGCACCATCGTCACCGCCAGCTCGGTGGCGTCCCGCGGCTCCGACATCATCATGCAACCGAAGGCGTCGCCGGCCGAGGCGCTCATCGTGCGGAACCGTTCCGTCGGCGGCTGTGGCACCACCGAGAAGAGGCCCCGGGCCATGGGCAGTGCCAGGGCCGGGCTGGTCTTGACGAGCAACTCCCACGCCTGCGTGAGCAGACCGTGCCAATGCCCCAGCTCCGGTTCGCTCAGCGCCCGGGGCGGCGTCGGAGCCCGCAGATTCCGGTAGGGGTCGAGGCAGTCCAGCCGCACCGCGAGAGTGTGCCCGTCAGCCTGGACACGCACACTGGGCATGGTCTGCCAGCCGTCACCACCGACTCGCACCTCGCCTGCCGGCGTGCCGACGGCACCGTGGCCGGCGGATCCGTGCACCTCGGTGCTGTCCCACCGCTCTGCTTCCGGCACCGCGACGGCACCGAGGGTCGGCAGCACCGCGAAGCCGTCGCGGACCGGCACGATCATGCGGAAGTCGATACCGGCGCAGAGGGCTGCCGCGGCGGCGAGAGAGTGCAGATAGCCGAGGTCCACCCAGAGCGGCGCCGTGGAGGGAGCGGTGCCGCGCAGAAGCCGCAACGTGTAACCCGCCCATACTCCCACCTGGGGATGCAGGAGCAGGTCGTCGACCTTGGCGGGGTTGTGTCGTTCGGCCTCGATGAGGAGATCCCAGGCGTCCCCGACCGGCGGGAGTGGACCGGTGTCGTGGTCGGGGCCGACGATGTCGAGCAGGGCCCGCAACTGCAGGAGACGCCAGCTCCGCTCGACGGCGAGAAGCTGGGCGATCGTGTCCACATCACCGCCGCCGGAGCAGAGTGCGCTGACGTGCTGCTCGTCGAGTCGGTGTTGGCGGGGTGGCCTGTTCACGGTGGCGTCACCGCCCATCCAGGAACCCCAGGCGACACCCGTCAGTCGACGCGTTGCGGATTGTAGCCACTGGTGATGCTTTCGGGATCGTCAATGCGACGCAGTAGTCGCCGTATGGTCGGAGCGAGGATCCGCTCGTCGTACCTCGGCAAATCGGCAAGTGTCACCTCCGTGAGGTCTATCAGATCCGACTCGATGTCGTCGATCGATCGGCTCACTACCGGCTTCTCCTCACGTCGTGCGGTTCCTGCAGTCATCATGTCGCACGTGGAGACGATTCCGGAAGCGGCAGGTGACCCCGTGCGTCCACTCCGGACGCCGCCAGAATTTGCCCACTCACGGTAGCTTGTCGCTATGCCCGAGCGCCTCGGAGTCATTTTCGTACATGGATTTCTGTCGTCCGCGGCCACCTGGTCGCCGTTGCTGCGGCTGATCGAGACCGATGCCGACCTCGGATTCCTCGACCTCCACCCCTTCGAGTACCCGAGCCCGCCCATCTCGCTGAACCCCTTGCGCCGTATTCCGGACATCAATGACATCGCCGACAGTCTTCGCACCTACCTGGCGCAAATCGGCAGCGGTCACTCCGGAATTGTTCTGGTGACGCACAGCCAAGGCGGTCTCGTGGTGCAGCGGATGCTGGCCCGGACCCTCGCCGTCGGATGCGGGCCCGAACTGGCCCGGATCCGCAGAATAGTGCTGTTCGCCTGTCCCAACTCCGGGTCCGACCTGGCTCTGCTGCTCCGCCGGGGTGGCCTGTGGCGACACCCCCAGGAACGCGAACTGCGGCCACTCGACCAGGCCATCTCCGACGCGCACCGGATCGTCGTCAACCAGATCATCCACGCCACCACGGTCACGCCCGCCACCTGTCCGATCTCGGTCGTCGCGTACGCCGGCGACCGCGACGGAGTCGTGACGCCCGTCTCGGCGAGGAGCGTCTTCCCCGAAGTGGGTGTGCTGCCCGGCGACCACTTTTCGATCATCAAGCCGGACTCGCACGAGCACCGGACCTACGTGGCCCTGAAACGCCACCTGAAGGAAGCCCTTCCGATGACCGACGTTCCGGCGCCGCGACCGTCCAGCGAGGGACTCACCCCGACGACGCAGCCGGCCCGTGTGACGGCCGCCGAGTATCGCGCGCTGGTGGATCTGTTGCTTGCCGTCCCACGGATGACCGAGCCCGCATTCCGCGAACAGGTCTACGAACTCCTACCGCCGGTGATCGTGCACCAGTTGCGGCGCGACACCGCGGCCCGGGTGGAACTGTTCGCTCTGGTGCGGAGTTTCGAGCACTACCGGCACCTGGCGCCCGGAGGTTCGCTCGCCTCCGCGCTGGAGACACTCGTCCCTGACCATCCGGCGGTCGCCGATGTGGTCGACGCGCTGAGCGGCGCGGGTCTACACGGTCCGTCGGAGCGCCGATGAGCGGGACCGGAGAGCGACAGGTGTTCAGGCGCGTGGGTTGACCGAGCTCATGTTGTCGCCCGAGAAGGGAGCCGGTACGAGGCGCGGGGCTCACTGACGGGTCAGCTTCGCGGAGACACCGAGATGGCCATGATGACGCTGTTGACGACAGTGGCCGTCGCGGTCCGGGTCACGGCTGCCCCTGCGGCGTCGGCGCCCCAACCGCCCTGCTCAAACTCCTTGGCTCGGCTGATCACCGGTGACGTCCACGGGATCTCGCGGTGGAACTGCGGGAGGGTCCCGCTCGCCGAGAGTAACGCCGCGAGCGCGACGACCCTGGCCTGCGGCTCGGCGCCGTCCACGAGGACCCGCCGCACGTCGGCGAGCAGGCGGGACCGGCGTTCGGTCCGGCCGTCGCGCAGCGCCGTCGTCCGGAACAGGCCGAGCACCTTACGGGGCTCCTGGTCGATGTCGCCCCGCGCGATGAGCCGTTCCAGAACCGGCTCTCGCAGGGCGGGACCGATCGCGGCCAGCGCCGTCTGCACCCCGCGCGGTTTCTCGGCGAGGTAGTCCCACGCCGGATGCAGGAGGGCGTCCGTCGGCGGGTGACCGGCGACGCTGCTGACCCGCTGCCGGTCCGTCGTGGTCAGGTGTTCGCCGAGGGCGAGGTCCGCGAGGACGGCCCCGCCGAGGACGTAGAAGAGGGTGTTCTCGCCGGCGATGGTCCCGGATGCGGGTCCTGATCAGCTTCCCCCGCTCCTTCGACGCCCGCCGCCTGGCGTACTACCTGGTCGGGGCGGCGCTGCTGGTGGGTGCGGGGATCGGTGTCGTGACGGTGGTCGCGCCCGACTCCCCGGGCTGGACCACCTTCGGTGTCACCGGCACGACGATCGGCGTGCTGGTGGTCACCGTACTGAGTGGCGAGCCGGGACCACCCACCGGCCCTAACCCCACCAGGGCAGGGTGCCAGCCCGCCAAAGCGCGGATCACGCCGAGGACGGCAGGGCGTCGAGGCGGGCGCGGACCGATTCGCCCATTGGATGGTCGAGGTCGGTGAGAACGCTCAGGGCCTGCTGCCACACGATCCGCGCGGCGCCCGCGTCCCCCGCTCTGAGGTGGGTGTCGCCGAGGTGAGAGAGGGTGTCCGCCTCATGGGCGCGGTAGCCGAGTTCTCGGAACAGTCCGAGGGCCTGCCGGTAGCAGTCGACGGCCCGATCGTACTGGCCGAGGTGGTGTCGGGCGTGGCCGAGGCTGTCCCAGGTGGCGGCCGTACCGCCGCGGTCGCCCACCCGGCGCAGGAGGCTGAGCGCGTGCTCGCAGTATTCGACGGCGGTGGCGTGGTCGCCGAGCAGCGTGTGGCACCAGCCGACGGCGTTGAGGGCGAACGCCTCGCCGCGTTCGTGTCCGGCCGCGCGGTAGAGCAGGACGGCCCGGCGGGCGTGCTCCAGGGCGCTGGGCAAGTCCTTCCGGTGCTCGTGCAGGTAGGCGAAGAGGCGGTGGATGAACGCCTGCCCGGCCGTGTCGTCGCTGCCCACATAGAGGTCGAGGGCTCGGTGCAGGTGCTCCTGCGCGTCGTCGAGCCGCTGCAACCGCAGGTCGGTGTGGGCGAGGCTGAGGTGGGCGCCGGCACGCGCGGCCGGAATGCCGAGCCGGTCCGCGCACTCCAGCGCAATCCGCCAGGCGACGGCGCGGTCGTACCAGTACCCGCGTCGTTCGAGGTACGTGTCGAGGGCCCAGGCGAGCTGCCAGGCCGCCCGGTCGAGGCCGGACGCGGCGACGAGGCGCAGCGTGGCGAGCAGGGCGGCCCGCTCGGCGTGGAACCAGGCCGTCGCCTGGCGCGGGTCCGCCAGGTGCTCCGCAGTGTCGGTGGCTGGCGGTGGGTCGAGCGCCAGCGGAATGGGATCCCGCTGGGCGTGCACGAGCCGGTTCGCGGCGTGTGCGGCGTGCGTGTAGTGGCCGACCAGGCGCGACCGCGCGGCCCGCCCGTCGTCGGGGGCAACCTCCTCGGCGGCGTACGCGCGCAGGAGGTCGTGCAGGGCGTACCGGCCGGGTGCCGGCTCGGCGACCAGGTTGGCGCGGACCAGTTCGGCCAGCAGGCGGCGGGTGGGGGCCAGCGGTTGCCCGGCGAGGCTCGCCACGGCGTGCACGCCGACGTCCGGGCCCGGGTGCAGGCTCACCAGGTGGAACAGCCGCCGCGCGCCGGCGCTCAGCGCGGCCTCGGACCAGGAGAAGACGGCGCGTACCCGGGTGGTCGGATCGCCGGCGTCGAGAGCGTCGAGGCGGCCGTGCACGTCGTCGAGTTCGGCGGCGATCGCGGTCAGCGGGAACGCGGTCTGCTGCGCGCGGGCGCAGACGATGGCGAGGGCGAGCGGCAGCCGCGCGCAGGCGGCGATGATCTGCTGCACGGCGGCCGGGTCGGCGGTCACCCGGTCGACACCCAGGCGGCGGGCCAGCAGGAGCCGGGCCTCGTCGAGGTCGAGGACGTCGACGGCGAGCGCGTGGGCGCCGTGCACGGTCACCAGCGGAGCGAGCCGGTCGCGGCTGGTGACCACGGCGGCCGACGTGGACGTGCCGGGCAGCAGGAGCCGGACCTGGTCGGCGTCGCGGGCATTGTCGAGCACGACGAGGATCCGCTTGCCGGCCAGCAGGCTGCGGTAGCGCGCCGCCTGCGCCTCCGGGTCGGCGGGGATCCGCTCGGGCGGTAGGCCGAGGGATTCGAGCAGGCCGCGCAGCGCGGCGGCCGGCCGGACCGGCACCCCGCCGGGGTCGAAGCCGCGCAGGTCGGCGTAGAGCTGGCCGTCAGGGAACCGGTGGGCCACCTGGTGCGCCCAGTGCACGGCCAGGGTGGTCTTGCCGACCCCGGCGGTGCCGGAGATCACCGCGAGCACGCCGCCCGTCGCCACCCCGGTGGGCTCGGCCAGCAGCTTGTCGAGGCCGGTCAGGGCGTCGGTACGCCCCACGAAGCCGCGGACGTCCGTGGGCAGCTCCGCCGGCACCGGCGCCGGCGTACCGGCGGCCGGCGCGGCCCGGGGGAGCGGGGAGGAACCCTGCAACAGCGCCTGGTGGAGCGTCTGGAGGTTCGGTTCCGGGTCGACGCCGAGCGCTTCGGCCAACCGCGTCCGCAGTGCCGCGTACTCCCGCAACGCGTCGGCGGTGCGCCCGAGCGCATGCTGGGCCCGCATCAGCGCGGCGGTGAGCGACTCCACGAGCGGGTGTTCCGCCGCCAGTTCGGCCAGCAGCCCGATGGTGACGGCCGGGTTGTGCGCACCCAGCTCGGCATCCGCCCACGCCACCACGGCGTCCAGGTGCTCGCGGATCCAGCTCTCCCGCATCCGGGCGGCCCAGTCCCCGGCGATGCCGGCCAGCGGTACGCCCTGCCGGAGCCCGATCGCCGCGCGCAGGGTGGCCAGCCGTTCCCGGTCGTCACCGGTGTCCCCGGCGCGCAGCAGCAATCGACGGAACCGGTGCAGGTCGACCAGTTCCTCGTCGATCTCCAGCACGTACCCGCCGGAGCGGTGCACCAGCGGCGGCGGGTTGGCGTCACCGGCCGCCTCGCGCAACACCTGCCGGATCCGGGTGACGTGCGCCCGCAGGCTGCCCCGTGCGTCGGCAGGGGCCTGCTCGCCCCACACCCGGTCGACCAGCGCGGCCTGTTCGACGACCCGGCCCGCGTCGACCAGCAACGCCGCCAACACCGCCCGCTGTCGCGGCGGCCCCGGGTCGACCGGTCGTGCGCCGGCGAGAACCTGCACCGGGCCGAGCAGTCGGTATCCGACCGGTTCGGCCCGTCCGTTCACCACGAGACCCGCACAGCATCAGCCACCTTCGGCGTCGCAACGATTCCACAACGGAACGGTCCATCGTCGGTTGCCATTCTCTTCGTGCCCGACCGAAACGGCACACGGGGGTCCGGAGGTATTCGGTCGAGCCGAGAGGGAAGGAGGCAGCCATGAAGATCGTCGTTCGCACCGTGGAGTCGGTGAAGACCACGCAGTACCCCGATTCCTGATCGAGCCTGGCGGGCGGCCGTCGTTCCCCGGCGGCCGCCCACCCCGGTGAAACCCCCCTCGGACCCGGAGGTTTGTCATGCGCGTCGGCCTCAAACCCTGCCAGTGGGAGCGCGTCGGCGACGGTCTCGTCGTCGTCTGCGACCCGAGTCGCTCGGTGCAGCTCGACGACCCGGACGGCCAGGTGGAACGCCTGCTCTCCGTGCTGTCCGACCAGCCGGGAACGGTCGCCGAGCTACGTGCCGCCCTGGCCGCCGACGGTGTCGAGGTCAGCACCGACGACCTCAGCGGCGCGCTGGACGCGCTCGACGGCCTCCGGTTGCTGCGGGATCTCGACCGGCACGTCGACCGAGCCGGGGCCGGACGGGATTTCAGCAACCTCGCCTTCTTCGAGCTGCACGCGACCCTGGACGCCAGCGAGGCCGACCTGCAACGGCGGGTACGCGACGCCCATGTCCTGCAACTGGGCACGGGCGGGCTCGGCTCCAACGTCCTGCAGAACCTGGCCGGCCTCGGCGTCGGCAGGCTCACCCTGGTGGACGCCGACGAGGTGGAGCCGCGCAACCTCGCCCGGCAGTTCCTGTACCGGGAGGCCGACCTCGGTGTCACCAAGGTCGACCGCGCCGCCGACTGGGTGCGCGCCTTCCACTCGGGCATCACCGTCGAGGCGGTACGCCGCTGGATCGGCGGCCCCGACGACATCGCGGACCTGCTGCCCGGCGTCGACCTGGTGGTGTCCGGCGTCGACCAGGGCGAACGGATCGACAACTGGGTCAACGAGGCGTGCCTGCGCGCCGGGGTGCCCTGGATCCGGGGCGGCATGGTCGGCTCCCAGCTCATCTACTTCTCCGTCGACCCGGGCCGCAGTGCCTGCTACGAATGCCGGGTCCGCGCCTACGGCGACGGCCAGGGCATCGAGGCGTCGGTGCTGGAGCCGGCCGCCATGACCGCGCAGCGGCTCAGCGCCCGCATCTCCCGCGTCAACCGGGCCAACGGGCCGTCGGCCGCGCTGGTCGGGTCCCTCGTGGCGTTCGAGGCGCTGCGCTACCTGACCGGCTACGAACCGCCGTACGCGGCGGGCGCCGAGGTGTTGGTGGACCTCTCCGCGGGCTGCCGGCCGAATCGCGAGCCGTGGCCACGCGACCCGGACTGCGCCATGTGCGCGGTGGCCGGCGCCCGCACCGCCGCCACCGCGTCATGACCGACGCGACGAGCACGGTACGGCTGCGCCCGCTGACGCTCGTCGAGGAGGGCACGGACGTCCTCGTCGGCGACCCGGAACGGGGCACCTACGTCGCGATGCCCGCAGTGGGTGGCGTCGTCATCCGGGCTCTGTTGGACGGCGCCCCGCTCGCCGAGGCCGCCGAGCGGGGCGAGGCGTTCGCGGGCGAACCGGTGGACCTGGACGACTTCGTCGCCGTCCTGACCGAGCTGGGGTTCGTGGACACCGACGAGGCGCCCACGCCGGTGCCGACGGCCGCCGTGCAGCAACGCTCCTGGACCGCCGGCCCCCCGGCGGCACTGGTCCGGCCGCTGTTCTCCCGGGCGGCCTGGGTGGTCTACGCCGCCGCCGCGATCGGGGTGGTGGCGTGCCTCCTGGTACGCCCGGACCTCTGGCCCCGACCGACCGATCTCCTGCTGACCGGTGACGTCGGCACCAGCCTGCTGATCATGCTGCCGGTCACGTACGCCCTGGTGGCCGTGCACGAGGCGTGGCACTGGCTGGCCGCGCGCGCACTGGACCTGCGGACCCGCTTCGGCATCGACCGACGGCTGTTCTTCCTGGTCTTCGAGACCGACCTGTCGCAACTGTGGAGCGTGCCGCGCCGTCAACGCTACGGCCCACAGCTCGCCGGGCTGGCCGTCGACATGGTGCTGCTCGCGGCGCTGCTGGCCGGGCAACTCGTCCTCGGGCCGGTACGCCCACTCCCGGCGCTGGTCTTCGTCCTGGTGGCCAGCACGCTCTGGCAGTGCATGATCTTCCTGCGCACCGACCTGTACGCCGTCCTGGTCACCGCGATCGGCTGCCGTGACCTGTGGCGGGTCAAGTCCCTGCTGCTGCGGCGGGCCTTCGGCCGGCTCGACGAGCGGCACCGCGCCGAGCTGGACCGGGCCGACCCGCACGACGTGCGGGTGGGCACCTGGTTCCGCTGGCTCTGGCTCGCCGGGTGCCTGCTCGCCGCCGGCTACTTCGTGCTGTTCTACCTGCCGCTGCTCCGTTACGTCGGCGGGTGGGCGGCCGACGGGTTCGCCGCCGGGGTGGGCAGCGCGCGTCTGTGGTGGGGCTTGGCGACGGCCCTGCTGGTCTACGCGCCGATCCTGGCGACGCTGGTGCTGGCCGTCAAGGCGGTGCGCACCCGAGCGGGGCGGTGAGCCCGCTGCCGCACGGGTCGCGGAGGCATCCGCCCAAGCCCGAGCCCGCCCGGGGGCGGTTCACGGCGTCGCCATCTCGACCGTCCCACCAGGTCGGGCTGGTCAGGAAGTCCGCGCCCTGCTGAGCGTGGCCTTGGCCGTGGCGAGCCAGTAAGGCGAATGGACGTCGGTCCAGATGGCCACCGCCGCCTCGGCACGGCGTCGGGCGAGGTCCGGTCGTCCGGCAGACAACTGGGCTTCGGCCAGGCAGTGCAACGCGGCCGCCTCGCCCCAGCGGTTCGCCGCGGCACGGTAGACCCAGAGGCATTCGGCCAGCACGCGTCGGCCCTCGACCTCCTTGCCCTGTTTGACGAGGACGTCACCGAGCCAGCAGCGGGCGTGCGTCGCGCTCAACTGGTCGCCCAGCGACAAGCTGATCCGCTCGGCGGTGCGGTAGTGCCGTTCGGCGGCGGGGTAGTCGCCGCGCAGCCTGCTGACCTGCCCGAGGCAGCGCCACGCCTGCGCCTGCCCCGGCAGGTAGCCGATGGCCACGCTGCGCCGCAGGCTCTCGTCGAACACCGTCACCGCTTCGTCGCGGCGTCCCTGCTCCATCAGCGTGACACCGAGGCCGGTCGTCGCGTAGATCAGGCAGTTGTCGTTGCCGGCCGCCTCCGCGAGGTGGATGGCCCTGACGAAATGTTCCTCCGCCTCGGCATACCTGCTCTGCAGGCGGTAGAGGTAGGCCAACCCGGCCGAGGTGCTGGCGATGCGTGCCTTGTCGGAGGGATCAAGCATGTCGATCGCCGCGCGGTAATGGCGCTCCGCTGCCGGGTAGTCGTCCACGATCGTCGACAGCTCACCCAGGTTGCGCCGCAGGCTGGCCCCGACCGGGCCGTCAGCCACCGATCCCGTCGCGCGGCTGTGCAGGTGCAGCCAGTCGTCGAAGTAGCCCGACAGCTGCATGAATGGCGCGAGAGCCACGATCAGACCAGCCGCGGGCAGCGGCACGGACGGCAGCATGTCTTCGGCGAGCGTCTTGAGGAAGCCGTACTCGTCCCGGAACCAGGCGAGCGGGTCGTCCAGCACCGCGTCACGTGTCTGGTCGCTGAACGACCAGGGCGGGGCCGTGAACGGCACCTCGTCGAAGTCCGTGTTGATCCGGATGCCGGCGGCGCTCGCCAGGCCCAACGCCCCGCCGAGCATCCGCAGTCTGGCCCGCTCCGTCTGCACCGGCGTGAGGATCTGCGCCGCCTTGTCCCGTGCGAACGAGGCGACCAGGTCGTGCATCCGGTAGCGCGGTGCGGCGTTGTCGGTGTAGCGCACGAACAGCAGATGCAACTCCGCCAGGTCGTCGAGGAGCTTCGTCGCGTCGGCCGGCGAGGTGTCCATCAGCGCCGCGAGTGCCCACGGGGCGACGTCCACCGTGTCGAGCTGCGCCAGATAGGACAGCGCCTCCTGCTGGCTCCTGGACAGCGCCGCGTACGTCAGCTCGATGCTGGCGCGTACCGCCACGTCGCCCACCGTCAGCTCGTCAAGCTTTCGATGCTCGTCCGCGAGGGCTCTGGCCAGAGCGCCCAACGGCATGTCCGGGCGAGCGGCCAAGCGGGCCCCGGCAATCCACACGGCCAGCGGAAGCCGTTCGCAGCGGTTCACGATCTGGAACGCGGAGGATTGATCCCGGGCGACCCGATCCTCACCGATCATGCGTTTGACCATCTCCAGCGCTTCCGGCTCGCTGAGCAGTCTCAGCGGCACCCGAAAGCCGTCCAGCCCGGGAAGGACGCTCCGGCTGGTGACGATGGTGGCGGTCTTCGGCCCCGAGGCGATGAGAGCCTGGACATCCCGGCCCGCGGCGGCGTTGTCGAGAACGACGAGCACGCTTCGCTGCGCGAGCAGGCTGCGGTAGAGGTTGATGCGCTCTTCGAGCGCGGCGGGCACGGAGTGGCTGCTGACGCCGAGGGCGCGAAGGAAGACACCGAGAACGTGCCAGGAGACGCCCGACTGGGGGTGCGGGCCACGCAGATCGGCGAACAGTTGTCCGTCCGGGAAATGCTCAACGGCCAGTTGCGCCAGCCGGACCGCGAGGGTCGTCTTTCCCACCCCGGCCGGGCCGGTGATCACTACCGTACGCCCGCTCTGCCCGTCGGCCCGCAGAATGTGCCCGGCCCGGGTCAGTTCCGCCTTTCGCCCCACGAACGAGGTCGGCCCACTCGGCAGCAGATACGGCGTGACCAGGTCCGTCCTGCCGGGGGTGGCACCGCCGGCGGTTTCCCCCTCGACCTCCGACTGAGCCAGCTGACGACGCCGGCGTACCCATTCGGCCACCTCGTCCGGCGGCAGATCACACGCCTCCGTGATGGCGACCACGATGTCCAGGGACGGCAGTGTCGGTCGAGCGAGCGCCGAAGCCAGGGTGCTCGCGGGCAGGATCCGCCCTTTCTGCCGAGCCAGCCGGGTCAGATCCCGGAAGGAGCGCCCCGACCAGGCTTTCAGCTGGCGGAGCGCTGCCACATATTCCTCTGCGGTGGCCGCCGTGCGGGGTACCGGTGCTCGATCTGGCACGGTGAGGAGTGTAACTGGCTCGATTCAACCTCCGATCGCGTTTAACTCGTTGGGCGGCTGGCCCAGAAGGCCCTCGGTCTGTGTCGTCGCCGAGGTCAGACGCCGCAGGCCAACGTGGTCGTCGACGTCTTGGACGTCCCGGTGGCCGCGTTGTAGATCGCACCCTTGAACGTGTGGCTGGCCGTACCCGAGCATGGGTGACTCGTGGAGCGGCTCCTGTTGCCACTGAAGCTGGAGTAGTTGAGCAACCGCCAGCTCACGCCGTTCCAGACGTAGAGCTGCGTCTCCCAGCCGGAGGAACTGCCGCATCCGGACGTGGTGCCCGTGGTGACAGCACTTCCGGAGCTCTTGACCGGCGTCGAGATGGTCCAACTGCAGGCCGCCTGGGCGGGCAGGACGGCGGTCAGCGAGGCTGCGGCCCCCAGCACGCCAGCCCCCGCCACCACGACCCCCCGTTGCCACAAAGTGCGCGTCATGGTCGATCCCCTTCGCATAGCTGCTCGGTGTTCGCGGTTGGATAACCAGTTGTTGCCAGGCCCCCACGACATGCGGCGAGCCAATCATCGGTACTGAATTCGATCAAGACATCAACGTGTACGAAGCTGTTCGGATCTGTACCGGGAACGAGAATCGCGCAGCACAACTCGAATCAGCTGATCGGCGACGTGTCCAACACCCGCGCCGCGTTGCCTGCTCGCGTGCGCAGGAGTGCGGACGCCGTTTCGACGTCGGATCGGTGCTCCGCGACGATCTCGTTCTCGAACTCGGCGATGAGATACCTGAGGACGCCGGTCAGGTTGGTCTCGGTGCGACAGGCGCGGTCGGTGACCGCGACGGCGACCTCTTCGCTGGACGGCGGCGTGCTCGGCTGCGCACCGCGGGCGTTCCACCGTGGGTCGGCTGCTGCGGCGTCCGGATCGCGGTAGTGGTGGCCGTTCCGGGCCATGCACTCGCTCCACGCCCGCAGCACCGACCGGTAGCGCGCGTCGGCCATGGCTCGGTCCGCGGCCCGGCTCTCAAACCATTCGAAGGCGAGGTGTGGTTCCACGGTGGGATCGACCGTGGCGAGGACGGGTGGCTCCTCGGTGCCGTTGATCTCACGCTCGGCGGCACCGTCGCAGCCTCCGGCGGGGACGGTCATCGCACCGTGCGAGGCGGTCTGGCCGAAGTAGACCGCGGTCTGCTCGGCGGGAATCAGCAGGTGCCTCCTACCCCGTCGGGCGGCGGCGGACATGTCGTCGGCGAAACCTGGTGGGCCTACGTAGCCGTACTCGCGTACGTCGTACACCCCCTGCCAGTAGAGCTGCGTCGCGTGCACCGGATATTTCAGCGGCGTCGCCTGGGGCACGTTCAGGCGCAGGCCGAACCCCGCCATGCACCTCTCGATCAGTTGGTAGAGCGCGCGCGACACCTGGACGGCACCCTCTGGTGAGAGCTCGTACCTGTCGAACGGCAGGCTCAGATCCACCGCCGCGCCAGGCTCTTGGGATATCAGCGGCACGGATGGCACCTCCGCCTCGGGCGCGGAACAGCCCACCAGCAGGATGGCCGGCAGGGCCAGCGCCACAATGCGTCTCCGCCACGACATCGTCGCTCCCTCGGATCGGGGTGGCCTGCCTCGTGCGGGACGGGGCAGGCCACCAACCACTACTTCCAGGTGGACGCGCCGCCGTAGTAGACCGGGCCGCCGCCCGGGTTGCGGCTGTACTTGGCCTGCACGATCGAGGTCTCGGTGTCCCGAACTCCAGCGGTGTAGTCCGGGGACCAGCCGGTGCTGCCGTCGCGCCGCCCACACTGGTAGAGGCTGTTGTTCGGGGTGTACCTCCAGATCAGTGCCACCAGGCCGCTGAACTCGGGGTTGTAGACCTTCGCCCAGGCGAACCATCGTCCGGAGTACTGGCCCTGGTTCACGCGGATGTACGCACCGCCCGCGCCCGGGATGGTGTACTGGGTGCCCGAGACGGCGCTGATGTTGCTGGCCAGGTTGGGATTGGACAGCCAGTTTCCACAGAACGTCGGTTCGTCCGCCATCGCCGGCGGCGCTGCCGCGAAGGTGGCACCGCCCACCGCGAGAAGTCCGGCCATCACCATTGTCGCGAGCCTTCTGCGCATCACTGCTCCCCTTCGTCGCGCACCTGCGGCGGCCGGGCTCAGCCCGTCGCCGCGACTGGGAAACAGTTTTGCGGCTGCCGGAGCCGTCGAGAGCTGTCCCGCACGACTCCGCACGGTCCCGGACGATCTCGAACGTTGTCCGGCGTGCGGTGCTGGTTGCGTCGGTCTGAGGCCACCGCCGCCTCGATCCAGGTCAGACCACCTGCCGGCAGGGTCAGGCGGGCCGGGCGCGGGCGTAGACGTCGCCCGAGTTGGCCTCGTGGGGCAGCGCCCGCAGGTACGCCGCCACCTCGTCCGCCGAACGCCAGCCGTCGAGTGCGAACGCCATCTCGTCGCCGAGTGCCACGGTGAACCTGGTGAAACCCAGGCGGGTGAGCCGGTCCAGGCAGCGCGCGGCCAGGTCCCGTTCGATGGTGGTGAACTCGAAGGACAGCGCCGGTAGGGGGTGGCTCAACCCGGCCAGCACGGCGTCCTCGAATCCCTCCACGTCGATCTTCACGAAGCCGGGCACGCCGTACGACGCGACCAGGGCGTCGAGGGTGGTTCCGGCCACCTCGATCTCGACGTCCCAGCTCTCGTTCTGCCAGCCGCCGGCCCCCTCGGCGGCCTGAAGGAAATCCGCCGACGCCGTGGAGATCGTCGGGTTCGCCGAGTTGACGTGCAGCCGCACCGGTCCGACACGCGCCCCGCACGCCGCCTCCACCACGGTCACCCGGTCGTCGTCCGCGTAGAGGGCGCGCAGAGCCCGGGTGCAGAGTGGTTGCGGCTCGACGGCCACCACGCGGGCGCCCAGCCGCCGGAAGCTGCCGAGCCGGTCGCCGACGTGCGCGCCGACGTCGAAGACCAGGTCCCCTGGGCGGACCAGGGGCGCGTAGAACGCGTCCATCGCCGCCTCGCGGACCGGATGGCCGTAGTACGCATCGAGGGAGCGGCGCAACCCGGACAGGGTTGGGTCCGCCCTGAGTGCATCCACCACTCTGGGGACGTCGACCACTGCTCCGACCGTAGTCGCGTTCAGAGCAACGCGAGGGCGATTCGCGTCCATTGCCGGGGCGATGTGCGTAAGTCGCTGTGCTGATCACGTCGGCCCCAGCACCATCATCCGGCCGGCCCCCGGGGCGACGCCGTTCGAGGCACCACATCGCCCGGCTGCGACCACGCCCTCGCGGTCCTCGGATGGTCCCCGTTCCGCGGCCTCAGCTGCGCAGCAGTGGCAGCAGTTGAGTGCCCTGGCGAGTGATTTCGCGACGGTAGGGCGTGTCGGAGAGCACGAAGTGGGTGATGCCCAGCCGCTGGTATCTGCGCAGCGAGTTCGCCACGTCCTCGGCCGAACCGACCAGCCAGGTGGTGCCCGCTCCGCCGCCACCGAACCTGCCGGGGGTGGTGTAGAGGTTGTCGTCGAGGACCTCTCCGCGTGCGGCGAGGTCGAGCAGTCGGCGCTGACCGACGGCGCTCTGCCAGTTCCGGTTGCGCGGGGCGCCTTGGCCCTTGGCCATGTCGGCGACTTTGGCTTCGGCATCGGCCCAGGCCTGTTCGGTGGTGTCGCGCACCAGTGTGGTGACCCGCAGCCCGAATTCCAGCGGGGCGTGCTGGCGTCCCAGCTTCTCGCTGAGCTGCTTGAGTCGCTCGATCCGCTCGGCCACGCCGTCGAGGGGCTCGCCCCAGAAGAGTTGGACGTCGGCCTCGGTGGCGGCCACCTCTTCGGCGGCGGGGGAGGCGCCCCCGAAGTAGAGCCGGGGGTGTCGGCGTTCGCCGCTAACGACCGGTCGGAGCGCCAGGGCAGCGCCGGTGACGGCGAAGTGCTCGCCCTGGTAGGTGACGCTCTCCTCGGTCCACAGCTTGCGGACGATCTGGAGGAATTCCTTGGTACGGGCGTAGCGGTGGGCCGGATCGCTCTCGCTGTCTCCGTACGCGGCCAGGTCGTCCCTGCCCGAGACGATGTTGATCAGCGTCCGGCCCCCGCTGAGGTGGTCGAGGGTCGCGGCGGCGGAGGCGAAGTTGGCGGGCCGCCAGTAGCCGGGTCGGATCGCGATCAGCGGCTGGAACGTGGTCGTCCGGGCGGCGAGCGCGGTGGCCACGGTGAAGGTGTCGGGCCGGCCCCAGCCGGTCCCGATGAGCGCGCCACCCCACCCGTGCTCCTCGAGAGCCCGGGCGTGGTCGGTGAGGGTCTCCAGGCTGTTGTGGTTGTCGGTCACGTCGTCGCCGCGGTGGCCGGGCTGGACCTGGTTCGGGATGTACCAGAGGAATTCGAGGGTCATCAGTGGGTCTCCCCGCTTCGGGGGCGGAGCGGCGAGGGCCGCCCCGCCCCGATGGGTTTGATCAGCGGAACAGCCGCGGTGCGTTGCGCAGCGTGTGCGCGGCCACGTCGCGGCCGAGCCGGACGCCGACCTCGTCCGCGGTACGGGTGTGGATGCCCGACCACACCCGGGCGTCGACGTTCTCCCTGGTCGGTCCCCGCCAGTCGGGGTAGGTCCGGGTGGCGCCGGGCTGGCTCGGGCTGGTGATGGTGTACGGCTCCCGGGCCTGCGACCCGACCAGGGCGGTGAGCACCTGCTCGGCGGCGCCGGAGTAGGTGTTGTGCCCGCTCGGGTAGTCCGGATGGGCCGGCGTGGTGTGCAGCGGCGTCCAGGCCGGATCGCCTGCTGCGTCGGCCCGGATGGCGGTGACCGGTCGCCAGCGGAGGTAGGCGTACTTGGCGTCGGAGGTCGCGATCTGGGTGTCGACGAGCGCGACGTGGAAGATGGCCACGAGGCTCGCCCGCCCGGCGACCGGCCCGGTGGACTGCGCGAGCGCGGCGCGCAGGATCCCGGTGTAGAGGGTCAGTGAGGAGCCGAGCCAGAAGGTCGCCGTGTCGGTCTGCTGCGGTGTGCGGACGGCGCTGTCCACCGCCCCGTACGCCCGGACCTCGGCGAGGTCCGCCCGGTAGCGCTCCGAGTCCAGGGCGGGCGGCGGGCCGGGCCGGTACCGGTCCGTGCGGTCGAGCAGGAACGGTCGGGCGAAGCGGGTTCCGGCCTGCTGCGCGGGGGAGAAGCTCGGTGGGGTGGGTTGCCAGCTACCCGGACCCGGTCCGGGGTTCGGATACGCCGGGTTGACGGAGGTGGGGTCGAGCCCGTCGCCCGTCCGCTGGGCGAGCAGCTTGCGTGCCTCGGCGCGGCCGGTGGCCACGCCCCGGTCCTTGGCCCGCCCGTCCGGGATCCGGCCCAGTGTGGTCCGCAGCGCCGTGTCGAGCGCGGCGGCACCGTCGGGTAGCAGGGTGCTCAGCGCGGTGTGGACGGCGGACGCGAGCGCGGCGTCCCGGTAGTGGCGGGGGTTTCCGGTGGGCGCGGTGCCGGTGGCGCGGGCGGCGGCGAGCCAGCTGATCGCCCACGCGCGGCTGTTGGTGACCTGCGGCAGCGTGCTGGTCGCGACGGCGGCAGCGGTGGCGTCGTACCACTGGAGAGCGGTGTCGGTCGTCGTGGTGCCAGCGGCGGCCGGCGCGGCGGGCAGACCGCCGACCAGGACGGCGGCGGCGATCATCGCCACGCCGCGGCGCCAGCCGCGGCGGCTCGACAGGGTCATGATGCGGTGGCTCCTCGGATCGTATGGGTAGAGCGAAAGGAGAAGGCTGCTCATCGGGCCGGTCCGGCGGCGCGTGACGCCGTACCGCCGCGTCGGCGGCTGGCCGGATCGGTCAGCGACGGTGGCTGGTAGCCGGCGTCGGCGGGGTTGAGCGTGGTGCCGGGTGGGACGATGGCGTCGATGCGGTCCAGCACGTCCTGGGACAGCGTCACCTTGGTGGCGCCGATCTGCGACTCCAGGTGCGCCAGGGTGCGCGGTCCGATGATCGCCGACGTGACCGCCGGGTGTTCCAGGACGAAGGCGATCGCGAGGTGAATGAGGGAGAGCCCAGCCTCGTCGGCGAGCGTGGCCAGTTCGTCGACGGCGGTCAGCTTGGCGGCGTTGGCGGGCAGGGTCGGGTCGAAGCGGGCCGGAAGCCTCTCGGCGCGTCCGGAGATCGGCGCTTTCAGGCCGGAGTGGTAACGGCCGGACAACCACCCGCCGGCCAGCGGGCTCCACGGGATGATTGCCAGGCCGTACCGCTGGGCCACCGGTAGCACCTCGCGCTCGATGCCGCGGGCCAGAATCGAGTACGGCGGCTGCTCGCTGACCACCCGCTCCCTGCCGCGCCGCTCGGCGATCCACTGCCCTTCCACGATCGCGGACGGCTCGAACGTGGACGTGCCGATGTAGCGGATCTTGCCCTGGCGTACCAGGTCGGTGAGCGCGCCCAGGGTCTCGTCGAAGTCGGTGTCCGGCTCCGGCCGGTGTGCCTGGTAGAGGTCGATCCAGTCGGTGCCCAGCCGGCGCAGGCTG
Source organism: Micromonospora sp. bgisy143 (assembly GCF_057708145.1). Taxonomy (NCBI): domain Bacteria; kingdom Bacillati; phylum Actinomycetota; class Actinomycetes; order Micromonosporales; family Micromonosporaceae; genus Micromonospora; species Micromonospora sp. bgisy143. Next base: position 282,209 of record NZ_JBYIRN010000003.1, read on the forward strand.
TTCTCGACCGACCGGACGATCCAGCGGCGCGAGTTGCCGCGATGCTGCGGGTTGTCGCCGACCTGGCCGTGGAACTTGGTGGCCAGGAAGACGTCGTCGCGCCGCCCGCCCGCGAGGGCCTTTCCGACGATCTCCTCCGACTCGCCGTGGGAGTAGACGTCCGCGGTGTCGATGGCGTTGATGCCCTCGTCGAGGGCCCGGTGGATGATGCGGATGCCGTCCTCGTGGTCCGGGTTGCCCCGTTGTCCGAAGTTCATCGCGCCCAGTGTCAGTGAGCTGATGCGGACGCCGGTGCGTCCGAAGGGTCGCTGGTCGACCATGACTTCTCCTTCGCGGTGGGTCAGCGGGACGCGGTGGCGAGCTGCCGCGTGAACTGGTTGGTCGGTCGGGGCAGCCCGTAGTGCTCGCGCAGGGTGGTCCCGGTGTACTCGGTGCGGAACAGGTTGCGGCGTTGCAGGATCGGCACGACGTGGTCGACGAATGTCTCCAACCCGGACGGCAGTACGGGAGGCATGATGTTGAAGCCGTCGGCCGCGCCGCTGCGGTACCACTCCTCGATGGCGTCGGCGACCTGCTCCGGTGTGCCGGCGAAGGTGCGGTGCCCGCGCCCACCGCCGAGCCTGCCGATGAGTTGGCGGACGGTCAGGCGTTCGCGCCGAGCCAGGGTGACGATCAGCGTGTAACGGCTCTTCGCGCCCTCGATCTCGTCCTCGCTCGGCAGGTCGGCGGGCAGTTCCCGGTCCAGATCGAGGTCCTCCGGGGCGACCCGCAATGTCGTGGCGAGCTGCTGCCGGGCGTACTCCGGTTTGATCAACCGGTCCAACTCCTCCTCCAGCGCGCGGGCCTCGGCCTCGGTGGACCCGATCGCCGGCACGATGCCCGGCAGGATCTTGATGGTGTCCGGGTCGCGGCCGACCCGCGCGGCACGCTGCTTGAGGTCGCGGTAGAACGCCTGCGCCTCCTCCAGCGTCTGCTGAGCGGTGAAGACGGCCTCGGCGTAGCGGGCGGCCAGGCCCTTGCCGTCCTCGGACGATCCGGCCTGCACCAGCAGCGGGTAGCCCTGGGGCGAGCGGGGGACGTTGAGCGGTCCGGCCACCTTGAAGTACCGCCCGGAGTGTTCCGGCGCGTACAGCAGCTCGTCGTCGCCCCACCGTCCGGCGTCCTTGTCGCCGAGCGGCGCGGCGTCGTCCCAGCTGTCCCAGAGTTTCTGGGACACCTCGATGAACTCGGCCGCCCGCTCGTACCGGTCGCGGTGCGCCGGCAGGTCGTCCAGGTTGAAGTTCCGGGCGGCCTTCTCGCCGGCGGTGGTGACGATGTTCCAGCCGGCCCGTCCGCCGCTGATGTGGTCCAGCGACGCGAAGCGGCGGGCGAGGTTGAACGGCTCGTTGTACGTCGTCGACGCGGTGGCGATGAGCCCGATGTGGCGCGTCGCTCCGGCCAGGGCGGTGAGCAGCACGGTCGGTTCCAGCGTGCCGCCCGGACGTCGACCGATGCTGTTCCACAGCACCGGGCTGTCGGCGAGGAAGAGCGAGTCGAGCTTGCCGCGTTCGGCGATGCGGGCCAGCCGCGTGAAGTGTGCGACGTCGGTCTGTGCGAACGGGTCGCTGTCGGGCAGCCGCCAGGCGGCCTCGTGGTGGCCGACGCCCATGAGAAACGCGTTGAGATGCAGCATGGTCATCCTTCTGTCGGGTCGACGCCGAGCGCCCGCAGCAGGGTTTCGCGGTACGCGAGGAACTGCGGCTGTCGGTACGACCGTGGGGCGGGCAGGTCGATGGCGAGGTCGACGGCGATCCGCCCGCTGTCCAGCAGCAGTACGCGGTCGGCCAGCGTGATGGCCTCGTCGACGTCGTGGGTGACGAGCAGCACCGTGGGTCGGTGCCGGGCGTGCAGTACGCGCAGCAGGGCGTGCATGCGCAGTCGGGTCAGCGCGTCCAGCGCGCCGAAGGGCTCGTCGGCGAGCAGCAGGTCCGGTTCGGACACCAGCGCCCGGGCCAGCGCCACGCGTTGCTGCTCGCCGCCGGACAGCTCGCTGGGCCAGGCCCGTTCCCTGCCGGCGAGGCCGACCTCGGCGAGCGCGGCACGGCCACGTTCGGTGGCGTCCGACCCGCGCAGGCCGAGGACGACGTTCTCCAGCACGCGCTGCCACGGCAGCAGCCGGGCATCCTGGAAGACGACCGAGGAGTTCTCCGGTACGGCGACCAGGCCCGACCCCGTGGCGTCGCCGTCCAGGCCGGCGAGCGCCCGCAGCAGGGTGCTCTTGCCCGAGCCGCTGCGCCCCAGCAGCGCGACGAACTCGCCGGTGGCGATCTCCAGGTCGAATCCGTCGAGGATCACCCGGTCCCCGAATCCTCGCGCCAGGCCGTGCACGCGTACGGCCCGGGACGCGGTCAGTTCGCCAGCGTGCGTCGCCACGACAGCGCCTTCCTCTGCGCGAGCCGGACGGCGCCGTCGGAGAGCAGCCCGAGCACTCCGTACAGCACGAGGCCGACGATGATCACGTCGGTCTGGCCGTACTGGCGGGCCAGCTCCATCATGTAGCCGATGCCGCTGGTGGAGTTGATCTGCTCGACCACCACCAGGGACAGCCACGCCCCGACGACCGCGAACCGCATGCCGAGCAGGAAGCCGGGCAGCGCGCCGGGCAGCACGATCCGGCGGATGAAGGCGGTACGCCGCAGCCGAAGCGATTCGCCCAGTTCGACGTACCGGCTGTCGATGGTGCGCAGCCCGTTGTGCGTATGGATGTAGACGGGCACGAACACGCCAAGCGTGATGGTGATGACCTTCATCTGCTCGCCGATGCCGAACCAGAGGACCAGCAGCGGAATCAGTGCGAGGGCGGGGATGGCCCGCTTGATCTGGATCGGGCCGTCGAGGATGGCCTCGCCCCACCGGCTCAGACCGGCGAGCACGGCCAGCACGGTGCCGACGGCCGTGCCGATGGCCAGGCCCAGGCCCGCCCGTTGCGCCGAGACGACCAGGTTGTCCTGCAACCGGCCGTCGGCGATGAGGTCACCCGCCGTGGTCACCACGGTCCAGGGCGCTGACAGGGTGCGGGGGTCGATCCAGCCGGCTGCCGAGCCGGCTGCCCACACCGCCAGCAGCAGGGTCGGGCCGATCGCCGCCCCGAAGGGGATGGGGCGGCGCGGCGTGAGCCGGCGTCGCGGCCGGCCGGCGGGAGCGGCGGCGTCGGGCCGGGGTCGGGCCAGGGTCGAGGCGGTCACTGGGCACCTCCGGCAGCCAGTGCCTGCGCGCCTACCGACTCGTACCGTCGGTCGTAGAGGTCCTCCGCCTTCAGGGGCTTGTTGCCGGTCTCCTTCGCCAGCAGGTCGATGGTCTCCTGGTGCCGGGCGATGGCCTCGGTCCAGCTCGCCGGGATGTCGGCCACGCCGCTGTTCGCGACCAACCATCTGCCGTCGTCGGCGGTCAGCCCCTGGTCCTTGACGTAGTACCGCTCGATCCACTCCTCCGGATTGGCCTCGCGCCACCGCCAGGCCCGCGCCCACGCCTGTACGTACTCGCGGATCGCCGCGGCCTTCGCCGGATCACCGAGCACGGTGACGGGCGCGTACAGGTGACCGGGGTCGTCGCGCAGGCCGTGCGCGATCGTCGTGCCGCCGTCCCGGGTGTACTTGGTCTCGTACCGTTTGATCTGCACGCCGCCGATCGGCGCGACCTCGACCTGGCGGCTGGCGAGCGCGGTGTTGTAGACATCGCCCGTGCTCGGCAGCTCGACCAGCTTGACGTCCCTCTTGGTCAGGCCGGCCTTCTGCAGTACCCGCAGGACCAGCGCTCCCTGCGCCTGGCCCGGGCTGTACGCGATCTTCTTCCCACGAAGGTCGGCGAGGGCGGCGACCCCGACGCCCGGTGCGATGCCGAGCCGGTAGATGGCGTGGTTCAGCGGGTCCTGGCGGAACTTCGAGGCCACGATCTTCGTGGGGATACCCGTCCAGTGCGAGTGGATCGGCGGAATGTCCGCCACCGAGCCGATGTCCAGCGCCTTTGCGCGGAACGCCTCCAGAGTCTGCGGGCCGCCGCTGATGTTCGCCCACTCCACCTCGAAGCTGAACTTCTCCGCCTCGCCGGAGAACTCGATCGCCTTCTGGTGCTCCTTGTCCCCGACGACGAGCTTGGTGCCCTTCGGCACGGCCTGCGGCAGCGGAGCGCCCGCGCCCAGTGCCGCGACGGGTGTGTCGTCACCGGCGCAGGCGGTCAGGCCCAGGGTGACCGCGCCGAGGGTCGCGGACAGGAACGCCCGGCGGTCCAGGAGGGATGGTGAGGTCACGTCAGAACTCCTTCGTCGCTGGTTGCAGGGCGGCGTAGCGCCCCATGTGATAGAGCAGTGGCGCGCCGTCGCGGTGACTGGCGACCAGCGGCTCGGCGATGACGATGGTGTGGTCGCCCGCGGGCACCCGTTGGGTCACGCGACACAGGAGCCACGCGACCGGTTCGTCCAGCAGCGGCACCCGGTGCGGCCCGTACCGCCACGCCGGATGTGCGGCGAACCGGTCGATGCCGCTCGTCGCGAAGGTCCGCGCGACGTCCTCCTGGCCCGCACCGAGCAGGTGCACCGCGACGTGCTCCGCGTCGGCGACCGTCGGCCAACTCGACGACGATCGGGCCAGGCAGAACGACACCAACGACGGCCGTAGCGACACCGACGTGAGCGAGGTGACCGTGAACCCGACCGGTGGCTCGCCCGCGGCGGTGACCACCGCGACCGCGGCGGCGTGCCGGCGCAGAAGAGCACGAAACATGGTCGCGTCGATCGGGGTCACGGGTTCGGCGATGACGGTCATGGCTGTCCTCCTGGGTCGACGAAGACAGCTGCGCGCCAGCCCGGGTACGCGTGGGCGTCGGGCGGCGGGCAACCATCGATGGGTACGAGGAATCGGCTGCCGGTCATCGTCGAGTCGGCGGCGCGAGTGGAGACGGAGAGGATCGCGGGCTCAGCGGCAGCAGCCGCAGGCGGCGGTCCAGCCACGGCAGCATCCCCGCGACACCGCGATGGCGGTGCCCCGAAGCAGGGTGTGTTGGCTGGTCACGGATACGACGCTAACCAACAATTCCTATGTGTCAAGTAGGGTTTCAGGCGTTGGGACCCGCTCGGCTCGAGTCCGCCACCCGGCGTCATCGATCGACGCGTGTCTCTTGGCCGCCGCAGGCTCGACGCGTCCCACGCGCTGCTGCCCGGCTCCAGGGGCTTGAAAACCTACTTGGTTGGTAGGAAAATCGGTCCATGCTGCTTGTCCGGCTGTTCACCTCCCGCCGGGTCGTCGACCTGATGCGGGTCGCCGCGCAGCTCTGTCACGGGCCCGCCCTTCCGGCCTGAGCAGGCGAACTCTGCCCGCCGGCTCGCGTCCGGCACCTCGCATTCCGTACGAGCGGCTGACGGCCGACCCCGCCACCCGCTCCCAGCGCTTCGCGCCCCGCACCCTTCGGAGGAACGCCATGCCCCCGTCCACCGACGACACGACCGACGCCGACGTCGACGCGCTGCGCAGGTTGCTGCGCCACCAGGCCAGCACCGTCACGGTGGTCACCGCCGCCGGTGCGCCGCCGGTGGGCTTCACCGCGACATCGTTCACGTCGGTGTCCCTGGCGCCGCCGATCGTCTCGTTCTGCCTGAACCTCGGCTCGTCCACGTGGCCGACGCTGGCGCGGGCCCGGCACGTGGCCGTGCACCTGCTCGCGCACGGCCAGCACGAGTTGGCCCAGACGTTCGCCACGAGCGGCATCGACCGCTTCGCCGCTCCGACCCGCTGGCGGCCCGGTCCGAACAAGCTGCCGATCCTCGACGGAACCCTGGCCTGGCTGGTGTGTCGCGTCGTCGACCGGGTGGTCGTCGGCGATCACGCGGTCGTGCTGGCCGAGCCGGAGCTGCTCCGGCACGCCGACGTCGGCTCCCCGTTGCTCTACCACCGGGGTCGCTACGCGGGCCTCGCGGACGCACCGGACACCCCGGCCCGGCGCGCCGCCGCCTGACCAGAGGCCGGCGTCTGTCGCCGGTCGTCGTTGACAGGGTCATCGGCGTGGGCCGGCTGTCGGCTCCTCGTTGCATGCGGGCGACCGTCGCCGCTCCGACGGCGCGTGCTGATCACCGGGGCGTCCGGGGGAGTGGGCCGGGTGGCCGTCCAACTGGCTGGGCACGGGGACGCGTACGCGATGGCGGCGGGGGATCGGTCTGCGGGTGACGGCTGCGGTCCTCGCGGCGGCGGGCGGCGGCCGCGGCGAGTGCGGCGGGTGCCATGAGCATCGCGACGACTCCGATGAACCCGACGGCGACCGACAGGTTCGTCAGCTCCGCGACCCCTCCGATCACGGGAGGACCGATGAGGAAGCCCGAGTAGGCGATGGTGGTGACGAATCCGATCTCCCGCTCGCCGCCGGTGCCGTCGCTGCGCCGGCCGACGGCGCCGGCCAACTCGATCGCCACCGGGAAGGCGAACGCGACGCCGGTGCCCGCCAGTACGTACCCGGCGTAGGTGAGCGAAGCCACCGGCACGATGGCCGCCATCAGCAGGCCGGCCCCGGCGAGCAGCGAGCCGGCCACCAGGATGCGGATGGCGCCGAAGCGGCGTTCGATCCGTTCGCCGACGAGCCGGACCACTCCCATCGCAAGGCAGAAGACGGAGTACATGATGGCGCCGGCCGCCTCGGACATGCCCCGCTCCCGGACCGCGAACAACGCCGACCAGTCGCCGTTGGACCCCTCGACGACGGCGGAGATGAACGCGACGCCGCCCAGCAACCACAGCACCGGGCGGCGCAGCATGCTCCGGTCGAACCCGCCGCGCTGCTCAGGGGCACCGGCAGTCGGTGCCGCGGTGGGCACGTGCCGGATCACGACAGCGGCGACGGCCAGCGACGCGAGGGTTACCAGCGTGAAGTACGAGAGCAGGTCCACGCGGTGCCCGGCGGCGACCGCGGCGGCCAGCGAGCCACCCAGCGCGCCGAAGCTGAAGCCGGCGTGGAAGACCGGCATGAGGGGCCGGTTCGCGCGACGGATGACGGTGACGGCGGCGACGTTCATCGACACGTCGAACAGGCCGAACGACACGCCGAGCAGAACCAGCACGAGGCCGAGTTGCAGCGGTGAGGTCACGAGCGCGAGGACGGGCAGTAGGCCGGCGGCCGCGACGGCCGACACAAGGATCATGACCCGTGCACCGAAGCGGGCGCACAACCGACCCGCGACGGAGGCCGCCGCCGCCAGTCCGACGCTCGCGCCGAGCAGGACGAGACCGAGCACCCCGGGGCTGGCCCCGATCTGTTCGGCGAGGCTCGGCATACGCGGCGCCCACGAGCCGGCGACAATCCCGTTGAGCAGGAAGACGACGAATACCGGAACTGCCCTCGTACGCACCTGGTCATCTCCTCCCTCACCGGATGGACTCCGCCGGACGAGCGGCGAGCGCGACGGTGGGGCAGGTGGATACCGACACGATGCCAGTACCCTCCGTGCGTCCCGGGAACCGCCTCACCTCCGGGTCACGTCGAGCGAATTCCATGTGTGCCGCGAGCGATGGAGGCACGACCCGCCGTAGCAGTACTCCTTCCGGTCCGTAGGTGGTCGGACGCGGCTGTGGGACAATGCCGCCAACTGATGAAACTGGTGAGTGGATGTCGTCAACAGCTGAATCGCAAGATCTCCTTGGGCCGCGGGCCGCTCTTGTGCCACAGGGTTTTCGTGGCGTGACGAGGAACCTGGGCCTCAAGGACGTCGATGACGATTTCACGGTCATCGTGTCCGAGGTTCCCGCGACATCGGCGGCGGTGTTCACGCGCTCCCGGTTCGCCGGGCCCAGCGTCGAGCTCAGTCGGCAGTCCGCGGCGGCCGGGAGTTTCCGGGGCATGGTTGTGGTCTCCCGCAACGCCAACGTCGCGACCGGGAAGGTCGGGGCCGAGAACGCCGCCGAGCTTCAGCGCAGGGTCGCCGACGTCGCCGGGATCCCCGCCGACCAGCTCTTGATCGGCTCCACCGGGGTCATCGGGCGGCCCTATCCGATGGCGCAGATCCGACGAGGGCTCGACGAGCTGTCGTGGCCGTTCCCCGACGCCGACTTCGACGCCAGTGCGCGCGCGATCATGACGACGGACACCCGCCACAAGGTGGTCCGGCTGCGCTGTGGAGACGCCGTGATCGTCGGCATCGCCAAGGGCGTCGGCATGATCGAGCCGAACATGGCGACGCTGCTGACGTTCTTCTTCACCGATGCGCGGGTCGACAGGGAGGACCTCGACGCGATCTTCCGCCGGGTGGTCGACCGCACGTTCAACGCGCTCAGCATCGACACCGACACCTCGACCAGTGACACCGCCGCGGTGTTCGCGAACGGCATTGCCGGCCCGGTCGACCTCGGAGAGTTCGAGCGGACGCTGCACCAGGCGGCCCTGCACCTGGTCAGGGACATCGCCTCCGACGGTGAGGGCGCGAGCAAGCTCATCGAGGTCCGGGTGAGTGGTGCGCGCGACGACGCGCAGGCGAAGCTGGTCGGCAAGAGCGTCGTGAACTCGCCGCTGGTCAAGACCGCCGTGCACGGCGCTGATCCGAACTGGGGCCGGGTCGCGATGGCGATCGGCAAGCTGGAGGACGAGACCGACATCGACCCGGACCGGGTGACGATCCGCTTCGGCGATCTGCTGATGTTCCCCGAGGGCTCCGCCGACGACATCCTGGACCGGGCCGCGGAGTACATGCGCGGCAAGGAGGTCATGATTGACATCGACCTCGGGATCGCCACCGGTTCCTTCACCGTCTACGGCTGCGACCTCACCGACGGCTACATCCGCATCAACGCCGACTACACCACCTGATCAGGCCGCGCATCCTGGGCGCACCGTGCGCGACCGGGATCGGCCGCAGGCGTATCAGCGGGAGTCGCTGCCCGGTGCCCAGGTCGGCGTTGACCCAGGCGAACCGGGCGCGGCCCGTCGTCGGTCAGTGCTGGCGCACGTTCGACGTCCGCCCCCTGCGCAGGGCGGGCTTGTCCACCTTCCCGACGGCGGTATGGGGAATGGTGGCGGCGAGCACGATCTCCGCACCCACACCCAGGTCCTCGAGGACGGTACGGATCGCCGCGCGCACGCGTTCGTCCTCGACCCCGGGCGCGGGGGTCGCCACCACGAACGCACCGTCGGTCTCCCCGGGCAGCGGTGCCAGTACGGCGACCTCAGTGATCGGGCACGCGGCCATCAACGCGGCCTCGACGCCCGGACCGAACACCGGACCGGCCGAGCCGCCGAGCAGGTCGGCGACGCGGCCGAGGATCCGGTACTCACCGTCGAACTCGGCGACATCCCCGGTGTGGTACCAGCCGTCGCGGAACGTGGCGGAGGTCGCCGCCAGGTCACCGAAGTAGCCGACGCTCGTGTGCGTCGAGCGGGCCAGCACCTCACCGATCGAAGGCCACGCCTCGTCGAGGGGAGCGAGCCTGATCTCGACTCCGGTGACCGGGCTCATGCCGCGGGTGTCCTGTACGACATCGTCCATGTTCCCCAGCACGATGCCGAACTCGGTCGAGCCGTAGATGCGTCGGATGTGGATGCCGAGGACCTCGGCCGCGTCGGCGACGACCTGGCCGCTCAGGTACGCCCCGCCGCAGAGCGGCATCCGCAGCGCGGACAGGTCGACGGACCGGTCACGTGCCGCCTGCGTCAGCAACTCGTAGTGCCTCGGCAGCGCGCTGCACACGGTGGCGCCGGTCTCTTCCAGCCACCGCAGCAGTTGGTCGGGCGCGGCGGACGGATCGGCCAGCACCAGGAGGGCGCCCGAGAGCAGCGCCGGGAACAGATGGACGTCGCAGCCGTGTGCGACGTCCAGGGTGTGGCGGTTGAACAGCACGTCCGCCTCGGTCGTCGCGGTGTAGGAGATCCACTGTCGCCGGTCGTGGAGCAGGTCATCCTGGCGCCAGGTCACGAGCCGGGGCTTCCCCGTGGAGCCGGACGTCTCCAGCAGCCGGAACGCGCCCTCGTACGCCGCGAACGGCCGCGCGCCGACCAGCTCGGAGCCGGTCGCCAGCTCGGCGGTCGTCACCTGCTCGACGACGACGTCCGGCAGCGGCTCCGCGCCGACGACGAGTGTCGGTTTCGTCTGCTCGACCAGCCATGCGATGTGCTCCGGCGTCGCGGATCGGCTGATCGGCACGTGGACAGCGCCGCTGCCGGCCAGGGCGAGCACCAGTGCCACGTAGTCAATTCCGTTGTCCAGCCAGGTCGCCACCGTCTGGCCCTCGCCGATGCCCCTGGTCCGCAGCCAGCCGAGGGCGCGGTCGACCCGCAACGCCAGCTCGCCGTAGCTCAGGCGTTCGCCGTCGGGAACCAGCACCGCCGGGGCGTCGGCTCTGCGGGCCACCACGGCACGGAACTCGTTCAGTAGCACGGTGCCTCCTCAGGCGGCCGTCGGCAGAGTGACCTGGCCGCGATAGAGCAGCCGCACCCCGTCGGACCCGATCGCGGTGCGGCCGTGCAGCGTCCGCTGGTTGTCGATCACCAGCAGGTCACCGGTCTGCCAACGGTGCTGGTAGAGGTAGCGCGGCGAATGCAGGTGCGCCGACAGCTCCGCGAAGAATGCGGCGGAGTCGTCGGCACTGACGCCGGCGACGCGCACCTGCCAGCCCTGGGGCACATCCGGCGGGAATCCGAGTGCAAGGTTCAGCGAGCGTACGCGGCCGTAGTCGCGGGTGGTCGGGATCTCGTACCAGTCGGCGGGTACCTGCGGGAAGTAGCCCCGTTCCTCGACGAGGTATTCGAGCCGGCCGTCGGCAAGAACCTTGCCGAGGTGCGCCGGCATCTCGCGCCACGCGCTGAGCTGGTCGCACACCGTGGTCTCGCCGGAACCGGGCTCGTCGGCGAAGTCCTTGGCGTACAGGACGATCAGGTCGACCTGCTCGCCCACCAACAGTCCGTCGGTGTGCAGCGGGAGGGGGCCGCGGCCGGTGACGACCTTCCCCTCGTCCCTCGAGGCGTTGAGCAGTAACAGATCGGCCTGGCCCTCGCCGAACTTGTGATCCACGGTTTGACCGAGGAGGTGGACGAGCCGCTGGAAGGCGTTCTCGGTGAGGTCCAGATCGCGGGTCAGCGCGACCCCGCTGGTCAGCGCCGCATCGCGGGTCCGCCGGGCCAGCTCTTCGAGGGCCTCCCCGGGCGGCGACGTCAACACCGTGCCGAAACCCGAATCGGTCAGTGTGTTCTCAGCCATCATCATCTCCTCGTTCATCGGATCGTGGCGAGCGCGCGTGCGTAGACCTCGTCGGCGTTCCAGTCGTCGAGGTGTCCTTGGCCGGCCAGCGCCAGAAGGTCGGCGAAGCATGCTTGGTAGACGCGGGAGGGGTCGTTCTGCCCGGAGTCGGCGCTGAGCCGCCGCCGTACCCCGTCCTGCAGATTCCCGCCGTGGTGTACGGCGATCTTGCGGCGCCACGCGATGGCGGGGGTGACGTGGGCGGCCATCGCGGTCCGCAGATGGAACTTCTCCCGGCCGTCGCGGACCTTGCAGGCGGGGGTGGTCTCCAGCGCGGTACGCATCACCGGGAGCGTCCAGAACGGGTGGAACGTCTCGACGCCGTACGCCAGCGCCATCCGGTTGGCCAGCTCACCGCTGGTGCGGGTGCGCGCGACCGCCGCGATGCCCTGCTCGATCAGCTCGTCCGGGTGCTCGAACGGGGTGAAGAGCCCGGCATTGATGAGGTCGCTGCCGTACCCGGTGAGCAGCACGCGACCCGGTTCGACGACGCCGGACTGGTAGAACGCCGTGGCCGTGAGCGCCACCTCGACCACCTCCGGCGTGGTCACGCCGAGCCAGCGGACGGCGGCGGGGACGGCACGGATGATGCTGTCCTCGTCGAGCAGCAGCGGATGCAACTTGAGGCCGGCGACCTCGCACAGCTCCGCGGCGTCGGAGAACTCGTCTCCCCAGGGCGTGCCGACACTGTACGGCCGCACGTCGAGGTTCCGCGCCGCGGCCAGGTAGGTCACGGTGCCCGAGTCGATCCCGCCGGAGAGCAGAGATGCGTACGCGGCGTTGGGGCGTGCGGCGGCGATGTCGGCGATCACCGTCTCCAGCTCGGCAAGTTGCGCCTGCCCGGCAGCGAGCGGATCGTCCCGGAACGGCCTGCGGAACTGCTCGAGGAAGTCCTCGGCCCGGGTGGCGGTGCTGGTCAGCCAGCCCGAAGCGGTCCGGGCACGGCGCTGCCGGACCGAGTGGTCCAACCGTCGGATCCCGTCGACAAGCGTGGCCTCCGGATCGGTGCCCACGGGACCCGGGCGCACCCGGGCGGCGAGGCCCCACGCGGGCAGGATCGCCGCGGCGAGCAGCAGGTCGGTGAAGAGGGCGAAGCCGTCGGTCGCGGGGTCCTCGGCGACGTAGATGGCGTCCTCGTTGAACACCGAGGTGAACGCGGTCACGGCGTCCTCGGCCACCTGCAGGACGGTCCGCTGCGCCGGTTGCGTGGGCAGCTCGCCGAGCGCGGGCGTCGCCGTCAGCGTACGGACGTCGATATCGAACGGCACGGTCGTGGGCAGCCCTGCCGCGAGGCCACGGTGGTAGACGAACAGATCTCCGACCTCGACGCACGCGCCCATCGACTCAAGTCCGGTCAGGCGCCGGTTGGCGACGACCACCCAGCCGCCGCTCATGCCTTGCCCACGATCCGGCGCATCTCCCGCTGCGGCCGCCCCGAGGCGAATCCTGCCCGGTGTGATCTCTTGGCGTTGTCCCGCAGGACGTGCAGCCCTTGGATGTACTCGCGGTTCATCTGCGGCTTGGTGTTGCGCACGGCCGCCGGGTTGTATTCGGCGAAAGCCGCCGCGCGGGCCAGTGCGGTCGGCAGCACCTCGGCCGCGGGCACCGTTTCGTGCAGCAGTCCGTCCCGCAGGGAGGACTCGGCGGACCATTCGTCACACGACAGGAGCATGTGCTGCATCACCGAGCGCCCGACCGAGCGTTCCAGCATGAACGCGCCGAAATTGCAGGCGATACCGACCTTGAACTCGGGCATGCGCAGGATCGACGAGTCCGCACCGACCCGGTAGTCACAGGTGAGCAGGAGTTGCAGGCCGATCCCGATGGCATAACCCTCGACGGCGGCCACGGTGGGCTTGGTGACTTCGAGGCTGGCGACGTAGAGCTCGGTGATGTTGTCGATCCACTCGTCCACCTCGTCACCGCCCGAGAAGTGGCTGACCTCGTGAAAATCGCCGCCCACGGCGAAGGAGTTGCCCTCGCCGCCGTGCAGCACCACGGCGGCCACCGCGTCGTCGGCCTCGACCTCGCGAAGGATCTCGGTGAGCGCACGCATCCGGCCGTTGCTCATCGCGTTCGAGTGGTGCGAGCCGTCGAACGAGACCTGCGCGACGCCGTTCTTCGTTGCCACCGTGAAGGTGTCGCGGGGTTGTGTCTGGACAGCGTTGTTCATCGAGCTGGTCCTCCATCATCTTCGGGGCGGAAGATGTCGCAGAAACGCACATCTCCCGGGTTGAGCACGATGACTACTCATTCATCAACACATGTGGTGACTTGTTCAGGAGGAGACCGACGTCGGCGCCGAATGGGTCGGTCGACCCGCTCGAGCGACGAGGCCGGCGGAGACCTGTCCGGTGGCGACCTCCTCGACCGGTCCGGTCAACCGGATAGCGCCGCCGGCGTCGATGGACACGGTGACGGCACCGCCGCGCATCCGGACGTGAACCTCGTCGCCCACCAGACCGAGACGCCGCACCGCAGCTGCCGCCGCGCACGCCCCGCTCCCGGACGCGAGCACCGGCCCGGCACCGCGTTCCCACACCATGACCTCGAGCGAACTCCGATCGCGCACCACCGCGAACTCCACGTTGACGCGGGTGCGGAACGCGGAGTGCCGGCCGATCAGCGGCCCCAGCTCCCGCGCGGCCGACCCGTCGACAGCCGGTAGGACGACGACCGCGTGGGGGTTTCCGTTGTGGACGCAGGTGACCCGAAGGGTCCGGCCGGCGACGGGCAACGCGTGGTCGACGACCGGACCGGAACCCCCGACCAGGCCGACGGCGTCCGCGTCGAAGTCCGGCCGACCGAGGTCGATCGACACCAGTCCCGTGGACCGGTCCAGTACCTGGATCCTGGTCTGGCCGAACCCCGTGTCCAGCACGAACTCCGCACCGTCGTCCCGGGACAGGTGCAGGCCGAGAATGCGCAGCCCGTTCGCGCTCCGCTCGCACGGGCTCCCGTCCGGGTTGAACAACCGGACCGGTACGGGCTGATCCGCGCCCGTGGGCGAGCCCCGGAAGACGATCCCGTCCGCGCCGATCCCGAAGTGCCGGTCGCACATCGCGACGGCTGTCGCCGGCGCGGCGGGTAGCCCGTCCTGCGGGTCCACGACCAGGTAGTCGTTGCCCATCGCCTGGTACTTCGCGAAGCGCGGTAGGCCGGCCCCTCGTGGCGAGGTCACCTGCGGCTGCCGTCAGCCCACCGTGGGCGGGTCTCGGCCAGCCGTTCGTCCAGGTAGCGCGCGGACGAGTTGAGTCGCCACAGTGTTCCGCGCGCGATGCCGATCCGCATGGCCTCGGAGGTCGCCGCCGGCTTCACCACGTTGTGGAACCACCCGGCTGCGTGCTGGGAGTCGACCGTGATGTGCAGTCGGTGGTAGGTGATGCCGACCTCTGGCAACCCCAGTCGCTCCCACGCGCGCACGACGCACACGAACCGGTCCGGCACCAGCCACTCGGTCATCCCGAGGTAGCCGACCGCCTCGGCGTACCGGTACCGGTAGCGCGACAACATCACCGCGAGGTTCCCGGACAGCAGCGCCGTGCCCGTGAGCCGGTCGGCGACCTCGTCCTCCCGCACGTCGAAGACCTCGAAGATCCGTCGGAAGAGCGTGGTGTGCACCTCGTCCGGCCGGCCGTTGCCCATCTCGTCCCAGTAGTTCGCCGCGATCTCCATCTTCGCGGGACCGTCGGTGCCGACCTGCATGAGGGCGAGCAGGTCGTCGAACCTCGCGTCGATGACCGACTCCTGGATCATGTACAGACGCAGGTCCTCCGCGTCCGCGAAGTTGCTGATGAAGTCGGTGTAGTAGGGGTGCTTGTACACCCGGTGCTGCTTGGCCAGCGCCTTCAACCAGGAGACGTAGGCGGCCGGTTCGCTCGGCATGTCGTCCAGCAGGCCGGCTTCGATGCGGGCGTCCTCCGCGGCGCCGGTGGCGGACTCCACCAGGCGGGCGATCTCGTGAATGACGACCGATCCCTCGGCGCTCGGTTCGCCCGGAGCGATCCGCAACCCGAGGTCATAGATCCGGGCGAGGATCTGCTGCTGCTGCAGAAATGCATCCGGGTCACCCGCGGCGGCCCGGAGGTTCAGCTCTCGCACCCGATCGAGAACCTGTTCTCGCAGCGCACCCTGCACCGCGCGGTCAAGCTCATCCGCTGATATCGACAGCCAATTGGAGATGTCGTCGACGACAGACGCCGTACGTTGCACAGAAGCTGTTTGTTGCACGGTGTACCCCCATGGAAATGATGTGTCATCTGATATCGGTCGCGCGCTGCGGAGGTTGCCATTCCTCGACCTCGACGCGGTTGTCGTGGAACACGGCACCGCCGCCCATGTCGGCGTCCCGCTCGTTCACCGTCGCGTTGACGGTCGAGCCGCCGGTGAGCTTCATCCAATGGCCCTTCGTGGTCGCCACGACTCCGCCGCGGACGTGTTCGGAGGCGTACGCGGTGGAGACGAAAGAACCGCGGTCGTTGAAGACCACGACGGGTGTGCCGTCGGTCAGCCCACGAGCGGCCATGTCGTCCGGGTGCAGCTCGACCCGTGGCGGACCAGCCCGACGCCGTAGTTCCGGCTTGTTGGCGAAGACCGAGTTGAGGAAGAAGTGCGAGGCGCCGGCGATCAGCGAGAGCGGGTACCGCGCGGCCAGTTCCGGGTCGGTCGACTCGCGTGGCGGGGTGTATCCCGCCACCGCCTCGAACCCGGCTTCCACGGCTCGCTCGGACCGGAATTCCAACTTGCCCGACGGCGTCGGGAAGCCGTCGGCGAACGGCACGAAATCGGCCGGATAACTCAGTCTCGCCCAGCCGTCTCGGCGTAGGGACTCGACATCGATTCCGGCCAGCGACGGATGGTCCGACGCCAGCAACTGGGCCGCCAGTTCGTGGTCCGAATCGTAGAGACTCGGCTCGGACAACCCCATGTGCCGGGCGATCCGGCGGAAGATCTCCGTCGTGGACAGGCAGTCGCCCGGAGGGGCCGTCGCCGGCTCGTTCCACGCGACGTACATGTGGCCGTAGCCGTCGAGAACATCGAGGTGCTCGGTCTGCATGGTCGCGGGCAGCACGATGTCGGCGTAGTCGGCGGTGTCGGTCTGGAAATGGTCGACGACCACCGTGAACAGGTCTTCACGGGCGAGCCCCTGGCGAACGCGTTGCTGATCCGGGTTGCTGACCACCGGGTTGGCCCCGTACACGAACAGCGCCCTGACCGGCGGCGTCAGGTCGAGGAGGTTCTGGCCGAGCAGGGTCATGGAGAGCCGCCGCACCGGCGCCGCACGCAGGTCGCTGCGAAGAAGTGCCTCCCGGTTACCGCCGAAGTATCCGTCCGTCGAGTAGGTGAGGCCACCGCCCAACCTGCCCCAGTCGCCGGTGACGCCGGGCAGGCAGGCGAGCACGCGAACGGCCGCGCCGCCGCCCGCGTGGCGCTGCATCCCGCTGCCGGCCCGGATGCCGGTGGGTCTCGTGGTGGCGATGCGTTTCCCCAGCTGCTCGATCTGCGCGCGGGATACGCCTGTCAACTCCGCGGTCCGTTCCGGAGTGAACTGCTCGATGCGGGCGCGGAACTCGGGCCACCCCACGGTGTGGTCGGCCAGGTAGGCGTTGTCCGCCCCGCCGGCGGCGACCACCACGTTGAGCAGGCCCAGCGCGAGGGCGGCGTCGGTGCCGGGTCGCGGTGCCAGGTGTTCGTCGGCCTGCTGGGCGGTCCGTGTGGCGACCGGGTCGATCGCGACGACATGCGCGCCCTGCTCGCGTGCCTTGTTGATGAACCGCCACTGGTGATGGCTTGTGGTGAGGGTGTTGACGCCCCACAGCACGATCAACCGCGAGTGGGCCAACGACTCCGGATCGATGCCGCGGTGGGTGCCGGTGGCGAGGTCCGCGCCGACCAGCCCCGCCACCGAGCAGATCGTCATGTCGTGCTCGGAGGCGCCGAGCACGTTCCACAACCGTGCGCCGGCCTGGCCCTGGAGCCCTTGGAGGTAACCCAGGTTGCCCGTTCCCTGGTACGGCCAGATCGACTCGCCGCCGTACTGGCGACGAACCTGGTCGAACCGTTCGGCGATCTCGTCGAACGCCTCGTCCAGGCTGATCCTCGTGAACCTGCCGGTGCCCTTCGAGCCGGTGCGTCGCAGCGCATGACGGAGCCGGTTGGGCGATGCCGCGTGGTCGAGGTACTGGTTGACCTTCACGCAGAGAGTGCCGTGGGTGAAGGGGTGCTCGGGGCGACCGCGCAACGTGACGGCGGCACCGTCCCGGACGCCCACTATCCAGCTACAGGCGTCCGGGCAGTCCAACGGGCAGCCACCCGCGACCTCACGGTCGACCACAGTGCCACGTCTACCCGCCGTCCTCATTGCGCCAAGGGTTTGCTGTTGAGCACCGCCTGGTCGTGCTCCTCGCCGTACCAACGCTCGGACCAGCGCGAGAACGCGGCGATGACGATGTCGCGGTGGCCCTCCTGGCCGGAGGTGTCCGGGTGCAGGTCCGTGACGTCGTGCGCGACGGCGCGATCATCGAGCAGCGCGGCGTGACCAGGCTGGACGGTGCCACGCCAGAACGGCTCGGAGGAGTCGAGGCCCTTCCACAGCCGCATCTCACCCCCGGTCACGTTGTGCCTGTTGAAGACCAGGATCGCGACGTACTCGTGCCCGTCCTTGTGGACGCCCTCCGGGGTGACCAGCCCGGGTTTCGCTTCCGTGGCGCGGCTGCGGTTCTGGTGAACGTTCACCTGCCAGCTCTCGGAACGGTCCAGTGGCAGCTCGGCGGCGACCGCGTGCAGGTAGGGGAGGAAGTCGGCCTCCAGGGGCTCGTACTCGCGCATGATGCCGCCCGCGACCGTGTTGTACTCGCGGGACTGGCCGTAGGGGCGGTGCGGGAGAAGCTCGAAGGTCCAGGCGTCGGAGACGTAGTCGAGCTTGTACTGCGAGAAGCGCTTGTAGCGCGTCTTGTTTCCCATGTAGACGTCGAGCGGGACATTGTCGTAGCTGTCCAACACCTCCGGCGAGATCGGAGGCAGATCGATGATGGCATAGCCGTCGACGAGTCGTGACATTCGAGATTTCCGTTCTGCTGGGCAGTCGTCTGCGGGAGAGGTGCCGATTGGCCGAATCGTGATGGCGACGAGAAGACTCGGGGGTCATCGTTGTCACCCCGATTTGTCGCCGACTCTTCAATTGCCCTGTGACCTGGGCATTTATATCGAAGTAAGTGAATAGTATCCAGTGCGCCTAGTGGGCGTCAAGGCCGTCCGTACGAGAGGTTGCTTACCGAAATCTGCTATGGAAAATGGGCATCCGGAAACCCTCGATGCCGTCAGCATCGAGGACCATCACCGACTCGATCAGAAGTGCCTGGTCAACTCTCCCCGGCGCCGGATGTCGAGAGAACAGCAATGCAGTCCGCCCCCGAGGGAACGGCCGTGCCGGAACCGCACGGGCACCGGCTCCACGCCGGCCTGCTCCAACTGACGCATGAGGGAAACCTGGTTGGACGGGACGAGCACGCGATCCGGGCCGAGCGCGAGGAGGTTCATGCCGACCCAGCGAGAAGCTCGTGGCCAGTCGAAGGCGAAACCGTCATCCTCGATATCGTTGACCCACAGCGTCTTCCAGCTCCGTAGTGGGCTCGGAATCATTTGGGGTGTCATTTTGGCGGCATTGGCCAACAGCAGGCCCGGCCGAAGTATGTGCAGTGTCGTGTCCACGTGATCGGCGCAGATGGACATCTCGTGGACCGTGAAATCCGGCCCCAGAACCCGCTGGAGCCAACGCGCACCTCGCCGGTTACCGGTGCTGCTGACGTTGAAGAAAATGTCGTACCCGCACCGCAGGAGGTTCGCGGCGTCGAACAAGGGTTCATCGTCGGCAACGACGGAGGCATTCGTCTCGTAGATGTACGTGGAGTCAGGCAGCGCCGGCTTCGGCGCCGACAGCCAGCGGGCTCCGGAATCGAAGTACTCGCTCAGCAGGCCGCGGTACGGGAAGACCTCGAAGTACCGGGACCGCATCGGCATCGGAACCTCGATCAGCGTGTCACCGATGACCGACAGGCAGTCTCGCGGCATGAGCGCGTGCATCGCGACGGACGCCCAGTTCGGCGACGCGTAATGCTGGCCCGGCACCAGGGGGTCGGGGCGTCGCACGGTGACACCGTGCGACTCGAGCACCGCGGTGAGATCGCGAAAGTCCTCTTCCGCTTCGTCGATGACCCGATCCAGCAGCGCGCTGGGGATCTTCTCGCCCTCCGCCTCGGCCGGCTGTTCGAAGAAGTGGCGGAGGGAGGGGTCCACCGGCGGGGGAGTGAAGCCGACGGCGGTGCCCAGGACGACCTCCTCCAGCGGGTCCCAGTCGTTACTGCTCCACACAGCGTTAACGGTCATAGGCAATCCCCTCGATCAGGTGGCAGGTAGCCGGGCACGTCCACGCCTCTGCGGTCGCGCGCGGCAGGATCAGAGCCGCCGGGCGGCCGCGTTCTGGCCGGAGACCGCCTCACCGCACGCGGACACGGTCGCCGGACCGCACCGGACCCGCAGTGATGACCCTCGCGTACACCCCGAAGTTGGTGTTTCTCTTTTCGGCCAGTACCCGGAGGACCTCCTTGTCGCGGGGCACGCCCGGCTGCGGCAGCGTGACCGTCACGCACCGCTCGGTCTGCTCGGTGATCTCGAGTCTCGTGGTCTCCCCGATGAACACCTCACGGCCGATCCAGTTGTCGTCGAATTCCGGCCCCCACTGCCCGGCGATGACGATATTGGGCCGGAAGCGGGCCACCGGGACCACGGTTTCTCCCGGCACCTCGGCCGCGAGCGCGGTGAGGGAGGAGCGTGAGATCAGGTGGACCGCGCCGATGTCGAAGTGCGGTGTGCCCGATTCCCGGGCGGCCCGCACCGGCTCGCCGGCCAGCGCCGTGAGCGCCGCGTCGAGGTCGGGGTCGCCGGCAGCCAGCACGGCGCCGGTCGGCGTGTGCACCTCGACGCGACCGTGGCGTGTGCGCGCCGCGTAGTCGAGCAGGCCGTTGAGGCGACGGACGTGCTTCCAGGTCTTGCAGCTGCCCACCCGCCCATCCGGGAAGGTGGCGGCCCACTCGCGGTCGCCGGAGACTCCTCGGCTGTCGAGCCGTACGTCATCGACCGTCTCGCCCTGCATGGACTTGAACGGGTACCGGTAGAGTGCTTCGACTGTCGCCTCGACAGCGGACACGAGAGACTCCTTCGCGCGAGGCCCGGACGGTTGGCCGGGTCGGGTCATCGGTCGAACAGCACCAGGCTGGCCAGAGCGATGAGGACGGCGCTCGACAGGTAGTTGAGCGCACGGCCCACCCGGGGACGTGTGGCGATCTTGGAAGCCAGGGTGCCTCCGGTGACCCCGACGGTGACATCGATGGGCAGCGCGGTCAGCGGAACGATCAAGCAGAACCCGATCAGGACCAGCAGACCCGGGTCGTCGAGACTGACGATGATCTGCGGGACCAGGGCGAGGAAGAACGTGACCGTCTTCGGATTCGTACCCTCGACCACGAAGCCCTGGAGGTAGCTCCGCAAGCCGGACACCCTGGCCGGTCTCTCGGTTCTTACCGTGAACGGCTGGTCACGGAGCCCCGAGATGCCCAGATAGAGCAGGTACGCCGCACCGGCGATCCGCAGCGCCGTGAAGGCCATCTCGGACGAGGCGATCAGGGCGGACGCGCCGATCGCCGTCAGGAGCGCCCACATTGCACTCCCGCTGGCCAGCCCGAAGGCCGCGAACACTCCGGCGATCCGCCCGTTGACGACGCTGCGCGACATCACGTAGAGGATCGACGGCCCGGGGCTCAGGTTCAGCAGGAACGCACTGAGAGCGAACGAGGCAAGAATGGTGAGCGTCATCCGGCTGGCCCTTTCTGCTGAGCTCCGGAAATGCGTCGCCGATGCGACGGAGTCACAGGTACGTCTCGAGTTCGCCGCGCCGGCGGACGTCCAGCGAACAGCAGTGCAGTCCGCCGCCGAAGGTGCGGCCGTGCCGGAAGCTGGTGGGGACCGCGGTGATGCCGGCGTTCTCCAGCTGCTTGATCACCCGGGTCTGGTTGGCCGGCACCACGACCGTGTCGGGGCCGAGGGCCAGGATGTTCATGCCGACCCAGACGGACGCGCGCGGCCAGTCGAAGGCATAGCCGTCGTCCTCCGGTGTGTCCACCCAGATGGTCTTCCAGGACCGCAGCGGGGCGGGAATCCGATCCGGGGTGAGGCGTTCCGAGTTGGCCAGCAGCAGCCCCGGCCGCAGGATGTGCAAGGTCGTTCCGACGTGATCACTGCAGATGGAGATCTCGTGCACCCGGAAGTCCGAGCCCAGCTGCCGGCGTAGCCAGGCCGCCCCCCGCCGGTTGCCGGTGTTGCTCACGTTGAAGAAGATGTCGGTCCCGCACCGCAGCATGTTGGCGGCGTCGAACAACGGCTCGTGCTCCGCCACGACCGAGGCACCAGGTTCGTACACGTAGGTCTCGTCGGGCAGCAGGGGCTTGGGTGCCGAGAACCAGGAGGCGCCCGCATCGGAGTACTCCCGGAGCAGGCCCCGGAACGGGGCGGTCTCGAAGTAGCGGGCACGCATCGGCATCGGCGCCTCGATGATGCGGTCGCCGACCACCAGCAGGCAGTCCCGCGGCATCAGCGCGTGCATGGCGACGGATTCCCACTCCGGAGTGGCGTAGCGCCGGCCCACCGTGGTCGCGTCCGGACGGCGCACCCGTACGCCGGCACTCGTCAGCGTCTCGGTCAGCTGGGCGAAGTCCTCCTCGGTCTCGTCCACCACGCGTTGCAGCGTGCTGGCGTCGATCCGCTCGTCCCCGGCGTCCGCCGGAGGCTCGAAGAAGTGCCTCAGCGAAACGTCCACCGGAGGCGGGGTGAGACCGGTCGCGGAGCCGAGAATGACCTCCTCCAGCGGATCCCAGTCGTTGACACTCCAGACGGTGTGCGTCATCACTGCTCCTTGGTTCGACTCGGTCGGAGGCTGAGGCCGAATGGCTGGTCCGTGGGCATGAGCTCGATGAGGCTCACGTTGACTCGCTGCGGCTGGGAGATGCACCACTCCACGGCCTCCGCGATGTCCTGCGGGGTGAGCGGGTCGGTGCCGTCGTACAGGGCGTCTGCGCGGTCCTGATCCCCGTCGAACCGGGTCAGAGCGAATTCCGTTCGGGCCATGCCGGGGGCGATACAGCTCACGCGGATGCCGCGGCCCTCCAGATCGGTACGCATGTTCAGACTGAGCTGGTGGACGAACGCCTTGGTGCCGCCGTAGACGTTCCCTCCGAGGTACGGGTACACCGCGGCGATGGAGCCGATGTTCACCACGTGGCCGCGACCGGCGGCCAGCATGAGGGGCAGGGCCGCGCGGACGCAGTGCAGGAGTCCCAGCACATTCGTGTCGACCATCTCGCGCCAGTGGCGCAGTTCGGCATCCTGGATCGGGCCGAAGCCCTTCGAGAGTCCGGCGTTGTTGACGAGGATGCCCACATCGGAGAACGGTGCGGGCAGGTCGCTGAGGGCGTGGGCGACGGCGTCTCCGTCGCGTACGTCGACGGTCAGCGGATGCACCAGGTCGTGGCCGAGACGGTCGGCGAGCTCGGTGAGTCGTTCGCTTCGACGGGCCAGCGCCACGACCGGCCGCCCGGTCTTCACCAGTCGCTCGACGGTGGCCCGGCCGAAACCCGATGACGCGCCGGTCACTATCGCAGAAGGCAGGTTTGTCACTGTTCTGTACCCCTTTCCCGTAGGTCGACGACCGTCAGATCCGGCGGCGGTAGACGACGGAATTGCGCGTGGGATCCAGTTGGCTCACCCAGCGCCGAGGCGCGGCAGCGGGCTCGACCTCGACGAACCCGTGTCCGAGGAACCACGCGTTGGTCGGGCTGGACGCCGCGTACAGCGCGCGCGCCGCTGACCGGGCCGCCTCCTGGAGGATCCTGTCGAGCAGGAGGCTCCCGGTCCGGCGGCCCTGGAAGCTGCTCTGGACGCACAGGTTGTCCAGGACCCAGTCGTTCCCGAAACGCTGGATGCCGGCGCAGGCCACTATCCGGCTGTCGTCCTCGACGACCAGGAAGTCGGCGTGACGGCGGACAAACTCACCGACGTCGCGATGGCGCAGCCGACCGAGTGCTACGAATGGAGCGGACAGTTCGTGCAGGGCCTCCGCGTCCGCCCGGCGGGCTCGTCGCAACGACAGGAGGCGAGCCTGACTGACGGAGGTGTTCACCGAGACATCTCGTTGAACGTGGCCGAGGCGTTCGAGATCGGGCACCGCCACTCCGCCGGCTGCGGCTGTCCTGAGTACTGGAGGGCCTCCGGCTGCTCCCCGAAGTCCGCGAGGTTCGGGTTGAGCGACCCCTGCAGCCGCAGCTCGCGGGCCCGGATCTTGTCCTGGAGCGAGGCGTAGAGCCCGTCCTGCTTCAACCGGTCGAACTGCTTGTGGGAGTTGAAGACGAGCACCGGGTGCGTGAACCGACGGGAGATCCTCGACGCCTGGGCGTGCAGACCCACGACGAAGAACGGATGTCCGGCGACGCTGTAGGCGAAGTCCAGGGCGTGGGGGTCACTGGAGACGCCCGGCGCCCACGGGTAGTTCTCCCGATCCACCTGGCGAAGCATGGCGAGCTGCGTCCAGAGGGTGTGCTCGAACTCCACCTCGCTCAGCTGCCGCGGATTCTCGAAGATCGCCGCGAAGGAGCTGAACCTGGTCTCGTGCAGCCGGGTTCGGTCGACGAATCCGACAATTTCCCGGTGCAGTTCCCGAGTGCTGTCGACGTCGAGCATCGACTTCAGTTCGACGCAATGCAATTGCTTCTGGCGTACCGACGCGCGTGCTCCGAGGCAAGAGAAATCGGTGCCCTCAATCCAATCCTCGAATGCTGATGTCAGAGGTCTGGATATTTGGGCAAACTCGTCCTGTCGAGCCATCGAAATTCCCCCGTAACTTGATTGCACCACCGTGATATAGGCACGATCATGACCCCCCGGTCATCTGTCTTGGACAAGCATCGCCAGTGATGTAGGCTGATTTCTTGACGGCGAGTTGACAGCGACGTCGACACGGTGAGGTGCGACCTGAGCCGCAGGGTATTTCGGGCTTAGGGTATCTACGGGGGCATTGTGGGCTTGATGGTTCTTGGGCCGGTGGAGGGCAGATCGCAGGGTCGGCCGTCGTCGATGGGACGACCGCAGCAGTGCACGGTTCTGGCCGCGCTGGCCGTGGAGGTTGGACGGACGGTGCCGGCCGACGTGCTCGTCGAGCGGGTGTGGGGCCAGGAGCCACCCGAGCGGGCGCGGCGCACGTTGCACAGTCACATCACCCGCATCCGGCGATCGCTGGAGATGATCGACACGGAATCCGGGGATCCGGCCCGGTTGCTGCTGGGCTCCGGGGGCTACCGCCTCGACATGGCGCCCGACGACATCGACCTGCACCGCTTCCGCAGGCTGGTGAAGCGGGCCGACAGGCGACTGTGCTCCGAGGCCGAAGCGCGGGTACTGCTCCGGCAAGCCGTCGCCCTGTGGCGCGGCGAGCCACTGGCCGGCCTGACCAGCGCCTGGGCGGAGCGCACTCGCAACGCGTGGACGCTGGAGCGGCTGGACGCCGTGGTCGCCTGGGCCCGGACGGAGCTGGCGATCGGGGACCCACAGGCGGTCATCGCGGAGCTGAACGTGCTGGCCTACGACTTTCCGCTGGTGGAGAGCCTGGCGGCGACGCTGATTCAGGCCCAGTACGCTGCGGGACGCACGAGCGAGGCCCTCGACCGGTACGCGGCCGTGCGTCGGCAGATGGTCGACGCGCTCGGTATCGAGCCGGGTCCCGAGCTGCAGCAGGTGCAGCAGGCGATCCTGCAGGGTGACCGGATCGGACCGAGCGTTCCGGCGATCAGCCGTGATGCCGTTGTCGCACCGCAGGTCCGGATCACGCCGCGGCCGACCCATGCCGCCTCCGGGCCCGCACCGCGCCGGCACCTGGTCGTTCCGGCGCAGCTGCCGATCGACGTCCGGGGGTTCGCCGGCCGCGAATCGGAGATGGCCCAGTTGTCGGGCATCCTCGAAAGCTCCCAGGCGGAGAAGCAGCCCGCGCTGTGCGTCCTCTGGAGTGCCGCTGGGTCAGGCAAGACCTCGCTGGCGGTGCACTGGGCACACCGGGTGGCGCAGCAGTTCCCGGAGGGGCAGCTCTACGCCAACCTGCGGGGCTTCGAGCCGAGCGGCGTGGTGGTGCGGCCGGAAGAGGTCATTCGCATGTTCCTGGACGCGTTCCAGGTGCCGCCGCAGAGCATTCCGATCAGCCTGGAGGCGCAGGCGGCGTTGTACCGCAGCTACCTCGCTGGACGCCGAATGCTCGTGGTTCTGGACAACGCGCGCGACGTCGACCAGGTCCGGCCCCTGTTGCCCGGCGCCCCCGACTGCCTGGTCCTGGTCACCAGTCGCCGTGCGCTGCCCAGCCTCGTGGCGAGCGAGGGCGCTCATCCGATCGCGGTCGGCCCGTTGCCGTACGACGAGGCCAGGAGGGTGCTCTCCAACCGGCTGGGCGCCGCCCGGGTCGCGGCGGACAGTGCGGCGGTCGACCGGCTCATCGCCCGGTGTGCCGGGTTGCCGCTCGCCCTGGCCCTCGTCGCCGCGCGCGTCGCGACCCACCCTGACCTGGACCTCCGTACGTTCGCCGATGAGCTCGACGCGGCTGTCGGATCGACCGAGGTGCCGGCCGAGGCCGAGAGGGGTGTCCACGTCGTATTCGTGTGGACCTACCGCACGCTGAGCCCGGCCGCGGCGAGGCTGTTCCGCCTGCTGGGACTCTCGCCCGGTCCGGACATCGACGAACTGGCCGCGGCCCAACTCGCGGCGCTGGACCTGACCACGACCAGGACGTTGCTCAATGAGCTGAAGGACGCCCAGATGGTCAGCGAGCACAAGCTGACCCGGTTGTCCCTGCACGAGTTGCTCCGCGGGTACGCGATGGACCTGGTCCTCGCGGTGGACAGCGCCCAGGAGCGCTCCGCCGCCGTTCGCCGGCTGCTCACCCACTACGTGACCTCGTCACGCCGCGCCGCCGTACTGCTGGAGCGGCATCTGTCCCAGGAGGCCGCGGAGGGCCCGGACGCCGAGTTTCCCCGTATCACGACGGCCCGGGAGGCGGTGGCGTGGTTCACCGCCGAGCACGCGATGCTGCTCGACATCGTTCGCCGGGCCGGGGACGAGGGTCATGACGCGAGCCTGTGCAGCCTCGCCCGATCGCTGATGGAGTACTTCAACCGCCAGGGCCACTGGCGGGACCAGATCAACACGCAGCGGCTCGCCCTGGACGCGGCCCGGCGGCTCGGCGACCGGCGCGCCATGGGTCAGGCGCACCGCGGCATCGGGGTGGCCCATGCCTGGCTGGGCCAGTACGACGACGCGTACACGCACAGCCGCAGTGCGCTCGACCTCGCCTGCGAGGTCGGTTCGACGCGTGATCAGGCCCAGGCGCATCTGGCCCTGGCGCGCGTGTTCGAGCGGCAGGGCCGCCACCGCGAGGCGCTCGACCACGATCAGGCCGCCCTCATGCTGGCCGAGATCGCGAACGACCGGTTGGCGCACGCGGTCTCGCTCAACAATGTCGGCTGGTCGCTGGCCATGCTGGAGCAGTACGAGGCCGCCAAGGACCACTGCAGCCGGGCCCTGGTGGTGCTGCGGGAGATCGGCGATCCGTCCGGGCAGGCGGCGACCTGGGACAGCCTGGGCTACATCAACCACCAGCTGCGCAACTCGGCCGAGGCGATCGAGTGCTACCGCGAGGCGATCAGGTTGAATCGGGAGGCGGGGAACCGTTACGCCGAGGCCGACAGCCAGCACCACCTCGGCAACACTCTGCTGACACTGGGCGACTTCGCGGGTGCCAAGGAATGCTGGCAGCAGGCCGTGGTCATCCTCGACGAGTTGAACCACCCCGACGCCGAGACGGTGCGGGAACGGCTGACCGGTCTCGAGCAGGCGCAATCCGGGACCGGCTGGGGACGCTGATCGGCCGACCGGCCGGCCCCAGCGTGGGCCGGCCGGCCGAGCTCGCGGCGGCCCGGAGAGGGCCGTGGTCGTTGACTCAGGAGTCGTGGCTGCTGTGGGCCGTCCCTGCCCGCAGGGGTACGGGAGCCACCAGGAGGGCTCGCCCTCTCGGCAGAGTGGTGACGGCGGCGACAAGCACGGCCGCGGCGGACGCCGAGATGAGCACCGTTGGGTCAATGAACTTCCCGACGGCGGCCAGTGTGATCCCGGCGAGCGGCATCGGCACAATCAGCAGCATGCCGAAGAGCCCCACGGTCGCCGCGTAGTTCTCCAGTGGCACCCGACGCGCTCTGACGACCCGGATGTACACGCTGAAGAACGCGTCGAGCAGCAAAAACGTACCGAGGCATCCAGCGAAGACCCACAGCCGGGCCGCCAGCGCGAGGCCCAGCGCGGCCAGGCACATCCCCACCGCGACCGCCATCCCGATCGTCGACAGCGACGCGCGCGAGGTCAGCCGGTGGAAGGTCAACAGACCGACGATGGCCGGCACGCTGCTCGCCGCGTACATCAGGCCCAGCTGACTGCTGCTGGTCCCGAACGTTCCGAACGCGATCTGCGGCGCAGCCCCGTTGATCAGCGCGAGCACGTAGTTCAGGCCCATGGTGACCAGGACGATCCGGCGCAGGACGGGGTCCTCGAGCGCGGCGCGTACGGTCGCGCGCAGGGTGCGCTTCGCTGTCGACGGGGGCGCCGTGCCGCCCGAGGGGACCGATATCGACATCCGCAGCGAGACTCCGAACAAGCCTGCCGCCACGAACATCAGCACCGGCGGTGGGAACGACAGCACCACGCCCGCCGCCGCCGGCCCCAGGACTATCGCCGCCTGCTCGAAGGCGGTCAGCTGGGATTGGAATCGCTCCTGCCCCTCGGGGCCGACCAAGGACAGTCCAATCTTCTCGCCACCGACGAATGTCAATTCGAAACAGAGGCCCACGACCATCGCGAATATCATCAGCACCGGCAGCACCGCACCGGGATACACCGCCATCATCAACCCGGCCACGAGCGCGGTCGCGGTCCTGGTCGAATCCGCCACGACCATCAAGGTCCGCTGCGGTATGTTGTCGAGCCGCAGAATCGCTGCCGACAGTCCCAGAAGTCGCGGTCCCCATTGGAAGAAGACCGCCGCGCCCGACCAGCGCACATCGGCGGTCACGGTGTAGGCGAGTACTGGTACGGCGAACAGGATCAGGTAGTCGCACAGCCAGCTGGCGAACCGCATTGCATAATATCGCGCGATAGTCACGGCAGATACGCGGCAACTGGTCGCAGTTCCCGGCCCAGTCGCTCGTTGATCGCCAAAGCGGTGTCCGGATCGGAAGCGCGATAGCGGACATAGGCCACGCGCCGAAGGGCCTCATAGGCCGAGGGAATCTGTTCGCCGGCGGGGACCAGCACCTTTCGTTCCACGACATCGGCGTAGCGCGGCACGTCGTCCCATCCCTCGATCTGCGCGTAGGCGGTGATGCTGCCGGGGTCCACGAAGCGGATGCCCGCTGCCCTCCCGGATGCCGCTTGTTCGTCGAGACAGGTGTCCGGGTTCGCGTCGACCGCCATCAACAAGGCGGCGTCCGCCATCGACACACCTGTGACGTCGGCGACCAGGTGCACGATCTGGTCTCCCGGCAGTCGTGCGGCGATCTCCATGAGTACCGGTCCGTTCGGGGACAGGCGTACCTCGCAATGGAACACGCTGTCGTCCAGCCCGACCGCCCGGACCACCTGGCCGACGTACCGCTCGATCGCACCCTGATCGCTCGGTCCCAGAGGGGCGGGCGTGATGTGACCGAGCTCGACAAAGGTCGGCTCGGGGCCGAGCAGCTTCCTGGTCACCGCGGCGATGCGCACGTCGCCGCGCCACACGTATCCGTCGGCGCTGTATTCATCGCCGGAGACGTATTCCTCAATGACGACCTCGTCACCGAGTGGCCTGCCGAGGTCGACCATCCCGTCCGCTTCGATGGCGGCGTACGCCCGCACCGCCTCAGCCGTGTCACGCGCCTTCGAGACGTGGATGCTGCTCGCCGACTCGACAGGTTTGACCACCACCGGGAACGTCAGCGCCGCGCACGCGAGCTCCGCCTCGGCGCGGGAGGCCACCTTCCGGTGTCGGGGCGATCGGACGCCGGCGCGTTGCAACGCCGCGCGCATCTCGGCCTTGTTCCGAACGAGCGCGACAGCGGTGGTCGGCAGGCCAGGCAGGCCGAGTTTCTCCGCAACCAGGGCCGCGATCTCGACGTGGAACTCCGAACCGGCGACGACACCGTCGAGCCCAGCCCCCGCCGGAGAGCGATTCACGGCTTCGACGATGGCGTGTGCGTCATTCGTATCCACCTGGATGATGGTGGATGCCAGATCCCTGGTCGCCGCCGTCAGAGTCCGGTCTTCGGCATCGAAGCTGGCAACCACGGTGTTCCAACCCATGGCTGCGGCTCGGACGACGAGCTCGTTGCCGGAAGATACCGGTTCAACGATGAGTACTGATGTCATCGTTCCTCTTGAGTCGTGTACTGCACATCGCGGCCGCAGCGAGAGCCCCGAGAAGGGCCACGGCTTCGGCTACCGCCCCGATGACGCCTCGTGGTGGACCAGACCACGTTCTCTCGTGACTGATGCTTGCCACACCGACAATGCACGCCCGGGCTTGCACAAACCTTGACGGTTTGTTGACGATGCAGCTCGGCCGCGATTGCCAATGGGTGCGGCTCGTCGCCGGGAGCGGCGGCGACGGCGGCAAGCCGTCCCGCCCGGGTACGCCCGAGAAGCGCGGCGTGCGATGAGCGAGGGGACTGGACGATGCTCTGCCGACGTCCAGACCGCCCGAGCAGTATCTCGTCACCTCGCCCGCGGAAGAAGGGGAGATGCCTGTCGGTGTGGCTCGCCGTCACGCGCCGGCCCTCACCCGCCCATCGGCGGCAGCCGGACCTCGTCCTCGGTGAGGATGGCCTGGCGCAGGTCCCGCAGCCGCCGGCTCGGCTCCAGGCCGAGTTCACGGCGCAGCGACGAGCGCAGCCGGTCGAAGGAGGCCAGCGCGTCGGCACCCCGCCCGCTGCCGTGGAGCGCGACCATGAAGGCCGCCTGCAGACGGTCCCGCCCCGGGTGGGTACGGGTCAGCGCGGTGAGTTCCGGTACGGCTCGCGCATGCCGCCCCAGACTCAGCTCGACCTCCAGCCGGTCCTCGATCACCTGCAGCCGCGACTCCTCCAGGCTCATCGCCTCCGGCTCCAGCACGCCATCGGCGAGACCGGCGATGGCCGGTCCGCGCCACAGGTTCTCGGCCCGCAGGAAGTACCCGACGGCCTCCGCCGCGCGACCCGCGGCCAGCGAGCGTCGTGCCTGGTGGGCTTCCTCGTCGAACCGGGTTCGGTCCAGCTCGCCGGGCTCCACATCCAGCAGGTAACCGCTCGGCCGCCGCACCAGCGCGCGCTCGGGCAGGCCACCGGCGACGAGCAGGCGGCGCAGGGCCGCGGCGCAGTTACGGATCTGATTCGCTGCGGTGGCCGGCGGCCGCAGCGGCCACAGGCAGTCGACCAGCCTGTCGACCGGAACCACCCGGCCGGCCCGCAGTAGCAGTACGGCCAGGATCCGCTGCTGCCGGCGTCCGCCGAGTGACAGGGGCGTTCCTTCGACGGACGCTTCCAGCGGGCCGAGGATCCGGAAATCCATGCGATGACCTCCATGCCGACCGCACCCCTCGCACGGTCTGGCCACCAGGTTGCCCAGCACGGGTTGGCGTTTTCTTGGCAGCGCGCACGGCGCTGCCAACCGACCGGAGCATCCCCGATCTCAGCCCGCCATCACCGTCGCATCGCACGGAGGCCGGCCCCGCCCCACAGGAACATCGGCTATCCGGCCGGGACGCCGACCGGACGGCCGTCGTGCCGCTCCAGCAGGACCCGGACCATGTCCGCCTCGGGAGTGCCGAGCGCTTCCAGGATGCCCAGCGCCTCCCGCCAGGCCGGCGGGGAACCTTCCAGGTGACCCAGGGTGATCAGCGCGCGGGCGCGTACCAGGGGTGCCCCGATCGCCGCCGCGCGATCTGCCGCCTCGCCGGCGAGCCGGGCCGCCTGCACGGGATCGCCGTCCTTACGGGCGATCTCGCCCAACGCCGCCAGCGCGTCGACCTCGATCACCGCGGCGCCGGACTGTCGGGCCAACGTGACCGCCCGTTCCAGCGAGGAGCTGGCCAACAGCGGCGTCCGTTCGGCGACGGACGCGGCGAGGCCCACCAGGGCTTCGGCCTCGGTCGCCAACGTGCGCGCCGACCTGGCCCACTCGGCGGCCCGGGTGAACCGGGCCGCCGCGCCGGTGAGGTCGCCGGTCAGCCGGAGCAGGGAGCCCTCGGCGATGTCGATCGACGCCTTGCAGTGCCAGTCGTCGGTACGGTCGGCGAGACGCTGCGCGGCGGCGAGCGCCGACCTCGCCTCCGCCACGTCGCCGCGTAGCGTGTGGATCTGGCCGATCCCCGCCAGCGCATTGGCCTCGATGGACGCCATGCCGACCTCATGGGCCGTCCGCACCGCCGCCTGGAGATCCCGCAGGGCGGCCGGGTACTCACCCCGGTTGGTGTGCACGAGGCCGAGGTTGGTGAGGATGACCGCCTCGTTGGGGCGTGCGCCGTCCTCCCGGTGGATGACGATGGCGGCGGTGAGTCGCTCGACCGCCAGCCGCAGCCGCCCCGCCATGGCGTAGATCGTCCCGAGGTTGCTCGACATCACCGCGATGCCGTAACGGTGGCGGATCCGCTCGTTGAGCCGCAACGCGTGCTCGAAGCAGGCCGCCGCCGTCGCCAGTTGCCCGAGGTCGCCGAAGACCGCGCCGAGCGAACCGGTCGCTGCGGCCTGGCCCTGCGCGTGCCGGGCGCTGCGGAACAGGTGACCCGCCCGGCGCTGGTGCGCGATCGCGACCAGATGGTTGCCGGTGAGGTGGTACACGTTGCCCAGACTCATGTGTGCCGACGCCCGCAGAGCCAGGTACGCGTCCCCCCTCGACGCGTGCAGCGCCGCCTGTGCCACGAGCAGCCAGTTCAGGGAATTGCGGGTGACCCAGAAGTACGTTCGTAACTGGTCGGCGAGCAGGGCCGCAGCGTCCCTCGACGTGCCGTCGGCGGCCGCCCTGATCAGCGCGACCATGTTCGACTCCTCGGCCTCGAGCCAGGCCAGGGCCGCGTCACGGTCACCGATGCCGGCGTCGATGACCGCCAGGCTCGTCGGCAGCTCCAGGCGGACCCGCCCCGGGGCCAACAGGTCGCCGGCGGCCTGGGCGCGGACCAGGTACCACGCGAACAGGCGGGCGAGGACGGTGTGTGCCTCGGGCCGACCGGCCTGCCGCGCACTGTGTTGGCCCGCGTAGCGCCCCAGCAGGTCGTGCAGCGTGACGCGATCGTCGTCGAACTCCACCAGGTGCGCCGAGAAGAGTCGGGCCAGCGTCCGGCGGGCCGCATCCGGGGTTGTCTGCGCCAGGTGTGCGATCGCGTCGACCGACAGCCTGAGCCCTGGAACGGTGCCGAGGAGGCGGAACATCCGCTGGGCCTCGCCGGGAAGCCGGGTGTAGGAGAGGTCGAACGCCGTCTGTACGGCGACACTCGGGTCGTCGTCGATCGCCAGGGCGGCGACGCTTCGCTGCCGCAACTGCCGCACGTACGCCGACACCGCGAGGTCAGGCTCGTCGTGCAGCAGTGCCGCCGCGATCCGCAGGGCCAGTGGGAGCCGACCGCAGACCTGGGCGAGGTCCCGGATCGCGTCGCGATCGGCGGCTCGCGGGTCGGCGCCGAGCAGGACGGTGAGCAGCTCGATCGCGTCGGGCTCCGGAAGCAGTCCGATGGTCAGGCGGTGGGCGTCCTGCTGGGCCACGAGCCCGGTCAGGCGGTCCCGGCTGGTGACCACGACGAGGCTGTCCACAGAGCCGGGCAGCAACGGCCGCACCTGCTCGGCGTCGAGTGCGTTGTCCAGAACGATCAGCAGCCGGCGGTCGGCGACGACGGTACGGTAGAGCGCCGACGCCTCCTCCGGGTCGGCCGGAATGCGGCCCGCCGGCACCCCGAGACCTCGCAGCAGCGCGCCAAGCGCCTCCGCCGAGCGCATGGGCCGGCCGGCGGAGTAGCCCCGCAGGTTGAGGAAGAGCTGACCGTCCGGGAAGCGGTCACGGACGCTGTGCGCCCACCGGATGGCGGTCGCCGTCTTCCCGACACCCGCCGTGCCGACGACCGCGGAGAGGATCAGGACCTGCGGCGCTACCGCGTCGGCGAGCAGGCGGTCGAGCTGACGCGACTCGGCGTCGCGGCCGACGAAGTGTCCCGGCGGCAGCGGTAGTTGCGCCGGCCCGCCGGTAGAGGCCGGTGTGCCGTCCGAGGGTGCGGTGGCGCGGGACAACGTCCGGTAGGTCGCCTGGATCTGCTCTCCGGGAGCGACACCGAGGTCGGTGGTGAGCCGCTCGGTGAGGCTGGCGTAGGCCGCGATGGCCTCGCTGCGACGACCGATCCCGTTCAGGGCCAGCATCAGCAGCTCGACGGGCCGCTCGCGCGTCGGCGCCTCACCGATCAGCTCGTGCAGCGGCGCCAGTACTTCCCGGTGCTGGCCGGCGTCGAGGCGGGCACCGAGCAGCTCTTCCTGCGCGGTCAGGCGTGCCTCGTCGAGCTCCGGGAAGAGCCGGCCCCGCTGGGCGTCGTCGAAGACGTCGGCCAGGGCGGCGCCCCGCCACAGACCGAGCGCGGTGCTGAGCATCGCGATGCGCTGACCGGCATCGGTGACGTCCCTGCTCTGCGCCACCAGAGCGGTGAAGCGGTGCACGTCGACCCGCTCTGCCCGGATCTCCAACGCGTAGCTGTTGGGTCGGGCCAGCAACGCGGGCTCGCTCGACCGGCCCAGCTCCAGCGTGGACCGCAGGTGCGAGATCATGGCCTGCAGCCCCGCTCGTGCCTGGGCCGGAGGCTGATCTTCCCAGAGCAGGTCGATGAGTCGCTCCGCAGAGTGGAACTGGCCCGGTCGCATCGCGAGGATGGCGAGCAGCCGTCGCTCCTGACGACGTCGGACGGGCACGACCCGTCCGTCGATGACAGCCTCGACGGGGCCGAGTAGTCGCAGCTCCACAGCCGCAGGCTAACAAGGCGTACCGACGTCGACGGAGGGCCATGTGTCTATGTGGGACGCACCCGGCGGTCAGCTTCCCGGTCGGCCGAAGCCGCTGCGGATGACGGATCTCAGGGCCCCCGGGCCGCCCGGGGACCCTGACGTCCGCCTGCCTTCAGCTGATCCAGGGAGTGCACGTCCAGGCGCCGCCGTTGAGGTTGAAGCAGGCCTGGTGCTCGTCTGAGGAGTCGAGATCCTCGAGCATGTTGGTCCACACCCCACCGTTGGTGGAGAGGAACTGCTTGCTGAGGCTGCCCGTGTACCAGTATCCGTAGGATGACCACACCCGGCGCTCGATGCGTACGGTGAACGTGGCGCCCGCGTAGCGGACGTACTGGTCGTTCTGCAGGCGGGCCCAGGCCGCCCTGCAGCCGGGTGACTTCACGACGACGATGCCGAGTCCGCTGTCGTAGCCGCCGCCGGTCCAGCCGTACCGGGTGCCGCTGCACTGGCCGTTGGGATCGACGTTGTGACAGCCGGTGCCCGAACACGCGGCCAGCGCCGGCGACACCGGTACCGATGCGGCGACCACGCCGAATCCCATGAACGCCACCAGGGCGATCAGCGTCCGTGCCAGGCGATGCGTCCGGACCTTCGCTACCTTCATGCTGTCCTCCTCAGTCGTGCTGCGTGTCGTGGAGGTGATCCTTCGGCGTCGCCGCATCGCGGCCGCATCGTCAGGCCATCCGCGCCGCGTCGTACCGCCATCGCCGTCGGCGTGCACCGCCGGACGACGAACGAGCGGGCCCACGACGCAGCCGGCGTACGCCGTGCCGTGATGCCGGAGCGGTACGCCCACGATGCCGTTCTGGTACGCCGACGGTGCGCGCGGTTCCGACACTGCATCGACCCCGAGCATCCTGGAGGAGCCGCAGTGTCGACATCACCACCCCACCCCGCGCTGCCGCGCGGGCTCACTCCCGGCGCCGCCCGTCGCGGCGTCACCGCCGCGCTCGCCGCCACCGCGCTCGTCGCCGGCGGTCTCGTGGCGCTCCCCGCGCCGGCCGCCGCGGCGCCTGATCCGCCCCCGAAGGACGTGGCGTCCACCGCGGTACCGCCCGCTCAGCGGGACTCGACCCTCAAACGGGGCTGGCGGACGTCGCAGGACCGGGCCTGGACTCTCTCCGGCGACATGACCGGTCTGCACGTGCTCGTGGCGTCGGCCGCCTCCGGTTACAGCTGGACGACGGCGGCGACGCTGAGCGAGCCCGGACTGGAGACCGACCAGTGGATCGGCAACGGCTGCCTCACCGAGTCGGGCCGGCGGCTGGTCGTCACGTACGCGCCGCGCGCCTACACCAACAAGCCCGACCTGTTCGACCGCGGCGCCTTCGTGGCGGTCGTGGACCTCACGGACCAGTCCGTCCGGAAGGTGGCCGCACACGCGTCCCTCGCGTACTTCAGCCCCGGCTGCGGTACCGGTGAGAACGTCGTGCTGAGCACGTTCACCGGCGGCGACACCGGCTCGGGCAAGACCCGCCTGACGCAGCTCGACGCGGCGACCGGCACCGTGGCCGCGCCGATCCAGGTGGCGGGCCAGCTCACGTCCGCGCTGCCGGTCAAGGACAAGATCATCGCCGCCGACAGTGGCGCGCTGGTCACGGTCGACCGCAAGGGCCGCCGGTCGGCCGTCGCGAGGACCACCGGCGTACCGTTCCGGCTGGCGGCCAACGGCGACGGCGTCGTGTACATGGATGCCGACAGCAAGGCAGGCCGGGTCAAGCGGACCGTCGTGCGGTCCGGCGCGACGGCCACGCTGGCCGAGGGCGGCACGACCGACATGAACGTGGTCAGGGGAGCGGGCGGTCGGGTCGGCATCACCGGTACCCCCGGCAGGATGCACAAACTGCCCACGGGTGTCGCGAAGCTCGACGCGACCGTGCAGGCGGAGATGTCCAGCGAGGGTGACCTGTTGCTGGACGAGATCAAGTGGACGACCGACCCGCGTGCCGCGCCGGCCACGGACGACTCCCGCGGACGGTCGCTCACCATGAGGGCCACGGTGCCGGCGACCGGTCGCAGCGTGAACTTCGCGGTCGCGCCAACCACTCCGACGTCGGGCGACGCCGGCGCTCGGGCGAACCCGAGGACGCCGGGGCGGGCCCGGTCGGCACCGGGTGCCACGACGCTGGCGACACCGCTGCACGACCCGGTCGACACTGCCGCCTGGTGCGCCGTCCCGCGCAACGACGTGCGGGCACAGGTGTACCAGCCGCGCGCCCGGGAGATCGAGTGGGTCGTCGACATGGCGGTGCAGGACTCGCTGATCCTCAACCGGGTCAACAACTTCAACCAGTCCGGCCTGCCCGGCTACAACGTCGCGCAATGGTTCCCGATGCGGCCCCTCACCGGCGGCGGCCACGTGCCCGCGCAGATCATGCTCGGCATCCTCGCCCAGGAGTCGAACCTGTGGCAGGCGTCGCCGCACGTCCTGCCCGGCGAGTTCGGCAACCCGCTCATCGGCAACTACTACGGGCTCGACATCTACGACGCCGACACGAGCGACGACTGGACGATCCGCTGGGACAAGTCCGACTGCGGCTACGGCGTCGGGCAGGTCACCGACGGTATGCGCAAGGCCGGGTTCCAGAAGCCGAACGAGGTTCCGCTGCCGTACAACCAGCAGTTGGCCATCGCCGTGGACTTCGCCGCGAACATCTCCCAGT
The DNA here is from genome assembly GCF_057708145.1 of Micromonospora sp. bgisy143. NCBI lineage: Bacteria > Bacillati > Actinomycetota > Actinomycetes > Micromonosporales > Micromonosporaceae > Micromonospora > Micromonospora sp. bgisy143. The sequence continues at coordinate 319,288 of NZ_JBYIRN010000003.1, forward strand.
CGCTGCGGATCCTGCAGGACAAGTGGAACCAGGTCCATGCGTACAACATGAAGGTCAACGGCGGCGACCCGAAGTACATCGAGAGCTGGTTCTTCGCGGTGTGGGCCTACAACACCGGGTTCTACGAGCCGCAGGGCAGCACGGACGGGCCGTGGGGCGTCGGCTGGGCGAACAACCCGGCCAACCCGCGGTACCCGGCGAACCGCAAGGCGTTCCTGGAGGAGACCTACGACGACGCGCGGCATCCGAGCGACTGGCCGTACCCGGAAAAGATCATGGGCTGGGCCGGACACCCGCTCAACGCGATCGAGAAGCCGGACACCTACACCGACGGCTACCGGTACGCGTGGTGGAGCACCAACGACGGGCGGGCGCGGGTGAAGCCGCACCTCCAGACGTTCTGCGACCAGTCCAACGACTGCTACTACGGCAACAACCTCCCGCCGACGGCGCCCGAGGTGATCGACGAGCCGGCCGGCCCGTGCCACCACGTGAACGTCATCGGCGAACGGGACCTCAAGTGCTGGTACAACCGGTCCGCGGACTGGAAACCGGGCTGTCTGGACTGTGGTAACGCCGCCATCAGGTACGACCCCGGCTGGGAGTATCCGGCCGCCGGGGTGAGCTACTACCCGAAGTGCGGCACCGACCTGCCGGCGAACGCGCTCGTGGTCGACGATGTGGTCAACGAAGTCGTCAGCCCACGCCGTGACGAGGCCGGTTGGCTCTGCACCAGACGAACGAACAGCGGCACGTTCACGCACGGGTTCGCGGGCGAGACGCAGAGCGGCACGCTCCAGTACCCGGGCAAGATCGACCTGCACCAGGTCGGCGGCGGGTACGGCGCCCACTACTGGTTCACGCACACCCGCGCGCCGGGCAGCAACCTCTACGTCAGCGGCACGTGGACGCTGGACCGGACGGTGAACGGCTGGATGCGGGTCATGGTCCACATTCCCGATCACCTCGGGACCACCCAGCAGGCGGCGTACAAGATCACGACCAAGAACGGCGTGGTCAAGACCCGCATGGTCCAACAGCGCGGGTACGCGAACCGATGGGTCGCGCTCGGCGTGTTCGAGTTCAACAACGTCCCGCAGGTGGAGCTGACCAACATCGTGTCGGACCTGACACCCGAGGAGTTGGCGCAGCTGCGTGACGATGTGCCGGCCAGCGGACAGGGCGACCTCGCCCTGGGTCGGCCGCAGGAGAACGTTGCCTTCGACGCGGCGGCGTTCATCCCGCTGCCGGGCAAGCCGCAGCACCAGGTGGTGGCGCTCGGCGACTCGTTCTCCTCGGGCGAGGGCGCCTCGCCGGTGAACGGCTCGGACTACTACCGCGAGACGGACAACAACAGCAAGAACGCCTTCCGCAACGGCTGCCACCGCTCGAAGAACGCGTGGTCGCGCAAGGCGGTACTGCCCGGGTCGTCCACGCCGATCGGGCTGCGGGCGGACATCACGAGCCAACAGCACGACGTCAACATGGACTACCACCTGATCGCCTGCTCGGGCGCGGAGACGGAGAACATCCTGCCCCTGCACACCGTCAGCAACGAACCCCGCAACGCCGACGGTGAACGGGGCAAGGGCCAGTACCTGGAGGCGTCCCAGCTCGACAAGGGCTACCTGGATGAGAACACCACGCTCGTCACGATCTCGATCGGCGGCAACGACGCGAGGTTCGGTCCGGTGGTCAAGGAGTGCCTCGTGATGGCCGGCCCACTGGACTGCTTCAAGGCGAAGCTGTCGGGCGAGACGGACACCGTGGACGTGTCGACCAGGCGCCGCATCGCCGACGCGGTACCGCGATCGAACGCGAAGGTGCTGGAGGAGATCCACAAGAAGGCGCCGAACGCCAAGATCATGCTGATGGGATACCCGAAGCTCGTCGAGATCGGCGGCGACCCGACCTGCGCCCTCAAGCTCGTCCTCAGCGACGAGGAGCGGGTGTGGCTCACCGAGATGAGCGTGCTGCTGCGTGACGAGCAGCTGGACGTCGTCCGCGATTTCAATACGGCCCACGGCGCGACGATCGCGTACTACTCCGACCCGATCGACGAGTTCGCGGGCAAGGCGGTCTGCGGCTCGCCGGCGGGCATCCACGGAGTCGTGACGGACAAGTCGCCGGGCGACACCCCGGACGGCCCGACGTCGACGCAGTCCTTCCACCCCAACAGCCCGACCGGTGTCAGCCTCTACGCGCAGTCGATGAACTTCACGGTCGCGCAGATGTATCCGTGACGAACGCTTCCCGATCCGGGAGCCCGGGCGGCCGTCGGCTGCCCGGGCTCCCGGCCCCGCGCATCAGCCTGGTCTAGGTGGCTGGTGCAGACGCACGATGCTCGCGGGTAGGACGACCGTCAGCAACCGATCGTCATCCGTCTGTGGCGGCCTGCCGACTTCGGCGATGCGGACCGGCGCGGTGTCGGGAACGATCACGTCATGGACCTCGGATCCCCTCGTCCGGCCTCGCCGCGTCGAGTGGGTCGTTCCACGACGTGGTTCACGGTGCTGTCGCTGGTCGGCGTTCTCTTCCTCTCCGCCAGCATCGGGCTACGGCTGCTCGACCAACCCGAGGAGTACCGGACGTTCGACCCGTCGGCGACCGGGGTGGTGTCCCACGGCGACTTCGAGGGATTCTTCACCGGCTCGTTCGGTGTCGCCGCTGATCCCGGCACGGTGACCGGACTGCGCTGCGCCCTGACCTGTCCGGCGACGATGTCCGTCACACTCGATCAGTCATCCCCGGAAACCGTCGCCGTCGTTGTCCGCGCTGGGCTGATGGGCACACAAACGGGCAGGACGAACGCGCGCCTCATGGTGATCGCCCCACACGATTCCGACCACTTCACGCTTGCGGAGCACTCCCACCCGGGGGTGCGGTTGAAGGTGACCCCCATCGATGTGGTGAGCGCGGAGGCCGGTCGACCGAACCTGGCAACTGTCACGTTCACCGAGATCTTCCCACGACCTGGGGTGAGATTCGAGCTGGACTTCCAGTGGCACCCGGGTGACAGCGGTGGCTGGAAGAAGTCGTTCTTCGGCCGGCGCAACCTGGGCGTCCCGTACTTCACCGGCGACCGTTTCTTCTTCGATCCGCCCACCGTGTCACTGCGTCCGGGCAACGGGCTCGACGCCTCCCTGTCCCGGGTGAACCTCGACGTCGCCGTGACGCCGCAGAGCCGCATCGGCAACGCGCTTCCGGACCCGGACCGCAAACCGTTGCCCCGGACGGTGCGGTGGTCGGTGCCCGGAGAACAATCCGCTGCCATTTACTTCGTCACTGCCGAGGAGCGCTGGAAGCGGATCCTGTTCGGGCTCATCAACGAGCAGGTCCTGTTCTTCGCCGGTCTTCTTCTCGGGGCGTGGCTGGGGGAGATTGCCTCCCAATGGCGGAAAACCTGAGGCGACCTGACAGGTGTCCGAATCTGTACGGGACCGTGCGGGACTGTTCGGAACAGGAAAACCGTACTCGTCGCATTGAGCTTGGCGGGGGAGAGGGCTAGCTTCGATTCTCATCGATCGTTTGGTGGGACGCGAAAAACCCGCTCGCCACGGGATGCCGCTATTGGTCCCGACGAGGAGTGTTGGCATCGACGCTGGTGATCAGCGCGGCTGATCGGGTCGGTACATGGCGCGTCGATACCCGACGAGACGCCGTAACGACGGCCTACGTGAGGGAGAATTCGTATGCTTGGCAAAGGACGCCGGCCCGGGCGCGGATACCGTCTGGGGCTGGCCTCCGCGCTCGTGAGTGTGGTGGTGGTGATGTCGTCCGCGCAGCCGGTCCACGCCGCCAACCTCGGCAGCGAGCCGACCCTGCCCTACGCGCAGCCGACCAACGCCAGCCTGCCCAGAGCGGGATGCGACACGACCGCCACCGACCCGAAGAGTCCGCCGGCCAGCAGTCCGGCGGCGGTGCAGGTGATCTATGCGTGGAACGACTCCACCGGGAACCAGTACGCGACGAACGTCGAGCATGCCGCCCGCGTCATGGACCGCGTCGACTGGCTGCTCGACCAGGCCAGCAACTACGACCAGCACCTGAAGCTGAGCTGCCGGTCGACGACCACCAGCACGTACAACCAGTACGCGCAGGCCATGGTGACACCCGAGAAGATCGACACCCCGAACACCGACTACTGGTCGATCGCGAACGAGCTCTCGACCAAGGGGTACGACGACAGCAACCGCTGGTACGTGGTCCTGACGGAATTCCCCGCCCCGTCCAACTCGGCGTACTGGTGTCCCACCAGTGGGGGTAGCGGCTGTGTCTCCGTCGTCGAGGCGTGGGACAGCGGGGTGGTCGGGCACGAGGTGTCACACCTGCTGGGCGCCGGTCACGCCTATATGAGCGAGCACGTCTGGCAGGACTCCAACGGTAACTGGCAGGCCGAGCAGTACTGCCCCGACATCATGATGTGCGCCGGCGACTGGTGGGCCTTCGACATGGGCTACCGCCAGAATTACGACCCGAGCGAAACCAGCGCACGGTTCTACGTGGACAACTACCCGTCGACCACGATGAACAACGCGGCGGTTCACCCGCTGCTCACCCCGCCGGTGTGCTGCGACGTCGGTGCCAACAACGACCTGCTGACCGCGCAGGAACGGACCATCGAGGCGCAGGCGCCGGGCACCTCGAACCCCACCGGGTTCACCACCTCCGGATCGGGGGCAGCCATCTCGGTGACACCGCAGGGCTCGTACGCCGGCGTGTCCGCCCGCTACTTCGACAACCGTCGCTCGTTGCAGTTCGTCAGCTCACCGCAATCGGCCGAGAAGTCGGTCATCGTGAGCCGCAGGCCGTCGGTGACGGCCGGACACAACTACAAGTTCTTCGTCCGGCTACGCGCCGACTCCGGCACCGCGGCGCTCCGTATGCGGTGGTACAACTCCGCGGGCACGCTGCTGTCCACGTCGCCCGGCACCTCGTTCGGCCTGACGTCGAACTGGTGGGAGTGGTCCTACGAGGCGGTCGCGCCACCGAACGCGGCGAGCGTGCAGATCTCCGTGGTGGCGCCGGCCGGTGGTTCGCAGCCAGCGACCCTGACCATGCACATGGACACGTTGCAACTGACCGACTGCAGCGCCAACCTGAACTCGCTGTGCCGCCCCACCACCTGATCGCAACCCGGTGATCCGGCCTTCCCCACGTCGTGCGAGCGCGACGTGGGGAATGGCCTTCGGTCGGCAAGGGTTCCGCGCGTCGCCAGAGGGTGCATCGGTCAGCGCGGGGATTCGCCGGACCGTAGTCCGTCGACGAGGAGCGCGACCATGCGCTGACCGTAGTCGGGTTCCTCGTCCGGGATGGGGGCGCAGAGTTTCGCAACCGCGTACAGCAGATCCTGGGCGCTGATGTTGGCCTTGATCTCGCCGCTGGCTGTCGCGGCTTCGAGCAGGGACTCGAGGGCCGGTCCCAGCTTCTGCACCAGGTAGCCGGGCAGACCGTCGAACGCCGGATCGCCGGAATGCAGGGCTGCGGCAAATCCGCGTTTGGTCGCGACGAACGCGGTGAACCGGTCGAGCCACTTCGCGAGGGCGGTCCACGGATCGTGCGCGGCGGCCAGCACCGGGGCGGCGTCGGCACAGGCGTCGATCTCGCGCTCGATGACGGCCTTGATCAGGTCGGAACGCTGCGGGAAGTGCCGGTAGAGGGTGCCGACGCCGACGCCGGCCAGATCGGTGATCTCTTTGGCCGGGGCGTCCACGCCGGTCGTGCCGAAGACCGTCTTCGCCGCATCGAGCAACGAATCGATGTTGCGGCGCGCGTCGGTGCGCATCCGGCGCGGAGCGCGCTCGCGGCCCTCCGCACCCGCCGTGCTGTCGGACACAGCTGCCCTCCCTTGCTGTTCCGGAAAGCCTTTCCGTATAGTTCTGGAAAGACGTTCCGGATAACCACGATACCGCAGGGAGACGCTCATGCTGTACCGCACCCTGGGCCGGACGGGCATCAAGGTCAGCCCGTACGCGCTCGGCACGTTGATGTTCGCCACTGTGATCGGAAACCCCGACCCTGACGACTCGGTCAAGGTCATCCACAAGGCGCTGGACGCGGGGATCAACGTCGTCGACACCGCCGATGCCTACGGCGACTCCGAGGAGATCGTGGGCAGAGCCCTCAAGGGACGGCGGGACAGCGTCGTCCTCGCCACCAAGGTGGGCCTTCCCCGGCTGAACGCCCTGCCCCGGACGCCCGGCGCGGCCGGGCCCATCGACCCCAACCGGCGAGGCGCCTCCCGCCGCTGGATCATGACAGCCGTCGAGGACTCGCTGCGCCGCCTGCAGACCGACCACATCGACCTCTACCAGATCCAGCGGCCGGACCCCGACACCGACATCGAGGAGACACTCTCCGCGCTGTCCGACCTGATCCGCAGTGGCAAGGTCCGGGCGATCGGGTCATCCACGATGCCCGCGTCCGACATCGTCCAGGCCCAGTGGGTCGCCGAGCGGCGCGGCCTGGAACGTTTCCACACCGAGCAGCCGCCCTACTCGATCCTCAACCGGGGCATCGAGAGCGAAGTGCTGCCGGCCGCGCAGCGCTACGGGATGGGCACTCTGGTGTGGGGCCCTCTCGGGCAGGGCATGCTCACCGGCCGGGTTCGCAGGGGTGCGCAGAACGACCTGCGCCGTGCCCGCTTCTCCAAGCACCTGACCGACGAACGCCGGATCGGCGTCGTGGAACAACTCATCCCGCTCGCCGACGAGGCAGGTATCCCGTTGACCCACCTCGCCATGGCGTTCACCATCGCTCACCCCGGCGTGACGAGCGCAATCCTCGGACCGCGCACGATGGAGCACCTCGACAACCTGCTCGCGGGCGTCGACGTCACGCTCACCGACGAGATCCTCGACCGGATCGACGAGATCGTCGCGCCCGGCACCGATGTCACCCGGCTCGACCAGGCCTACCTGCCCCCGGCCCTGTCGAACCCGAACCTGCGCCGCCGGCCGCTCGACGAGCGCGGCGCCATCTGAGCACCGAGACGCGGTGATCGTGTCGTCACCGTGGACCCGCTCTCCGCGACGACGACGCATGGCGGGTCAGCCTCTTCGTACCGTGGCCCCGGCCCGGATCGCCCGCGGTATCTCGGCGACATCGTCGACCCGGTCCAGCAGCATGGCAAGTTCGTCGCCGGACGCGGGTGAGCGCAACTCGACCTGGTAGGTGATGCCGCTCGATGTCCACGTCTGCGTGTCGAAGCCTCCCTCGGCCGTGACGCGTACCCCGTCGATCCGGATGCCGAGTACGCCCGCCTCCCGATAGATGTCGTTCAGGACGCAGCCCGCCGCAGCGAGGTGCAACAGGTGGGCGCCGGTGAAATCCGCCTCGACCGTGACCCCCTCGGCTGTCCAGCGATGAGGGAACCGGATCGCGGCGCCGTCATTCGATCTGAACGAGCCGGCACCGACCACGACCGCGAATTGCTTCACCGGTTGCTCCCGTCCGCCTTGCCTGCACCGATCGGCTCATTGTCGTCCGTTGCCGGCACCGCCACCAGATACCGCGACACTCGCCTCCCGCGCACCCCGGCGCGCCGCTCGGATAGCGAGTCAGCACCGTCAGCGGGAGGGCGAACCGACTCGCTCCCGCATCACGGGTACGGGCAGTGCCGGGTTCGCCGCTGCGGACTCGGCCAGCTCGGTGTCGTCGAGCAGGTCGACGATTCGGTCCACCGGTAGTCGGGGGCATGCCGCCATCGCCTCGCGTACCGTCGCGTCGGGGTCGTGGGTGAGCCGGTCGACGATCGCCGGATCTGCCTCCGGATCGCGGGCGACGAGCCGCCGGACCGCTGGATCCCGGTCGTGGGCGAACCGGGCCAGCGCCGCGGTCGGGAAGTTCGGCAGGGCCAGCAGCCGACCGCGGTCGCAGCGGCGGTGCTCGTACTCGCGAAACACCCGCAGCAGCAGGTCGGGTGGCGCGGCCGGATGGTGGTGGGCGAGGAGGGCTCGTACGGCGGGATCGGGATCGTCGGCGAGCGTGGTGACGGCGTCGGCGGGCAGGCGTGGATCGACCGCAGCCCGCCGGCGCAGCAGCGGGTTGACCGACGTGGCGAAGCGCACCGACTCCGCCGACGGTGGCAGTGGTGGGGACGGCAACGCCGGTCGGTGGTGCCAGCACAGGTCGACACGGCGATCCCACGGTGCCGTGGTCACGTCGATGTCGATCGCCGCGCGGTCCTTCTCGCTGAGTCCGGGATGGACGGAGACGGCGGTGCGCACGGACACGTCCGGGTCCGCGGCGAGCCGCGCCAACTGCGCGCCGGTCAGGTCGTCGCGCTGGGCGAGGCCGCGCCGGACGTCTGCCGACGGGTGCTCGAACAACGCCTCGACCACCTCCGGTGGCAGCGTCGGGTTGGTCGCCATCGCCTCGGCGCCGTGCCAGCCGTCCCGGTCGGCGAGCACGTACTCGATCAGCGCGGGCGAGAGCCGCCGTTCGCTGAGCATGCCCCGGTACGCGTACCCGTTGCCGGGCAGGTCCGCAGGCTCCTGCACCCGTTCCCGCTCAGCGAAGAAGTGAGCGGTCGCCGCCCGCACCTCCGGCACGTCGTCCTGTAGCAGGGCTTCGCGTAGCCGGTTGCGGGACGTCTCCCGCACGAGGCCGAGCAGGTCGACGGCGGCGGCGCGCACCAGAGGTTCGGGGTGGGTGGCGACGGCCGACACCGATCGCTGGTCGCGGATCCCCACCTCGATCACCTCGCCCCGGAGCTCGACGGCCGTCAAGAGGTCACGCCGGAACTGCTCGACGAGCCGATCCAGGTACGGCAGGAACGCGCGGTCCGGCAACGCCAGGTCCGGATCCGCACGGACAAGGTCGACGACGCGACGCTCGGGGTCGTCCAGGAGGCGGAGCCGGATCACCGGGTCGACGTGGGGGTTGGCCGCGAGCGCGCCGCGTACTCGGGCCACGGGGTGCCGCATCGCCGCCGCGACGACCGCGGACGGCAGGTCGGCCCGTCGCCGAAATGCCGCCGGTACGGCCTCGGCGTGGTTGTCGAGCAGGCGCAGGAGCACGTCGACCGGCGCCGCTGGGTTACCCGCCAGGCCCCGTGCCACGGGGTCTCCGGCCGGCCCGTCCAACCAGGGGTTGCCGTGAATGTAGAAGACCCTGGGGGTACGAAGCTGGCCGTCGTCCGTCGAGGAATCCAAGGCCGGCCGGAGTGCCGTCCAACAGTCGTCGGTGATCACGATGAGTGAGGGTATAGCCGCGAAACCGCAGCTCAACAGGGCTTTTCACCCGACTGACAACAGTCCGGGCCGGTTATATGCTGGACATGTCGCTGACACTGCCACCGGACGGCCGTAACCGGAGCTGCCTCGTACTCTGTCCGCGTGCCGGACGATGCGAGCTCCCTGCGCCTTCGCTGGGCGACCCCGCGGCCGCCCCTCGCCACGGTCCTCATGCTCGGCGTGGTCCGTTTCGCGGTCGCCGGTTGGCTGGGCGCCCTCATCCGCCGCTCTGCTGGATAACCGACGTCAGCTACGACGGGACGGCGGCGAGTTCCGCAGCGCCGAACGAGACGGCGAATCGCTTGCACCAGATGCTGACGCTGCGGAACTGCGCCGGGTCGACCCCGGCAGCCAGCCGGTACACCTGGTCGCCGTGGTTGCCTTTGAGCTTGCCCAGTTCCGCGTACCGGCCGTCGTCGAACACCCGCCACCCGGCGGTGCCTGCGCGAACCTTCTGATCGGACAACCACACCCGTAGATCAGGACCGTCGCTGGTGTCCAGCCCGTCGATCTCCAGCTGGTGACTGCCGTCCGGGTTGCGGACCATCCGGACCGTCCCGCTGGTGTCGTGCTCGTGGGTGATGAAGGTGCCCTCCGCGAGAACGACCGGCGCCACCGGGATGTCCGCAGGTTCGGATGAGGATCGAGACGGCTGCGGGACGGTGGAGAGGGTCTCCGTCACGACCCTGTCGGTGAACAACCGCCACGGCTGGAACCAGTAGAGCGCTCCTGCCACGCCGATGCCCAGCACGGCAACGACGATCCAGGCGACGGGAGCGCGGAGAAGACGGCGAGTCACGGTTCAAGTCAAACCACCGGGACCCGTCGTCGCCAGGCGAGGCCGGATTACCGATTGCTTACGGCGCACGAGCGGCGATCCTGTCGAAGACGTGCGCGGTTGCGGAGTCACGCGAAGAGATTGCCGGTGATGTCGGCGTAGAACAGGGCGGGGTCGCCGGAGAGGGAGGCCTTGACGTTGGCGGTGGGCCTGTCGGCGATGACTTCGATCTTGCCCGCCTCCAGCCCGTCGAGAGCCTGGCTGACCACCTCGTGGGGCGGGAGCTTGGGAATGTCGATGCCGGCCATCATGTCCGTGTCGGCGATCGCCAGCGCCAGGGCGGTGACCAGGGTCTTCTGGTCGGCCAACTCGAGTCGGATGCCGTTCGTCAGAGACCACTCCGCAGCCTTCGAGGCGGCGTAGCCGTTGCTGCCGGGGGAGAAGGTGTACCAGCTCAGCGCCGAGATGACGTTGAGGATGGCGCCACCGGCCAGCCTCGGCGCGAAGGCGCGGGTGACGTTGAGGGTGCCCCAGAAGTTGGTGTCGAAGTCTTTGCGGATGTTTTCGGTGGAGGGTCCGAGCAGCGGGGCATCGGTGGAGGTGCCCGCGTTGTTGATGAGGATGTCGAGGTCGCCGACCTTGGCCGCCGCGGCCTCGATGGACGCCGGATCGGTGATGTCCAGCTGGAGGGCGGTCGCACCGGGGATGTCGATGCTCTCCGGGCGTCGGGCGGTGGCGTAGACGGTGGCGCCGCGGGCGAGGAGTGCCTCGACGAAGGCCTTGCCGAGGCCGCGGTTGGCGCCGGTCACGAGAGCTGTGGAGCCGTTGATTCGCATACCACCACGCTAGAACCTCACGTTGACGTGAGAGGCAAATGCTGCGAGGTGAATCACGTCGCGTCCCCCGGTTCAAGAACGCAGATCTCGGCGACGGTAGCCGGCGACGCCGAGCACGGTCAGGAGCGTGGCGATGGCCAGCATCACCGCCGGGGCCGTCGTGCTGGCCTCGGTCAGTGGTACGGGCGCCAGGTGAGCGAACGGGGAGATGTCGCGTACCCAGTCCGGTGCGGCGATGCTCTCGGCGATGACGAGCAGCAGGAACCCACCGGTGGTGGGAAGCCCGCCAAGGAGCATCGTCAGGCGTGGCGTCCAGCCGACCGCGAACGCCGCCGCGCCGAGGCTGAGCAGCGCGAGCGGGAGGATGTTCCAGGCGCCGCGCAGTGCGGCGCCTGCGGCCAGTTCGCCGCCGATGGCGGTCACCCCGAGCCAGGTCGCCAGACCGGCGCAGGTGGCCAGGATCGCCGCAGCCACGGCGGTGACGGCCAGTTCGGTGCCGATCAGCCGGGCCCGGGTGATCGGTTGACTCGCGAGCAGGGTCAGGCGCCGGTCGGTCTCGGCGGTTACGAACGCGGTCATCCGGACGGCGACGAAGCCACCGACGGGCATGGCCAGGATCGCGAACAGGGTCGCGGTGAATCCGGTGACGCTGCCCAACCCTGCGAAGCCGGCCTGGGCGGCCTCGGCGGCCATGGCCGGGTTGTCGCGCAGGAATTCGGTGATCGACACCGCGGTCAACCCGATCAGCAGGTAATAGGCACCGACGCCGATCAGCCAGCCGGTCAGCGGTCGCAACACCCGGCGTGCCGCGAACGCTTCCGCGCTGGCCAGCAACAGGGTTCGCGGGCGTCGTCCGGGTGTTGCGGGGATCAGACCGTCGTGCACGTCGCGGCGACGGGCTGCGCTCAGGGCCAGCACGGTGATCAGGGCGGTGGCGGCGGCGAGCAGGAGCAGCGGCAGGACACGGTTGTGGACGTAGGGGCCGCTGAGGGACAGCAGCCCGAACGGGGAGAGCCAGTGCAACCAGCCGAGTGCCGTGACGCCGTCGCCGATCATCCGCATCAGCAGGCCGCAGCCCAGCGCCGCCACGGCTGCGCCGGTCGCCGGCGACCGGGCGGGGAAGACCTGGGCGGCCAGTCCTGCGACCGCGGTGAGGAACATCCCGAGCAGGCCGGTGCCGGCGCCGTGCAGGAGGGCGCCTGCCGGTCCCGTGCCGGACAGCAGCAGTGCGGCCGCGATGGCGGTGGCGGCGGCCGCGTTGACGGCCATCACGGGCCCCAGGTGGCGCAGCAGAACAGCTGGTGCCGGAAGACGACCGGACAGCAGCAGGTCCCAACGGCCGGCATCCTCCGCACCGCGGGTGATCCGGGTGGTCGCGAGGACCGACCAGGCGCCGAGCAGGACCGCGAGGACGGTGCCGACCCGCCACACGGTGAATCCGCCAGCGGTGTCGAGGCCGACCGGGGCGCCGAACAGCGTCCGGATCGCCGGGTTGCCGGCCAGGGCCCGCAGGCTGCCGGCCGCCGCCGGGTCGGCCATCACCTGCCCGTACGTGGCGGCGACCAACGCGGTCATTCCGGCGGCCAGGCCGACAACGATGAGTCCACCGCGGCGAACATGACGGATGGCCAGCCGCGTGACAGCCCGCCCCGGCCTGGGGTCCGCTGTCAGTTGGCGCTCGGCCGGGGCGGAACGGGTGTCAAGGCTCATCGGGCCGCCTCCGCTCCGTAGTAGTCGAGGAAGATCTCCTCCAGACTCGGTTCCCGCATGGTCAGGGCGGTGACCTCCGCGGCGGCGAGCGCGCGCAGGACGGGGCCGGGTTCGCCGTTGAGGGTGAACCGCAGTCGTCGCTCGCCGGCTGGTTCCACCGCCTCGACGCCGGGAATCTGGCTCAGATCAGGGGTCACGCCGCTGTAGGTGATCGTCACTTCGGCGCGGTGCAGATCCCGCAGGTCGCTGATCGTGGAGACCTCGGCGAGCCGGCCGGCGCGCAGGATGGCGACCCGGTCGCAGACGGCTTCGACCTCGGCGAGTTGGTGGGAGCTCAGGAAGACGGTCTGCCCGCGGTCGCGGGCCTGCCGGACCGCTGTGCGGAACTCACGTTCCATCAGGGGGTCCAGGCCGCTGGTCGGCTCGTCCAGCACCAACAGCCGGGCCCGGGTGGCGAACGCGGCGATCAAGGCGACTTTCTGCCGGTTACCCGTCGAGTAGGTGCGCGCCGGTTTCGAGGGGTCGAGAGCGAAGCGGTCGACGAGTTCGTCGCGGTAGGCCAGGTCGGTGCCGGGACCGGTTCGGGCTTGCAGGTGCAGGATTTCGGCGCCGGTCAGTTGCGGCCACAACGCCACATCGGCCGGCACGTAGGCGAGGTGTCGGTGGGCGTGGGCGACATCGGCGGCGTCGACGCCGAACACCTCGGCCCGGCCGGCGGTGGGTCGGGCGAGGCCGAGCAGGAGGCGGATGGTGGTCGACTTGCCGGCGCCGTTGGGACCGAGGAACCCGAACACCTCACCCGGGATGACGTCCAGGTTCAAGGTGTCGAGAGCGGTCAGGTGGCCGTACCGTTTGGTGAGGTCGACAGCGCGCAGCGCGAGATCGGTCATAGCCCGAAGCCCTTCGGTCGGTATGGATCGATGACCGCCGACCAGACTTCCCGGCACACCTGTGGCTCACCGTACTCCCCGCCCGCACGCGCAGGGAGCCCCGCATGCGCGGTGCGGCACGGGTGGCTCCCCATGGCAGGAGCGGCGCGCTCGGCGGGCCGTTATGATCTGCGAGATCTCTGGAGCGCCGGGAAGTCTGGTCGGCACCGTGTCGAACCCTGCCCCCCGGAGGTTTCCGTGCTGCTCCTCTGCTTCGCGGCTGTCCTGCTCGCCGCCGTGCTCGTGTCGGCGCTCGCGCACCGGACGATCCTGTCCACCGCGGCGTTGTTCCTGGTCGCCGGGTTTGTCCTCGGTGACGGCACCACCGGCGTGTTGGACCTACGGGCCGACTCGCCGATCGTGGCGCAACTGGCCGAGCTGGCCCTGTTCGCAGTGCTGTTCACCGACGGGATGCGCGTGGGCTGGGCCGACCTGCGCAGCGCGTGGAAACTCCCGGGCAGGGCGTTGGGCTGGGGCCTGCCCCTGACGTTGCTGGTGACGGCGGCGCTGGCGCACTACGTGGCCGGGTTGGGCTGGGCGGAGGCCCTCCTGGTAGGGGCGATCCTGGCGCCCACGGATCCGGTCTTCGCGGCGGCCTTGGTCGGCAACGACAAGGTGCCCGCACGGTTGCGGCATCTGCTCAATGTCGAGTCCGGGGTCAACGACGGGCTCGCGTTGCCCTTCGTGGTGATATTGCTCGCGGTCGCGGCCGGCTCCGACGACCTGCACCTCGGCGAGTTGACCACTGAACTGGCCGTCGGCCTGGCGATCGGGGTGCTGGTGCCGCTGGCGGCGCTCGCCCTGGAGCGAACCCGTTTCTTCGCCGCCTCGGCGGCGTACGCGCCGCTGAACGGAGTCGCGATCGGGCTGTTGGTGCTGGCGCTCGGCAAGGCCACGCACGGCAACCTGTTCCTCGCCGCGTTCGCCGCCGGCATCACCGTGGCGACCTTCGGGCCTCGGGAGCGCGCCGCGTTCGAGCACTTCGGGGAGAATGTCGCCGAACTGCTCAAGCTGGGGGCGCTGCTGGTCTTCGGGGCCCTGATCTCGGTCGACTTCCTCGGCGACATCTCCCTGGCCGGTTGGGTCTTCGCCGTCCTGGCCATCGTGGTCGCCCGGCCGATCGCGCTGTGGATCTCGTTCCTGCGCTCTGGGCTGAGCCTGCGGGAGCAGGCGGCGGCGATGTGGTTCGGGCCCAAGGGCTTCGCGTCGGTCGTGTACGGACTGTTGGTGATCGAGTCTGGCATCGGCGCGGCAGACGAGATCTTCCACCTGGTCGCGTTGACGATCGTCATCTCGATCCTGGCGCACTCCTCGACCGACGTCGTGATCGCACGGGCCTTCGATGACACCGCCGACACGCCCAACTGGCACAACGCCCTGCGTCGGGTCCGTCGACGGGCAGCGGTTCCGAGTCGGTCGGCCGGCGAGCCTGCGACTTCTGCCGCGTCCAAGGTCGACGACGAGCCCGTGGACGGGCAGACGCACACGGGGTGACGCCGCCGACGAGGCCCCGCGACAACCGACGCTTGTCCCCGAGCCCTGCTGGCCTCGGCCAGCTCATCGACCGGTCGGGCCCCTCGCCCAGGGCCTGCATCCCGGTTGTCCACCTGCCAAGCTGATAGGTTGATCTCGGGTGTGCCGGGAAGCCTGGTCGGCGTTGCGACGACGGCTGACCAGAACAGGAGAGACGCCTCATGAGCACCCTGGCCTGGATCGCGGTGGTCGTATTCGTCGCCGCCTACGTCCTGATCGCCACCGAGAAGATCAACCGGGTGACGGTGGCCCTGGGCGGTGCGTCGATCATGCTGGCGGTCGGCGCGACCGACGCCGAGCACGCGTTCTTCTCCGAAGAGGCCGGCATCGACTGGAACGTCATCTTCCTCCTGCTGGGGATGATGTTGATCGTCGGCGTGCTGAAACGCACCGGGCTGTTCGAGTACCTGGCCATCTGGAGCGCCAAGAAGGCCCGGGGTCGTCCGTTCCCGATCATGGTCATCCTGGTCGTGGTGACCGCCGCGGTGTCGGCGGCACTGGACAACGTCACCACGGTCCTGCTGGTGGCGCCGGTGACCCTGCTGGTCTGTGAGCGGCTCGACGTACCGCCGATCCCGTTTCTGATCGCCGAGGTCCTCGCGTCCAACATCGGTGGCGCGGCCACCCTGGTCGGCGACCCGCCGAACATCATCATCGCCAGTCGATCGGGGTTGAGTTTCACCGACTTCCTGAACGTGATGGCGCCGCTGGTGCTGATCGTGATCGTCGTGTTCATCGGTCTGTGCCGGATCATGTTCCGCAAGGCGTTCCGCTACGACGCCGAGCGCGCCGCCCGGGTGATGGCGCTGCGGGAGGCGGATGCGATTCGCGACCGGCGGCTCGTCGTGATCAGCCTGGTGGTGCTGGGCGCGGTGCTGCTCGCGTTCAGCCTGCACACGGTGCTGCACCTGGAACCGTCGGTGGTGGCCATCCTGGGCGGCCTGCTGCTGTTGGCACTGTCCCGGCTGGACGCGCAGGACGTTGCCAAGGATGTCGAGTGGCCGACACTGGTGTTCTTCGCCGGCTTGTTCATCATGGTCGGCGCCCTGGTCGCCACCGGCGTGATCGACACCATCGCTCGGTCGGCGACCGGAGCTGTCGAGGGCAAGCTGTGGCCGGCCACGATGTTGTTGCTGTGGGCGTCGGCGGGATTGTCGGCAATCGTGGACAACATTCCGTACGTGGCGACGATGAGCCCCATCGTGAGCGAACTGGTGAACGCCGAAGGCGGGCTCGACAAGGGCCAGGTGCTGTGGTGGGCGCTCGCCATCGGTGCTGACTTCGGCGGAAACGCCACCGCCGTGGGCGCGTCCGCGAACGTGGTGGTGCTCGGCATCGCCGAACGTGCTGGCCACAAGATCACATTCTGGGGATTCACCAAGTACGGTCTGATCGTCACGGTGATCTCGGTGGCGATCGCGGTGCCGTACCTGTGGCTGCGCTTCTTCTGACGCTCAGGTGCCGAGCATCCGGTCGAGCAACCCGTCCAGGGTGATCGCACCGGTCATCACCCGGTCGCGGTCGACGACTGCGACCAGCGGCACGTTCGATCGAGCCATCACCGATGCCACCTCGAGCAGGGTGGCATCGGCACTGACGGCCGGCAGATCCAGACGGTTGCGGGGCAGCAGGTCCGCGACGGTGCGGTTGCCGATGCCCTCCAGGATCACGTCAGCGGCTGCCTCGTCGATCACCCGAGCCAACGCCGGATCGTCCTGGCAGTAGGACGGCAACGCCATCCGCAGCACCTGCGTGCCGGCCAACACCGTCGACGGCCGGCCCGCGGGATCCACCACGATCAGGCCGGGCAGGTCCTGCGCCGCCAGGATCCGCGCGGCCTCCCGGGCCGGCATGTCCTCGGTAACGGTCTCGATCGAGGTCGCCACATCGCTCGCGCGCATGCACCGACCATACGCGCGATCGGCCACGTCGATCTGGTGGACGCCGCCGCCGGGCCCCGGTCTACCGCTGGTAGACGTCGGGAACGTTGTCATGATCGCGGTCGACCTGCTCGGTCTCGAGGATCTGCCGGTACGCGCGATCGCGCATGCGCAGAATGATCGTGGCGAGCGCCGCGGCGATCAGGGAACCCGCCAGCACGGCGATCTTGACCCGGCCGTCGGCGTCGCTACCGATGCCGAAGGCGAGTTCGCCGATCAGCAGCGAGACGGTGAACCCGATGCCGGACAGCACGGCCAGTCCGGCCACGTCGATCCAGGCCAGTCCGGTGTCCAGCTCAGCCCGGGTGATCCGGGCAACGAGCCAGGTCGCCAGCAGGATGCCCAGCGGCTTGCCGACGACCAGGCCGAGCATGATGCCCACGGCGATGGGGTCGCTGAACGCCTGCGCCAGGCCGGCGAGTCCACCGACAGCCACCCCGGCGGACATCAGCGCGAAGACCGGCACCGCGAAGCCGGCGGAGATCGGCCGGAATCGGTGCTCGAAGTGCTCGGCCAAGCCGGGCCCCGGGCCGGCGCTTCTGGAGCGCAGGACCGGGACGGCGAAGGCGAGCACCACCCCGGCGACGGTGGCGTGCACGCCGGAGGCGTGTACCAGCGCCCACGTTGCGAACGCCAACGGCAGCAACAGCCACCACGAACGCACCCGACGCTGCACCAGCAGCATGAACAGGCCCAGCGGCACCGCGGCGGCCAGTAGCGGCAGCACCGAGAGATGGGTCGTGTAGAAGACTGCGATGATCACGATCGCCAGCAGGTCGTCCACCACAGCCAAGGTCAGCAGGAAGGTACGCAGGGCGCTCGGCAGATGCCGGCCGATCACTGCCAGCACGGCGAGAGCGAACGCGATGTCGGTGGCGGTCGGGACCGCCCAACCCTGCACCGCGCCACCTGCGTTCAGCATCACGTAGAGCAGGGCCGGGACGAGTACGCCGCCGACCGCTGCGGCGACGGGGACCGCAGCCCGACGGGGATCACGCAGGTCACCGGCCACGAATTCACGCTTGAGTTCGAGACCGGCGACGAAGAAGAAGACCGCCAGCAGCCCGTCGGCGGCCCACGTCGCCAGCGACAGGTCAAGGTGTAGCGCGTGGGGGCCGACGACAAGCCCCGTCATTGCCTCGTAGCGATGTGCCCACGGCGAGTTCGCCCAGATCAGCGCGACGACGGCGCCGGTCAGCAGCAGCGCGCCGCCGATCGTCTCCTTGCGAAGCACGTCGGCGATGCGACGTGCTTCGGTCCAGGATCCGCGGCCGAGGACGCGAGGGGGCGACTGGGGGTTCGATGTCATGCAGCCAGCTTCCGGAAGACGGGTCGGATCCACCTGCCGACCAGACTTCCCGGCGCACCGGAACCCATCGTACCGGCACTTCCGGGCTCGACCGGACTGCCAGGACTACCGCCGGCGGTGGGCCTCGTCACCGCGCGCCAGCAGTCGCAGGCGCCGGTTACCCACGCCCAACACCACCGCCACCACGAAGACCGGGGTGAAGCCTAACGGGGCAGGAGCCGGCGGAGCGCCATCAGTGAGCACAGTGAGGAAGACACCCTCGGCGATCGTCGCCGTGACCAGTGCCGCGCGCCAATCCCTCAACGACGTGGCCAGCAGACCGCAGGCCGTTGCCATCACCAGCACACGCCCGACGGGCTCCTCGGCGGGGAACAACACCACGGCGAGGAACGAGGTCGCTACGACACCGAGCCCGCCCGCGGCCAGCTCCCGGATCAGCGCGACCCTGCGGTTCTCCGCTTCGTCGGCAACGTTCACGGCTTTTGGCTCATCTCGTGACCATCCAGACCCGACACTCAGACGGCCGGGAGCGTGGATCCAACGATAGACGCGCAGGGATCTTCTGGCTGTCCGCACCGGCGTTCCCCGCCCACATCGCGCAGCGTGTCCGGCGGCGAACGTGTCGTCGATGAGCGCGGCGGCCGCGTCGTCGTGCACGATCACCGGTGGGCATCGGCGGTGCAAGACCGGGCGCCGTAAGGCCCCTTCACGCGTCGTTGGTGACAGTTGCGCTACCCGAGCCGTCGACGGCCTGCTGCCGCCGGCTGTCGCGGGCGATCAGCGGCTCGGCCAGTACGATCAGCAGCGCAGCGGCGGAGATTAGCCCGCCCGCCAGTGCGGTGCCGGCGACGCCCGTTCCGGACAGCACGGCCCCGCCGAGGAGCGCCCCACCGGCGATACCGACGTTGAAGGCAGCCGAGTTGCCGGCCGACGCCAGGTCCGAACTGCCCGGGGCCACCTCCAGCACCCGGTTCTGTAGGGCCGGGGTCAGCGCGCCGAGTGCGAAGCCGGACAGGGCGAGCATCACGGCCACAGCCGGTTGCCAGCCGGAGAACAGGTACAGGCCGACCAGCGAGACCACGAGAACGATGAGCGAGCCCACCGTGGTCCCTCGCTGACTGCCGTCGACCACGGCACCGGCGACCGCGATTCCACCGAGGTTGACAAGGCCCCGCAGCAGCAGGAGGGGGCCGATCGCCGCCGCGGGAAAGCCGCTCACGTCGGTGAGGAATGGGGCGGTGTAGGTGAACGCGGTGAACAGCCCGGTGATGGAGAGGATGGTGGTCGCGACCAAGATCCAATAGCGCGGGACGCTCGGCGCGGTGCCGGTCGCGGCGTGTGTGGCTCCGACCGGTGTGGTTGGCATCAGGAGGACGACCAGCCCGAGCGCGAGCAGGCCGAAACCAGCCAGCGCCACGAAGGCCCACCGCCAACCGGTCTGCTGGCCCAGCCAGGTCCCTGCCGATACGCCGAGCATCGGTGCGAGTGCCGAGCCGCCGAAGACCGTCGACATGGCCCGGCCGCGTACCCGCTGCGGGAAGAGGCTGGCCGCTGCCGGCCCGACCACCGCCCAGAACACCGATTGACTGAGCGCCACGACGACCCGCGCCGCCAGCAACATCAGGTAGTCCACCGCTACCGCCGACAGCAGGGTCGCCACCACGAAGACACCCAGCAGCACGGAAATCAGCAGCCGTCGCTGTACCCGGCGAGTGACGTACGCCAGCGGCACGGAGACGATGGCGACCGTCAACCCGTAGCCGGTGACCAGCATCCCGGCGTCGGCGAGCGACACCCCGAGATCCTCCGAGATCAGGGGGAGAAGGCCGACGGGCATCGTCTCCATCGCGACGTAGCAGAACGCGCCCACGGCGAGCGCGAGCAGCGCCGCCACCGCGGTCCGCCGGTCAGTCGTGGGATCGACCTCGGTCGTCGGTTGACTGATGGGATCACTCCTTCGCCAGATGTACCGCGTCCAGCTTCCGCAGACGGGTCGCGTACGCGCCGGTCGGGCTCGTCGACCACGACTGCGGCGACCGCCCGGCGAGGCGGGACGACGGCCGGTCGCCCAGGTCTACCGAGCCGATCCGCAGCGCGTCGTGTCGAGTAGCCGTCTCCGCCGTGGCGCGCGGAGTACCGCAGCACCGAGGAGCCCGCCGAGCGCGTGGCAGAGGCTCACCCCGGCCAGCAGGGCGGCCACGCCGCCGCCGGCCACCCCGCCGGCCACTGCGGAACCGATGGCGCCGGACGCGCTTTTCAGTCCGGCGCCGACGGTGAACACCTGGGTGTGCAGCTCGGGCGGCGCCTCGCGGCCACGTACCACCAACAGGGAACAGAACATCAGGCCGTTGACCAGGCCGCTGATCGCGAAGGCTGGCAGGTAGACCGCAGGGGTGTCGTGGAAGACGGCGGCTGCGGCGAAGGGGACGGCAGTTGCCAGCAGGCAGACGAGGATGGCGTTCTCGGGTGACCACGAGCGCATCGGGAAATACACGTACAGCAGCGAGCCGGCCAGCGCGCCCAGGGCGATGAGAGACAGGATGACGCCGGTCAGCGAGGTGCTGTGGGCCCGTTGCGCCATCAGCGTGGCGGTCACCGGCAGCGCACCGGCACCCAACTGCCCGAGGCAGCTGCCGAGCGTGACCGAGCCGAGGGCCGGCCGGTCGATGATGACCTTGGCGGCGCCGAGGACGTTGGCCGCGCGCAGACGATTCCTCTCCGAGCGGTCGCGTCGGGCCAACGGCAGCGACCACAGCAGCAACGAGGCGGTGGCGGCCGAGCCGGCGAGGCAGTAGACCGCGATCCGGCCGCCGAACGCGCCGGCCAGCAGGGCTGCGGCCGATGGTCCGACGATGCCGGCCAGACCGTACAGGGTCGAGTCGATACCGTACGCGCTGCGCAGGCGCCCGGGGACGAGCTCGTTGAGCAGGCTGGTGAGCCCGCCGCTGAGCAGCGGGCCGACGCAGCCGGCAGCCAGTGCGGCGGCAACGGCCACCCAGCGGGGGAGTGAACCGGTGGCCACCGCGGTCAGCGCGAGCGCGGCGGCGTACACCAGAAGGGCTCCGCTGTAGAACAGCTTGCGCCGGGACGTGGCGTCGGCCACCGCGCCGACCAGCGGCGCTGCGACCACGTGCGGAAGCATGATCGAAGCGACCAGCAGACCGCCGAACCCGGCGCTCTGTGTGGTCTCGACGGCGAGCAGAACCAGCCCTACGCGGGCACCCTCGTCGGCCAGTCGGGCGAGCGAGGCGAGCACCGAGTATCGGACCAGGTTTCCCCGCTCGCCGCCGGCGTCGGGTCGGCGCGCGCTGACATCGACGAGCGTCGTCTCCTCCTGGGTCACCGTCGCTCCTCCCGCCGCGTCATCCACGATGACCTACCCCCGCGCCGCGCTTCCGACCCATGGCCGTAGCGCACCGATGAGAGTCACCTCGAACGAGTTGGGTACCCGTGCCGGCGTCTCCGGGCGTGCTCATCCGACGCTGTTCCGTGGGTTCCGGGACGATGCCACGCCACCTTCGGGCCGGGAGCGTCCGCGAGTGGAGCTGGCTGTTCCGTCGCTGCTCACCTGCCCGGCACGGCGTCACGCTAGATCATGATCGAGGCCAGGCCAAGTCCGATTCTCATCAACATGACCGTATTGTCGGTATGAGCATGGGAATCTCATCGGCGCTCTCCCATTCGCATATTCTCATCGCTGACTGTCTACTTAGCAGGGTAGGTGGCGGCAAGCGCCCGGTCAGGACGACCGACTGGCGAAGCGCGGACAAGGGGACTGCGATGAATCTCCCGGACCACACGGGCAACGAGGGCGGCCGGGAGGGCGTCATGGCGCGCTGGATCTGGCTCACCGCCGGCAGTGGACTCCTGACCGTGGTGCTGCTGACGGTACTCGCGAGCTGGGGTGAGGCAGACGCGACCGCCACGTCGGGCATCGCCGCCGTCGGCACCATCACGGCGGCCGCGTTCGGCGTCCTGGCGCTGATCGTCCGCCGGCGGGGCAGATGAAGGAATGCGGCGCTTCGACCGATGAGGTTTGCGCGCCGCGTCCGTCTGTACCTGTGAGATCAACCCACGGGAGGCTGGCAGCATGCGGAAATTGACCTTCGGGATGAATGTGACGGTGGACGGCTACATCGCCGCGCCCGGCGATGACCTCGGCTGGAGTGGGGGTGAGGGACCGGACTCGTCGTCGAGCGGCGAGCTGTTCCAGTGGTGGTCCGACCGGGTGGGGGCGACTGGCCTGGCGCTGTACGGGCGCAAGCTGTGGGAGACGATGAGCTCCCACTGGCCGACCGCTGACCAGCAGCCCGGCGCCACGGCGGCGGAGATCGAGTTCGCCGGCCGTTGGCGGGACATGCCGAAGGTGGTGTTCTCCTCGACGATCAGCACGGTCGACTGGAACACCCGCCTGGTCGCCGGCGACGCGGTCACCGAGATCAAGCGGCTCAAGGCCGAGGACGGCGGCCCGATGGACATCACCGGCGCGACGCTTGCCGCGGCGGCGATGCGGGCCGGGCTGGTGGACGAGTACCTCCTGGTCACCCATCCGGTCCTGGTGGGCGGCGGCACACCGTTCTTCACCGAGCTGGACAGCTGGGTGAACCTGAACCTCGTGGAGACGCGAACCTTTCCCGGCGGCGTCGTGCTGACCCGATACGAGACGCGACGTTAGACACGAGCCGAGTGCTCAGCTCGTACGACCAGGTCGACCGCCTGCCGACGTGCTCGCTGCCCCGCCGGCAACGCCGGCGGGGTGGTCGGATCGGCGTGATCGACTCGACATGGCCGACCCGGCGGTATCAACCGGCCCCGGATACCCCGAGTTCGGCGACCTCGTGTGGATCACCGACGGGTGGCCGTGTTCAGAGCGTCGGGGGCAGGTCCAGCCATGGTTTGTCGGTGGCGTCGAAACCGGTGAGCTCGGCGATCTTCCCGTCGACGATGTGCAGGACCGCGATGTTGAAGAGTCGGTACCTCGGGTCGTCGGGAGTCCGGCGGTACAGCACGGCCGCCGGCATGCGGTTGACCGTCGTGGTGATACAGCGCCAGTCGTCGTAGCCGCGTTGGAAGAGCCCGTTGGAGACCCAGCCGTCGACCGCCTCCTTGGCGGTGACGACCAGGGTGCCCGGCGTCGGAAGCATCGCGAAGCGCAGATCGTCACGCAGCAGAGCGGTCAGACCGTCGAGGTCATTGCGCTCATGAGCATCGATGTACGACTTCACCACGGCGCGCTCGTCCTTCGACAGTTCGTGCGTGGCGGGGCTCCGCCAGTCGAGGCGGCGGTCGGGCAGCTTCTCCCGCATCGTCACGCGTGCCCGCTGCAGCGCGCTGGTCACCGATGCGACGGTCAACTCGAGAGTGTCGGCGGCCTTCGACGCCGGCCAGCCGAGAACGTCGCGCAGGATGAGCACCGCCCGTTGCCGCGGCGGCAGGTGCTGGACGGCGACGATGAAGGCCAGTTCGATCGTCTCCCGCGCCACCACCGCTTCCTGTGGGTCCGGAGGGAGCATCTGGTCCGGGTAGGGCTGCAGGTGGCGCACCTCCGAGCCCTCGTCCGGCAGTTCGGCAGTCACGGGCGTGCGGTCGTCGCGCTTCTCCAGGAAGTCGAGGCAGGCGTTTGTCGCGATCCGGTACAGCCAGGTCCGCAGGGCCGCGTGGCCGCGGAACGACTCTCGCTTGTGCCACGCTCGCAGGAACGTCTCCTGCGTCAGGTCCTGGGCGTCCTCGTAGTTCGCGAGCATCCGGTAGCAGTGCACCTGCAACTCCCGGCGGTGCCGCTCGGTCAGCTGTGCGAAGCGCGCCGTGTCCCGGGAGCGGACCGCCGCGATGAACGTGGCCTCGTCGTCGCCCCGTGGTCGAGCGTCGGTCATGGTCATGAATCCTTCCATTCGGGCAGGAGGGCCACCAGAACTGACGACGGAGCGGACGGTTTCTGATCGGTCATCCACTGACACCGTCCCGTCGGTCACGGCGGCGGCTGTCACCGGTATCGGTTCGGCGACCTTCGAACACTGTTCGTCCGACTGACGGCTCGGCGTGACGTCCCCGTCAGGTCCATCGGTGTCCATGTATCCATGACTGGACATCACCCGCACCACTGCCACCACGACCACGGATCCGACGACGAGGTGCCGTACGGTCAGGTTGCGGTCCCCACCGGCTTCGCCCGGCGGACGCTGCTGGCCGGTGCCGGCGGGACACTGATGCTGGCCGCGCTGCCGGCCGCGGCCCGGGCAGCCAACACGACGAGGGCCGGCGCCCCGACCGCGGCGGTCGGTGCCGGCCGTTCATCCCGGATCACCCAGGGCACGATGTTGGTCCACGCCGACATGCACAACCACACGGTCATGTCGGACGGTGACGGCAGCGCCGAAGCGGCGTTCGCCTCGATGCGTGAGGCCGGTCTGGACGTCGCCGCGCTGACCGACCACGCCACGCTCTTCGCCATCGACGGGCTGAGCTCGTCGGAGTGGCGGACCACTGGTGACCTGGCCAACGCGGCCAACGATCCGGGGCGGTTCACCGCCATCCGCGGGTTCGAGTGGTCGCATCCTCTGCAGGGGCACATCAACGTCTGGAACACCTCCGACTTCGCCGACCTGCTGCGGGCCAGCAGCCCCGGCAGCCTGTACAACTGGCTCACCGGCCGGCCCGGTGGACTGGCGAGCTTCAACCACCCAGGTCGGGAGGCGGGCCGGTTCGACAACTTCTCCTTCAACTCCTCGGCCCGGGATCAGCTCGTGGGCCTGGAGATGTTCAACCGGACCGACGACTTCCTCTTCGAAGGGTGGTCGTCGGGTGTGACGTCACCGCTGGTGGCGTGCCTGAACGCGGGTTGGCGGCCGGCGCTGACCGGCGTCACCGACGAGCACGGCACCACCTGGGGCTTTCACGAGGGTAAGGGCCGCAGCGGCCTGTGGGTCGCGGAGAACACCCGCGCCGCCGTGTTCGAGGCGATGGCCGCCCGCCGGTCCTTCGCCACCCGCGTCTCGGGCCTTCGGGTGGACGCCACCGCCAACGGCGTACGCATGGGTGGGGTGCTGAACGTGACCGCCGGCGACGTCCGGTTCCTGCTGGACCTTGACCGCGGCTCGGCCTGGGACGGCAAGCCGTTGCGGATCCAGGTGCTGCGTCCCGGCACCTCGGCGCCGACCGTCGTCGACGTCATCGACACCGTCAACGGTCAGGTCACCGACTTCACCGTTCCGCTCGACGTGAGCGACGGTGACTGGGTGGTGCTGCGGATCTCCGATCCGTCCCTGCCCAACGGCACCCCCGGCCCGGCCGGTCACCCGTGTAACGACTTCGCGGTGGCCTACACCAGCCCCTGGTGGCTTCGCCCCTGATCCGGCCGCGCCGGTGCGGGCACGGCCGGGGCAGTCACCGTCGGCTGTGCCCGCGGCGTTATGCGCGTCGTCCGCTCCTCGGAGTTCTGCTCGCTGGCGGCGTCTGGGCACGGCCGACACGCGAATCGGCGGCGACCGTCCGGATGAGGGTCGCCGCCGATTGCGTGGTCGATTCGGTCAGCTGGCCGAGCAGGCCGCGTCCAGCTCCTTGACGGCGGCGTCCAGGGCCTTCTTGCTGGGCTTGGCGTCGGCCGACTTGTTGTACGCGTCGCTCAGAGCCATCATCTCGTCCTGGATCTTCTCGGAGGCGGCGGTGACCGCCTCGTTGGCGCCGATCGAGTGCGCCAGGATCGCGACAGAGCCGGCGGCCCACTGGGCACTGACCGCGAAGTGCCCGGCTGGCGGGCCGATCTTCTCAGCCTTGGTGATCTTCGCCGCGTTGTCCTTGATGTCCTTCCTGATGTCGGCGCAGGCCTTCACCGTGACCGCGTCGTTGGCCGCGGTGCTGGTCGTCGCGCTGGCCGTGCCGCCGGTCGGCGCGGCGCTCGAGGCCGCCGGGGACGGCGAGGTCGCGGTGTCCGCGGATTCGGGCTGCGGATCGCAGCCGGACACTGCGATCGCCGCCGTGACGGCCAAGCCGATCAGGATGAGTCGATTTCGGTTCATTTCGATGTTTCCCCCGTGATCTTCAATGTTCGGCGCACGCTACCAGCGGTGGTCGAACGGGTGGGACCGGTTTTCGGGGCCGACGAGCACCGATCCCCAGACCTGCAACTGGGTGCGAGGCGGGACCGGTGGCGGCGAACCGCGACTTCACCGGCGCCAGCAGGCAGGTGCGGAGCCAGAGGTCGCTGGTGGAGCGGCCGCGCCCCAGCAGCTCGTCGATCTGACGTGACGGGCCTATCCGAGCAGCGCCGCCACCGCGGCCAGGGTGACCAGCGACAGCGTCGTGGTCACCAGTACCGCCCGGTTGGCCACCGTCTCGCCGACGCCGTACTCCTGACCGAAGATGAACGTGTTCTGCGCCGTCGGCAGGCCCGCGCACACCACCACGGCGAGCAACTGCGGCGCGGGCAGGCGCAGGGCCAGCCCGGCCGCGTACGCGATGACCGGCTGTGCGACGAGCTTCAGCACGGTGATCACGACCAGTTCGGCCGGCCCGGTCGGCTCTGCCCGCGACGGCGTCGTGCGGTGCAGCGACGCACCGAGCGCGACCAGGGCGGCCGGCACCGCGGCACCCGCCAGCAGGGTGAGCGACACCTCGACCGTCGACGGCAGCCGGAGGCTGGCCGCCGAGCACGCCACACCGAGCAGCGACGCCAGGATCACCGGGTTGCGTACCGGCAGGGAGGCGATGCGGCGGATCCGTACCCGCCCCGCCGGGTCGGTGTGCCGGTCCAGGGCGATCAGGATCACCGGCGTCACCACCAGCACCTGTAGCAGCACCACCGCCGCCAGGAACGACACGTCGCCGAGCACCTGCGTGGCGATCGGGATGCCGAGGTTCGCCGAGTTCACGTACCCGGCGGCCATGCCCCAGATCGGCCGTTCGTCGGGCCGGCGACCGAACAGCCGGCTCGCGCCGACCCAACCGAACCCGATGACCGCGGCGGTGCTCACCCCGAAGGCGAGCAGCGCGCGGCCGGCGAACCCGGACAGCGGCATTCGGGACAGCGCCAGGAACAGGGCGGCCGGCATCGCCAGATGGAACACGAACCGGCCGAGCACCGCTGCCACCGCCTCGCCCAGCAGGCCCCGGCGGCAGGCCACGTAGCCGACCACGGTGAGGATCCAGATCGGTACGAACGCCGACGCCAGGCTCATCCGGGGGTCGATCGGTGCGTCACGCGTCCAGCCTCGCATCCGCCCGGTCCGGGCAGGCAGCCGGCTCATCCGCGGCTTCGCGGGCGTACCCGAGGGCTGCGGCGCGGCCCGCCGGAAAGTGCGGCGCGTGCGCGGCGGTGGTTGGGTAGCGTGCCGGGCGTGATCGAGCTTGTGGAGCGGCACACGGTGCTCGCGGTCGTGGTCGGGTCGCGGGCGTACGGGCTGCATGACAGCGCCTCCGACCACGACCGGCGGGGTGTCTACGTGGCGCCGACGCGGGCCTTCTGGCACCTGGACAAGCCGCCGACGCACCTCGACGGTCCGGCGCCGGAGCAGTTCTCCTGGGAGTTCGAGCGCTTCTGCGCGCTGGCCCTGCAGGGCAACCCGACGGTCCTGGAGGTGCTGTGGTCACCGCTTGTGGAGTCGATCACGGTCGACGGTGAGTGGTTGGTGGCGGCTCGGCGGGCGTTCCTGTCGACACGGGTGGCCGAGACCTACGGCAACTACGCCCGGGACCAGCTCAACCGGGTGGCGGCCCGCCGCGAGCGCACCGGCGAGACGAATCACAAACAGGCCATGCACATGATCCGGTTGCTGATCGCCGGAGCGCACGTGCTGCGTACCGGGGAGGTGCTGGTCGACGTTCGCCACCTGCGTGGACGGTTGCTCGCGGTGCGGCGCGGCGAGGTGCCCTGGGAGGAGGTCAACGCCTGGGCGGCGCAGCTCCTGGACGACCTGGCCGACGCGGCTGCCGCTACCGTGCTGCCCGATCAGGCTGACCGGGCCGAGGTGGATCGGCTCCTTGAGGCCGTACGGGAGAGGAACCTGTCATGACCGTCGACGTGCCCTCGTGGGCCGGCGAGGTGGCGCGTGCGCTACCCCGTCCGGTGCTGTTCGCCACCGTCAGCGGCGCGCATCTGTACGGATTCGCGTCCGTCGACTCCGACCTGGACCTGCGGGCCGTGCACCTGCTCCCGGCCGAGGAGGTGGTCGGGTTGCGTACCGGTCCGCAGACCTTGCAGCACATGGGCGTGCGCGAGGGCGTCGAGTTGGACGTGGTCAGTCACGACCTGCTGAAGTTCGCCACTCTGCTGAACAGCCGCAACGGGTACGTCCTGGAGCAGGTGTTGTCGCCGTTGGTGGTGGTGACGACGACGGTGCACGCCGAACTCGTCGCGCTGGCCCCGCGCCTGGTCACCCGGCACCACGCGCACCACTATCTCGGGTTCGCGGCCGGCCAGGAGCGGTTGTCCGCCAAGACCGGGCAGCTCAAGCCCGCGCTGTACACGTTGCGGGTGCTGCTCACCGGGATCCACCTCATGCGCACCGGCCGGGTGGAGACAGATCTCGGCGTGCTCGGCACCGAGTTGCCGTACGTACCGGATCTGATCGCGGCCAAGCGGGAGGCCGAGCACGGGCCGCTGCCCGCCGGCGCGGCGGCCCGGCTCGCCACCGACGTGCCGCGGTTGCGCGCTGAGCTGGAGGCGGCCCGGGACGCCTCGACGTTGCCCGAGCAGGCCGAACCGGCGGCCGTGGCGGCCCTGCACGATCTGGTGGTACGCACCCGACTACAGGGGCACCCGGACCACCAGCCCGTCGCCCTCCCCGGCCCGAGGCCGGCGGAGCGTACGGGGGACGACCAGCGACGTTGAACGGCGGGCGGCATTCAGTGCCGCGTGACCGACACCTTCCGGTCCCCGGTCCAGGCCGCTTCGAGGATCGCGGTCAGACTGGCGGTGTCCGTCGGGCCCGGATGGTTCTGGATCAACCGAGTGACACCGCCGGCCATCTCCGCGAAACGCGGGAGATCGGCGCGGGCCACGCCGATGTCCGCCAGGGTCGGTGGGATGCCGATGTCGGCGAGCAGCCCGTCGAGCCAGGCGAGGAAGGCGTCCGCGGCCTCGGCATCCGAGGCGTCGGTCACGTCGAGCCCGCACACCCTGGCGAGGTTGGCCAGCCGCTCTCCGATGGCGTCTTTGGCCGCGTCCAGCGCGTACGGCAGCAGCAGCCCGACGCCCAAGCCGTGCGGGGTGTGGGTGGCTGCGCCGATGGGGTACTGGAGGGCGTGCGGGGCGGCGTTGCCCGCGTGCGAGAAGGCGAGTCCGGCGAGCATGGACCCGTAGGACATGTCCGCGCGGGCCTCCGTGTCGCCGCCGTCCCGGACCGCCCGGCGCAGGCTACGGGCGATCCGCTCCGCGGCCAGCAGCGCGTAGTGGTCGGTGATCGGGTTGCGGCCGAGGAAGACCTGCTCCACCGGGTCACGCGGTCCGTGGGGCCGGGGTCGTGCGGTGTAGCTCTCCACCGCGTGACAGAACGCGTCGATGCCGGAGTGGGCGGTGACCGTCGCCGGGCAGGTGTAGGTGAGCTCGGGGTCGACGATGGCGAAGTCGGGCACGATGTGGACGCTGGAGACGCCCACCTTCAGCGCCCGGTCCGGGTCGGTCAACACCGAGACGGGGGTGAGTTCGGAGCCGGTGCCGGACGTCGTCGGGACCGCGACGAGGGGAAGCGTCGGCCCGGGCACCTTCGACTCACCGTAGAAGTCGCGGGGCGTCCCACCGTGGCGCCGGATGACGCCGACGATCTTGGCGAGGTCGATCACCGTGCCACCCCCGATGGCGAGGATGACGTCGGCGTCCACCTCGGCGGCGGCCGAGACGGCCAGGTCGACATCGGTCAGTGGCACGTCCGACGTCGCGTCGGAGAACACCTCGACGGCCTCGACCTTCTCCCGGACGGCGGCCACGATCTCGGCCACGCCCGGCTGGCCCAGGAGAACCCGGTCGGTCACGACGAGGACCCGCGAGCCACTCTCGGCCACCACCCGGGGGATGTTCTGCGCGACCCCTTCGCCCACTATCAGTTGGCGTGGTCCGCGGACGGTCTCAAGCATGTCGGTGCCTCTCTCGGAACGTCGGCGGCGATGTGCGGGACGAAAGCCCAGGTCACCTGCGGGACCTGGGCGCGTCGGCAGGGCGGGCCGCCCGGGTGGCGCGGGTGCGCGCGCCGGGCGGCCGGAGCAGCAGACCGGTCACGGCAGGTCGATCGCCGCGTAGGTGAGGTCGAGGTATTCGAGGATGCCCTCGTGCGACCCCTCCTTGCCGATCCCGGACTGCTTCACGCCCCCGAACGGAGCTGACGGATCCGAGATCAGCCCACGGTTGATGCCGATCATCCCCGTCTCCAGCCCTTCGGCGAACCGGAGCGCCCGCGCCAGGTCGCGGGTGAAGACGTATCCGACCAGCCCGTGCTCGGTGTCGTTGGCCTTCGCCAGCACCTCGTCGTCGGACGTGAAGGAGATGATCGGCGCCACCGGGCCGAAGATCTCGGTCTTCAGCATCCGTGCCTCGTCCGGCACGTCGACGAGGACGGTGGGTGGGTAGAAGTGGCCCGGCCCGTCCGGGCGCTTACCACCCACCAGCACCCGGGCGCCCCGGTCGACCGCGTCGGCGACGAGGTCGTCGATCGTGGTGACCGAGGCCTCGTCGATCAGCGCACCGACGTCCACACCGTCGTCGAGACCGTGACCCACCGAGAGCGCGCCCATCCGCTCGGCGAAGCGCGCCGTGAACTCCTCGCGTACCGGCTCCTCGACGTAGATCCGGTTGGCGGCGATGCAGGACTCACCGATGTTGCGCATCTTGGCCACCATCGCGCCGTCGACGGCGACGTCCAGGTCGGCGTCCGCACACACGATCAGGGCCGCGTTGCCGCCCAGTTCCATCGAGGTACGCAGTACGTTGTCGGCGGCCTGCCGGAGCAGCACCCGCCCGACCTCGGTCGAGCCGGTGAACGACAGCTTGCGGGTCCGACCGTCGGCCAGCAACGCGGAGACCACCTCGCCGGAACGCTTGGTGGTCACCACGTTGACGACGCCCGGGGGAACGCCGACCTCCTCCATGATGCGGGCCAGGAGCAGCATGGTGAGGGGCGTCTGGCCCGCCGGCTTGGTGACCGTCGTACAGCCCGCGGCCAGCGCGGGAGCGATCTTGCGGGCGCCCATGGCCAGCGGGAAGTTCCAGGGCGTCACGAAGACGCACGGCCCGACCGGCTTCGGCACGGTGAGGACGCGGTATCCACCGGCGGGGGCGGTGCTGTAGCGCCCCTCGACGCGTACCGCCTCCTCGGCGAACCACCGGAAGAACTCGGCGCCGTAGCCGACCTCCGCCCGAGCCTCGGCGAGCGGCTTGCCCATCTCCAGCGTGATCAGCCGGGCGATGTCCTCGGACCGCTCGATCAACGCCCGGTACGTCGCGGTCAACAACTCTGACCGTTTGCGGGGCGGGGTCGCCGCCCACCCCGCCATCGCCGTGCTCGCCGCGTCCAGAGCGGCGAGCCCGTCGACGACGCCGGCGTCCGCCACCTCGGCGATTGTCGTGCCGGTGGCCGGGTCCTCGACGGCGAAGGTGCGTCCGCTCGCGGCGTCGCGCCACGCGTCGCCGATCCGGAGCCGGCGGTGCTCGGGGGCCAGGACGGTCATCGGGTCACTCATTGCGTCGCCTCCTGTGATCTTCGTGGTGCTGTCCGGAGCCGGCGCGGTTACCGCCCCGCCTCGGAGAGCGACAGCCCGGTGTCCGCATCGAACAGGTGCGCCCGGTCCAGGTCGACCGTCACCGACAGCCGCTCGCCCGGGGTGCCGGTGATGGTGGGCCGGGCCTTGACCTTGAGGATCTCGGTCCCCACCCGTACGTCGACCACCGTGCGGTCCCCGAGCGGCTCAAGCCCGTAGAGCTCTCCCGCCAACGACGCGGGCCCGCGCTGCTCGACGGAGAGGTCCTCGGCCCGTACGCCCAGCAGCAGCGGCCGCCCCTCCTCGGCCGTGGTCCAGTGGGGCCGTGGCAGCGTCCAGCCGTCCGTACCGACCAGACGGTCCCCCTCGGCGCGGCAGGCGAGCAGGCTGATCGGCGGGCTCCCGACGAACCCGGCCACCCACTGGTTGGCGGGGCGCTCGTACACCTCGGTCGGCGTGCCGACCTGCTGCACCTTGCCCTCCTTGAGGACCGCGACCTGGTCGGCCATGGACAGCGCCTCGACCTGGTCGTTGGTCACGTAGATGAAGGTCGCGCCGAGGCTCCGGTGGATGCGGGTGAGCTCGGTGCGCATCTCCACGCGTAGTTTGAGGTCGAGGTTGGTCAGTGGCTCGTCCATGAGGAACGCCCGAGGGCTGCGGACCAGCGCCCGGGCGAGGGCGACGCGCTGCATCTCGCCGCCGGACAACTGCGCGGGACGACGCTGCAACAGCCGTTCGATGTGCAGCAGGTTCGACATCTTCTCGACGGCGGTGGAGATCTCGCTCGGCGAACAGCGGCGGGCCCGCAGCGGTGAGGCGATGTTCTCGTACGCCGTGTGTCGCGGATAGAGGGCGTAGTTCTGGAAGACCATGGCCAGGTCGCGTGCGGCCGGCGGGTCACCGGTCGCGTCTCGCCCGTCCAGGTGCACCGACCCGCCGTCAAGCTTGTCCAGGCCGGCGATCGCTCGCAGGGTCGTCGTCTTGCCCGCCCCGGAGGGCCCGAGCACGACGAAGAACGAGCCGTCCGGCACGTCCAGCGTCACCCCGTCCAGGGCCTGGACCTTGCCGAAGGACTTGCGCAGCCCGTGCGCTGCCACGGTTCCCATCAGGCCACCAGCTCTTCCGTGCTCACGTCGTAGACCGCCGGGGTTCCGCCGGTGTGCCGCAGCCCGACCTTCGCGTCGGCGGCGAAATGCACGGTCGGTGGCATCCGGACCCGTACGTCGCGCTGACCGCCGTGGTCGACCACGTAGATGATTTCGTCGCCCAGCCATTCCGCGGAGACCACCCGGGCCGGAATCGTGCCGTCCGCGCCCGGAGCGGTGACCTCCAGCGCCTCCGGCCGGACGCCGGCGACAAGGCGACGGTCGCGGGACAGGCCGGGCGGTGGCGTGAGGACCAGTCCGCCCTGACCGTGCAGCTCACCGTCGGCCACCTCCACGTCGATCAGGTTCATCGGCGGGGAGCCGATGAACGCGGCGCAGAAGAGGCTCGCCGGGCGGTCGTAGACCTCCAGCGGCGTACCGATCTGCTCGACGCGTCCCTTGTTGAGGATGGCGATCCGGTGGCCGAGTGACATCGCCTCGACCTGGTCGTGGGTGACGTAGACCATGGTCGCGCCCAGCTCTCCCTGGAGGTGCTTGATCTCCGTGCGCATGTCCGCCCGCAGTTCCGCGTCCAGGTTGGTGAGCGGTTCGTCCATCAGGAAGGCGCGCGGTCGGCGGACCAGGGCGCGGGCGAGCGCGACGCGCTGTTGCTCGCCGCCGGACAGCTGGCGCGGTCGCCGGTCCAACAGTGGACCGAGCCGCATCAGCCGGGCGGCCTCCTCGACCCGCGCGTGCACCTCCTGCTTGGGCAGTCCCTCGGCCCGCAGCGGGAACGCCAGGTTGTCGCGGGTGCGCAGGTGCGGGTAGAGCGCGTAGAACTGGAACACCATGGCGATGTCGCGTTCGGCGGGTGGCAGGTCGTTGACCAGCGTGTCGCCGATACGGATGTCGCCGGACGTCTGCCGCTCCAGGCCGGCGATGGCCCGTAGCGTGGTCGTCTTGCCGCAGCCCGACGGGCCGAGCATCACGAACAGCTCGCCGTGGCCGATGGACAGGTCCACCCGGTCGACGGCGACCGTGCCGTCCGGGTAGCGCTTGTGCAGCGCGCTCACCTCGATGCTGGCCATCAGCGTCGCACCGCCCCGAGCGTCACACCGGCGATGAGGTGCTTGCGCACCAGGTAGGCGAAGACGAGCACCGGCAGGGCGAAGACCACCGAGGCGGCTGCGACGAGACCCCAGTCCGTCGTGGTGCCGCCGATCAGGCCGGCGATGGCGGGTGGGGCCGTCCGGACGCTGTCGCTGGAGGTGAGGAAGATGGCGAACACGAACTCGTTCCACGAGAAGATGAGGGCGAAGACCGCCGTCGCGGCGATGCCGGGCACGAGCTGGGGGAGCGTGTACCGCCAGAACGCCTGGAGCCGGGTGTAGCCGTCGAGCATGGCGGCGTCCTCGTACTCCGACGGCACCTCGTCGACGAAGCCCTTCATCATCCAGATCGTGAACGGCACGTTGAACGCGGCGTAGATGAGGATCAGGCCGATCTTGTTGTCGATGAGCCCGACCTGGCGGTACATGAGGAAGATCGGGATCACGACCACCACCGGCGGCATGAACCTGGTGGAGAGGATGAAGAACAGTTGGTCCTTCTTGGCCTTCACGGCGAAGCGCGAGTAGGCCCAGGCCGCCGGGACGCCCAGCACGGTGGCCAGCACCGTGGAGGCGCCGGCGACCACGAAGGAGTTGAGGAAGCTGACGGACACGGGCGTGCGGCCGTCGCCCTGAGCGACGAACACGTCCTTGTAATGCTGGAGGGTGACGGCGAAGTCGAAGAACTTCGCCGGGATGGCGTAGACGTCCCGGTTCTCCTTGAAGGACGTCTCGATCATCCAGAGCACCGGGAAGAGCATCACGGCGGCCAGCACGGTCAGCAGCACGACCTCCACCGCGGAGCGGCCCCGACCGCTGGAGCGACGCGCGGGAGGTGGGTGATCCCCGGCCGGACCGGTGGACACGGCCTCGTCGACGGAGACGGCCATCAGTCCTCCTTGAGCTTGTTCAGGTAACGCAGGTAGAGCTGCGTGAGGACGATGACCACGAGGACCATGAGGATTCCGTACGCCGACGCCGTCCCGGTGTTGAAGCCCAGGAACGCGACCTTGTAGATGTGGAACGACAACGTCTCGGTGGAGACGCCCGGGCCCCCGTTGGTGAGGATGT
Source organism: Micromonospora sp. bgisy143 (assembly GCF_057708145.1). Lineage (NCBI taxonomy): Bacteria > Bacillati > Actinomycetota > Actinomycetes > Micromonosporales > Micromonosporaceae > Micromonospora > Micromonospora sp. bgisy143. Next base: position 354,507 of record NZ_JBYIRN010000003.1, read on the forward strand.
AGACGAGGTCGAACAGCCGGAACGCCTCGATGGCCCGGAACATCACGGCGATGAGCAGCAGGGGCCACACCAGTGGAAGAGTGATGGTGCGGAACTTGAACCACTCGGACGCCCGGTCGATCGAGGCGGCCTCGTAGAGGTACTTGGGCACCGCGCTGAGGCCGGCGAGCGCGATGAGCATGATGAACGGCGTCCACTGCCAGGTGTCGACCACGATCAGGGAGATCAGGGCCGTACGCTGCCGGGTGAGCCACTCCACCTGCCCGAGGCCGACCGAGCCGAGCATGCTGTTGACCACGCCGAACTGGGCGTCGAGCATGAAGCGCCAGAACAGCCCGACGACGACCGGCGACAGCATCATCGGGACCAGGAACAGGGTGGTCAGCGCTCCCCGCCCACGCGTGCGCCGGGAGATCAGGTAGGCGATGCCGAAACCGAGCACGGTCTGCAGGGCGACCGCGCCGATCACGTAGATCACCGTCGTCACGGCCCGCGTGTGGACCTGCGCCGACGTCAGGATGGCGGTGTAGTTGCCGAACCCGACGAAGTTGGCGGGGCCCCCACGGGTGGCCGAGTAGTCGGTGAAGGACAGGTACAGCGCCCACAGCAACGGGAACACCGACATGGCGAGCAACAGCAGCAGCGCGGGGGAGATGAAGGCCACGGCGAGCCCACGGTCGCTCAGCCGGCGGGACCGGCCCGGTGCGGGTGGCGTCACGGACGCCACCTGCCCGGGCTGGTCGGTCGTCGAAGGGGCGTTGCTCACAGTCCGCCGCCGCCCTTGCGGTTACTCGAGTCGAGCACGCTCTGCTGCTCCTTGGCGATGTCGTCGAGCGCGTCCTTCGGCTTCTTCGCGCCGTTGAGGGCCGCGTTCACGTTGGTGTTCTCGATGTCCACGAGGCGCGCGTACTCGGGCACGTTCCACATGTCCCGCATCCGCGGCACCGAGTCGGCGTACACCTTGTTGAACGGCCCGGCGTTGAGGAATTCGGGTGACTGGATCGCGTCCGTCCGCGATGGCACGCCACCGGCGGCGGCCCACTTCTTCTGGATGTCAGCCCGCTCGAACCACTTCATGAAGTTGAGGGCTTCCGCCTGGTTCGCCGCGCCGGAGTAGGCCGACACGTGCATGCCCATGCCGCCGAGCGGGACCAGGTCCGTCTTCTGGGTCGGCAGGGTGGCGAAGCCCAGCTTGTCGAGGATCTGCTCGCGCGTGGTGCCGAGCGTCGACTGCTTGGGGTCGAGCAGGCCGCCGCTCGCCGCGATCCAGTTGAACGCGATGCACGCCTTGCCCTGGGCGACCGCCGCGTTGACCTCGTCGATGAACCAGTTGCCGGAGCCCTTGGCGGTCAGCGGCTTCATCTTGTTGACCAGGACGTCCATCGCCTCCTGGCCCGCCGCGTCGTTCAGCACACCCTGGATCTTGCGCGTCTTCGAGTCCCAGAGGTTCCCGCCGTAGACGCCGTTCACCGTGTTGTAGGTGACGGCGGCGGCGTCGGAGCCGTTGGCCTGGTGGAAAGCGAGCCCGCTGACGCCGGGGTTGTCCGCCTGGCACTTCGTCGCGACCGAGATCATCTCGTCCCAGGTCTGCGGGGGCTTGTCGCCGATCAGGTCCTTGCGGTAGATCATTGTCCAGGTGTCGCCGAGCAGCGGCAGCCCGTACAGGCTGGCGTTCTCGTCGCGCTTGCCGGTCTCCGCCTGCGGGAACTGGCCGTAGGCCGCCAGGAGGTACGGGTCGTACGCAGAGACCTCGATGTTGTTCTTGACGAAGTCGGTGAGGTCGAGGATGTTGCCGTTCGTCACGGCCTCGCCGATGTGCTGCGAGTCCAGGATCGCGATGTCGAAGTCGGTCTTACGCGCGGCGAACTGGGTGAACATCGCGTCGTGCCAGTTCGCGTTCGGCACGGTGTTGACCTTGATGGTCGCGTTCGGCCGTTCCTTCTTGTACTCCGCGTTCGCGAAGGCTTCCAGTGCCTGGGCGGGCGGCCAGTCGAACCAGATGAAGCTGAGGGTCAGCGGATCCTTGCTGAGCTCCGGGACGGCGGCCGGCGCCTTCGGTGCGCTCGCCTTCGCGTCGTCGTCCTTGCTGTCGCCGCACGCCGCCAGGGTCGAGGCCACCAGCAGCATCGCCGCAGTCGCCAGCCGCACCTTCCGACCGGTAGCGGGCATTCTTCCTATTCGCTTCTGATCGCGCATGTTATGCCTGCTTTCTGGGTGGGAACTTCTAGGACCTCGCTATGTGCTTCGCCGAGCCGTTGCTGGGTTGTTCAGAGGTGCTGCCGCGCCGTCGCGGGGGCCGGCGTCACGGGTGCGCCAGGAGGTGGAGAATGAAGATCATCCGCCACTTTTCCTATACGATCTGGTGGGGGCGTCAGCATGCCGCAGCGCTGTGACTGATGTCAACAGGTCGCAAAGGCGCAAGAAGGGACCTCACGTCACCATGGACGACGCAGCGATGATCGCGCGGGGCCGCAGGGCCGCGCCGGGCGGAACGACGGCCGGAAGATCGGGCGGCCGGCTCGCCGACGAGGTGTACGACACGCTGCTCGGACAGCTGATGTCGCTACGGATCGAGCCCGGCTCCCGCGTCACGATCGATGTCCTGGCGCGAGAGTTGGGCGTCTCCCAGACGCCGATCCGAGACGCCCTGAACCGGATGGAGGCCGAAGGGCTGGTCGTACGGGTGCCCCATGCCGGCTACCGCATCCCGCCCCAGATCACCCGGCACCGGTTCGAGGACATGCTCGAGGTCCGCCTGCTTCTCGAGCCCGCGGCGGCGCGCCGGTCCGCCGAGCGCGCCACTGTGGAACAGGTGGCCGGTCTGCGTCGGATGCTCGAGGAGATGGCGGAGCTGGAGGGGGGCGCCGGTCCGGCGGCGTACGGCGCCTTCGGGCTCCGCGACGCCGCGTTCCACGACCTGGTCGCCCTGAGCGCGGAGAACCAGGTGATCCGGGAGGCGTTGGCTCGCCTGCACAGCCACGTGCACCTCTTCCGGCTGCACCACGACGCCCAGGTCACGCACCTGGCCATGGCCGAGCACGAGGCCGTCGTGGCCGCGATCGCCGCGCGGGACCCCGACGCCGCCGCCTACGCGATGCGCCGGCACATCCTGCGGTCCGGCGAGCGTTTCCGACGATTGTTCGACGAGGTCACGGACGCGGACCCGACGGCGGTAGAGGCTTGACGGGCGGGCTGGGCCGAGGAATGCTATCGCCAACGGATCGGATCGGATTGGATCTCCACCACCCGCCCCCAGATGCGAGGAGAAGCAGGTGCCCAGAGCGCTGCTCCTGACCGGCGACGCCGCCGAGGAACTCGACACCATGTATCCCTACTACCGCGTGCAGGAGGGCGGCTGGGACGTCGACGTCTCGTCACGGACGCTGCGCGACGTGCAACTGGTCATCCACGAGTTCGACCCCAACTCCGACGCCTACGTGGAGAAGAACGGTCGCAAGCTGCCCGTCGACGTGCCCTGGGCCGAGGTCGACGTCGAGCGCTACGACGCCCTGATCATCCCCGGCGGGCGCGCTCCCGAGTGGATCCGCGTCGACGCCGACGTCCGGCGGATCACCGAGCACTTCTTCGCCCGCAACCTTCCCATCGCGCTGGTGTGCCACGGCGCGCAGGTGCCGGCGGTGTACGGGCTGCTCAAGGGCCGCAAGACGGCGTGCTTCCCGCCCATCACCGGTGACATGGAGAACGCGGGCGCGACGGTCATCGACGCTCCCGACGTCGTGGACGGCAACCTCGTCTCCTGCCGCGGCTGGCCGGACATGCCGCAGTTCGGCCGGGCGATGATGGAGGTCTTCTCGAAGTCCGTCAGCTCCGCATCGGCATGAACGCGCCTGGCCTGCCCCGGTGACCGCACTCCGAACCGTCCCGGTCGACGGGTCACCCGTCCACCTTCTGGAGAGCGGCGCCGGGCCGGCGGTGCTGATGCTGCACGGCTCCGGACCCGGCACGACCGGGTCCGGCGCCTGGGCATCGACCGCGCAGGCGCTGGGCGCGTCCTGGCGCGTGGTGGCTCCGGACCAGGCGGGCTTCGGTGGTACCCCCGTTCCGGCGGGCTCCCGGGGCGGGCTCCGGCTGTGGACGGAGCAGGCCGCGGGCCTGATGGATGCCCTCGGTGTCGAGCGCTACGCCGTGGTGGGTCACTCCATGGGCGGCGCGGTGGCGCTGGCGTTGGCCGCCGCGCGTCCCGAGCGGGTCACCCGGGTCGTGGCGGTCTCCACAATGGGCGCTCCCGAAGCGCCGCTGTCGACCGATCTCGACGCGGTCTGGGCCGCTCCCGCCGACCCGCTCGGGGCCCGGGACATGCTGAGCCGGCTTTTTCTCGACCAGGCTCTCGTCACCGACGCGGCCGTCGAGGCCCGAGCGGCGGCGATGCGCGACGGGGCGGCCGCGTACGCGTCGTTGTTCCCGCCGCCCCGGTCGCGGTGGGTCGACGACCTCACCCTCTCCGCGCAGACGCTGGCGGGGATCCGCGCGCCCGTGCTGCTGGTGCACGGCGCCCAGGATCGGCTCACCCCTCTCGACACGGCCGCCCGACCCCTGCTCGAACACCTGGCCGACGTCCGTCTGCACGTGTTCGGCCGATGCGGCCACGTACCGGCGATCGAGCACCCGCGTGAGTTCGGGCGACTGCTGTCGTGCTTCCTGCACCCCGACTGAGGCACCGGGCAGGTGTCCTGTCGGCCACCGGGACGGGAGCCTCGACATGACCGGAGGCGGCGGTCGTGAGGTGACGATCGTCGATGCGTGCACGCGCCGTGGAGCAGGGGGCAGCCCTACCGCCGTCCTGATCGATGACAGCGCGCTCGACGACAGCGCTCGGCAGGAGATCGTCCGGCGAGCCGGCACCTCGCACGCGGCGTTCGTCGACACCGAGGCGGACACCGCGCCGACGGTGCGGTTCTTCACCGCGTACGGCGAGCTCACCAACTGCGGCCACGGCACCATAGCCGCGCAGGCCGTCCTGTTGCACCGTCGCCGGTCCGGGGAACTCCGCGCTCGCCAGCGGACGGGTGGCCGCACCTTCGACACGACCGCGATCCAGCGTGACGACGGCATCGAGGTCTGGTTCGACCAGGGCACGGTGGACCTTCAAGGTGGTACCGCTGCGGGGCTCGACCGCGTCCTCGCCGCTCTGGGCATCAGACCGGACGACATGCCCGCCGAGGACGCCCCGTGTGTCGCCTCACCGGGAACACCGCGCCTGCTCGTACCGGTGACGGCGCTGCCGACCCTGCTCTCGATGCGGCCCGACCTTCCTCGCCTCGCGGCAGAGTGCCGTCGCCTCGGTTATCTCGGCTGTTTCGTCTACACGCTCTCCCCGACCGGCGCCGCGGCGACCGCGCGCATGTTCGCGCCGGCCATCGGAGTTGGCGAGGACGTCGTCAACGCGAACAGCACCGGGTGCCTCGCCGCGTACCTGTTCGCGACCGGCCGCCCCGGCAGCATCGCGGTCGAGCAGGGGCACACCGCGGGCCGTCCCTCGTCGGTCTTCGCCACCGCCGGCGCCACCGCGGACGGCATCTCCGCCCGAGTCGGCGGAATGGCCGTCATCCGATCCGGACCCAACGGCTGAGAGGGTCGGCTCGCGGCCGGCACTCGCGGCTGACGGGGGGACGCATTCGATGGAGAACGGGTCGTCTATCGGACTCGTTGCGGGTCTCGTTCGCCAAACTCTGGCCATGTAAGAATTCATTCGCCGTGCGGATTGTCAATGGCTGACATGTTCCCATGGAACATACGCGAATCCCATTCGCCATGAGGTTTGCCGCGCGGAACAATCAACGCATCCCGCGGCCACCCGACCGGGCAGTGCACCAGTGGCACGAGGATGATCATTATGACTCAGGCGACAACGAACGACACCACCTCGACCGAGACCGTCCCCACCCGCCATCCGCTCAGCAGGCAGTTGTTCTGGCTGCTCCCCGTCGCCCTGGCCTCGGTCGGAATCTGTGTGTTGCTGTTTCAGAAGCAAGCGTGGGGTGCAAACGCCGCGGCCATCATCAGCGTTCCGATCAACATCGCGGCCATCGTGGTGACTGTGCTGGTCGACCGGGGCGCCTTCAAGACCCCCGCCCTCCGCAAGCCACGTGGCAAGTCGTGGAGGATGAAGGTCGCTGTCTACTTCACCGCGGGTGCCCTCGTCCTCAGTGCCGCGTTCTGGTGGTTCCAGCGGGAGCCCGACCCGTTCGACTACATGTCGGGCGAGGTCCGGATCGGTTACAACGCGTTCCAGTACGAGGGTTGGCACACCGACAAGAATGGCGAAACCGGGTTCGATGTCGCCCTTGCCAACGAGATCCAGTCGCACTTCGAGGGCGCCCGTCTCAAGTGGGTAGACCTGGGCACCCTGGACAACCGGATCAACGCGCTACGTGGCAAGTGGCGTGCTTCTGACGGAGACCCGCGTCAGGAACCTGTCAAACTCGTGATCTCCAACTTCTCCTCGACTCCGGCACGAGCCGAGGTGATCGACTTCGCTGGCCCTTACTTCGTCGACATCCAGGGCTTTCTCAGTCGGAGCGATGCCAAGAACATCGCGGAAATCCCACGTGGCAAGGTTTGTGCCATCAAAGGCTCGACCACTTTGGCGAAACTGGAGCAGATTCACTGGAATCCGGTAGAGGCCCATTCCATCGCCGAGTGCGTCAACAGATTCAAGAGCAATGAGGTCGATGCCGTATCGGGTGACCGTTCGGTCCTTGCCGGATACGCGCTGAGAGTAGGCGTGAATCCGCCGATCTCCCTCGGGTACGGGCAGGAGAGGTACGCCGTCGGCATACCGAACAACATGCCGCGCCTGTGCCGGGAGATCAGCAAGGTGATCACCGACTTCCTGGAGTACGGCTGGCAGACAACCTTCGACGACACCCTCGGACCCGTTGGCCTGTCCGATTCACCACCACCGCAGGCCGTCGAGCCCTGCGAGCCGGCGGCGCCGTGGCTCAAGCGGTAGCGCGAGCCGACCGGTCTCCATGGCGATCATCGACGTCTATCGCTACGATCCGGTATCGAACCGTAACGATGCGTAGGGGTGTGCTGACCCATGCCCTGGGCGTAGGCGATCCGAAGTCGCTACCAATGTGACGCCGGCCTGAGGATCGCGCCGTCCCGACGAAGGGAATTCGGATGACCGAGAGCGCGCAGACCACCGGGAGCCGAACCGTCCCGCCCGCGCGGTCGTACCCGTTCAGTGTGCCCGACCGCCTCGTCGTGGATCCCACCTACGGCGAGTTGCGCGAGCACGAGCCGATGACCCGGGTGCAGCTCCCGTACGGCGAGGAGGCGTGGCTCGCCACCCGGTACGAGGACGTCCGTACGGTCCTCGGCGACGTGCGGTTCGGCCGCGCGCCGGCCGTCCACCGCGACGAGCCGAGGCTCACCCCGCGCCAGCAGTACAGCGGCATGCTGACCATGGATCCGCCCGATCACACCCGGCTGCGTCGGCTGGTGGCCAAGGCGTTCACGGCACGTCGGGTGGAGGCGCTGCGCCCCCGGACCCAGCAGATCGCCGACGGGCTGGTCGACGACATGCTCCGGCTCGGTCCTCCGGCCGATTTGGTGGAGCACGTCGCCACACCGCTGCCGATTCAGGTGATCTGTGAGCTGCTCGGGGTTCCGTACGCCGACCGCGACCGGTTCCACCTCTGGTCCGAGGCCATCGTCTCGACCACCTCACTGCCGCAGGAGACGATCCAGGAGTACCTGAACAACCTCTGGGGCTACATCGGCGGTCTGGTCGCCGAGCGCCGCCGCGAGCCGGAGATCGACGACCTGCTCGGCGCGTTGGTGCGGGCCCGCGACGAGAACCAGGACCGGCTCAGCGAGACCGAGCTGGTGGAGTTGGCCGCAGGGCTGCTCGCGGCCGGGCACGAGACGACGGTGACTCAGATCCCCAACTTCGTCTACGTCCTGCTGCACAATCCGGACCAGCTCGCCCGGCTGCGGACCGATCCGTCGCTGGTGCCGGCCGCGGTCGAGGAACTGCTGCGGTACGTGCCGCTCGGCGTCGGTTCGTCCTTCGCCCGGTACGCCAAGGAGGACGTCGAGGTCGGCGGGGTGCTGGTCCGAGCCGGTGAACCGGTCCTCGGCTCACTGTCGTCGGCGAATCGGGACGGTACGGTCTTCGCCGACCCGGACCGGCTGGACTTCGCGCGGGAGCAGAAACCTCACCTGGGCTTCGGGCACGGCGTGCACCACTGCGTCGGCGCGCAACTGGCCCGGATGGAGTTGCAGGTGGCCGTCGCCACCCTCGTGACCCGCCTGCCCGGACTGCGGCTCGCCGTACCCGAGACAGAGCTGAAGTGGAAGCGCGGCATGTTGGTACGGGGTCTGCTCAGCATGCCGGTGGCGTGGTGAGCGCCGCCTGGCGGATCGGGGTGGACTCGGGTCGTTGCATCGGCACGAGCATCTGCGCCGGCACCGCGCCCGAGCATTTCCGCCTGGTCGACGGCCTCTCCGCGCCGTTGGCCGACGTCGTCGCGCCGGCCGAGGTCGTCCTCGACGCGGCCAACTCGTGCCCGGTGGAGGCGATCATCGTCCGCGACACGACCGACGACCGGCTGCTCGCGCCGGAGGAGTGATCCGTCCTCCACGCCGAGCCTCAGCGCGAGTTTCGTCCGGCGTTGGCATCGCTGCGGTTGCCGCCTATGGTGGAGACATGTCCCCGGTGACGTTCCGCTCTCCTGCCGTCACCGGTGTGGCGGCAATCGGGGCTGCCCACGTGGCGGCGGCGTGCCGGATGGTCGGTATGCGGGTGCCGGTTGTCCGCGTGGCGCACATCGCGCCCATCTCGCGGCTGTTGAACCCGACGCGAACCGGCCGAGGCCCACCTGCGGAATCGTTGCAGTACGAAACGACCGTCAGGGCGAAGCTATCCAGCTTCGGCCCTTTTTCTTTTTCCCTTCGAAAGTAGAGGTAGCACCATGAGCGTCGATCATCGAACCGTCGACCAGGGTTGGTTGGCTGATCTGCGAGCCTCGCTGGCGGAAGACTTCGCCACGCAGACGGCTCGGCTGCGGGAACTGACCGAGCTCAACGCGGACACCGGCGACCCGAGTGAGGCCCACCACCGGGCCGCACTGCTGGTGGCCACCCGCCGCAACATCGAGCAGATCACCGGTGCGCTGAGCCGGATCAGCGCCGGGACCTACGGGGCCTGCGCGGGGTGCCGCAAGGACATCCCGGCCGAGCGGCTCGAGATCCTTCCGCACGCGCAGTTCTGCGTGTCCTGCCAGGCGAAGCAGAACGGCTGACCGGCGGTGTGGCTGCCGTGCCGTGGTGGGCACGGCAGCCACCGACCGTCAGGCCGGAGCGGGCTCGGTCACGGTGACGATGTCCAGGACGTCGAGGATGCCCAGGAGTCCGGCGAGGGTCACCGCCTCGGAGCGGGTCAGGGTCAGCGAGCAGGTGGCATCGGGGTCGTCGGGGGACTCGTAGACGAGGTCCCGCCGACCGCCCGGGTGGTGCGTGACCACGCCCACCCGCCGACCGTCGGCGGTGGTGAACATGCGGCGTACCCCGATGCCGGGCAGCGGGGTCAGTTCGACAATCATGAGGGCTCCAGCGGGCAGGGTGGCGCATCCGCGTAGCGAGTTCGACGGCGGTGCGAGCGGATCAGGCGAGGCCCAGCGCGCGGCGCGGCGGGGCGCGATCCGCCGACCACGCGGGCACACAACCGGGGGTCGCCCGCCGTGCGGTACGGAACACGATGCACAGCCCGATCGACCGGGTGGCCGAGAGCACCAGCACGAGCACGGCCAGCAGCAGCATCGTCGGCCGCGGCGTCCGCTCGCCGACGCGCCGAGGGCCACGTCGCTCGTGCATACCCGAACCATAGCCGTCGCCCAGCGTGTGGACCACATTCGCGTCGGGTGACCGGCCCCCGCCCGCTGCCTGGTCATCGCACGCGGTCGGCGGGGTAACCGGTCTCAGCGCAGTTCGAGGATGATGCCGTCCTCGGACTCGCAGCCGCCCGGACCGTGGTCGCGGATGATCTCCACGATCATGTCGAACAGTGTCCGGCCCTGGCCACCCTCCGCGTCGCGGATCCGGGCCTCGACGCTCGCGCGGTGCGACGGGTGACAGGTGCGGCGGATCTGCTCCAGCCACCGGAGGGTGGCGTCGTGACCGAGCGCGACTCGGGACGAGTCGGAGTGGACCCACGCGAGCACCCATCCGGTCTCCGGGGTGCCGAAGCCGCCACGGAGGATGTCGTTGAGGGCATCGAGGTTCCCGTTCCACGCGCCGTGATGGAGCAACCGCGAGAATTCGCGGACGAAGCCGGCGAAGTCGGCGAACGACGCACCGTCGATGACGAGCACGGGAAGGGCATCGCTTCGCCGGGTCACACGGCAAGTATGAGCCCGACCAGCAGGCAGCGGCCGACCCAGGGCCTCGGCTCGACCCGTCCTCGTGGAACAGGCCCTAGACCACACGGCGGCGGACCCGCCACACCACCACACCGATCAGGACCACCGCGGCAGCGACGAACAGGGACGCCTCGACGAGCTGGAACGTCCAGAACCGGTCGGCCGGGTGGTAGACCCCGAACTGCTGGACGCCCCGCTCGTGCAGGAACTGGTTGAGGTTGGTGCCGGCCCGGTCGGCGGCATCCTCCAGTTCGTAGTACTCGACGCTGCTCAGCCTGTGCCCGGTGGCGTCCGCGTAGCCGCGTTCGATCACCCAGTCGGCGACGCCGGGCACGAGCCGGTGCCGTACCTGCTCCGTCGGGCCGCCCGCGGGAACCGGTCCCATGGTGGTGAGCGGCGTGGCGTACGCGGGACGGGCCAGCAGCGCCACCGACATCCGGGCGGCGAGGAACGCCCCGAACGCGACACCGAACGCGGGCAGGCTGCGCCGCAGGATCGCCCCGGCGGCGGTGGCGACGCCGAACGCGAACAGGGCGTACGCCACCGGGACGAGTCCCTCCAGGTCGAAGGCGTCGTACTGAAACCGCCCCTCCCACGCGTCGAACGGTTGACGGAACCAGGTGAGCACGGCGGTGAACATCCCGGTGAGCGTGACGGTGACGGCGGCGAGCGCCGCGAGCTTGGCGGCCAGCCAGCGCAGCCGCGGCACGGCCTGCGTCCAGGCGAGCTGCCAGGTGCCGTCCTCCAGTTCGCGGGCGAGCAGCGGCGCGCCGAGGAACGCGCCGATGACGACGGGGACCAGGTAGAAGGCCGCCAGGAGGTTCTCGACGTACCCGTACTCCTCGTCGAGCCGGCGGAAGGAGGCCGCGCAGGTCTCGTCGACGCCGGCCGCTCCCGCGCACCGGGCCGGACCGCCGGGGAACAGGTCGTGGGCCTGCGCCCCGAGTACGAGCAGGGCGATGCCGAACAGACCGACGAGCACCCCCAGGACGCAGACCTCGGTCCGGTGCTGACGCCAGAGCAACCACGTCATGCGGCCACCCCCGACGTGACCGCGGCGCTCGGCTCGGACGGCCGGCGCAGGTACGCCAGCACCAGGTCCTCCAGCGCGACCGGTCGGGCCTGCCACCCGGGCGCGGTCGGGAGCCCGCCGTCGCGTACCAGCAGGGTCGTGTGCCGGTCGCTGTGGACGGCTTCCACGACGGCGCCGGACCGGTCGAGGTCGGTGGCCGTGCGCGGGCCGACGAGCAGCCGGTGCTCGGCGAGGAGGGTGTCGATGTCGCCGGTGAGCGTGACCCGGCCCTGGTTGAGCACGACCAGGTGGTCGCAGACGCGTTCCAGCTCGTGCACGACGTGGGAGGAGAACAGCACGGTCACCCCGCCCTCGGCCACCGCGCCCATCAGCACCTGGAGGAACTCGTGCCGGGCCAGCGGGTCGAGGCTGGCCACCGGCTCGTCGAGGACGAGCAGGTCGGGCCGCTTCGCCAGGGCAAGCGCCAGCGCGACCTGGGCCTGCTGCCCGCCGGAGAGCGAACCGGCCCGGCGGTCGAGCGGGATGCCCAGCCTCGCCAACCGGCGCTCGGCCAGCCCCTGGTCGAACCGCAGGTTGCAGGCCCGGCCGAAGCGCAGCATCTCGGCGACGGTGAAGCGCTTGTACAGCGGGTGGTCCTGGGCCAGGAACCCGACCCGGGACAGCGTCTGCGGGGTGCTGGCGGTGACGTCGTGGCCGAGGACCTCCACCGTGCCGGTGCTCGGCGCCAGCAACCCGACGACCATGCGCAACAGCGTGGTCTTGCCCGCGCCGTTCGGCCCGACCAGGGCGATCACGCCGCCGGTCGGCAGGGCCAGGGTGCAGTCGCGCAGCGCCCAGCCCTTGCGGTACCGCTTGCCCACGCCGTCGGTGCGTAGCGCGAACTCCGTCGCCGTCACGCCACGTCCTCGTTCCTGGTCTGCTGGTGCACGGAGGTGAAGAGCGCGTCGACCGCCTGTTCGTCGAGGCCGGCCGCGTAGGCGCGGCGCAGCCAGGTCGCCAGGCCGCGGCGCAGCGACGTGTACGTGGACGCCGACATCGCGGCCGACTGCTGCGCGGTGACGAACGTGCCCTGGCCGGGTCGGCCGGTGACCAGGTGCTCCTGCTCCATCTGCCGGTACGCCTTGGCGACGGTGTTCGGATTGATCGCCAGGTCCTCGACCACCTCGCGGATGAGCGGCAGGCGGTCACCGGGTTGGAGGAAGCCCAGCAGCACCGCCTGACGGACCTGCTGGACGAGTTGCAGGTACGGCGGCACACCGGAATGGGTGTCGAGCCGGAAGACGAACACGGTGCTCCTTTGCTGCTTTACTAGATGCCTAGTAAAGCAGTAGAGGAGCGGTCGCAACAGCCGACGCGCGGTGCGGAGCTCCAACAATAATCATCTTGGATTCATACTCAAGTTGCTTGTATATTCGTGGGCATGGGATCGACTTCGCGTCCCGCGCTACGGGAACCGTCGTACTTCGTTCTTGCCGCCCTACTCGGTGGCCCGCTGCACGGCTATGCCGTGATCAAGCGGGTGACCGAGCTGTCCGATGAGCGGGTGACACTCGCTGCCGGCTCGCTCTACTCGGTCATCGACCGGCTGCTCGGCGAGGGCCTCGTCACCGCCGACGGAGAGGAGATCGTCAACGGACGCGCCCGTCGCTACTACCGGCTCACCGACGAGGGCTACCGCGTACTCGCCGAGGAGGCCGACCGGCTCGCCCGGGCCGCCCGGGTGGTCATGGACCGCCTGCCGCGCCGCGGCGGGTCGCAGGCAAGCACCCGTCAACCTTCTACCGCGAGGATCAGACCAGCATGAGTTCCGATGTACTCGAAAGGCGCTACCGCCTGCTGCTGCGGGCCTATCCGGCCGCGTACCGTCGCGAACGTGCCGACGAACTGATCGACACGTTGATCGGTGACGAGTCCACCACCCGGCGCTGGCCCGACGTTCGACAGTCGACCGCGCTGATCCGGGGTGGCCTGCGGGTGCACGGTGGCAGCACCGCGCTCCGGCCCACGGCTGTACTGCTCTGGCAGGGCATTCACCTGGGTGCCATGGCGGTGCTCGCGCTGGGTGCGCTCATCGGTCTGGACGACCTCGTCGACGCGTTCCAGTTCGGCGGATTTTCCGACCCCCTGACCGTCCTGCGCAACCAGGTCGTCAACGAGGTCATGGTGGGCGCGGTGTTGGTGGCGCTCGTCGCGGGCCGCACCCGCGCCGCCGCCGTCCTGGTGGTGGCCGCGGCGGTGGTGCCGACCGTGATCTCCCCGTACCTGGTCTTCAACGGTTTGCCGCAGTGGTGGGCACCGGTTGTCGCCACGCCCCTGATCCTGGTGAGCCTACGGCGTCCGGCGGACGTCCAGCCGGTGCCTCGGGCCAACGCCGTTCTGGTCACGGCCGGCCTACTCGTCCTGCATCTGATCTCCGCGGAGGGCCTCCGCGTGGTCGACATGGGCGCGCGGCTGGTTGCCGCCACCATGGTGATCGTCGGGGCGGCCGCCTTCCTGTGGGTGGCGACGGCCGACCAGCGACTGCTGATCGCCGTCGTCCCCACCCTCCTGCTGGGCACCCTGCACCAACTGGGCAACAGCGTGTCCGCCGGGGAGCTGCTGCGCCGACCCGACGCCCTGCCGTCCCTGGTCGTCGCGGTTCTCCTGGCAGTCGGCGCGGTCGTCGCGACCCGGCTGCGGCAGCGCACCCGCGCCTGATCGGCCGTGTGGCGGCCCGGCCTCGGCCGAGTCGCCCCGGGTCGGTGACGGTGGCGGCCCCGGACGTCGGTCCGGGGCCGCCGGTCGTGCGGTTCAGCTCAGGCCGCGACGCGGCGGCGGTACGTCATCGCGGGTAGTGGTGGATGTTCCTGGTGGTCTTGCCGTCCACCGACGTGGTGGGGAGCGTCGCCGGGGCCTGCCCCTTCTCCACCCAGTTGACCAGGGCATCGAGGTCGGCGCCCGGGTTCACCAGCGGCCCGGTGCTGAACAGCGGCGTGCCGCAGTGGTCCACGCCGGGCAGCAGGAAGAGGCGGTAGAAGTCGTCGACCCGCTTGTTGCCGCCGAAGACGGCGTTGACATGCCTGCGGTAGTCGACCGTCCCTTCGGTCGGGATCAGCTGGTCGGACTGGCCGTGCCAGGTGAGCAGCTTGCCGCCGGCCCTGGCGAACGCCGACAGGTTCGGGTCGTTGTCGGCGATGACGTCGTCGTACTGCCTCGTTGCCGAGGTGAAGAGCTGCGTGAAGGTCCGGTAGGTCAGCTTGGTGCTGTCGAACGACGGGTCCTTCGTCACGAAGTACCTGGCCCACTGGTCGGGCACCTGGAAGGGTGCGCCCGGGTTGGCGATGAAGGCGAACGTGGAGCCCTTGTTCTGGCCGTACCAGAGCTTCTTGCCGGACGGCGCGACCGGCCCGGCCCAGATCTTGTTGACCGCGTCGGCCACCGCCCTGGTGATGGTGATCTCCGCACCGTCACACTCGACCTTCGTGCCGACCAGGCGACGCGCGTCCCACCTGCAGTCCTGCGGGTTGTCGATGACGCCGTCCCGGACGCCGTCGAGGGTGTCGCAGGCCGCGACCGCCGCGGTGTTGAAGGCGTTCAGTTCGCACTGCGAGGGTGCGACCTTCTCCTCGTTGTAGACCGCCTGCGACCACAGCGTGGCGATCTCGAACCGGTTCCACTCGATCGCCGGCGCGTTCGCCAGGATGCCCTGGAAGTCCGTCGGGTGGTTCTGCGCCTCCGCGTAACCCTGGCGGCCGCCCGTCGAGCAGCCGGTGAAGTACGAGTACGTCACCGCCCGCCGGTAGAACCTGTTGGCCACGTCCTTGCCGATGACCGCCATGTCGTGCACCGAGCGGGAGGCGAAGTTGGTGAGCAGCCCGGTGTTGGTCTTTCCGTCGGCGGTGAGACCCCAACTGGCGTCCAGGCCGGTCTTGACGCCGGCGTCGGTGGCCGCGCCGACATATCCGCCCTTCACCGCGCTGATCAGTGGGACGCTCAGATCGCTGAGGTCGCCGGCGGAGTAACCGCTGCCGCCGGTGGCCTGGAAGCGTCCGTTCCAGTTCTTCGCATCCTGCGGGAGCGAGATCTTGATGGTGACAGTGTCGTTCGCGCCCGGATGGGTCACGACGACGCTGATGTCACACCAGTCGGGCACTGCCGTGATCGGCGGATTCTGCGGAAGCCCCGGGGTGGAGGGGAACGTGAAGTCGCCTCCGGCTCTGAAGGCCGCCTTGACCGACACCACCCGGGTGCCGGACGGCGCGGAGACGGGAACGGCGGCGCAGGTGGTGGCGGCGGTGGGGCCGCCGTCGCGCGTGGCGGCGTTGACGGCCACGGGCAGGAGGGAGGCCGCGAGCGGAACTGCCGCGGCCGTCAGGAGCATCAAGCGTCGCTTCATGCCCACCACTCTCACCGGCCCTCGTCGGCCTGACCCCAGGGTGCGGCACTGGTTCACCCCCTGGCCCGGCATCCGGTGGCTCCGGGGGTGTCCGTAGCCCGACGCCGACCGCCTGCTCAACCACCGATGGCGGTGCTGCGGGCTTCGACGACCCTGAGCGTGTTCTGCAACGCCTTGCGCAGCACGCCTTTACCCACCGAGCCCAGCAGGATGCCGGTCAAACGGCCCTTGACGTTCCTGCCCTCGCGGATCACGACGACGTCCAGGACGGTCGTCCCGTCCGGCTGCGGCGTCAGCGTGTAGGTGTGGCCCGACCGGCCGCCCCAGATGTTGGAATCGGTCGTCGTCATGGTGACGCGGCGGGGGTTCGACCAGTCGTAGCGCAGCCGCTCCCAGATGCCGCCCGAGCCTTCCGTGACGTCAGCCCAGTCGGGACCCTGGCCGTGCACGGCCAGATATTCGTCGGCGCTGTTGCCGAACACCTCCGACCGGCCCGGCCCGAAGTCGGTGAGGGCGGCAAGAACCTGCTCCGGCGTCGCGGTGGTGTTCTCGACGAAGTGAATGACCGACATGGCGCGCTCTCCTGGATCTTCCGGCTGACGTCCCTCCAGGCTCGCCGACCGCAGGCTCGGGTGAGCCCGTGTCACACCCTGGTTTCTCGCCTCGACCCCCTGGTCGATCCGGGCCTCGATCAACACCTCGCCGCCGGCCGGTGGACACCGTGCTAGCGTAATAAGAGTCCACTGGCCTCTAAAGTCGTGACGGTCGGCGCGCGTGGGAAGAACCCGACCGCGACGGCCGCCGCCGATACCGGTCACACAACCCAAGAGGGGTACGAGATGAGCAAGACCTGGTTGATCACCGGAAGTTCCCGCGGACTGGGCCGGGAACTCGCCGAAGCCGTGCTGCGGGCCGGTCACCGCCTGGTGGCCACCGCCCGGCGGCCCGAGCAGCTCGACGACCTCGTCGACGCCTACGGCGACCGGGTCCGCGTGGTCGCGCTGGACGTGACGGACGCCAGCGCGGCGCGCGCCGCCGTCGGCGTCGCCGTGGAGGCGTTCGGACGCGTGGACGTCGTGGTGAACAACGCTGGCTACGCCGACGTCGCGTCGATCGAGGACATGCCCGAGGACGATTTCCGCGCGCAGGTCGACGCCAACTTCCACGGGGTGGTCAACGTGACCCGTGCCGCGTTGCCGACCATGCGTGAGCAGGGCGGCGGCCACATCATTCAGATCTCCTCCGTCGGCGGGCGGGTGGGCGGCCCGGGCCTGAGCGCGTACCAGTCGGCCAAGTGGGCGGTGGGTGGATTCTCCGAGGTCCTCGCCAAGGAGGTGGCACCCTTCGGGATCAAGGTCACCGTGGCCGAGCCGGGTGGCATGCGTACCGACTGGGCCGGATCGTCGATGACGACGCTGCCGATCAGCGACCCCTACAAGCCGGTCATCGAACCTGTGGTCGCCCGCCTGCGCGCCGCCGACGGCAACCAGTCCGGGGACCCCGCGCGAATCTCCCAGGTGATCCTGGACCTCACCGAGGTTCCGGATCCGCCGGTGCGTCTGCTGCTGGGCGCCGATGCGGTGGCGGTGGCACAGGCGGCCGCGACAGCTCTCGCGGCATCGGACGCGAGGTGGCGCACGGTGAGCGAGTCCGTCAGCTACGACGCCTGACCGTCGTCTCCGCGGGGGTCGGTGGGCGGGCCGCGTAAGGTACGCGGGTGACAGGGGAGCGTTCAGAGGTAGAGCCATGAGTACCAGCGATCAACCGCCGAGCTTCCAACGCGCCCGCAGGCCCGAGCAGCGCGAGGCTCGCCGACGCGCCATCCTCGAGAACGCGGCGCAACTCGTGGCCGAGATGCCGGTGAGCGACATCAGCCTCCGTGAACTCGCCCGGCGGGTCGGGTTGTCGAAGACGAACGTCGTGCGCTATTTCGAGACCCGCGAGGCGGTCTTCTTCGCCCTGCTCAACCAGGCCATCGACAGGTGGCTCGACGACCTTCCCGCCGAGCTGCCACACGCGACGGCCGGTCACCCACCGTCGCCCGCCGCCGTCGTGGACGCCCTGGCCCGTTCGGTGGCCGACCGACCGCTGATCTGCGAACTCTGGAGCTCGCTCGGCACGGAACTCGAACGCAACATCTCCGCGGAGGCCGTCCGGGCGTTCAAACTCGCCCACACGGACCTGCAGGTACGCCTCGCCGGGCTGCTCAGGCAACGCATCCCCGCGTTGACCGTGCCGGCGTCCCGGGAGCTCGTGGCCCTGTCGATCCTGCTGATCGCGGGTCTCTGGCCGTTCGCCAATCCCTCGCCCGCCGTCGCGGAGGCTGTTCGGGATCCGCTGCTCGCCAACTCCCGCGTCGACTTTCCCGACCGGCTCAGCCGCGCACTCGTCGTCACCGTCACCGGCCTGTTGACGGTGTAGTCCGTACCGACGTGCTGTCCGGCCCGCCCACGGCGGCCGTCCGCGGTGTAGTAATTTCGCCTGGGAGACAACGTGCCGAGTGACAACATGGGTTTCGATCTGCTCGGCCGACAACGTGAGCGCGACCTGCTCGACCGGCTGATGCACGACGTCCGAGCCGGTCAAAGCCGTGTGCTGGTGCTGCGCGGCGAGGCCGGGGTCGGCAAGACCGCGCTGCTGGACCACGTGACCGAGCGGACCCGGCCCGACCGCGTCGTGCGGGTCGCGGGTGTCGAGGCGGAGACCGACCTGGCGTACGCGGCGCTCCAGCTCCTGTGCGCTCCGCTGCTGGAACACCTGGATCGGCTCCCCGGACCGCAGCGCGACGCGCTCGCCACCGCGTTCGGCCTCCAGGCGGGCCCGCCGCCGGAAGGGCTGCTCGTCGGTCTCGCCGTGCTCGGCCTGCTGGCCGAGGCGGCGGCCGAGCAGACCCTGGTCTGCGTGGTGGACGACGCGCAGTGGCTGGACCGCATGTCCGAGGTCATCCTCACCTTCGTCGCCCGCCGTCTGGACGCGGAATCGGTCGCGTTGCTCTTCGCCGTGGGGAGCCCCACCGAGGAGCAGTTCCTCGACGGCCTGCCGGAACTGTGGGTCGAGGGCCTTCCCGAGGCGGACGCGCGAGCGTTGCTGGACCTGGTGCTGCCGGGGCTGGTCGACACCCAGGTGCGGGATCGGATCGTCGCCGAGACCCGAGGCAACCCCCTTGCGCTGATCGAGTTGCCCCGCGGCCTGTCACCGGCGGAACTGGCGTTCGGATTCGGCGGGCACAGCGCGACACCGGTGGCCAGCCGGGTCGAGATGGGTTTTCAGCACCGAATCGCGGCACTGCCGCCCGACAGCCGGCGGTTGCTGCTGACCGCCGCCGTGGAGCCGGTCGGAGACGTGTCGCTGCTCTGGCGCGCCGTGGACCGGCTCGGCGTCGGTCCCGCCGCAGCGGTGCCGGTCGAGGCGGCCGGCCTGGTCGAGCTGGGCACCCGGGTACGGCTGCGCCATCCGCTGGTTCGCTCGGCGAGCCGACGTTCGGCCGAGCCCGCCGAACTGCGCGCGGTGCACCGGGCACTGGCCGACGTCACCGACCCGCAGCAGGACCCGGACCGACGCGCCTGGCACCGGGCGCATGCCGCAGTGGGGCCGGACGAGGAGGTCGCCGGTGAGCTGGAACGTTCGGCCGGCCGAGCGCTCGCCCGTGGCGGTCGCGCTGCCGCTGCCGCCTTCCTCGAGCGGGCCGCCGAGCTCACCGCCGACTCCAGCGCCCGCGGCCGGCGGATCCTGGCGGCAGCCCAGGCCCGATTCGCCTCCGGCGCCACCGATCAGGTAGCCGGCCTGCTGGCCGCCGCCGAACTGAGCGAGCTGGACCCGGCGCAGCGCGCTGAGGTGGAGCGGCTGCGGGCCCGGGTCGCGTTCGCTGTCAACTCCGGCCGAGCAGCGGTACCGCCGATTCTCAAGGCCGCTCGCCGGCTCGAGGCGCTGGATCCGGCTGCGGCCCGCGAGACGTACCTCTCGGCGGTCGGTGCGGCCGTGAACGCCGGGCGGTTCGGCGGCAACGACCTGCGGCTCGTCGCCCGGGCCGCCCGGCGGGTGCCCGAGGGTCCGGAGCCGGCCGGCCTGCTCCTGGCAGCCTTCACGGCGTGGAGCCTCGACGGGCAGGCGGCGGCCGTGTCGCTCTTCGCCCGGGCGCTGCACGCGGTCACCGTGCAGGCCGATGTGGACCTGGCCTGGCTGGTCGGCCTGGTTCTGCACGAGGTGTGGGACGACGTCGCCTTCCACACCCTCACCGAGCGGGCCGTGACCTTCGCGCGGGAGACCGGGCGGCTGTCGCTGCTGCCGACCGCGTTGACGTTCCGGGCCACCGCGCTGATCTTCGCCGGTCGGTTCGCCGACGCGTCCGATCTGCTCGGCGAGGCAGAGACCCTCGCGTACGCGGCAGGGCCGTCGCCACACCCCGCGACCGCGGTGATCCTGGCGGCGTACCGGGGTCGGGAGGAGTCGGCCGTCGAGCTGATCGACGCCCTGGCCAAGGAGGCCGGCACGGCTGGCATGGGCTGGTTGTTCAGTGTCGCCGGCTACAGCAGGGCGGTGCTGTTCAACGGACTCGGCAACTATCCGGCGGCGCTGGTCGCCGTGCGGTGGGCGACCGAGCGGGATGACCTAGCCGTTCAGCAGTGGGCGCTCGGTGAGCTGGTCGAGGCTGCGGCGCGCTCGGGGGCGGACGCCGTCGCTAGGCAGGCCCGCGACCGCCTGGCCGAACGGACCGGTCCGGCGGCGACGGACTGGGCGATCGGCACGCAGGCCCTCGCGGACGCGCTCGTCGGGGCGGACGCGGAGGCGGACGAACGCTACCGGACAGCCATCGACCGCCTCGCCACCACGCAGCTCGGCCTGCAACTGGCCCGGGCCCGGCTGCTGTACGGGGAGTGGCTGCGCCGGTCGAACCGCCGTGGCGACGCCCGAGCCCAGCTGCGGTTGTCCCACGAGGCGTTCACGGCGATGGGGGCGGAGGCGTTCGCCCAGCGAGCGGGCCGGGAACTGGCCGCCACCGGCGAGACGGTCCGCAGGCGCGCCGTGGGCGTAGCAGAGGAGCTGACCCCGCAGGAGGCGCAGATCGCGCGACTGGCGGCGGCCGGTCGGACGAACCGGGAGATCGGCGCCGCGCTGTTCCTCAGCGCGCGTACGGTCGAGTGGCACCTGCGCAAGATCTTCACCAAGCTCGGCATCACGTCCCGACGTGAGCTCCGCGCGGCGATCGACGTCAGCCCGCCCCGCCCCTGACGGTAGGCGCTGCGGTATGTGTCGCCCGACCGTGAACGGCCGCGGGTGCGCGGCCGTCCACGGTGGTGTCACGGATGCGACGGGGTAGCCCCGAGGCTCAGCGGTGCGCCGCCCCGGCGGTGGGGGTGGGCTGGACCCGCTCGAACCGTACCTTGCTCAGCCAGCCCGGGAGGTCGCTGAGCACGTACAGCTCGCCGTTCACGTCGGCGCCGAACGCGGTCGGCTGGGTGGGGAAGGTGCCGATCTCGGCGGACTCGTAGCCACCCGTGGACGTCTGACGCACGGCGAACGCGCGGGTGGAGCAGTAGTCGCTCGCGATGTAGGTGCCCCGCGCCTCCGGGGTGACGGATCCCCGGTACACCAGGCCGCCGATGATGGAGCAGTTCTCCGTCAGGTAGTGCTCGTACTCGACGACCGGGTCGGTGAGCCGTACGCCGGGCCGGCACTGCGTCTGGTCGAAGACCGGCGTGCCCTCCTTGCAGGACCAGCCGAGGTTCGCGCCGCGCTGCGACGGGCGGATGTGGTTGATCTCCTCGATCAGGCCCTGGCCGACGTCGCCGATCCACAGCGAGTTGTCGACCGGGTCGATGGAGAACTTCCACGGGTTGCGCAGCCCGTAGACCCAGATCTCCGGCCGTGCGCCCGCCGTGCGGACGAACGGGTTGTCGAAGGGTACGCAGTAGGGCTTGCCGCCGCAGCTACGGTTCACGTCGATCCGCACGATCTTGCCGAGCAGGGTGCCGAGGTTCTGACCGCTCTTGAACGGGTCGTTCGCGTTGCCGCCGTCGCCGGTGGACCAGTAGAGGTAGCCGTCGCGGCCGAAGGCCACCTGTCCGCCGTTGTGGTTGCCGAATTCGGCGTGCTCCTGGGTGAGCAGCACCTGTAGCCGGTCGGGAGCGCCGAGCGGCACCCGCGCCAGGGTCAGCGCGCCGGCCGGCAGGCTGGTGTAGGCCACGTACAGCATCCCGGTACGCGCGAAGTTCGGCGCGGGCGTGATGCCGAGCAGGCCGCGCTCGTTGTCGGACGTGTCGATCCGGGCGGTCAGGTCGAGCACCGGCGCGGCCGCCAGGCCGGTGTCCGGGTGGTACGCCCGGACGGTGCCGTTCTTCTCCGCGATCAGCATCCGACCATCCGGCAGGCCGGTGATCGCGATGGGACGCTGCAGACCGAACGCCACCCGTTCGGACACCACGGTCAGCTCGGTGAGGGGCACCGCCCGGGCGCGGGATGTGCCGGCTGCCGCGCTGCCGGCCACCGAGGCTTGTGGCAACAGAAGGGCGGACAGGGTCAGGATGAGCAGCCCGGCCAGCGTGGTGGCCGGGCGATGTCGCCGTCGCTGCATGTTCGGCTCCTCGGTCAGGTGGGTGGAGGGTGGTGTGGGAGCGTTTCCACACTACATCGATCCAAGTCGATGCCAAACCCGCTGGTCGTCCGCCGTCCGAGTCAACGTCCTCGACCGCCGACTGCCCAGATCGAACTGATTCGATATAGCATCGCGGCAGGGCAGTGTCACTCCGCAGGGGCGTACGGGCGCGGAGTGATCGTCATCCACCGGGCGGGCCGGGCAGCCGGCGGTGGCCACCGATTTCGGGCGCGGCGGGGTTGACGCCGGCTCGACGTCACCTGTGGCGTGCTGGTCCAGCGGCGAGCGCGTGCTCCGGGTCGTCGGCCGTGCGGCGATCGTCGTTCCGTGCCTCGGTTCGGGCAACGGACCGGACCGAACACCGAGGAGAAAGCACAGATGAACGACGTACCCGCTCGACCCAGACGCCGAACCAGGGGGCCCGCCAGACTGCTCCTGGGCGGGGCCTGTGCCCTGGCGATCACGGTGTCCTCGATGGCGCTGGCGACCTTCGCCCGGGCCGATCTCCCCGGAACGCCCGGGACCACCCTGAAGGCCGCGGCCGAGCGCAGCGGCCGCTACTTCGGCGCCGCCATGGGGTCGGACCGTCTCAACGACTCCGGCTTCCTGACCATCGCGAGCCGTGAGTTCGACATGATGACGGCCGTCAACGAGATGAAGCCCGACGCGACCGAGCCCAACCCCGGCCAGTTCAACTTCCAGCGCGGTGACGCGATCTACAACTGGGCCGCCCAGCGCGGCATGCGGTTCCGTGGTCACACCCTGGCCTGGCACGCCCAGCAGCCGAGGTTCTGGGGGAGCCTGAGCGGCAGTGCCCTGCGGAACGCGATGATCAGCCACATCAACGGGGTGATGGCGCACTACAAGGGCAAGTTCGCGTACTGGGACGTGGTGAACGAGGCCTTCGCCGAGAACGGCAGTCGGCGGTCGTCGAACCTGCAGTCCACCGGGAACGACTGGATCGAGGTGGCGTTCCGGACCGCACGCGCCGCCGACCCGAGTGTGAAGCTCTGCTACAACGACTACAACATCGAGAACTGGACGTACGCCAAGACGCAGGGCGTCTACAACATGATCAGGGACTTCAAGGCCCGTGGCGTCCCGGTCGACTGCGTGGGCCTGCAGACCCACTTCACCGGCGGCAGTTCGCTGCCGGGGAACTTCCAGCAGACCCTGTCCAGCTTCGCCGCACTCGATGTGGACGTGGCGTTGACCGAGGCGGACGTCACCAACGCCTCGACCAGCCAGTACCAGGGCCTGACCCAGGCCTGCATGAACGTGCCCCGCTGCGTCGGCATCACGACGTGGGGCATCCGGGACAGCGACTCCTGGCGCGGCAGCGAGAACCCGCTGCTCTTCGACCGCAACAGCAACCCCAAGGCGGCGTACACCGCCGTCCTCAACGCGCTCAACGCCGCCTCCACCACCGTGCCGGGCACACCGCCGACGACGCCCCCGCCGACCACGCCCCCGCCGACGACCCCTCCGCCGACCACGCCTCCGCCCACGACGCCTCCGCCGACGACGCCGCCGCCGACCACGCCGCCGCCGGGTGCCTGTAGTGCGACGTACCGCCTGGTCAACAGCTGGAACGGCGGCTTCCAGGGCGAGGTCACCGTGGCCAACAACGGCTCCGCGACCCTCAGCGGCTGGACCGTGCGGCTGACGCTGGCCAGCGGGCAGACCATCGCCAACGTCTGGAGCGGCATCAACACCGGCACCAGCGGGACGGTCAGTGTCCGTAACGCCGACTACAACGGGACCCTCGGCGCGAACGCCTCGACCACCTTCGGCTTCCTGGCCAACGGCAGCAGCACGGCGCCCGGCAACCTCTCCTGCACCAGTCCCTGACCGCGACACGTACCGGTCCCACCGCGTCCCGAGCGCTGACCGGGCCCGGAGCCAACGGCTCCGGGCCCGGGCGCCGTCGTGGTCGGACCGCCGTCACCCACCGCTACTCGGCGATATGGAGAATGACCATGCGTAGCTTTCTCGCGGCGATCAGCGCCGCCCTGGTCCTCGGCGCAGCGACTGGCAGCGTTCCGGCCGCCGCCTCGGACACCTCCCCGCGATCGTGCCCCCGTGGCCTGCTCTTCTGCGAGGACTTCGAGCGCCTGCCCGTCGGCGGGCCCAGCACGCTGAACTGGGGTGTCGACACCCGCCACGGCACGCTGACCGTCGAGCGCGCCCGCCGTGGCAACCAGGTGCTGCACGTCCACACCGTCGACAACGGGCGCGCCTTCCTGCGCGTCGACAACTTCGCCGCGCCGGGCAACCGCTTCTACGGCCGGATGCGGCTGCGCGTCGACGCCTTCCCCACCGCCCCGGACTGGGCGCACTTCACGCTGGTCGAGGCGACCGGTAGCGGCAGCGCGGAGGTCGTCCGTCCGATCGGTGGCCAGTACGCGCCCACGGTCCCCGGGACGTTCTGGGGCATCGGCGCCGACGGGGGCCCGACCGGTGACTGGACCAACTGGCGGGAGTCCGCCCCGGTCGTGGAGGACACCTGGCAGTGCTTCGAATGGAAGATGGACGCGGCGGACAACCGCGTCACGGTGTGGATCGACGGCGTGGCGAATCCCGAATTGACTGCCGCCACGAACGACCACGGCGGTAACGACGTCCCCTTCGTCCTGCCCACCGTCGACACGGTGAAGATCGGTTGGCAGCTCTACCAGGGCGGCACGACGCCGGGTGAGTTCGACCTCTGGATCGATGACATCGCCCTGTCGACCAAGCGGCTCGGCTGCTGACCTGAAGCCCATGCCTGCCGGGGTGCGGCCGTGCCGCCGCACCCCGGCAGTGGTGTCGCTTACCCGCGCCGGGGGCAGCTCAGGAGCAGGTCTTGCCCCTGTTGATGCACGCCGCGATGCGCTGCATGGTCCGGGTGGAGTTGACGTTGACGAAGTCGTTGTGGTCGGAGAAGGGATTGTGGTTCTCCTCGGGGAACGAGTCGAGCGCGTACTGGCCCTTGACCTGCACGTCGCGCGGGATGTCGTAGGCCACCGTGATCCGTAGTTGCGGGATTGCCCGGAAGCCCTGCGGGCAGACGCCGGTGGCCCGGTCGGCGAACGCGACATGGTTGCGGTGGTTGTCGCTGTCGACGTTCCGGCCGTCCCAGCAGCCGGGGAAGTCGTGCACGCGCTGCACCCGGCTGCCGGCGGGGCAGATCGGGTACCTGTCGGAGAGCCGGTCGGTGAAGCCCGAACAGGTCCAGGTGGCGCGGGCGTTGGCCGGACCACGGCTGGTGGGCTTGGCGTCTCCGGTGAGGGCCCGAAGGAACCTCGGCATCGGCACCACCTTGCTGGCGGGGTTGCCCCGGTACTCGATCAGCACCTGCGCCGGGCGGACAATGCCACCGGTGTTCCCCGGTAGTTCGAAGTCGGGTCCCTGCGGATCGGGGAGCGCGGCGGTAGTGGGCGTGCTGCTCGGCGTCGCCGGGGATTTCGGGGCCTGGTCCACCCGGCACGGAGCGAGCGCTTCGAGACCCTGCGGGCGGGTAGCCTGCCGTCCGATCGCGATGGCGATCCGGTCGAGCGCGGCGATCCGCTTGGCCCGTAGCGGGCCGAGGATAGCGTTGTCGACGAAGGCCGGTCCGCCCTGGCCGGCGCTGATGACAAGGCGTTCGTTGGCTTCGGAGATCTGCCGGTCGAGGTCGTCGAGGTTGCGGTTCACCTCGGTGAGCGCCCCAGCGGGCACGCCGGGCAGCCTGTCCCGCACGCTGGGGCACTGGATCCGCGGATTCGCGGCCCGGGCCGCCGTGACGCTCGCGCGATGGGCGCGGTAGGGCATTCGGGCGTGCATGTCGTCGTAGGAGACGTCACAGTCGACAAGCGAGACCAGGCCGGGCTGGCCGCCGCCGGCCGCGGTGACCGAGGCGGTGATCTCCTTGATCAGCGTGGCACGACGGGCCCGGAGCGGGTCCAGGATCTCTCGGTTGAACGCGGCGTCGATGCGGCCCCGGCTGGCGCTCATCCGTTGGTTCGCGGCGGCCTGCTGCCGGTCCAGTTCGGCCAGCAGACGGTCGACGGTGGCGCGAGCCCCGGTGGGGACGGCGCGGAGCCGCTTGCCGACCGAGGGGCACACGACCATCGGCCGGGTCTGGGCCAGGGCCTGCTGGACCTGCCTGCCACTGCGAACAGTTCGGTCGATCCGCACTACCGGCCAGAAGTAGGACGACTTGTCGCCGTTACGGCAGGTGGTGCCGGAGGCGTCCAGGTCGGCGTCGGAGGAGTTCGCGGTGATGGCGAGATTGCCCACGAAGTCGCGGACGTGTTCGGCGCCGTTGCGGATGCCGGGTTGGGCCACCGGATTGTCCGGGCTGAACTTGCCGTTGCCGTTCGTGCCGCAGTCGACGGTGAACCGGCCGGTCGACGCGCCGGCGGCCGGCCGCGGATCCCGCACGTTCGGTGGCACCTGCTCGATCGGCACGAACTGCTCCAAGCTGGTGGCGGCATCCGCGGTGCCCTTGCCGCCGCCGGAGACGAAGGTGACGGTGAGCGCACCGGTGGCCGCCAGCACGAGCGCGGCCATGGCGAGCCGGGCCGTCCGGGTCTGGACCAGTGCGGTCCCGTTTCTCCTACGGTTCATCAGACGCTCCTCGAAGCCGGTGTGCTGTCTCCCCTCGGTACGGGCCGGCGTACCGCCACGGTCGACGCCGGCCCGGCCCGTCATGGTTCGGTAAGAAGTCGCCCGGAACCGGCCGGCGGGTGTTACGGGCGTCACCTGGTACCGGACTCGCGAGTCCGGTACCGTCGACGCTATCCGGACTAGGAGGTCCGGATATTGGAAGGAATGCCCGATGACACCGGTACGCATCAGCGACGCCATCCGCGACGTGGCCTTCGAGCCGCGCCTCGCCCTGCCGGAGGCCGTGGACAAGTACTACGCCCCCGGCCTGGTCCATACCGCCGACGGCCGGACGCGCGATCGCGGCGAGTTCGCGGAGATGGTCGCCGGCATCCGCGACACGGTGGTCGAGGGCACGGTGACCGTGCTCGACGAGCTGTACGACGGTCTGCACTACGCCGAGCGGCACCGCTACAGGATGACCATGACCGACGGCACGGTGGTCCACCGGGAGGTGTACCACTTCGCCACGTTGGCCGAGGACGGTCGGTTCCAGCAGGTCCACGAGACCGGCTTCGACGTCGAGCCGGATCGACAGTGAACGTTCCTCGGCGCGCGGACGCGCTGCGGAACCACGAACGGGTCGTCGAGGCGGCCCGTGAACTGTTCGCCGAGCGCGGCCTGGACGTCACCGTGCCCGAGGTGGCGGCGCGCGCCGGAGTCGGGCGGGCGACGGTCTACCGCAGCTACCCGAGCAAGGACGAACTGGTGCTGGCGGTCGCGCAGGAGGGCTTCGATTCGCTGCGGGCGCGTACCCTCGCCGCCCTTGCCGACGCCGACGCCGACCGCGCGTTGCGCGACTACCTGCCGGATCTGCTCGGCCATCTCGCCCGCGACCGCGGCCTGGCGACGGTGTTCTTCGAAGGCCGTCTGCTGCCCGCCGCGGAGCTTGTCGACCTGATCGCCCGCCTGCTCGATGCGGCGAAGGCGGCCGGCTCGGTGCGGCCGGACGCCGGTGCCCTCGACGTCCGCGTCGTGTTGTGCGGCGTGGCCCGCCAACTCATCCTGCTGGACGAACGCGATCCGGCCGTGTGGCGTCGCTACGCGGGTCTGATCCTTGCCGCCTTGCGTCCCTGACCACGCGACGCAGCTCGCCCGGGTGGGTGAAGGGACGTCACCCTTCTAGGGTATTTATTCAAGAACACCACACTTGAGCGTTATTCCTGTTTAGCCCGACATTTGGACCGATTGTCAGTACCGTGAGGTTGGGCGATCATGCAGGCCATTCCGGCATCGGAGGGCTGGTCCGGCAGCCCGGCGCATCTGCCCACGTTCGGAAACCAGTGACCAACGAGGGAGAACAGGCATGCTCGGAATCTCGCTACGTCGGCCGAAGGTCATCGCCGCGGCGCTCGCCGCCGTAACTCTGGCGACGGTGCTCGGCTCAGGCACCCCAAGCGTGTTCGCGGACGGCGGTGTACAACCAACCCCCGACGGGGGACATGGGGACCGACCAACGATCGTCCTGGTACACGGCGCCTGGGCCGACGGCTCGAGCTGGAACGGAGAGATCCGCAGACTCCAGGCACGTGGTTTCGACGTCCAGGTCGCGCCGCAGCCCAGCCGGGGGCCGTCGATCGACAGTGGCTACCTCAGGGATTTCCTGTCCACGATCGAGGGTCCCATCGTGCTCGCGGCCCACTCGTACGGTGGCTTCGTGGCGAGCGACGCCGCGACCGGCAACAGCAACGTCAAGGCGCTCGTGTTCGTTGACGCCTTCGCCCCGGACAAGGGCGAGACCGTGGAGGAACTCACTGCGGGCTCCGGCTCGATCCTCGAGCCGGCCCTGACCGACCCCACGAGCGTCTTCAGGCTGGTGCCGTTCCCCGGTGCCCCGGAAGGTGCGGTCGACGCGTACGTCCTGCGGAAGGTGTTCATCAACGGCTTCGCCAACGGTCTGCCCCGCCGCCAGGCGGAGGTGCTCGCCGTAACCCAGACCGCCCTGGCCACCAACGCCCTGGCGGAGCCGGCCACCGAGCCGGCGTGGAAGACGATCCCCGCGTGGGCCGTCATCGGTACCGAGGACCGCGTCATCCCGCCGGCCCGGCAGGAGGAGATGATGGAGCGGGCGGGGGCCGACATCACCCGGATCGACGCCGGTCACCTGGGCCTGATCTCGCATCCCGACCAGGTCACCAGGGTCATCCTGGAGGCGGCACGCACGACCACCTGACCAGGTGTCGAGACCTCGACCAGGAGGTCGTGGCATCGCGGTGAGCGATGCCACGGCCTCCCGTCGTGTCAGTTGGTCGCCTTGGCCGCAGCCTCGATCTGATTGGTGACCGCGCCCGCGTCGGTGACCATGGACAGGTGCGGGGCGTTGATCTCGATGGTGTGCGCCTTGGCGCGCTTGGACATCACGACCTGCTGTGCGGCCGGGATGACGGCGTCCTGCTTGCCGATCACGGACCACGAGGGGATGGTGCGCCAGGCCGGCTCGGTGGCCTCCTCGGTCAGGGCGTTGTAGGCAAGGGGGCGTTGCCGGGCGGCGAGCACCGCGACGTCCCTGGCGGGGATGCTCTTGTCGGTGAACGCCTTGCCGTAGACCGACGGCTTGACGTACAGGTTGACGTTGTGTGGGTCTTCGTCGTTGGGGTTGGCGACCACGTCGAAGACGGTGGACGACTCGGCCGCGAAGACCGAGCCCGGCAGGGCCGAGGTCAGCCCGTACACACTGTCGTGCTGGTCCGGGATGTACGCGTCCACGTACACCAGGGCCTTGACCTGCTCGTCGCCCAGGGCGGCGTTCGTGATGACCATGCCGCCGTACGAGTGCCCGACGAGGACGATCGGTCCGCTGATGTTGTCCAGGTACGCGCGGAGGTTCTTGGCGTCCTTCTCCACGCCCGACAGCAGGTTCGGCGGGGTGACCACCCGGTAGCCGTCGTGCTGGAGCTTGGCCGTCACCTTGTCCCAGCTGGACCCGTCCGCCCACGCCCCGTGCACGAGCACGACCGTCGGCTTGACCGTGGAGCGCGACTGCACGGCGTGGTTCGTGGCGGCCTGCGCGGTGCCGATGCCGGCACCTGTCACGACCAGGGCGCCGATGGCCGCGCCCACGTAGACGAGGCGGCGACGGATGGACAGTTTCACGGTGGTTCCTCTCACTTCTGAAGAAAATCGAGTAGAGCGGCGTTGACCTGATCGCCGTGGGTCCACGCAATCGCGTGCGGTCCGCCCTCGATGACGAGCAATCGCGCATCGGCGATGAAGGCGGGCAGCCGCTGGCCGGTGACCCCGATGGGTAGGACCCGGTCCTGGTCGCCCTGGATCACGAGTACCGGGACGTCGATCGTGGCCAGGTCCTCGCGGAAGTCGGTGAGCCAGGTCGGGATACAGGCCACCGCTGCGACGGGAGATCCGGCCTCGGCCACGTCCAGACTGGCCTGGAAAGCCTCGTCGCTGACCAGTGATCCGCCGTAGACGTCGAGGTTGTAGAAGTTCTGCAGGAACTGCTTGAGCCACCCGTTGCGGTCCGCCCGCGCGGCCTCGATGAAACCATCGAACAACGACTGCGGCGCGCCTTCGGGATTGTCGTCCGTCTTCAGCAGGAACGGCGGGATCGGCGACATCAGCACGGCCTTCGCGACGCGCCCGGTGCCGTAGCGACCCAGGTACCGGGCGACGTCACCGGTTCCCATCGAATGACCCACGAGGATGGCGTCGCGTACGTCGAGTGTCGTGAGGAGCACATTCAGATCGCCGGCGAACGTGTCGTAGTCGTATCCACCGGCGGGCTGGCTGGAATTGCCCCAACCCCGCCGGTCGTACGTGATGACGCGGTATCCGGCGGCGAGCAGTGCGGCGACCTGCTTCTCCCAGGCCCGTCCGCTGAGCGGATAGCCGTGGCTGAGAACGACCGGGGTGCCGGCGCCGTGATCCTCGTAATAGATGTCGATCGGGTCGGCTCCGTCTGAGCCAACGCTGACGTGGGGCATGCACTCTCCTTGGCTTGCGTTCCGCGGTGGAACCCTGCCGAAGGTACGGATGTGGGACCGTTTCGCGAATCACCCGAAGCACGTAGTCCCGGGCTTCGTCGACCGCCCGAAAGACAACGAGAGATGGGCGATGCGGCGGACCCGGAACAAGCCGCAGGCTTGGGCCGAAGAGCGAAGTCGCCACCCTTTGATCTCTAGGATGTCAATCGTGACCACGCCCGACCGCAGGCTCCCGGACGGGCCGCCGTCCCACTGCGAGTTCAAGGTCTTCGGCGGTCTCGGCTGCCGGCGGGACGGCTCGGACGTCGATCTCGGCCCGGTTCGCCAGCGGATCATCCTCGCCAAGCTCCTCGCGGCCGGCGGTGACGCGGTCAGTCTCGACAGCATCGTGGACAGCGTCTGGGACGACCAACCTCCGGCCAGCGCCGCCAACCAGATCCACCGGCACGTCGGTAACCTCCGGCGGATTCTGGAACCGGACCTGGACGTCCGCGAAACCGGTCGCTACCTCCTACCGGCCGGTACGGGCTACCGCCTGATCCTCGCGACCGAGGCCTCCGATCTGGCCATGTACCGCGAGCTGGTCCGGCGGGCCCGCGAGGCGCTCGCCGGCGGGGATGCCGAGGCCGGCGTGCGGGCGTACCTGACCGCACTGGAGCTCGGCCGCAGCCCGGCGTTCACCGACCTTCCGACCGGCGCGTTGCGTTCGCCGGAGTTCGTTGCCATCGAACGGGAGCGCATCGCGGTGGCGCTCGCGGCCAGCGAGGCCGCGATGGCCCACGGCATGGCCGACGCCGCGTTGACCCCGTTGGTGAGCGTGGCCGCCGCGGCCCCGTTGGACGAGGCCCTGCAGGCGTGCCTGATGCGCGCGTACGTGGCGACCGGCCACCGGGCCGAGGGGGTGCAGGTCTTCGAGCGGACCCGTCAACGTCTCGCCGAGGAACTGGGGGTGGATCCGGGGTCCGAACTGCGCGAGGCGTATCGGGACCTGCTCGCCAGCGGCTGGACGTCGCAGGACGAGCTGCGCCCACCGGACGCCCCGCGGCCCGCGCAGCTGCCGCCGCCGGTCGCGGGCTTCGTCCGACGCAACGACACGGCCGCGGTGCTCGACGCCCTGCTGTCCGACGCGTTCAGCGACGCGACGATCGTGATCACCGTGCTCGGCGGCATGGGTGGCATCGGCAAGACCGCCCTCGCGGTGCACTGGGCCCACCAGATCGCCAACGAGTTTCCCGACGGCCAGTTGTTCCTCAACCTGCGGGGCCTGGACCCGGACGGACGGGTCATGTCATCGCAGGAGGCGCTCGCCACGTTGCTCGCGTCACTGGGCGAGCCGGCGGTGTCGTCCCCACAGGAGAACGTCGACGCCCAGGCGGCTCGTTACCGCAGTCGCCTCGCCGGTCGTCGCGTCCTGATCCTCCTCGACAACGCCCGCGACTCCGATCAGGTCCGCCCGCTGCTGCCAGCCTCGCAGGGCTGTCTGGTCATCGTGACGAGCCGCCACCGGATGACGAGCCTCGTCACCCGGGAGGGGGCACGCTATCTGCAGGTCGACCGGCTGACCAGGGCCGAGTCCCGGCAGCTACTGATCAACCGGCTCGGCGCCCGCCGCGCCACCGTGGACCCGGATTCGTTGGACAAGGTCATCACGCTCTGCGCCGGGCTGCCGCTCGCACTGGCGATCGTCGCCGCCCGCGTGGCGCTCAACCCGGCCCTGCCACTGCGCGCTGTCGTGAGCGCCGTCTCGGACCCGTCCGCCAGACTCGACGCGTTGTCCAGCGCGGACTCGTCCGACGATGTCCGGTCGGTGTTCTCGTGGTCGTTTCGCGCTCTCGATCCATCGGCGGCGCGGGTGTTCCGTGCTCTCGCCGTCCATCCGGGTCCGGGGGTCTCGCTGGAGTCGATGGCGAGCGTCGTCGGGGTCAGTCGGACGAGGGCCCGCGCGCTGCTCACGGAACTGGTGACCGCCAACCTGCTCGACGAGGCGCAGTCCGGGCGGTATGTCCTGCACGACCTGCTGCGGGCCTACGCGGGTGAGCTGCTCGACGAGGACCGGGAACGACCGGAGTACGAGCGACGTCTCGTCCTGCATTACCTGCACTCCGCCCGGGCCGCGTACGCGAGCCACCACCGGCAGCCGGTCGGCACCGTCACCGGTGTCCCGCCGGACGTGACGCCTGAATCGTTCGACAGCGTGTCGCAGGCTGCCGCCTGGTACGCACGCGAACGGGCGGCGCTGTGGGCGACGATCGATCTGGCCCTCGCGCACGGTCTGGAGCGCGACGCGACGGCCATGGTCCTCGCGGCCTCGGCACCGGGCAGCAACTCCATCCCCGCGGGCCGGACACGGACCGTGCTCGCGATCCTCGACATGGCCGGCGCGCTCGACGAGCCGCTGATGGAGGGCGAACTTCTTCGTACCGTCGGTGAGGTCTTCGCCCCGCTGCCACCGGCCGACGAATACCTCCGTCGAGCCCTGTCCATCTTCGAAGGCGCCGGAGACCTCGCCGGGCAGGCCGACGTCCTGCGAAACCTCGCCGTGCTCTCGCTGTCGCGTGGCGACCACGACGCCGCCAACGCCTACGGCGAACGCTCCGTGGCCCTTGCCCGGCGTACGGAGCGTCAGGAACTGCTCGCCGTGTCGCTGCTGACACTCACGAGGGCGCGCCTCGGATCCGGTCGGTTCGACGATGCCGTCCCTGCCGCGGACGAAGGGCTGGCCATCGCGATGGTGCAGCACCTCGACCACCTGAACATCCGCTACGCGCAGCTCATCGCGGAATCGTCCTGGAGACTCGGCCAGCTCGAGCGAGCGGTGACGGTCTCGGAGTGGGGGTTGGCGGAAGACATCAGTGAGTCGAACGGTCCCCGCTGCGCCATCGCGGCGATCCTCGCGCGGGCCGCATTCGACCTGGGCGACCGGGCGCGCGCGGAACAGGGCTGCCAGCGGTTCGAGGGCCTGATCGCCGACAACGGCTTCCGGGAACTCATCGAGTTCTCCGGCATCGAGGAGGCCGAGGCATACCGAACCATGGTCGCTTACGTCCGGGCCCGGCTGAGCCTGATGAGCGGCGCGTCGTGAGCGGTCAGCGCGCGAGCACTCAGTCTGCACTCGTCGCGCACAGCGGTGCGTTCGGATGGTCGTCGAGACCCGAACCCTCGCCCGAGGAGCACGATGCACCGCGCCCCAGCCGAGCCCGCCCGAATTCTTTCGGGTGCGACGCTGACCCCTCGACAGGAACAGATCGCCCTGCTGGTGGCGGCAGGCTCCACCAACGTCGAGGTCGCACGACACCTGGTCATCAGCCCACACACCGTCAAACACCATCTGCGTGGAGTGTTCCACAGGCTGAACGTCGCATCCCGCCGCGAACTCCGCAGCAGACTGAACCGCCGCGACACGACCGATCGCTTCGCCCAGAGCTGCCGACTGACCGGCCAGGAGCGCGACATCGCGCGCCGGGTCTCGGAGGGCGCGTCCAACCGGGAGGTGGCGGCACAGATGTTCATCAGCCCGAGCACGGTGGACTACCACCTACGCAAGATCTTCCGCAAACTCGACATCACCTCACGTCGAGAACTGGCGGCTCGCCCTCACCTGTGACGCCCCAGCGGCCGACGTCCGCTCCCCATCCGGACGGCGCTGCCGGACGCAGGTCGTCACGATTGAACGTCCGCAGATCGACCGCTCGCACCTTGACGACCGGGGTGTCGAACGCGAACTGCACGTTCGACCCGTCCGCGAACGAGACGGTGACATGCGTGTCGGGACCCGCCGGGTGGTTGTCCAGCCACTGGACGTGGACGACCTCGGCCGTCACGGAACCGTCCGGACGCACCAGCGTGAATCCCTCGACGTCCCCCTGGGCGACATCGGGACGGAACGGGTCACGCCGCTGTGCGAGCTGGTGTTCCCGCCAGCGCCTGCGCGCATCGGTGTTCGCCACAGGAAGCATTCTTCACCGGGCCACCCGCGACGCGTACCCGGTCGGCAGCCGGCGCGGGACGCGCGCCGCCCGGGACGGAACCCCGAGCGGCGCGCGTTGGGCGTCGTGGCTAGTTGCGCGTGCTCCACTGCTGGTTGGCGCCACCGTGGCAGGACCAGAGGTGCAGTTGGGTGCCGTTGGCCGTACCGGAGCTGACGGCGTCGAGGCAGAGGCCCGACTGGACCCCGGTGATGGTGCCGTTGGCGTTCAGGCTCCACTGCTGGTTGGCCTGGCCGTTGCAGTCCCAGATGATCACAGCGGTGCCGTTGGTGCGGCCCCCGCCGCTGGCGTCGAGGCACTTGTTGCCGTAGACGGTCAGGGTGCGGTTGGCGGTGAAGGTCCAGCGCTGGTTGGTGCCACCGTG
The DNA here is from genome assembly GCF_057708145.1 of Micromonospora sp. bgisy143. NCBI lineage: Bacteria > Bacillati > Actinomycetota > Actinomycetes > Micromonosporales > Micromonosporaceae > Micromonospora > Micromonospora sp. bgisy143. The sequence goes on from NZ_JBYIRN010000003.1 coordinate 389,812, forward strand.
GCAGTCCCACAGCTGCGGGCGGGCGCCGTTGGCCGTGCTGGAGTTGGGCACGTCCACGCATCGGCCGGACTGGTTGCCCGCGATCAGCACGTTCTGCTGGCCGGGTGGCGGGGTCGTGGGCGGGGGAGTGGTGGGCGGGGGAGTGGTGGGCGGGGTGCCGCCGCCGAACTGGGCGAAGAAGTTCCACACCTCCTGCTTGACCCAGCTCCGCGCGCCGCTCTCGCAGCCGGCGCACCCGTCGACCGGGCCCTGCTGGTGGCCGCCGTCGAACGCGGCCCAGAGCACCGGGTAGCCGGGCTGGCAGGAGTAGGCGGTGGTGATGTGGGTCCGGCTGCCCGCCGCGGGCTCGGGCGGGTTCTGTGCGGCGCAGCCGTTGTTGCGGACGAACCTGTCGCGCAACGCCCGGCCGTTCGGGATGTTGTCGTTGATGCCGTGGATACCCAGGTACGCCACGGGCTGGGTGCCGCCGCTGCATCCGCTGATCGCACCCGGGGCGGCGATGGCCGCGACGGCGCGGAACACCGTCGGCCGGGAACACGCCAACGAGTAGCTCATCGCGCCGCCGTAGCTGAACCCGACGGAGAAGAGTTGTGTCGTGTCGACGCAGAGGGCGTTCTCGATCACGCGGACCATGTCGTCGGTGAAGGTGACGTCCTCACCGTTGGCGTTGCCCCAGCCGTTGTTGAGGCCCTGCGGGGCCACGAAGATCGTGGTGTTGTTCGCCTGCGAGAGCATGCCGTAGTAGGCCCACGGCGCGCCGTCGGTCCCACCCGACGCGACCTGGCTGGCGGTGCCGCCCAACCAGTGGAAGCCGAAGGCCAGCCGGTGGGCGTAGGTGTTGTTGTAGCTGTCGGGTAGCCGAAGGATGAAGCTGCGGCTCTTCCCGCCGCTCTGGATGGTGTGGGTGCCGCTGGTCAGCCCCGGTGCTTTGCCGCAGCCGGCGGTGGTGGCCGCGGCGGCCGGAGTGACGGTGCTGACGACGTACGTGCCGACGGCGATCAGGAGCATGGCCGCCAGTGCTGCCCCCAACCAGGGGGCGGACAGTCTGCGGAGTGGCACAGCTGGATCTCCTTGTTCAGGTGGAAGGGGTGTGCGACGAACGCGCGCCCCGTCACCGTCGGTCACCCCGTCCACCGGGCTCGCCGCCGAGAAACCCTGAAGACGTGAGGTGCCCACGAGGACGGCCGGCTCGGGCCACGGCTGCCCGTCACTGGTCTCGCCGCCGTGCGGGACCGGGCTGCCGTCGAATCGTCGGTGGTCACCACGTTCGCCCGAACACCACGCGATCGGCCGTCGGAGGATGCCGGAGCATCCGGTCCGAGGTCGAATCGATTCGCTCCGACGCTAGATCAGGCAGGGAAATGTGTCAATGTCATGGCCGGCCGCTCGACGGTCCGTCCGTGAGCGCAGGAGCGGCCCGCGCGGCGTTCCGGTGGCTGCCGGGAACAGCCGTACGGGCCGGCCGGTAGGGCGTCAGCGGATGCCGATGATCTGGTGATCAGGCTCGATGACGGCGACCACGCGTTCGTGGTCGCGCGGGTAGGTCCCGTCGGTGTACTTGGCGACGATACGGTCGATGATCGACCAGCCGGCGTCGCCGTCGATCCAGGCGACGACGCGGCCACGTACGGCGACCGGGGTGAACGGGTCGTCGGCCGGTGCGACGGACAACGCGAGGCGCGGGTCGCGGCGTAGGTTGCGCGCTTTGCGCTTGCCGGGCCCGGTGAATATGACGATGTGGTCGCCGTGCGTACCGACGTACACGGGAGTCGCGTGCGGTGAGCCGTCCGGTAGGACGGTGGCGAGGTGGGCGATCGGTGCTTCGTCGAGCACGCGGCGGATGTCGGGATGCAGCACGGTTGTCTCTCCCCGGGTGTGGTGGTCAGCGATCGTGGTGGGTCCGCCAGGCGACGTAGTCGGCGACTGCGGTGGTGAGGTTGAAGGTTGGGTTGAACCCGGTGTCGGCGCGGAGCCGGGAGATGTCGAGGTAGGGATCGCGCCCCGGGCCGGCCCGGCGTCCGTCGACCACCTCGAGCCGCGCGTGCGGAACGGCCGCGCGTACGGCGTCGACGAGCTGCCCATTGGTGAAGGGCTGTCCGCTCGAGACGTTGTAGACGTCGTGGGCGAGGGTGTCGGCGGTGATGAGCATGGCGATCGCGCGTCCGGCGTCCGGCGCGTAGCAGAAGTCCCCGCCGTCCTGGGCGTATACGGCCGCGGGGCGTTCGCCACGCAGCACGGCGCTGATGTAGGGCGGGATCGCGTTGAACGGTGTCGCCGGGTCCATGAGCGGTCCCCAGGTGCTGCCGATGCGGAGCACGACCCCCTCGGTTTCCGTGCCCTGTAAAGCGTTCGTGGTCAGTGGTTCGACCGCCTTCTTGAACGCGATGATCGGGTGCGGCGCCGGCGCGGTGGGCAGGGCCAGGTCTTCGTGCCAGGGGACGTCACCGCGGCCCAGGTAGGAGCCGAGGCTGCCGGCGACGGCGAAACGCCGTACGCGCCAGGCGCGCGCGGCGTCGAGCATGGTGAGCAGGCCGGCGGTGTCGGCACGGAAGTACGCCACCCGGTCCTCGCCGGGGATGCTGCCGGCCAGGTGAACGATGTCGGTGATCCGGTACCGGTCGCCGAGAGCCGCCACCGCGGCGGGGTCGGTGACGTCGAGTCGTTCAACGACGACGTCGTCAGGCAGGAACGTCGGGCGTTCGGTCCGCCGGTGCGCGGTCGCGACAACGGCGTGGCCGAGCTCCGTCAGGGCGCGGGCGGTCTGCGCGCCGATCATGCCGAGGCCGCCGGTCACGAGGATCATCGGACCACCTCGTAGTGCAGGTGGGTCACGGCCGGTGCGGCGACGGCCTCGATCAGGCGAAGCTCGACCGGCGCGGACAGGGTCTGGAAGTACGGCCGGCCGGCGCCCAGCAACACCGGCCGCTGGTGCAGGATCAGTTCGTCGACCAGACCCGCGGCCAGCGCGGCGGTGGTCACCCCGCCGCCCATGAGAGCCACGTCCTTGTCGCCGGCCAGGCGGCGGGCCGTCTCCACGGCCTCGGCGATGCCGCTGGTCACCAGAGTCTGACGGGGGTGCGTGGCGGGCAGCGGCCGGTGGCTGAGCACCACGAGCGGCGCGTTCGGGTGCGGGGTGCCGCCGGTGTCCCAGCCGGAGTCGTCGTAGGTGTTGCGCCCGGCCAGGCTCGCGCCCACCCGTGCCGCGGCCGCGTCGAAGACGCGGGCGCTGGGGGCGCTGAGCCGGAACCCGTCGATCACCGCGCTCGGAGTGTCACCGTCGAAGTACCAGTCGAACAGCATGCCACCGTCGCCGAGTCCGCGTCGGGGGCCCGGGTCGCGGCCGGTGATGTACCCGTCGACCGAGACCGACAGTGCTGCGAGGACCTTGCTCATGGATCGCCTTTCGGTGGTTGTCGGACACCTCAGAGGGATTGCGGGAAGCCGAACAGGTGCTGTGGGTCGTAGGACTGTTTGACGGCGGCCAGTCGGGCGTGGTTGGTACCCCAGTAGGCGTCCGCCGGCCGGTCGAGCAGGGGGTCGGGGAAGTTGGGGTAGACGCGGTGTGACGAGTGCGGGTGGGCGAGCGTCCACGACTCGTCGACCCAGGGGTCGCCCCGATGGCCGACGTGCTCCAGCAGGTACCGCTCGCGTCGGTGCACGAATGCGGTGTCCGCCGGGCCGACACGGTTGTAGGCGCCGCCCATCGGGGTGAACGTGAGTCGCCTGTGGTGCCCGGTGTCGCCCGAGGTCAGCAGCGCGAGCAGGTCGGTGACGACATCGGGTGGGATGGGCCGTGCGAAGTACTCCGACCGCAGGCGGCCGTCACCGACGTCCTGACGGGGATCGGCCGACGCCCACTTGGCGAGGGTGAAGGGCACGGGGTCGGCCACGGACAGCCGGGCGCCGGCACCCGAGTCACGGGCAAGGTCGCGTAGCCACGCGCCGGCGCGGGCGGCGTCCACCGCGATTCCCGACGCGACCACGCGGACGCCTCGGCCCGGTTCGCCGGTGAGTTCGAGGGCCGTCGAGATGTCGTCCGGCGCGTCCGGTGCCGACGCCTGCCACGATGCGACGACCCGGGCCGGATCACCGTCGGGGCAGGTGAGGACGACCCGGGCGGTCAACGGCTCGGTGACGGTGGCGAGGCGCAGGGAGGTGACGACGCCGAACTGCCCACCGCCGGCCCCGCGCAACGCCCAGAACAGCTCGGGGTCGCGGTGTTCGTCGCAGTCGACCACACTGCCGTCGGCGAGGACGACCGTCGCTGCCACCAGCCGGTCGCACGTCAGGCCGTGACGCCGCCCGAGCAGCCCGATGCCGCCCCCGAGGACGAGTCCCGCGACACCGACCGTCGCGCCGCACCCCGCGGGTAACGTCCGTCCACGGGAGTGCAGCGCGCCGTAGAGTTGACCGAGGCGTACCCCGGCGCCGACCGTCACGGTCCCGTCGTCGGACAGGTCGACGCCCCGCAACCCGGAGACGTCGATCAGGATGCCGTCGGTGGACGACCGGCCGGCGAAGCAGTGTCCTCCGCCGCGTACCGCGAGGGCGATGCCGGTGTCACGCGCGTACCCGAGAGCCGCGGCGACGTCACGCTCGGACCGGCACCGCAGTACGACGAGAGGTCGCCGTGCCGCGCCGGCAGAGCCGACCGGTCGACGCGCACTGTCGTATCCGGCCTGGTCGCGGGTGAGCACCTCACCGTCGAAGTCCCCGGGCAGGCGGAGTGGATACCGGTCGATCACGGGGCGACGTTATCGAGCGTCCCGCTCGCCGGTCTTGAACGAATCGCGCACCCTCACCGGGGTACCCGTGGACGGCGGCCCACGAGAAACGGCGCGTACGACGCGGTGTGGTCGTGACCGCACGAGCACCTGTCGACGTCGGCACCGAGCAGCCCGCCCGGTGTCAACCCGGTGAGGCGGCGTACCTCCCGGCTCAGGTGGGCCTGGTCCGCGTACCCCACGTCAATCGCGAGTCCCGCCATCCCGTCGGCCCCACGGCGTCCCGTCGCGGTCGCGCCCGCCTGCGCCAACGCGAGGAAACCCTGGAACCGCAGCGTCCGCTGCAACGATTTCGGCCCTGTTCCCACCGCCCATCGGCAGCGACGCCGGAACTGGCTCGCCGACAGTCCGAGGTGGTCGGCGACCGCGCCGACGTCGCGCGACGTCCAGGGCATAAGCAACCGCACCGCCGCGCGGACGAGCGGATCCGGAGCGGCGGTCCGTACGCGGTGCAGCAGGAAGTCCTGCAGGACACGCAGCGCTGCCCGCGGCGTGGCCGCGCCGGCGATCGCCCCACCCAGGCGGTCCACCCATCGGTGACCGAGCTGGTCGAGTGAGACCCGCTGGTCGAGCAGGTCCCCGACGCCACCGGGTATCAGTAGGGGCACCCCGGGGTGGAACCGCACGCCCAGCAGGGTCGTCGCTGCCGGGATCACCTCGACCCAGGGACCCGTCAACGGGCCGAGCAGCCGGGGCGGCCCACCGATCGGCCAGTGCAGCTCCGCGCCACCGGTGGGCAGGTGCCGCTGCACGTAGGGCACCGTCCCGGTCGTCTGCACCCACACCGTCCGAACGTGGTCGACCAGCCCCGGCGCCGGGGCGAGCTCGACGTAGGACGCGGTCGTACGCGTCTTCGGGCTCACGAGCGCAGCCCGTGCCGGGCCGTGTACCAGAAGAACCAGGACAGGAGGCCGGCGAGCATGACGACGTACTGCACGTTGGTGAGCGTCGCGACCACGTCGAGGTCGACCACCATGGCGATCGCGACGCGGACCAGCGCGTCCAGCATCAGCACGACGCCGACCACCACACTCACCAGGCGCAGTCGGCGCCGGAAGACGGGATCGTCGGTCCAGCGCTGCTGCCACGCGGCGGCGCCGGCAGCACCGACCTTTGCCGTGGCGATGACCGTGCCGAGGTGGAGCATGAACGGCCGCTTCATGGTCAGCGACAGCAGCACCCACGCCCCGAGCAGGCCGGTGAGCCAGCCGTCCTTGACGTACAGCAGCCGTGCGTCCCCGGTCACCACGCTCAGCGCGCCCCCCGCCAGGAACAGGCTGACGACGACGAGACCCGCGACGTCGATCCGGCGGCTGCGGGCGGCGACCAGGGCGGCGTTCGCCGCGGGAACCGCCCCCGCGGCGAGGGTGGCGGCCAGCACACCGGCGCCCAGGGCGCGAAGCGCGTAGTAGACGAGCAGGGGCAGGACCACGTCGACGACGATTCGTCCGGCCAGAGCGCGGCGTGCGCCCTGTCCCGGACGCCCGGCGGCAGTCGGCGTCGGCTGGGCGTCGTTCCGGACCGGCCTCACGACAGCACCTCGCCGAGGTCTCCCGGGGTCGGGTACGCCGCGATCGCGCGGTCGAAGAGCCCGCACAACTCCTCCGCGTAGGCGACCAGGTCCATGCCCTCGCCGCAGGCGAACCGCTCGACGGCCGCATCGACGGCCGCACGGACCGTCGCCGCCATGACGACCGGGTCGAACCGGCGCAGTTCCCCGGACTCCTGGCCGGTGACGAAGAGCTGCGCCAGCAGCAGCACGGGTACGTCCTCGCGAACATCCGCATCCGCCGCGTCCCTGGGCAGGTTGCGGACTATCTCGACGGCCGCGCGGGCGTACGCCGGTCGTTCGCCGAGGAAGCGGAGATTCGAGCGCAGGTACGCGGCGAGCTTGCCGCGCGCCGACGACTCGGCCTCGATCGCCGGGACCATGTACTGCTGTGCCCGCTCGCCGATGTGGCGCAACGCCGCGGCGACCAACTCCTGCTTGGTGTCGTAGTGGTACGTGATGAGCCGTGTGCTGCTGAGTCGCGCCGTCACGACGATCCGCGCGAACGTGGCCCCCGCGTAGCCGTGCTCGGCCAGCAACTCGACGAACGCCTCGAGAATCCGCGTCTTCCGATCAACCTCCGGTGTTATCTGCACGGATAAAATAGCAGCAGAAGGTCGGCTTCCCGTCAAGGGCGTAGGGGTCGGCGCGGCGCGTGCCGACAACTGTCAGAGCCTCCCCGCGACGTCGCCGGGGAGGCTCTGACCAGTGCGCGGCTATCTCAGTGGCGCGGGTCCTCCTGCACCTTCAGCGCGTTGAGGATCGGATCGCCCTCGCCCTTCTCCCGGGTGAACTGGATGGTCAGGTCACCACCGGTGTGCTCGACCGTAACCGTGTTCGCGTCGACGGTCAGCGCACCCACCTTCGCCTGCACGTCGTGGTCGTAGAGCACGACCTTGCCGTCGGCGAGCACGTCGAAGGCACGCTTGCCGGCCTTCACCTTCTCGAGCTCGGCGAAGTCGAGGCCGATCCGGTACGTCCCGGCGGGGGCGTTCTTGAACACGTAGCTGAACGTCTCGCCGGTCCGCTGGGTGCGGAACAGCGCGTCGTCAGTCGTACCGGCGATGTCGGCCTTGGTGGTGTGTGCCTTGCCGCCGACGTAGCCCCAGGCCCGTGAGCCGAGTGCCTGGTCGGGTGCCCAGAAGAAGCCCGAGGCGTCGACGTACCCGGACCCGCCCGCGTCGACGCCCTTGAGGTAGGCGGACGTCGCCAGGCGGACCGGCGTGAGCTGGCTCTCGCCCTTGCCGGCGTTGGACGCCACGAGCACGTCCCCGACGAGCACGCCGGGCTTGAGGCCGGCGTTGTCGCCCGTCACCGTGACCGTGGTGGACGTGCCGGCGGCGAGCGTGACCGGGCCGGTCGCGGCCGGGCCCGTGAGGGTCAGCCACGGCAGGTCGGCGGCCTCGTGCCCACCGTCGCTGGTGCGCTGCTGCTCGCTGACCCGCACCTCGAGCGGTGCGGAACCGGTGTTGGTGACGGTCACCTCGGCCGTCGCCTTCTGGCCCTTGTCGAGCAGCCAGTCGATGTCCTCTCCGGAGACGGTGGCGACGCCCGTGGTCAGCGCCGTGTCGACCACCTCGGCCTGGTCCTTCCTGGCGATGGTCACGTTGTGGCTGGTGGTGACGTAGTTCGGCGCCTCCACCTGCACCGTGTTCCCGCCGATCAGCGCCTGGGCCTTCCACCGGCCCTTCATGTCGGTGGTGATGACCCGCTCACCGGCCGGTCCCTTGAGCGTGACGATCGCTCCTTCGATCGGCTTGTTGTCGTTCTTGTCGGTGACCGTTCCCTCGATCGTGCCCGCGGCCGGGAGGGTGTACTCCAGGCCCAGGCCGGCCTTCAGGACCGGCTGGTTGAAGGAGAACTGGCTCGCGGGGTTGCGGTTCAAGCTCTCCACGCCGACCGTCGCCGACGAGCCCTTGGTGAGGGGGTTGTCGCCGCCGACGCCGTCGCCGTAGCCGATCTGGATCCGTCCGTCGGCGACCAGGGTGACCGAGAAGCTCACCCGCGCGGTCTGGTCGCTGTAGAAGGTGACGTTGCGCCACTCGATGACCTGTGCGGGCACCCCGTCCACCTCGGTGGTGCCGAGGTAGATGCCCGCCTCGTCGTCGACGACGAGGTCGTCCCAGAACGGATAGATCGCGTCGACCGGCGTGCCCGCCGACGGCAGCTCCGTGTTGGTGGACCACACGGCGGCGCGGTCGAAGGACAGCGAGCCGTTCGTCGTGACGCACACACCGTCCCAGGCCGTGTCGTAGAACGGCTGGAGGTAGTCGGCGTCGAAGAACAGCGGACCGCACAGCTCGTCGCCCCGCCACCCGGACTCCTGGGTGCCCTGGCGGTAGAGCCCTTCGGTCACCTTCATCGAGTACGAGCGACCGGCGGGGGCCACCGGTACCGGACCCGGGTCCGGCTGCTCGGGCTCGGGGTCCGGGTCCACCGCGTCCGCCCGCGGGTCGAGCGTCACCCGCAGCGCGGCGATGCTCGGGGCCTTCAGCCCCTTCGAGCCCCGCAGCTCCACGGTCAGCGGACCGCCCTCGTGCTGCACCACGGCCTTGCGCCAGTCGGCGGCGTTCGGCCCCACGGCCGCGGTCGGGTCGTACGCGTAGTCCGTCAGGGTGCCGTTCACGAGGACGTCGAACACCCGCTTGCCCTTGGCCACCTTGTCGATCTCGGCGAAGCCGAAGTCGATCGCGTAGGTGCCCTTGGGCGCGTCCGGGAAGCGGTAGAACAACTGCCGCTCCGCCGTGCTGCGCTGGGACTGGAACAGCAGGTCGTCCGTCGTGCCGGCGATCCCGGCCATCGTGGAGGTGACCTTCGTCCTGCCCTCGTACCCCCAGGCCTTCTTGTTGGCCGGCTGGTCGGCGGACCAGGTGTAGCCGGTGCCGTCGGTGAACGTCGCACCGCCGGCGTTGACGCCGACCTGGTACTTCGTGGTGGTCAGCGTCACCGGCACGTAGCTCTTGGACTGACGTCCGGAGTCGGAGCGGACCACGATGTTCGCGCCCTGGACGCCGGGCTTGACGCCCTTCGAGGAGATCGAGACCCGGACGGTCGTCGACTGCCCCGGGGCGAGGGTGCCCCCGGTCGAGGAGAGCGACAGCCACGGCAGGTCGGTGAGCAGGTCGTCCTCGACGTCGACGAGGACGACGTCGTCGGCGACCTGATCGACCGCCCACAGCGCGCCGGTCGAGTCGGTCTCCAGGCCGCCACCCTGGTTCGTCTTCTTGCCCGGGAACCACCACGCGTTCACCAGCGAGCAGTCGTCGGGGTCGACCTGCAGCAGGCGGGTGGGCCGGTTCGAGGTGAGGTCGGTGTACCAGATGGTGTCCGACGCCTGGTTGTAGGCCAGGCCGATGATCTCGGGCAGCGGCGGGGTGCAGTAGGACAGCAGCGCGCCCGGCTTGTCGTGCGACGTACCGGCCACGGTCCCGATCTTGCCGTTCCGCCGGCCACCGACGTAGAAGACGTCCTTGGCCGGGTTGTAGGCGAGACCGGTCAGCTGCGAGGTGACGAAGTCACCCTTGATCTGCCTCGTCTCCTTGCCGGTGTCCCGGTTGAAGCAGTGGATGAAGCTGGCCGGGCTGTCCTCCATCTGGCACATGTCACCGGTCCTGGTGTCCAGCGCCATGTCGAAGGCCCGGTAGTCGGGGTTCCACGCCGCGTCGAAGACCTTGCCGGTCTTCTTCCCGGTCACCGTGTAGGCGGTGTTCGTCCGCGCCTCGTAGTCGTGGACCCAGACGTCGCCGTCGTAGCCGACGCCGGTGGGCACCTTCTCCCCGACCTTGCCGGGGATGGGGATCCGAGTGATCACATCGCCGCCGGAGGTCGCGCCGACCTTGGCCGCCGCCTGCGCCTCCGCGGCGCTCGACGCGGCCGTCGCGCCATCGGCGTTCGACGGCTTCATGCCGCCGCTCGCACCGGCCTTCCAACCGGCGAGGTCGATCGTGCTGGCCGCACCCGTGCCGGTGCGCGCGGTGGCGCCGGCGGCGTCGAGCTCGGGGTGCCGCGCGGCCTCACCCAGGGTGTACGTGAGCGGGGCGGAGCCGGTGTTGGTCAGCGTCAGCGAACCCACGCCGTTCTGGTCGGTACCCAGCAGCGTCTCGAGGCCGTCGGCCTTCAGGCCGGCGACACCCGTGGTCAGCCGGGCGTCGACCTTCGCTCGCGCGTAGAGCTTGTCGAGCGAGAAGGGGTACGCCTGAGTCGGGTAGTTCGGCGCCTCGACGGTCATGGTGTAGTCACCGACCGGGAGCTGGCGGTGCACGATGCCCGTCCCGTTGGTGGTGACCGTCTCCACGAGCCCGTCCCTGGTGCTGAAGGAGACCTTGGCGCCGGCCACCGGCAGCCCGTCGTTCTGGTCCACGACGGTCGCGTCGAGGTACCCGAAGTCCGGCAGGTCGTAGGTGACGATCAGGCCGTCGCGCAGCACCGGGGCGTGGTCGGAGAACCGGATGCCGTCGACGCCGGCCCAGCCCTGGATGCCGGTGACGCCGGTCGCGCCGGCGGTCACCGGGTCGTCCGAGCCGACGCCGTCGCCGTACCCGAAGATGATCGTGCCGGAGCGGGTGAACGTGGCCGAGAAGTTGACCGGTGCGGTGTACTCCGAGCGGATGGGGTAGGCCCAGAGCTTGGTCTTGCGGTACTCGACGACGAACGCGTCCTCACCGTTGACCTTCGTGGCGGCCGTGAAGACACCGCCGCCCGGGGCGAACTCGACGGGACTCTCCAGGTAGAACGGGAAGGCGCCCGCGCCGCCGTAGCCGGGGCCGGTGCTGCCGTCCGGAGCGATGATGCCGCGCAGGCCGACGCCGAGGGTGTCGTGGCTGCCGTTGTAGAGCGCGATCGGGAACGGCAGCTGCACCGTCGCCCACACACCGCTGCCGAACGTGACCGGCTCGGTGCCGCGCAGGTACTCGCCCTCGGTGACGGCGCAGCTGTAGCCGCCCTTGTCGACGACGAGCCCGACCGGGATCTCCGGTGACTCGTTGTGCGCGCCCACCGTCAGCGGGAGCATCGTGGGGGAGAAGCAGGAGTTGGGCGTCACGGTCAGCTTGTACGTGCCCTCGGGGACGGAGGTGATGGTGAACGCGCCGGTGGCGTCCGTGCGTACCGGCTTCAGCGGCGTGTCCCGGATCGCCACGTCGGCGTTCGGCACGGGCCGCTTCTTGTCGTCGACGACCCGGCCGCTGATGTCGTGCGTCGCGGCGGCGGTGAGCGGCAGCGTGACGGAGCTGTTCTGGCCCTGGGCGATCGTGACGGTGGCGGTCGCGGTCAGGTAGCCGAACACCTTGGTGCTGAGCTGGTAGTCGCCCACCGGCAGGTTGGTGGTGAACCGGCCGTCCTTGTCGGTGCCGATCGACCGGCTGAACGGCCCGCTGATCGTCACGTCGGCGGCGGGGACCGGGGCGCCGTTGGCGGTGACGACACCGGTGAGGGTGCCGCCCTTGCGGGGCGCGAGTTCCAGCAGGCGGACCAGGTCGAGCCGGCCCTCGCCGTACTTGTTGTTGACCTCGGCGGTGCCACCGCACTCGGTGTCGTCGACGTCGGTGGCCGACTCGGCGAGCAGGCGACGGGTCTCGTCGACCTGCCCGATCAGGGTCGGGTCGTAGCTCCAGAGCGCCGCCACGGCACCGGCGACGTGCGGTGCCGCCATCGACGTACCGGCCATCTCGACGTAGCTGTTGTTCGGGTAGGACGAGCGCACGCTGACACCCGGCGCGGAGATTTCGGGCTTGATCCGGCCGCCCTCACCCTCGCCCTTGCGGGAGAACAGCGCGAGCGTGCCGTCCTCGGCGTACGCGCCCACCGAGTAGGCGCTCGCCGCGGAACCCGGCGAGGAGACCGTGTCACAGGCCGCGTACGGCGAGGTGTTCCCCGACGACCAGGTGCTGAACATGCCCGCGGCGGTCCAGGCCTCGTCGATGGCCTGGAAGAAGTCGTCGAAGTCGTGCTCGACGGTCTGGCCCCACGAGTTGTTGACCACGTGCGGGCGCTTGGACGGGTCGGGGTTGTTCCCCTGGAGGTCGGTCGGGGCGAGCAGCCACCAGCCGGAGCGCAGCAGCGACTCGACGCCGGTGCTGTCGCAGCAGCCGTTCGTGGCGATCCACTGCGCGTCCGGGGCGACGCCGACGTGGTCGGCGCCGTCGACGCCGACCATGGTGCCCATGGTGTGCGTGCCGTGTCCGTTGTCGTCGCACGGTGCGCTCGCGCACGAGCCCCGGGTGGCCATCCAGTTGTAGTTGTGGTCGACGGTGCCGTCCGGCTTCGCGCCCCGGTACTGGCGGGCCAGGGCGGGGTGGTCGAACTGGACGCCCGAGTCGAGGTTGGACACGGTGATGCCCGCGCCGGTCGCGCCCATGGCCCACGCCTGCGGGGCGTGGATGGCCTCGAGACCCCAGGTGACGGTGTCGGCCGCGCCGGCCTTCGGGGCGGCGGGTCGGGCGGTCTGGTCGGCGGGGAGCTTCTTCTCCACCGGCTGGACCAGGGCGACCTGGGGCGTCGCGTGGATCTCGGCGACCTGCACCCGCGCGGCCACGTCGAGGGCGAGCTTCTCGGTGCCGCCCTTGACGAGTACGGCGTTGGCGATCGGGTAGGGGGTGTACGTCACCTTGGCGCGGTCGAGGTCGGTGGAGACGGCGGCCAGGGACTTCTTCGACGCCGCGGTCAGGGCGTCGTAGACGAACTGGCCACGGGCGGTCCAGTCGGCGATCTTCTCCGCCGGCGCGAGGTCGGCCTTGCTGTCGAAGGTGATCCAGAAGTCGGCGGCCGGCTGGGTGCGGAAGCGGTCCTTCAGGGTCGGTGCGATCTTGGCCGCCGTGCCGGGATCCGGCTCGGCGGCGGACGCCGGTATGGGCTGGAGCGCGCTCAGGCCGACCGCTGCGGCAAGTGTTGCCGCGAGGGCTGTGAGTCTCATGGGGGTCCTTCGCCTACAGGGGTTGGTAGGGGTCGTGGCTCGCGTGGTCGACGGCGGCGTCGGCGTCGGGTACGTCGGAGGCGTCGCGCGCGGTGACGCGCGATTCGCCGAGCCGCTCGGACGGCGGCTGGTGCTCGACGGCGGAGTCGTCGGGCACGACGGATCGCTCAGGCATGCATTGCCCACCGGCTATGGATCATGGAGTCATGCTCGGCCCAGCCGGGTGACGTTAGCTATCCGGTGGATACGTCAAAATTCACGAGGCGTTGTCGAGGGATTCGTCCTCGGCGAACACGCCGGCCTCCACCGCCTTGACCGCGAGCGCGGTCCGGCTGCTCACCTTCAGCTTGCGCATCGCGGCGCGGAGCTGCTGGTCCACCGTGGCCGGAGACTTGGCCAGGATCCGGCTGATCTCCCGGTTCGTCTTGCCCGCGACGACCAGTTGGACCACGTCGAGTTCGCGAGGGGAGAGCTGGTCCCCGTACCCACGTCGGCCGCCGCGCCACAGGCGGGGCACCTCGGCGCCGTGCTCGCGGAGCCGTTGTGCGACCCGGTCCGCGTCGCCGCGGGCGCCGAGCCGGAACAGCTGCTCGTACTGTGCCGCCAGCAGTTCGCGGCCCTGGTCGGTGCGGCCCTGCGCGATGATCGCCTCGGCCTGCCGTTCGCGTGCGCGCATCGCGTCGTACGGGCGCGGCAGGGCGCTCCAGGCGCCCGCCGCCCGGGCGTACGCCGTGGCCGCGCGGGCGTGGTCCCCGGTCGCGGCGAGCAGCAGGGCACGACACACGGTGAGCGCGGCGCGTGGCGCAGGCGCCGTACGGCCACGCAGTCCTCTGGCGAACTGGTCGGTCAGACGGGTCGCGGCCGCCAGGTCATCGGCGGCGAGGTGCGCCTCGACCCGGGCGGGAACAAGGTCCGTCGCCCAGATCCAGATGCCCTTGCGCCGCACGGTGTCCATCGGCTCGTTGGTGATCCGCAGCGCCCGGCCGCTGTTGCCGTCCGCCAGCCACAGTCTGGCCAGCGCCGCGGCGGCCTCCATCGTGTCGTCGGCCGCGCCGAGCCGGGCCGACTCCTCGAGGACCAGTCGGAACTGCTCCTCGGCGGCCCGCCGCCGTCCGGCGGCCGCCGCCAGCCGGGCCGCGAGGCGGATGCTGCCCAGGTAGTGCGCCGGCCGGTCCCGGTCGGCGTCGGCGAGGGCCGCGCTCGCCTGGGCCAGGCCGTCCCACCGACCGGTGAGCCACGCCAGGTTGGCCTGTTCGAGTCGGACGTTGTGCTGCAACCGGGACGCCTGCTCGGCCTCGGCGAGGCGCATGGCCACGTCGAGGTGTTCCGCCGCGTCGGCGTACCGGCCCCAGATCAGCGCGCCGGTGCCGACGTTCGCGTGGATGCGGGCCACGTCGAGACGCTCGGCCGGGGTCGTGCCACCCAGGGGCAGGTCGGCGACGACGTCCCAGGCCTCCTGCTCGCCCAGCATGAGCAACGCCGCCGCGCGGTTGCCGGCCAGGTTCAGCCGCTCGGCGGGGGAGTCGATCTGGGCGGTGAGGTCGGCGGCGCGGTCCAGCCATCGGCGGTGGGTGGCGGCGGGCCACGGTCCGGCGTAGGCCCAACCGAGGTAGGTCATCGCCCGGGCCGCCTCGACCGGGTCATGGTCGAGGTTGGCCACCGCCTGCTCCAGCTCGCCGAGGGCGGCCTGCGCCTCACCTCCGGTGATCAGGAGCCGACCCAGGGGATTGCGGATCTCGGCCTGCTGCCGGGCGGAGAGGCCCGGGCTCTCCAGCACCGAGCGCAGCGTCCGGACCACCCGGTGGTAGACCTGGTCGACCTGTTCCCGGCGGCCCAGCGCGGCGACCCCGGCGATGCGGGCGACCCGCGCCCGGTCCGCTGGTGGCAGCACGGCCCACGACAGCAGGTCGACCAGCAGGTCGACCGCCTTGGTGTGGTCGCCCGAGGCGATGGCCAACTCGGCGCCCTGTTCGGCGTACCGCGCCCAGGAAGGGATCTCGCCGGCCTCGCGGAAGTGGTGGGCGAGGCGTGCCACGGGCGGTGGGTGTACCTGCTCCAGGGCGCGACCGGCCAGCAGGTGGACGTGCCTGCGGTCGGTCAGTGGGATCGACTCGTAGACCGCGGTGGCGGCCAGGACGTGCCGGAACCGCCACCTGCCACGGTCGTCTCCGTCCAGGACGCCGGCACTGGCCGCCTCGGCGATGGCGGTCCGGCACTCGCCCGGTGACAGGCCGGCGGTCAGCGCGATCGTCGCCACCGAGGACCGGTCCGCCAACGTCGCCGCGGCGCGCAACGCCTGCTGCGCCGTGGACGACAGGCGGCTCACCCGTTCCCGGGTGGAGTCGCGCACCGTGGGCGGCACCTGTAGTTCGCGCAGCTTCAGCCGGACCCACTGGCCGTCGCGGAAGACGAGGTCGGCCCGATCGCACATGAGACGGACCGACTCCTCCAGTGCCAGCGGGACGCCGCCGGTCCGTTCGTGCATGAACGTCGTGAACTCCTGCGAGATCGGGTTGCCGTCCAGCATCGAGGAGACCAGCGCCGCCGTGTCGTCGGGTCGCATGGGCGCGAGGGCGATCCGCAGTTGGGTCACGCCGGCGGGCAGTCGGGACGTCAGCCGCAGCAACAGCGACCCGTCGCCGACCTCCTCGGGTCGATAGGAGATGACCAGGCTCGGTCCGTCCGACTGCTGTCGGGAGATGACGAACAGCAGGAACTCCAGGGTCACCTCGTCGGCCCAGTGCGCGTCCTCGAGGACGAGGACGTCGACCCGCAGCGCCCGCAGCAGCTCGTCCAGGGCGCGGAACAGGCGGTGCCGGGCCGCCTTCGCGTCGTCCAGGGGTGGCAGCGCGGGCGGCAGGTTCGCCGACCACTCGGGGAACAGCGGCCGCAACGCGCCGGCGAGCGCGGTGAGCCGCAGCTGCGACACCGGACCGTCGATTCCGTGGAACGCGTCGACGATGGGCCCCAACGTCAGCGACTCGCGCAGCGGTGGGCACACCGACACCAGGGCGGTGCGCTGGGCCGGCGTGCTGAGCCACTCGCGCAGCAGCCGGCTCTTGCCGATCCCCGCCTCGCCCTCCACCAGCACGATCGCCGGTGGCTGGGCCAGGGCGCCCCGTAGTGCCGTCAGCTCCCGGTCACGCCCCACAAAGCGCGGGGTGGAGACGGTTGGTGCGGTCCCGTCGTCCTCGTTCGAGGGGTCGAGCATGCGTGATGATCTCGTTTTTCGGTGCCCGGGCACAAGACCGCCGTCGGGCGGGACGCGGGCCATCTTGCGGAAATCATCTTAGTCATTAAGATAATCCGCATGGGCATATCGACGAACTTCTCGGTGGCTATCGCCGGCGCCGGCCTCTCCGGCCTCTGCCTCGCCCAGTACCTCACCCGAGCCGGCATCGACGCGCACGTCTACGAGCGGGACCCCGGCCCCTTCGTGCGGCGACAGGGCTACCGGATCATCCTCGACCGCCACGGCCTGGCGGCGTTGCGCGAGAGCCTGCCCCGCCCGCTGTACAACCTGGCGCTGACCACCGGCGACGAGCCCGGCGGACACCTGCGCTTCACCGACAGCCGACTGCGGGACGCGTTCACCATCACCTTCAAGGACGAGCCGTACGCCACCCGCCAGGTCGACCGGCTGACGCTGCGCTCGATCCTGCAGACCGGGCTGGACGGGCGGATCCACTACGGCAAGCAGGCGGTCGCGGTGGACAGTGGCGGTCCGGCCGGGCTGCGACTGCGGTTCTCCGATGGCGGGTCCGTCTCGGCGACCGTCGTCGTGGGCGCGGACGGCGTCGGCTCGGCGCTACGGGCGCAGCTCATGCCGGACGCGGCCCCCGCGACCGCGCCGCTGGCGGGCATCTACGGCCGGTCACCGCTGCACCGCAACGGCGAGAGCATGATCCCGGACGCGCTGCGCAGCAGCGGCGTGCTGGCCATCGCCGATCGACCCGGCCGCGCGTTCTTCTTCACCCCGATGCGTTTCGGTGAGCGGCCACGGGAGGCGTTCGCCCGGCTGGCGCCGGGCAGCTACGCGCCCACCGGCGACGACTACGTGATGTGGGGACTGCTGCTGGGGCAGGGGGAGGTGCCCATCGGCGTCCGTGGCGACCTGCTCGCGCTCTGGCGACTGGCCGCCGGGCTGAGCACCGACTTCCACCCGCTCATCCGACGGCTGGTCGCCACCGCCGAGTTGGACGCCACGGTGCTCAACCTCTTCGCCACCGGCCGGCGTCCCCGGCGCTGGGCGGTGCCCCGGGCCACGATGATGGGCGATGCCGTGCACGTCATGCCGCCGTTCGGCGCCCACGGCGGCAACACCGCGCTCCGCGACGCCGCACTGCTCGGCCGCCGGCTGCTCGAGGCCCGGGCGACCGGCCGGGCGGTGGAGGAGGCGATCGCCGCCTACCAGGACGAGATGGTCCCCTACGCCTTCCGCGCCGTCGACACCGCCGGCCGGCTGATGCGCCGTCTCACCGGGGGCGCGGCCGCACCACACTGGGTGCTGACCCGGGTGTTACCTCGGCTGCACCGGGTGACCGTGCCGGAGGCATGATTGCGGGCATGTCCCAGGTGCCGGCCCGTGCGTCCGCGATCGCCGACCTCATGCGCGCCGGACGGGAGATGTCCCGGCTGTCCATGGTGTTCCGGTACGCCATCGCCGAGCGGCTGGGGCTGACCGTGAGCGACCTGGAGTGCCTGGACCACCTGGCGGACGTCGGTTCCGCCACGGCGGGGCAGGTCGCCGAGCGGACCAACCTCACCACCGGGGCGGTCACCAGCATGCTGCGCCGGCTCCAGCAGGCGGGCTACGTGACCGCCGAGCGCGATCCGGCGGACCGACGGCGGGTGATCGTCACCCTGCGTCCGGAGCGGGCGGCCGAGCTGACGCGACCGTACGAGCGGTTCGCCGAGCGGGCCGAGCGGCTCGTCGAGGGCTACAGCGCCGAGGAGGTCACGATGCTGGTCCGGCACTACGACCGCATGCAGGCGATGTACCTCGCCGAGTTGGACCGCCTCCGCGAGGGCGACACCGCGCGGCGCACCCGAGGTCAGGGCGCGGACCGGCCGTCGCCGTCCGGGTCGACGAAGGGCCGCGGGTAGCCGATCTCGTACGAGATCTGGTTGGCGGTCTCCAGGAGCAGCGGCAGGTTGCCCTTCAGCTCGTCGAGGTTGGCGATGACCTCGATCGCCGTGATCGAGACGGCGGCGATGACCTGCCCCCGGGAATCCCTGATCGGGGCGGCCACGCACATCACGTAGGTGTCGTGCTCACCGTTGTCCACGGCCCAGCCGCGTTCCTGGATGTCGGCGAGTTCGGCGTCGAGCGCGTCGCGGTCGGCGAAGGTGGTGTCGGTGAACCGCTCGAACACGACGTGGGAGAGCAGCCGCTCGCGGTCCTGGCGGGGCAGGTACGCCAGGATGGTCTTGCCCACGGCGCTCGCGTAGATCGACACGGCGCGCCCGACCCGGGAGGGGAGCTTGACGGCGTCGAACGCCGGACTGTCCACCTTGTCGATGTAGATGATCTCGTCACCGGTCAGCTGGGCCAGGTGCACGGTGTGGCCGGTCTCGCGTTGCAGCGTACGCAGGTGCGCGGCGGCCGGCTGGCGCAGGTCCATCGAGCCGAGCGCGAGGTCCGCCAGCTCGATCAGCCCGCTGCCGAGCACGTAGGTGCCCGCGCCGGTACGGCGGACGAAGCGCGCCGACTCCAGGGTGTGCAGTATCCGAAGCGCCGTGGACTTGTGGACGCCGAGCACGTCTGCGGCCTCGGTCAGGGACAGCGGTCGTTCGGCCGACCGACGGATGAGGTCGATCGCGCGGCGGATCGATTGCGCCAAGGCTCTGTCTCCCCTCGTACGGCGCGGCATCGCCGGTGTCGTTGCATCATGTGCAATGTAGATGACGCGATACGCAACCGCCACTTGACAACGTTGCACATGTCGCTACGATCGTTGCAATTTATGAACGTGACTCCGACTCGTAACGGTGGAGCGACGATGGGTAAGCGGTGCGCTCGTATCGGCTTCGCCGGGGCGACGAACGACGGCGACCGACATGCCCTCGCGTCCTGAGACCACCGACGAGCGGCCGATGCTGACCACCGACGGCGGACCCCGACGCGAGGACTGGGCCGGAACCGCCGCCGAGGCGTTGCCGGACGACGCGGACAGTGTCCTGATCGGCCGGATCTGGGACCCGTCCGTCGGTGGTCCCACCCCCGTGGCCGTCCGCGACGGCGAGGTCATCGACCTGAGCCACCGGTTCCCGACCGTCCGGGACATCTGCGAGCTGCCCGACCCCGCCGCCACCGTGGCCGGGCTCGACGGGGCACGGGTCGGGGACTTCGCGGAGATCCTGGCCAACACGGCGGTCGCCACCCGCGACAATGGCCGGCCCTGGCTGCTGGCCCCGGTCGACCTCCAGGCGCTCAAGGCCGCCGGCGTGACCTTCCCCGTCTCGATGATCGAGCGGGTCATCGAGGAGCGGGCCCGCGGCGACCTGGCGCTCGCGGCGGACATCCGGCAACGGATGTTCGCCGACATCGGTGTCGACCTGCACCACCTGGAACCGGGCTCGGTCGAGGCGGACCGGCTCAAGAGCCTGCTGGTCGCCGAGGGCATGTGGAGCCAGTACCTCGAGGTGGGGATCGGTCCGGACGCCGAGATCTTCACCAAGGGGCAGGTCCTCTCCGCCGTCGGCACCGCCGTCGACGTCGGCGTGCTCGCCGCGTCGACCTGGAACAACCCGGAACCCGAGATCACGCTCATCGTCCAGTCCAGCGGCCGGATCGTCGGCGCCACCCTCGGCAACGACGTGAACCTGCGCGACATCGAGGGCCGCTCGGCGCTGCTGCTTCCGCTGGCGAAGGACAACAACGCCTCCTGCGCCCTCGGCCCCCTGATCCGGCTCTTCGACGACCGGTTCGGCATGGAACGGGTGCGCGAACTCGAGGTCCGCCTGGAGGTCCACGGGGTGGACGGCTTCCGGCTGGAGGCGGTCTCGGAGATGACGCAGATGTCGCGTGACCCGGAGGACCTGGTGCGTCAGCTCGTCGGCCCGCACCACCACTATCCCGACGGCGCCGCCCTGATGCTCGGCACCATGTTCGCGCCCATCCAGGACCGGGGTCACCCCGGTGAGGGCTTCACCCACAAGGTCGACGACGTGGTCCGGATCAGCTGCCCGGCGCTCGGCACCCTGGTCAACCGGGTGCGGCACGCCCAGGAGTGCGAACCCTGGCAGTTCGGTGTCCGTGACCTGATGGGCAATCTGGCAAGGAGAGGACTGCTGTGAACGTGGTCAGCACGGTCGATCCCCGCGACGGCAGGCGTCGCGCGACGGATCTCACCGAGACCGACGAGTCCCGGGTGGACGAGATCGCCGGCCAGGCGTCCCGGGCGACGCGCTGGTTGACCGACCTGGGCCGACGCGGCAGGGCGGAGTTGCTGGACGCGATCGCGGCCGCCCTCGAGGACCGCCGGACCGACCTGGTCGCGGCCGCCGAGACGGAGACCGGGCTCGCCCACGCGCGGCTGGACTCGGAACTCACCCGGGCCGCGGTCCAGTTCCGGATGTTCGGCGACGTGCTCCGCGACGGGGCGTACGTCGAGGCGGCCATCGACCACGCCGCCGACACGCCGCTCGGGCCCGGCCCGGACGTGCGGCGGATGCTCGTACCTCTCGGACCGGTCGCCGTCTTCGGGGCCAGCAACTTCCCGTTCGCCTTCTCGGTCGCGGGCGGTGACACGGCCGCCGCGCTCGCCGCCGGCTGCCCCACCGTCCTGAAGGCGCACCCGTCCCACCCGCTGACCTCGCACGCGTCGGCCGCCGCGATCGGAGCGGCGGTCCGCGACCTCGGCGGGCCCGAGGGCGTCATCGGAATCGTGTACGGGGAACAGGCCGGCCGTTCGCTGGTGCGGCACCCCGCGATCCGCGCCGCCGCGCTCACGGGTTCGGTCAACGCCGCCCGCGCCATCCAGGCGGCCATCGACGAACGACCCGATCCGATTCCGCTGTACGCCGAGCTGAGCAGCGTGAACCCGATCGTCGTCCTGCCCGGCGCGGCCACCGATCGGGCCGAGGGGATCGCCGAGGGCCTGTTCACCTCCTTCACCGCCTCCGGCGGCCAGCTCTGCACCAAACCCGGCCTGGCGTTCGTCCCGGCCGGTCGGGGTGGCGACCAGCTCGTCGACGGCCTGCGCGAGCGGGTCGCCGGCGCGGGCGGCGCGGTCCTGCTCAACGAGCGCATCCGGGACGCGTACGAGATCCGAGCGGCGGAGTTCGAACGGGCCGGCGCCCGGGTCTCGGCCCGGCCGCAGGTCGAGCCCGGAGCGGGCTTTGCCGTCGCGCCGAGACTCCTGGAGGTCGACCTGAAGGGGCTGACCGCCGAGATCGCCGACGAGTGTTTCGGCCCGCTCATGATCGTGGTCCGGTACGGCGACGTCGCCGACCTCGACGCCGCGCTGGACACCGTTCCGCCCTCGCTGACCGGTTCGGTCCACCGTGGCCCGGCGGACGACGCCCACGTCGTCCGGCGGCTGGTCGACGTGCTCTCCGCCCGGGCGGGCCGGATCGTCTTCGACGGCTATCCCACCGGCGTCCGGGTGTCCTGGGCCCAGCACCACGGCGGACCCTGGCCGTCGACGAACGCGGTGCACACGTCGGTGGGCGCGACGTCGATCCGCCGGTTCCTCCGGCCGCTGGCGTGGCAGGACGCACCGGCCTGGGTGCTTCCCGAGGAGTTGCGCGACGATTACACCACCATTGCGCGCCGGGTCGACGGGAGGTTGACGCCAGCGGCCGAATAATCGCGCCTGACCGTCTCCCGGGTTCGTTCTGACGTCACCCGTGGTGCACGCGTGAATTCGTTAGCGAAATTGATCCGACAGAGCATCCGGCCATCAATTCCGCAGTCCCGTACGGCGTTGTTTCCGGACGCAATTGTTCCGGTCCTGGTCGGACCGTCGACGCGATTCTCCGTACTCCCTGTGGTGGGGAAGTCCCGGGCCGCGCACCCCTCGGTGAAACCGGGGGTGCGCGGCCCGGGGTGGTTCACGGGGTGACGTCGGTGGCGTGCAGCCGCAGCATGGTCCACGACGCGGGCGCAAGGGTCAGCCGGACGCCGGCGTCGCCGGCCCGGACCGGCTCGGTGGGGCGTGGCTCGGCGTGGTCCGGGCCGTCGGCGGTGTTCTTGGCATCGAGGTCGTCGCCGCCCACGGTGACGCACTCGATGACCTCGCCCACCCGGGCGCCGGCGAGGTCGACGGTCACCTCGGCCGGGGTGTCGACGGACCGGTTGACGAGGAACACGGTCATCTCCCCGGTGCTGTCGTCCCAGGTGGAGACCGCGTCGACCGCGGCGACGACGCCGTAGCGGTCGGTGCTCGTGGTGCTGCCGTCGCGCAGCACGTCCAGCACGACGCCCCGGGCGTGCCGGGCCGTGCGGGCGAACGGGTGGAAGATGGTCTGCCGCCAGGCCGACCCGTCCGGCTCGGTCATGATCGGCGCGATGACGTTGACCAACTGGGCCTGGCACGCCGCGGTCACCCGGTCGCTGTGCCGCAGCAGGCTGATGAGCAGGCCACCGACGACGACGGCGTCGGCCACGCTGTAGTGGTCCTCCAGCAGTGGCGGCGCGACCGGCCAGTCCTCGCCACTGGGCGGCGTGGACGGCGCCGCCGACTGGTACCACACGTTCCACTCGTCGAACGCGATCATGATCTTCTTGGTCGACCGGCGGATCGCGCCGACCGAGTCGGCGATGGCGGTGACGGCGTCGATGTACCTGTCCATGTCCTCGGCCGAGGCGAGGAAGCTGGGCAGGTCGTCGTCGACCGGCTGGTAGTAGGCGTGCAGCGAGATCAGGTCGACGTCGTCGTACGCCTCGGTCAGCACGTCCCGCTCCCAGCTGCCGAAGGTCGGCATGCCGAGGTGGGACGAACCGCAGGCGACCAGTTCGAGGTCGGGATCGAAGCGGCGCATCGCCTTCGCGGTCTGCGCCGCGAGCCTCCCGTACTCGGTGGCGCTGCGCTGGCCCACCTGCCACGGGCCGTCCATCTCGTTGCCCAGGCACCACAGCCTGATCCCGTACGGGTCGGCGGCGCCGTTGGCGCGGCGCTGGTCGGCGAGGTGGCTCCCGGCGCGGTGGTTGGCGTACTCCAGCAGGTCGACGGCCTCGGCCGTGCCCCGGGTGCCGAGGTTGACCGCCATGATCGGGTCGACGCCGGCCTTGCCGACCCAGCGCATGAACTCGTCCAGCCCGAAGGCGTTGGTCTCCAGGCTGTGCCAGGCGAGGTCGAGTCGGGCCGGTCGTCGCTCGACCGGGCCCACGCCGTCCTCCCAGCGGTAGGAGGAGACGAAGTTGCCGCCCGGGTAGCGGACCGTGGTGACGCCCAGCTCACGGACGAGCGCGAGGACGTCGCGCCGGAAACCGTCCGGGTCGGCGCTCGGGTGGTCGGGCTGGTAGATCCCGCCGTAGACACAGCGGCCGAGGTGCTCGACGAACGAGCCGAAGAGCCGGCGCGGCACCGGTGCGACCCGTCGACGCGGATCCAGGAGCAGGCGTGCGGTGTTCACGACCGCCCTCCCCGCTGGCTCTGACGTGGCCGGACGGCCGAAGCGGCGCGGCGGGGGAGTGGGTCCGGCGCTACGTCGAGGTGGGTGTTCAGGGCGTGCTCCTCTCGGACGGGGCCTCCGACGTCGAGATCGGTGTTCGCGGCGCCGGGGACCCGGGGGTGGTGGGTCGGTGCGAGCTCTGGACATCGCCATGATCATGGATTACGTTCGCGATCGATGTAAACGTTACCGATCATGCTCCCCGGAGGGAACACCCCGTTTCGGAATGGCGCCTGACGGAGAGTGGCGCCCCGTTGTCAACGGGTGGAACCCGTGCGCGAAATGGCGCGGCTTGCGGTTCGGGAAGTCCGCCGTGCACGATCCCGGGTGGACCTTTCGGGGACCCTCGCGTCGGGATGAAAAGGTCTTGTGTTCGCAATCGGGGTCGGTTACGTTGGCAACATCCTGGAAACGTAACCGATAACGATTGCAGTCCAGAGAGAGTGGCATGATCGAAGCCAATGCGCCGGCGACAATGAGTGATGTCGCCCGGGCCGCCGGTGTCTCCACCGCCACCGTCTCCCGCGTCGTCAACGGCCACTACGGCGTCAGTGCCCGCACCATCGCCCAGGTCCGTACCGCCATCGAACAGCTCGGCTACGAGTCGAGCCTGGTGGCCTCGAGCCTGCGACGCAGCCGCACCAACGTCCTCGGCCTGGTGGCGCACAGCTTCCAGTCGTACACGGCGGAGGTGCTCAAGGGAGTCATGCAGGCGCTCAGCCGCTCCGGCTTCGACCTCATCATCTACGCCAACAGCGACCTCTACGGGTCCTACTCGGAGGGCTGGGAGCAGCGGCACCTGACCCGCCTGTCCGGCACCCTCACCGACGGGTGCATCGTGGTCACGCCCTGGGGCGAGATGCGCAGCCGGACGCCGGTCGTGGCCATCGACCCGGTACGCGGCGCGACCGAGCCCTCGGTCACGGCCGACAACCTCACCGGCGCCACCACCGCGGTCGAGCACCTGCTCGACCTGGGCCATCGCCGCATCGGCTTCATCGCCGGGCGCGACAGCCTCGCCTCGGCCTGGTCCCGGGAGGAGGGCTACCGGGCGGCGCTCACCGCCGCCGGCGTGCCCGTGGACCCGACGTTGATCGGCCGGGGGGACTTCAATCCCGAGTCGGCGGTGCCGTTGGCCCGTGCCCTGTTGCAGCGGGCGGACCGGCCGTCGGCGGTCTTCGCGGCGAGCGACGGGATGGCCCTCAAGGTGCTGGAGGTCGCCCGGGAGTTGGGCCTGCGCGTCCCGGCCGACCTGTCCGTCGTCGGCTTCGACAACATCCCGGAGGCCGCCTCGACCGAGCCCGGTCTGACCACTGTGGACCAGTCGATGTACCAGCTCGGGTACGAAGCCGCGCGGATGCTCAAGTCACTGGTGACCGGCGAGTGGGACGAGCCGCACCAGATAGTCCTGCCGACCAGCCTCGTGGTCCGCGAATCGACCGCGCCACCGGCGACCGACCGAAGGAGGTGAGCGCTACCGCACGGCGAGATCCACCGATGGGTTGAGCCGGTCAGCGGGTCGCATCCGCTACCGGCACAGGAAAGGAGTGGAGCGTGACAAGCGAACAGTATCACGGGCGCTTACGCCGCCTCAGCGTACGCCGGCTCTCGGCGGTGTTGGGCGCCGGAGTCATCGCCATGGCGGCGTCCCTGCTCGCGCCGCAACCGGCAGCGGCGGCGGACACGCCGTGGCTGGACGTCTCCCCGGACCGTTACGCCTCGTTCACCGTACCGGCCGCGTACGTCCAGGAGCACCTGGGCACCGTCTCGCAGGTCGTCGTCGAGGGCAACTTCGGCCCGTCCGCCAGCTGGGCGGAGTTCGGGCTGACCCGCCGTGGTGACGTGTGGTCCGGTGTGCTCGGCGCGCTGACGCCGGGGCTGTACCGCTACCAGGTGACCGCCGACGACACCAAGACCATCAAGGATCCGACGAACAGCACGAGCGTGGCGTCCGACCCGCTGCTGAGCACCTTCCTGGTCGCCGGGGAGTCGGCGCGCTGGCTGGCCGACGCGCCCGCCGGCACGGGCGGTACGGTCGGGACCCTGACCTACCGGGTCCGCGCCGAGCAGCGCTCGGCCCTGGTCTGGACGCCACCCGGGTACGCGGCCAAGAAGCCGAAGGGCTACCCCACGCTCTTTTTGGAGTCGGGTGACGGCGTGGCCGCCAGCGACTGGCTCGACCTCGGTCGCACGAAGCAGATCCTCGACAACCTCTCGGCGGCCGGCGCGATGCAGCCGATGGTCGTGGTCATCGCCGACAGCGCGGACGACCGTGAGCTGAACGACCTCCGCAAGGCGGTCGCCGACCACTACCGGGTCCTTCGCGATCCGGCGCACCAGGCCATCGCCGGCGTCGCCGACGACGCGGCGCGGGCGGTCCGGGCGGCGCTCGCCAAGCCCGGCCAGTTCGGCTACGTCGGCTGGTTCTCCGGCACCTCGGCGCCGACGATCGACCGCAGGGACGCCGCGGCGCTGCACCACCTC
Source organism: Micromonospora sp. bgisy143 (assembly GCF_057708145.1). Taxonomy (NCBI): domain Bacteria; kingdom Bacillati; phylum Actinomycetota; class Actinomycetes; order Micromonosporales; family Micromonosporaceae; genus Micromonospora; species Micromonospora sp. bgisy143. The sequence goes on from NZ_JBYIRN010000003.1 coordinate 416,159, forward strand.
AAGCTGCTGCGGCTCTACACGGGGAACGTCACGGACCCGGCCTACAACACCACCTACCGGCTGACCAAGGCGTTGGACCGGGCCGGTGTCCGGTTCGAGTTCGACGGGGTCAACGCGGACGGCGGCGGGAACTGGACCACCTGGCAGGAGAACCTGGTCGACTTCGTGCCACGACTGTTCGGGCACGTGTCGGACCACGGACCGAGCCCGGGCCACGGGCGGTTCACGGGCGAGTTCACGCCGCCGCCGGCCGGCACCACCCCGACGCCCTTCGTCACCGAGGACGGGTTCGTCACCTTCGAGACCACCACGGACTTCGCGGACGCCCAGCACGTCACGGTGTGGGCCAACATCGCGCCGGGCGGCAGTTGGCTGCGCGTGCCGCTGACGCGCGACGGCGACCGGTGGCGGGCCACCGTGGGGCCGCTGAAGCCCTGGTTCTACTACTACCGGCTGATTGTCGACCGGGTGCCGTTCAAGGACGTCTCGAACCCGACGAGGGTGACCACGGAGCCGATGTGGAGCACCTTCCTCATCCCGGGCCCTGCGGCCCGACTGCTGACGGACGTGCCCGCCGGGCAGGGCGGCACGGTCGAGACCATGACCTACGCCAGCACGGTGGCCGGCCAGGACCGCACCGCGCTGGTGTGGACCCCACCCGGGTACGACCCGCAGCGGGCGCAGCCCTATCCCGTCCTCTACCTGCAACACGGCGGTGGGCAGAACTACACGGACTGGGTCGAGATGGGCCGGGCCAAGCAGATCCTCGACCACCAGTTCCTCGACGGCGACCTCACGCCCATGGTGGTCGTGATGGGCAACGGCAACTCGTCGAACTTCAACCGGGAACTGCTGGAGAACATCGTGCCGACGACCCGGTCCCGCTACCACGTCTCCAGCGACCCGTCCCAGCAGGCCCTCGCCGGACTGTCGATGGGCGGAGGGCAGGCGTTCGGTGTGCTGAAGGCATACCCGGGACAGTTCGCCTACGTCGCGGCGTTCTCGGCCGGCTTCGGCAGCGGCGCCGGCGTCGACGTCGCGGCGATCAACAACGGCACCAGGATGCTCCGGCTGTACGTCGGTGACCAGACCGACTTCGTGTACCCGAGCTTCATGGCGTCGCTGACCACGTTGGACACCCTCGGTATCCGCTACGAGTTCGACGGGGTCACCCCCGGGCCGCACGGCTGGGACGTGTGGCAGAAGAACCTCATCGACCTGGCGCCCCGTCTGTTCAAACGCTAGAAGCCTGCCCAGGCGACGCCACCGGGAGCGGGGTCCCAGCCGCCCCGGTGGCGCCCGCCGGCGCATGGATGTCTGTGCACCGCCACCTCCGAAGGGAACCATCTCAATGAAGAGAAGACGCATACTCGCCACGGTGGCCCTGCTCGCGGCCGGGAGCGGCCTGGTCGCCTGCTCCTCGGACGACGGCGGCAGCGACGCGAGCAACTGCACGAACACCATCACCAAGCAGAACGTGCCGGTCGTGACGATGTGGGGCTGGTACCCCAACACCCAACTCGTCGTCGACAACTTCAACAAGCTCCACGACGACGTGCAGGTCTGCTGGACCAACGTCGGTCAGGGCGGCGACGAGTACGACAAGTTCCAGACGGCCATCTCGGCGGGCACCGGCGCGCCCGACGTGATCATGGTTGAGGCGGACCGGATCCCGACCTTCCAGATCCAGGGCGCGCTCGTGGACATCAAGCAGTACGGCTACGACGCGGTGAAGGCCAACTACGGCGAGGGCGCCTGGAAGGACGTGTCGGTGGGCGACGCCGTCTACGGCGTCCCGGTCGACGGTGGCCCGATGGGCATGATCTACCGCAAGGACATCTTCGACAAGTACAAGATCACTCCACCGAAGACCTGGGCCGAGTACGAGCAGACCGCGCAGAAGGTGAAGGACGCCGGCGGTCCGCTCTTCGGGGATCTCGGCGCGAACGTTCCTGCGGTGCTGATGGCGCTCCAGATCCAGAAGGGCGCGTCGCCCTTCACCTACGACCCGGCGCAGCCCAAGTCGATCGGCGTGAAGCTCAACGACCAAGCGTCCAAGGACGTGCTGGACTACTGGGGCGGCCTGGCCAAGAAGGGCCTGGTGGGCACGCAGGACCAGTTCACCCCGGAGTACATCTCCGGCGTGATCAACGGCAACTACGCGACGTACATCTCGGCGGCGTGGGCGCCGGGCTACCTCACCGGCGCGGGCGTCGGTAAGGGCCAGGACACCGGCAAGTTCGCGGTCGCGCCCCTGCCGCAGTGGGATCCGGCCAACCCGGTGCAGGTGAACTGGGGTGGGTCGGCCTTCTCGGTGACCAAGCAGGCGAAGAAGCCGGAGCTGGCGGCGAAGGTCGCCTACGGGCTGTACGCCGACAAGGAGTCGCTCACCGACGGCTGGACCAACCAGATCATCTTCCCGCTGAACCTCACGGCGCTCAAGGATCCCGCGTTCGTCGACCTGAAGGTGGCGTTCTTCGGCGGCCAGCAGGCGAACAAGGAGGTCTACCTCCCCGCCGCCGAGGCGTACCAGGGGGTGTCCTACGCGCCCTTCGGCCAGTACTACCTGGACGCCATGACGAAGCAGGTCAGCGAGGTCATCAAGGGGTCCATCACCGGCTCGCAGGCGGCCGACAAGCTCCAGGAGGACGTCGCGAAGTACGCCAAGGAGCAGGGTTTCACCGTTTCGTGACCGCTCTGGGTGGGCCGTGCCGGCGCTGTCGGCCGGCCCACCCACGATCCCCGCGTCCCCGTCCCGGAGAGCACAGATGACAGTCCTGACCGAGCAGCGCACACCGCGTCCGCCGAGCGAGACGCGCAAGATCCGTGGCAAGGTGCACCTGCGCGAGCACCTGATGGGGTGGCTCTTCGTCGGGCCCTTCGCGCTCGTCTTCCTGGCGTTCCTCATCGCGCCGCTGGCGTACGCGCTGTACCTCAGTCTCTTTCAGAAGAAGCTGATCGGCGGCACCAGCTTCGTCCTCTTCGACAACTACGTGAAGGCGTTCACCGACCCGAGCTTCCTGTCCGGAGCCTGGTTCGTCATCCGCTTCTCGCTGGTCTCCATCCCGCTGCAGATCGTCCTGGCGCTCGTGATGGCCCTCATCCTGGACGCGGTGACCACGCTGTTCGCGCGCTTCTCCCGCCTCATGATCTTCCTTCCGTACGCGATCCCCACCGTCATCGGTGCGGTGATGTGGGGGTTCCTCTACAGCAAGGGCTTCGGCCCGCTCACCGACATCTTCGGACTGTTCGGTGCCACCGCGCCCGACTTCCTGGGCAGCGATCTGATCTTCTACGGCCTGCTCAACGTCGTCACCTGGCAGTGGGCCGGCTACTACATGATCATCCTGTACGCGGCGTTGCAGGGCATCGACCCGACGCTCTACGAGGCCGCACGGATGGACGGCGCCGGCCGGTGGCAGATCGCGACGCGTATCAAGATCCCGCTGATCGCGCCCGCGCTGATCCTGATCCTGGTCTTCTCGCTCATCGGCACCCTGCAGTTCTTCAACGAGCCGCAGATCCTGCGTTACCTCGCCGCGGGCACGATCGGGTCCGACTTCACCCCCAACATGTACGCGTACCAGCAGGCGTTCTCGCTCGCCAACTTCAACTACGGGTCGGCGATCTCGTTCGCGCTCGGCGGCATCGTCTTCATCTGCGTGTACGCCTTCCTGTTCTTCACCCGCAAGCGGAGGAGCTTCCTCTAGATGGCCGACCGCACCAGCGTCCGCGCCGGCGTCCGCCGGCCGCAGCGCTACCTCCCTCTGCAGATCCTCCTCGGCTTCCTGGTGATCTACTTCCTGGTGCCGTTCTGGTGGGTCGTCGTCAACAGCTCCAAGGACGCGCCGGGCCTGTTCGGGGGCGGCAACACGCTCTGGTTCACCGACCACGTCGACTACGTCGGCAACCTCCGGCAGCTCTTCACCTACGACGGCGGCATCTACCTGCGGTGGATCCTCAACTCCACGCTGTACGCGATCGCCGGCGGCGTCGGCGCCACGGTCCTGGCGGTGATGGCCGGCTACGGGTTCGCCAAGTACCGGTTCGCCGCGCGGCGCTTCAGCTTCGCCGTCGTGCTCGGCGCGCTGATGGTGCCGGCCACGGCCCTGGTTATCCCGACCTTCATCATGTTCTCCCGGCTCGGCCTGACGAACACGGTCTGGGCGGTGATCCTGCCGTCGCTGCTCAACCCGTTCGGCGTCTACCTGATGCACGTGTACGCCCGCGACGCGGTGCCGGACGAGCTGCTGGACGCCGCGCGGGTGGACGGCGCGGGGGAGGTGCGGACCTTCCTGCAGATCGCGCTTCCGCTGATGCGTCCCGCGGTGGTCACCGTGCTGCTCCTGTCGGCCGTGGCGTCCTGGAACAACTACTTCCTGCCCCTGGCCATGCTCTCCGACAACCGACTGTTCCCGGTGACCGTCGGTCTCGGCCTCTGGCAGGGGATCGCCTCGGCGAACAACTCGGGCGGCACGTCGCTGTGGAGCCTGATCATCCTGGGCTCGCTGGTGTCGGTGATCCCACTGGTCATCGCGTTCTTCAGCCTCCAACGACACTGGCGCGGCGGCCTGTCCGTCGGAGGACTTCGCTAGGTCGCGTCGCGCGATCTCAGAGGCATGACAGAGAGGTGTGCTGATGTCGACGACAGATCGACCGCTGCGCAGCGGGCAGTGGTTCGGCGCCGAGGGCCGCAACGGGTTCATCCACCGGTCCTGGATGCGCAACCAGGGATTCGCCGACGACGTCTTCGACGGTCGCCCGGTGATCGGCATCGCCACCACCTGGTCGGAGCTGACCCCCTGCAACGCCCACCTGCGCGACCTGGCCGAATCGGTCAAGCGCGGCGTGTGGGAGAGCGGCGGCCTGCCGCTGGAGTTCCCGGCGATGAGCCTGGGCGAGCCGCTCATGCGTCCCACCACCATGCTCTACCGCAACCTGCTCGCGATGGAGCTGGAGGAGTCCGTCCGCGCCAACCCCCTCGACGGGGTGGTCCTGCTCTCCGGCTGTGACAAGACCACACCGGGCCTGCTGATGGGGGCGGCGAGCGTCGACCTGCCGACGCTGATGCTGACCGGCGGCCCGATGCTCAACGGCAAGTTCCGGGGCCAGGACATCGGCTCGGGCACGGTCGTCTGGCGGTTCACCGAGGAGATGCGGGCCGGCCGGATGAGCGCCGCCGACTGCGCCGAGGCGGAGGTCGGCATGTCCCGCAGCCGGGGTCACTGCATGACCATGGGGACCGCCTCCACCATGGCCTGCGTGACCGAGGCGCTGGGCGTGCAGCTGCCGGGGGCCGCCGCCGTACCCGCCGTCGACTCCCGGCGGTACGCGCTCGCGCAGGCCGCCGGACGTCGGATCGTCGCCATGGTGAGTGAGGACCAGCGGTTGTCCTCGGTGCTCACCCGGGAGGCGTTCGAGAACGCCATCCGGGTCAACGCCGCGATCGGCGGCTCCACGAACGCCGTCGTGCACCTGCTCGCCATCGCCGGACGACTCGGCGTGCCCCTGTCACTCGACGACTTCGACACCCTCACCGCCGACGTCCCACTGCTGGTCAACCTGATGCCGTCCGGGGCGTACCTGATGGAGGACTTCGCCTACGCGGGCGGCCTCCCGGTGGTGATGAAGGAACTCGCGCCGCTGCTGCACACCGACCACGTCACGGTCAGCGGCCGGAGCGTGGCGGAGAACGTCGACGGCGCGCAGTGCTGGAACTCCGAGGTCATCGCCACCATGGCGGAGCCGTTCCAGGCCGCCGGCTCGGGCACCGTGGTGCTGCGCGGGTCGCTCGCCCCGTCCGGGGCGGTGCTCAAGGTCTCTGCCGCCTCCCCCCACCTGCTCACGCACACCGGTCCGGCGCTCGTCTTCGACCGGATCGAGGAGTACGTCGTCGCCGCCGACGACCCGGACCTCGACGTCACCCCGGACACGGTGATCGTCGTCCGCAACGCCGGCCCGCGCGGCTACCCCGGCTTCCCCGAGGTGGGCAACGTGCCCATGCCCCGCCGCTTGCTCACCGACGGCATCACGGACATGGTGCGGATCTCGGACGCCCGGATGAGCGGCACCGGCTATGGCACCTGTGTCCTGCACGTGGCGCCGGAGGCGTCCGTGGGCGGCCCGCTCGCGCTGGTGCGTACCGGCGACCTGGTCCACCTCGACGTCGCCACCCGCCGCCTCGACCTCCTGGTCGACGAGGCGGAACTCGCCGCGCGGCGGTCCGACTGGAAGCCGCCGCCGCCGGTCGCCGACCGGGGTTGGGTACGGCTGTACAGCGAGCACGTCCTGCAGGCCGACAGTGGGGCGGACCTCGACTTCCTGGTCGGTGGCGGTGGCAGCGCGGTGCCCCGCCACTCACACTGACGGCCGCGAACCCACGAGGAACCCACCCACGGAAGAACGGACGGTCCGCCAGTGCGAGTTCACGCGGATGAAGCGGTGGCGACCGCCCACCGGCCAGCGGTCATGGCGGACGTCGCCCGCCTGGCGGGCGTGTCACACCAGACGGTGTCCCGGGTCATCAACGGAGCGCCCGCGATCAGGCGCGAGACGCGGGAGCGGGTCCTCGAGGCCATCCGGCGGCTCGACTACCGCCCCAACACGGCCGCCCGGGCGCTGGTCCGGGGACGCTCCGGGATGATCGGCATCATCGGCACGGCCCGGACGCTGTTCGGTCCGACGAGTATCCATCGCAGCGTCGAGGACGCGGCCCGCGCCGCCGGCTACTTCGCCACCTCGGTCAGCCTGGAGGAGGTGACGGTACGGGCGCTCAGCGACGCCACCGAACACCTCATGCGGGTCGGCGTGGAGGGCGTCGTGATGATCGCCGGCAACGACGAGGCGCTCGAGGTGGTGCGGATGACCCGCTCCGGGGTGCCCTTCGTGGTGGTGGAGGGCGACCTGTCCAGGGCGAGCGTCACCGTCGGCGTCGACCAGGTGCTCGGCGCCCGGCTGGCGACCGAGCACCTGCTCGGCCTCGGGCACACCGAGATCGTGCACGTGTCCGGCCCGCTCAACTGGGCCGAGGCCCGCGCCCGCCGCGACGGCTGGCGGACCGCGATGCTGGCGGCCGGCGTACGCCCACCCGAGCCCGTCGAGGGTGACTGGATGGCGCACAGCGGCTACCTCGCCGGGCTGCGGATCTGCGAGATGCCCGGCACCACCGCGGTCTTCGCCGCCAACGACCAGATGGCCATCGGTGTGCTGCGCGCGCTGCACGAGCGCGGCCGGCGGGTGCCGCAGGACGTCTCGGTCATCGGGTTCGACGACGTGCCCGAGGCGGCGTACCTGATTCCGCCGTTGACCACGATCCAGCAGGACTTCGGCGCGGTGGGGCGACGGGCCATCACGGCGGTCACCCAGGCCATCGACGACACGGTGCCGCGTCCCCTGCCGTTGGTCGTACCCACGCTCGTGGTGCGGGCGAGCACGGCGGCGCCGACCGGTACGTGAGCCGCGGACGCCGCACGGCGGGGCGGGCCCGGCGTGACGCCGAGCCCGCCCGGTGCGGTCGCTAGAGCGCGGCGAGCCGGAACTGCTGGTTGGTCTGTCCGTGGCAGTCGTAGAGCTGGATCTGGGCGCCGTTGGCGGTGCTCCAGACGTCCAGGCAGCGTCCGGACTGGACTCCGCTGATGGTGCCGTTGGCGTTGATGTTCCACTGCTGGTTGGTCTGGCCGTGACAGCTGTAGATCTGCACGGCCGCCCCGTTGCCGGACCCGGCCGCGTCGAGGCACATGTTGCCGTACACCTGGAGTTGCTTGCCCGAGGTGTACGTCCAGGACTGGTTGACCTGCCGGTTGCAGTCGTAGAGGGTGACCCGCGTGCCGTTGGTGCGCGACGCGTTCGGTACGTCGACGCAGCGGCCCGACTGCGCGCCGATGATCTGGCTGGCCGAGCCGGGTGGCGTGCTGGGCGTGCTGGTGGGCGTCGGGGTCGGGCTGCTCGTCGGGGTGGTGGTCGGCGTCGGACTGGTCGGCGTCGACGGCAGCAGCGGGCAGGTGCTGCGGTAGGTCACCACACCGCTGTTGTCCAGCAGCGGGCAGAGGAACTGGCTGTACCGGGCGTCGTTGTCGATGAACATCTTGACGAACGGCAACATGGTCCGGACCATCACCGGGTTCGACCGTCCGACCATGAAGCCGTGATCCGCGCCGGCGACCTCCAGGTAGACGCTCTCGGTGGTGCTCGGGATGCTGTTGTAGAGACCGGTGGCGTAGGACGGGGTGACCACCGTGTCCGCCTGGCCGGCGAAGATCATGGTGGGTACCCGGTCGTTGGCCAGGTTCGACGACGGCGAGTACGGCGCGATACCGACGACCGCCTTCAGCGACGGACGCCGCATAGCGGCGCTCAGCGCCCCACCGCCGCCCATCGAGTGGCCGGCGACGGCCAACCGGTTCGGGTCGACACGGTCACGTACCGGGCTCTGCTGGGTCAGGTAGTCCAGCGCGGCGAGGAGTTGGGTGCCGCGCGCCGTGTCGAAGTCGTTGCGGCTGTTGGTCTCGATGCCGATCACGACGAAGCCGTGCGAGGCCAGCCACGGTCCCATCCAGGCCAGTTCGGCGGAGAACAACGCCGTGTAACCCGGTGAGATCGCGATGGCCCCGAAGGTGCCCTGGCTGGTGTCGGTCGGGTAGTAGATCCGGCCGCCGTTGAAGCCGTACCCGGTCGGGACGGCGACCGACGTGTTGGCGAACGGTCCGTTCACGGCGGTGACGCTGGTCCGGGTGGGGTCCGGGCCGCGCTGGTACGGGTTGTCGGCCGCTGACGCCGACCCGGTCGCCAGGGTGATGGTGAGCAGCCCGACCGCGGCGGCCATCCCGGCGGCGGCAACCGTGAGCAGTCGTCCCCGGATGCCGGACGACCTGCGGTCGACCGGGTTGTCCGCCGGGGGCGGTGGGTGGTCTGCGGGTCCTCGCACTGTCGGTACCTCCTGGGGGTGGTGGTGGAAAGACGAGGGGCGGGCGGGCTCGTCAGGTGCTGAGCCCACCCGCCCCGGAGGGTCCGAATCGTCAGCTGGACGAGAGCCGGAACTGCTGGTTGGTCTGTCCGTGGCAGTCGTAGAGCTGGATCTGGGCGCCGTTGGCGGTGCTCCAGACGTCCAGGCAGCGTCCGGACTGGACTCCGCTGATGGTGCCGTTGGCGTTGATGTTCCACTGCTGGTTGGTCTGGCTGTGGCAGCTGTAGATCTGCACGGCCGCGCCGTTGCCGCTGCCGGCCGCGTCGAGGCACATGTTGCCGTACACCTGGAGTTGCTTGCCTGAGGTGTAGGTCCAGGACTGGTTGGCCTGCCGGTTGCAGTCGTAGAGCTGTACCCGGGTGCCGTTGGTGGTCGAGGCGTTGGGTACGTCGACGCACCGGCCGGACTGCGCGCCGACGATCGCGCCGGCCGAGCCGGGTGGGGCGGTGGGCGTGGGCGAGACGGTAGGGGTCGGACCCGGAGTGGTGGGCGTGGGGCTGGTGCCGGGGCCCGCGCTGTTCAGCGCCTCCAGGGTGGCCGTGTACGCGGCCTTCTTGTTGCCGTTGCAGTCGAAGAGCAGCGGCGTGCCGCCGGAGCGCCACGAGTCGCAGTCCCGTACGCCCCACACGGTGAGGCCGTTGCAGCGCGCCACGGCGAGGCAGTCGTTGACCACGCTGCGGTAGGTGTTGGCCTGCGTCGTGCCCGAGCCCTCGATGTCCAGTTCGGTGATCTGCACGTCCACCCCGAGGGCGGCGAAGCTGGACAGCGTCGTGCGGTAGTTGCTGTTGTACGGCGAGTTGGCGTTGAAGTGCGACTGGAAGCCCACGCAGTCGATCGGCACCCCACGGGACTTGAAGTCGCGCACCATGTTGTACACGGCCTGGGTCTTGGCCCAGGTCCAGTTGTCGGTGTTGTAGTCGTTGTAGCAGAGCTTCGCGTCCGGGTCGGCCGAGTCGGCGGCGCGGAACGCGGCCTCGATCCAGTCGTTGCCGGTGCGCTGGAGGTTCGAGTTGCGACGGGCGCCGCTGTTACCGTCCTCGAACGCCTCGTTCACCACGTCCCAGGAGTAGATCTTGCCCTTGTAGTAGCCGGCCACCCGGTTGATGTGGTTCAGCATGGCGCTGCGCAGCGCGCTGCCCTCCATGCTCTGCATCCAGCCGGGCTGCTGCGAGTACCAGGCCAGGGTGTGACCGCGCACCTTCCAACCCCGGGAGAGGGCGTGATTGACGATCCGGTCCGCGTTGCCGAACGTGAAGTTGTTCTGCTGCGGCTCGGTCGCGTCGATCTTCATCTCGTTCTCGGGCGTGATCGCGTTGAACTCGCGGTTCAGGATCGTCGTGTACGCGCTGTCGCCGAGCTTGTTGGCGGCCACGGCGGCACCGAAGTACCGGCCGGACTGGGCCGCTGCCGCGCCGAGAGTCGTCTCGGCGGCCTGCGCCAGGTTGGGCAGCATCGATACGACCAGGGCTGCAATTATCGCGGCAGTTCCGGAAAGAGTGAACGCTCGTAGTCGGATACGCCCGGTGGGACGGGGCCGGGAAACCATGCTGATCCTCCGGTGGTGGGTGGGAGAACTCGGTCGCTCTTCGGATGGATGACCCGCTGGTGCTGGCCGCGGTCGCGATGCTGGGGTCGCTCGGGCGGGCCGACGGTCGCGTGCGTTGTCCGGGCGACTGTGGTCCGTCTGACCAGCGGCGGAAGGGTGGCGGTGGGGGCGGTGGTGGACGCGGTCGGATGGCTCGTGATGGGGCCTGGCGGATCGGGTGAGGCGCCTCCGGTGCGGGAAATGATCATGTTAACGATCACACTGATCGATGTCTCAGGCTCGCAGAAAATTCCGGCTTTATCAACCGGTAGTTTCAGGACTGTTGCGAGACAGCACGTCAGGGCGTGAGCCGCGTCAGACGCAAGATCGGATAACGTCCGGCCGTCGGCTCTTCCTGTTGCTCCGGAGTGTTCACGTGTACGCGCAGGCCGACACGTGAGTCGGTGCGGGCCGACGACTCCTGGCCGGCCCGCACCGATGGTCGGAGCACCTACGTACGGTCAGGGGGCCCAGGGGGCGGCGATGTTCCAGGTGCTGTCGGCCGCCCAGAGGGTGGGCGTGTTGTACGCGTCTCCGCCCGCGCCGTTGCTGAGCCAGACCTCCGAGTTGTGGTGCCGGAGATACTTTCCACGGAAGTTGTACGACTCCAGCGACACGCCGCTTCCGGTCAGCCCCACCCGGGCACACCAGGTGGCGTCGGCCCGCAGCAGCGCCGACCCGTCGTTCGGCGAGTTGCGGACCCGGGAGTTCTGGTGCCGCAGGTACTGGCCCGGATAGTTGACCGACTCGAAGGAGTAGCAGGCGCCGTCGGCCAGGCCGGGTCGGACGGTGTACGTCGCGTCGTTCTTGAGCAGCGCCGAACTGCCCGCGTCCACCACCTCGGTGTACGCCAGACTGTTCTGGTGGCGCAGGTACCGGTTGGTGTAGCCGGGGGTGGTCACCTGCAACGAGCGCCGGGTGTTGACCGGCAGGGCGACGGGCGCGGCGCTGCCGATCGTCCTGGACGCGGTGACGAGGGCGGAGTTGGCCGCGCGGACGCGGGCCTGGTCCATCTTGACGACCTGCCGGTCGTAGGTGAGGAAACCGTTCAGCTCTCCCTCCTGGTCGGCGATCTCCGTGTAGATCGAGGCGCTGAGACCCGCGCCGAGCATCAGGTTCTGCGCGCCCTGCGCCAGCCCCACGTACCGGTCGGTGAGCGCATCCGAGGTGGGCTGCCACTCGTAGGCGAAGAACTGCCCGTTCGGGCTGTACTCGTGGCCGGGTGCGCGCAGGCCGAGGCCGCCGAACTCGCCGAGTACCGCGATCCGACTGCTCGACGGCGAGGGTGAGTCCGGACCGAGGTAGACGTGCCAGTCGTCGATGTCGCCGTTGCCGGGGTTGCCGAGGGACTGGCAGCAGTTGTAGCCGCTGTGCGGGTTGACCAGCCGGGTGGGGTCCTGATTCTTGATGTTCAGCGCCACGCGGCGGGTGTCGGCCAGGGCGCGCTCACCCCAGCCCTCGTTGTAGGGCGTGTAGGCGACGACCGCGGGGGAGCTGCGGTGCTCGTCGACGATCTCGCGTGCCTCGGTCTCGAACTGCGCCTGTTGCGCGTCGGTGGGGTCGATGTTCTGCGCGGTGAGCGACGGGATGTCCTGCCAGACCAGCAGGCCGAGCCGGTCGGCGTGGTAGAACCAGCGCTGCGGTTCGACCTTGATGTGCTTGCGCACCATGTTGAAGCCCAGGTCCTTGTGCTTCTGCAGGTCGAAGGCGAGGGCCGCGTCGGTCGGTGCGGTGTACAGGCCGTCCGGCCAGAAGCCCTGGTCGAGGGTGCCCACCTGGAAGACGAACTGGCCGTTGAGCTTCGGTCGGAGCACCCCGTTGACCACGCCGGTGGTGATCTCCCGCATGCCGAAGTAGTGGGCGGTCTGGTCGACTGTCGCGCCGCTGGCGTTGCGGAGGCGAATTCGCAGGTTGTAGAGGAACGGATCGTCGGGTGACCAGCGGCGGGCGTTGGGCACCGGGACGCTGAAGTCGGTGAAGCCGCCGGTGGCGGAGCCGACGACGGTACTTCCGTTCAACGCCTCGGCGAGCACGCTGTGCCCGCTGACGTCGCCGCGGGTGAAGATCCGGACCCGCAGGGTGTTGGTGCCCAGGTTCGGGTAGACGTCCACGCTGCTGATCGACGCCGCTGGCACCGGCTCCAGCCACACCGTCTGCCAGATGCCCGAGCTGGGCGTGTAGAAGATCCCACCGGGCTGCTTGGTCTGCTTGCCGATCGGCGGCAGGCTGCCGTTCTGCCGGGTGTCGGTCGGGTCCCACACCTTCACCACGATCTCGTTGACACCGCCGTTGAGCTGCGGGGTCACGTCGAAGGTGAAGGCGTCGTAGCCGCCGGTGTGCGTGCCGACCCGCACGCCGTTGACCCAGACCGTGCTCTGCCAGTCCACGGCGCCGAAGTGCAGCAGGGTCCGCCGGCCCGACCAGTTCGGCGGGACGGTGACGGTGCGTCGGTAGAACAGGTAGTTGCGGTTGTCGTTGGCGGCCCGCTGGACGCCGGAGAGGGCGCTCTCCACGGGAAACGGCACATTGACCCGTTCGGGCAGGTCGGTGTTGAACTGTGGGGCGTCGTCGGTGGCGGACTGACGCAGCTGCCATTCCCCGTTCAGGGTGAGCCAGTCCGGACGGGTCATCTGTGGTCGCGGGTACTCCGGCAGGGGCGTCCCGGCCAGCGCCTGGCTGGTCCACGGGGTGGTCAGCGGCGGCGTCTTGGCCGGCGCGGCCCGCACCGGTCGGGCCGGTGCGGCGAACACGCCGACGACGAGGGTGAGGACGAGCAGTAGGGGCAGGGCGGGGCGGGCGGGGACCTGACGTGTCATGCCGTCTCCGAGGGGCGGGTCGCCGCGGGCCGTGCGTGCTGAGCCCGCAGCGCGCGGGCGGTGGACATCGGTTATAGAGCCACCCCGGACGCCCAGTCAATCGCTGATTGTCAATGCATCTCCTGTCCAGTGCTCCTCAACTGGCGTTGCCTACAACTCCAGGTGCATGGGTCATCACCGGCACGAAGGAGTTGTCATGGCCGACGTCACCGCACCGTCGTTCAGCGGCGTGCACCACGTCGCTTTCACCGTCCGGAACCTCGAGGCCAGCGTGGCCTGGTATCAGAAGGTCTTCCAGGCCACGCTCGCGGACGGCAGGCTCCCGCACTACGGGCGTGAGTGGACCGGGTACGCCGAGCTGGTCATCGACCAGCGCACCGGCTTCTCCATCGGTCTGCACCACAACGAGGGCAACCAGGGCGAGGAGTTCAACGAGGTCCGTACCGGCCTCGACCACTTCTCCCTCAACGTCGAGACGCGCGAAGGGCTTGAGGCGTGGTCCGCCTGGCTGGACAGCCTGGGCATCGCGCACTCCGGCATCCAGACGGCGACGGAACCGTTCCGCTACTCGACCGTCGTCTTCCGGGACATCGACAACATCCAGCTCGAGGTCGTCGCCTTCGGCGTCTGAGTCGCCCGAGCGTGGGTATGACCGCCGACGCGACGGACGGCGGTGCCGGCCTGCTGATTCAAGGAGTGGAACATGACAAAGGTCCTGATGGTGTTGACCTCGCACGACCAGCTCGGTGACACCGGCCGCAAGACCGGGTTCTGGCTGGAGGAGCTGGCCACGCCCTACTACCGGTTCCGGGACGCGGGATGGGAGGTGACGCTCGCCTCGCCCCAGGGCGGACGGCCGCCCCTGGACCCGAAGAGCGACGAGCCGGACTTCCAGACCGAGCAGACCCGCCGGTTCACGGCGGACGCCGAGGCCGAACGCCAGCTCGGGGCCACCGTACGGCTCGACTCGGTCTCCGTCGCGGACTACGACACCGTCTTCTACCCGGGCGGTCACGGACCCCTGTGGGACCTCGCCGAGGACGACACCTCGGCCCGGCTGATCGAGCAGGTGGTCGCGGCGGGCAAGCCGATCGCGCTGGTGTGCCACGCACCGGGGGTGTTGCGGCACTGTGTCACGCCCGACGGAGAGCCGCTGGTGGCCGGCAAGCGGGTCACCGGCTTCACCGACAGCGAGGAGGAGTACATGGGCCTGACGAAGGTCGTGCCCTTCCTCGTCGAGGACGAGTTGGTCGCGAAGGGCGCCGACTTCTCCAAGGCGGGCAACTTCGAGCCGTACGTGGTGAGTGACGGGCTGCTCGTCACGGGCCAGAACCCGGCGTCCTCCGGACCGGCGGCGGATCAGTTGATCTCGCTGGTGGGCCGCAGCGGCGGGTAGCAGCAGTGCTCTCCGTCCGGTGGGCGTCACCGCCCACCGGACGGAGCTGTCAGGGTGGCCGCGCCGCGAACTCAGCGGGCGCGCACGGTGTGGACCGCGGAGACCGCGCCGGCACCCTCGCCGACGGCGGTCGCCACCCGCTTGGTGGAACCGGAGCGGATGTCGCCCACCGCGAAGACGCGGGCGGCACTGGTCTGGAACGGCAGTGGGGCCTCGTGCGTGCCGGACGGCAGCCGGCTGTCGGTCAGCACGAAACCGCTGTCGTCCGTCGCGATGCCCGTCATCCAACCGGACTCCGGTTCGGCGCCGATGAAGCAGAACAACCCCCGGCAGTCCAGCCGGGTGGGAGCACCCTCCTTCGCCACCACGATCGCCGTCAGCGTGTCCTCGCCGTGCAGCTCCCGCAGGGTGCTACCGGTGTGGACGGTGATCCGGGGACTGGCCTTGATCCGGTCGGTCAGGTACGCCGACATCTTCGCCCCGAGATCGGCCGCGCGGACCACCAGGTGGACGGCGCAGCCGCGCCCCGCCAGCGAGAGCGCCGCCTGCCCGGCCGAGTTCGCGCCGCCCAACACGGCGACCGGCTGCGACTCGTAGCCGCGTACGTCCAGCTCGGTGGCCGCGTACCGGACGCAGCCGCTCCGCTCGAACTCCGCCCACCGCTCGATGTCGAGGCGTCGGTAGCGCGCGCCGGTGGCGGCGATGACCGCGGACGTTCCGATCCGGGTGCCGTCCGCCAACTCCACGACCGGACGTTTCTCGTCGGAGACGTCGAGGCCGACCACCGCGCACGGCGCGTAGATCTGGACGCCGAACTTCAGCGCCTGGAGCATCGCCAGCCGGGCCAGCTGCTCACCGCTGACCCCCTCGGGGAAGCCGAGATAGTTCTCGATGCGTGCGCTCTTGGCCGCCTGGCCGCCGAGGCCGGTGCCGTCCAGCAGCACCGTGACGAGACCCTCGGAGGCGCCGTACACCGCCGCGGCCAGCCCGGCCGGCCCGGCGCCGACCACGACCAGGTCGGCATCGCGCGCCGTGGCGACGTAGGTCAGGCCGAGCGCCTGGGCGACCGTGCCGGGAGTGGCGCGACGCAGGACGTGGTTGCTGGTGACCGCGACCGGCAGGTCGTCCTCGCCGACACCCTCTGCCCGCATGAGCGCCCGCCCGGGCAGCGATGCCGCGTCGAGCCAGGCATGCGGGAGGAGCATCTGGTTCACGTACGTCCGCAGCTCCAGCGACTCGGCCACCTGCGGTCGACCGACGATCTCCAGGGCGTTGCCGGCCTCGCCCCGCATGAGTTCACGCCGGGCCTGGAAGGTCTCGATCAGCACGTCGGCGATGTCGACCTGGTCGGCGAGCACGCGGCGCAGCTCGGGAGCGGTGATCCGGACGACCGTCCCGGCCGTCACGACACGGACCGTGAGGAACACCTGCTGCCCGGTCAGCAGGCTCAGTTCGCCGAGGAACTCGCCCGGCCCGCGCCGGTAGATCAGCCGTTCCGGCTCCAGCGCCGTCGCGTTCCGGACCGCCTCGGCGGTCGCCGTCCGCAGCAGGAAGAAGTCGTACGAGCTGTCGCCGGCGGCGTACAGGTGTTGCCCCGGACGGACCTCCTCCTCGGTGCCGTAGCCGGCGAGGCGGTCGAACTGTTCAGCGTCGAGGACAGGGCCGTCGGCGTCTCCGGTGCGCACAGTCGAACGGTAGGTGCCCGGTGTTGACGAGGAATGGATCGGCTCTGATTTTCGCCGGGTCGTGTCACTCACCGCGGGTCCTGTTCATGGTCGGGACGGCTCGCCCGGGTCGACCCACCGTGGTGAGGTAGAGGAGCAGGCCGGCGCTGGTGAGGACGAACCCCGCCCAGACCGTGGAGAGGGTTCCCCAGCCGATGCCGAGGGCGACGGCGCCGCCGATCGCGCCGAGCGAGTTGGCGAGGTTCAGCGCGGCCAGGTTCAGCGCGCCCATCAGGGTCGGCGCGTCGGGTGCGAACTGGGTCAGCCGTACCTGGATCGCGGGGATGGCGAACATCATGGTCGCGCCGACGCCGAACAGCGCCGGCAGGAGGATCAGGATCTCCCGGCCGAGGAATCCGATGGCCACGAGCAGCACCAGCACGTAGCCGAAGCCGAAGATCAGCGGTCGACCGCCGTCATGGTCGGCGGCCCGACCACCGAAGTAGTTGCCGACCGCCATGCCGAGGCCGAAGACGGCCAGGGCGACCGGGATGAGCGCCGTACTCTCGCGCGCCGCGTCGGTGACGAACGGCCCGACGAAGGTGTAGACGGCGAAGATGCTGGAGATGCCGAGCGCCGCGACCGCGACCATGAGCCAGACCTCCCGTCGTCGGAGGGCGGCGAGTTCGTGCGCCACCGAACTGCCGTGCAGGTCGTCGGTGCGTGGCAGCCAGGCCAGCAGCGCCGCGCCGGCCAGCAGACCCAGGCCGACCACGGTCCAGTAGGTCGCCCGCCAGCCGACCTGCTGGCCGACGAGGGTGCCGAGCGGCGACCCGACGATGGTGGCCACCGTCAGGCCGCCCATCACGGTGGCGAAGGCCCGGCCGCCCCTGCCGGGACCGTAGACGTACGCGGCGACGACCGCCCCCGCGCCGAAGAAGGCCCCCTGCACGCTTCCCGTGATGAAACGGAAGACGACGAGGGTCGCGATGTTCGGGGCCAGGCCCGACAGGACGTTGCCGACCAGGAACAACGCGATCAGACCCAGCAGGAGGGTACGGCGGTTCGCGCGCGCCGCGAGCAGGGTGATCGCCGGTGAGCCGATCATGACGCCGAAGGCGTAGGCGCTGATCGCGTACGTCGCGACCGGGATGGAGGCGCCCAGGTCGGCGGCGAAGAGTTGCAGGATGCCGTTGCTGCCGAACTCGCCGGTGCCGATGGCGAAGGTGCCCAGCGCCAGCGCGAGGAGGGTCAGCCCCGGTCGGGGACCCGACCGTGCCGGCGCGTCGTGGATGCCCTGGTCAGCCGGTTGGAGCCGGGTGTCGTGTTCTGTGGTCATGGAGCCTTGTCCTCGGGGCGGAATTGCCTTTCCGCGGACATGCTGACGACCGCCAGTTGACAACGTCTGGAGTCGGTCGGACCGCGCCGGCCCTCAGCCCACGCGCCCCCGGCTCGCGTCCCGGCTGAGCAGCACGAGAGCGGCCAGCGTCAGCAGTCCACCGACAAGTGCGAGCGCGCGTGCCCCCGACGCGGGCAGCAGAGCGCCGCCGAGCAGCGAGCCGCCGGCGATGCCGACGTTGAAGGCGGTGCTGACGGCGGCCGACGCGATGTCGGTGCTGCCGGGCGCCAGGTGCAGCATCCGGTTCTGCACGGCGGAGGCGAACGCCGCGTAGGCGAGGCCGAGCCCGGCGAGCGAGGCGACCGCGCCGAGCGGGAACACACCGAGTGCGTACAGGCCGAACAGTGCGGCCGTACCGACGCCCAGCGCCGTCAACAGCGAGGCGATCGGCCGGGTGTCCAGGGTCCGGGCCGCGAGCAGGGTGCCGAGCACCCCCGCGACGCCGGCGGTGAACAGCAGCGGCGTGAGGGCCGCGTCGGCGAAGCCGCTGACGTCGAGCAGGAACGGCGCGATGTAGGTCTGCACGGTCAGGAAACCGCCGATGCTGAGCGCGGTGGCGACCAGCAACACGGCGAAGCGCCGTCCGTCGGGCGCGGTGCCTCGCGCGCCGCCGCCGGCCGCCGGGGGATAGCTGGGCAGGAGGGCGACCACCGCGCCGGCGATCACCAGGCCGACCCCCGCCAGCACCGCGAACGCGGTACGCCAGCCGGCCTGCTGGCCGAGCCAGGTGCCCAGGGGTACGCCGAGCACCGGCGCGAGCGTCGCCCCGGTCGCGAACAGCGCCACCACCCGGCCCCGTACCGCGACGGGGAAGGGCCCGATCACGGTCGCCGTGGCGATGGACCAGAACAACGCCTGCGCGACAGCGGTCCCGAGACGGGCCCCGGCCAGCACGGCGTACGACTGCGCGAGCGCGGCGGTGCCGTTCGCGGCGGCGAACAGGAGCATCGTGACGCCGAGCAGGTGACGACGGGGGATCCGCCGGGTCAGCCGGGCCAGCGGCACGGACGCCAGCACGACGACGACGGCGTACCCGCTGACCAGCATGCCCACCCGCGAGTGGGACCGGTCAAGATCCGACGCGATGTGTGTCAACAGGCCGACCGGCAGCAGTTCGGTCGTGACGAACGCGAACGCCGCCAGGGCGAGCGTGACGAGCACGGCCGTGGCCCGGGGTGGCGACACCTCGGGCGTCACCTACGCGGCCACCGTCCGACGGGCGCTTGACGGTGGGGACCGCGCCGATATAATTCATCGAACCAGGATGTCATCAGATGAGGAAACTCCTCCGTTCGGCACGTACATACCCGTCGAGTCGAGCCGGCCCGCCGTTCGAGCAGCGTGGAGGCCCTGTGTCCACTATAGATTCGTCGCTGGCGGCGGTGCGGCACGATCTGCCCGCGCACGGCACCGGCTGGGTCGACGACGTCCTGCTGGCGGGCCCGGGCAACGAGACCTGCCTCGTCCTCGGTGCGCCGATCACCCGGGCGCAGCTGCGCGCCGAGGTGGCCTCCCGGCAGGCCCGGCTCACCGACGCCGGGCTGCGCCCGGGCGGAGCGATCGCGCTCCGACTGCCCTCGTCGCTGGCGTACGTGGCCAACCTGCTCGCCGCCTGGCGGATCGGCGCCCAGGTGACGCTGCTCGACCACCGGCTGTCGCGCGGCGAGGTCGAGCGGGCGCTCGAACGCGTCGGCGCGCAGTTCCTCGTCCAACCCGTGGACACCGCGCTCCCGCCGCTGCGCGGCTTCGTCATCGTCGACGAGACGGTCGTCGCGCGTCCGGCCGGGCGTCCGGCGTCGACACCGCACGCGCTCATCCAGCTCAGCTCCGGGTCCACCGGCCCGTCGAAAGTCATCGGCCGCACCGTCGACGACCTCGTCGCCGAGATCGAGCGGTACACGCTCACCGACGGGGTGCCCCGGCCCGGCGAGCGGCTCGTGCTGCTCGCGTCGATGGCGCACGTGCTGGGTCTGGTCGGCGGCCTGCTCTACGCCCTGCATGCCCGGGTCACGCTCACCCTGCCGGAGCGGATGACGGTGGGCGGCGTGTTGGGCGTCATCGCCGGAGAGGCCACGCCGACCACGGTGATCGGCGTGCCCGTGCACCTCGAGATGCTGATGGCCGGCCGCCCCGCCGGGCCGTTGCCGCAGTTCGTGCGGATGACCACGGCGGGCGAGCTGGTCCGGCCCGGCGTTCCGGAGCGCTTCGCGGAGTGCTACGACACCGTGCTGGGCAACATGTACGGGATGACCGAGGTCGGCGTCATCGCCACCGACCTGTTCGGCGTGCACCGGCCCGGGGTGCGCCCGGCGCCCGGGATCGAGGTGCGGGTCGTCGACGGTGAGCTCCAGGTCCGCCGGCCCGTCACCCCGTACGTGGGGCTCGTCGACGAGAGCCGTTGGTCCGACGGCTGGCTGCGCACCCGGGACGCGGCCACCATCGACCCGGTCACCGGGCTGGTCACCATCCGCGGTCGCCTCGACTCGCAGGTGTCCATCGGGGGCCTCAAGGTCGACCTCACCGAGGTCGAACAGGCCATCCTCGACCTGCCCGGCGTCACCGAGGCGGTGGTGACGTTCGACGGCGGGGCCATCGAGGCGTACACGGCCGTCGACAAGCCGTTGACCGGGGCGGAGTTGGACGCCGCGTTGGAGGACGTCCTGGCCGCGTACAAGCGGCCGCTGCGCTGGCAGATCCTGGAACGGCTGCCGCGTACGTCCAGCGGCAAGCTGGTCCGCGACGTGGCGGTGTTGCGCAGCGCGTCGGCCGAGCCGACGCCGTGATGACGCCCCGAGACGGGACGGGTGTGGCGCGGCCACCGACCGACCGTCACGGCGCGGTCGTCGGCGGTGGGTCGACGAGCAGCCGGATGCCGTCGGTGGCGCCCTGGCGCGGTCGGTCCTGCCCGGCGACGGCCAGCACCAGGCCGCCGGGGAGGGCGCCGCAGGCCACCTCGGTCCGGCTGCCGGGCACCGGGCGCATCGGCAGCGACCCGGGCGGGTCCGGCCAGACGGTCGGCAGCAGCAGCGGTTGCCGGAGGCCGCCGCCGCGCAGGCCCGTGCCGCGCGCCTTGCCGATGGCCTCCTTCTGGGTCCACAGCCAGAGGAACGCGCTGGTGTGCAGCGACTCCGGCTGCTCGGTCAGCCAGTCGGCGTCGGCCGGCGCCATCCAGCGCCGGGCCAGCGCCGCGCCGGGCAGGGCGCGTTCGCGCTCGACGTCCACGCCGACCGGTGTCACCGCGGAGACGGCCACCGCCACCACGGCGCGTCCGTGGCTGATGCTCGCGTGCAACCCGCGCGCCGCGCCGGTGAGCCTCGGCCGGCCGGTCTGGTCCCGTGCCACGCCAACCTCGGCGGCCGGCACGCCGAGCAGGTCAGCAGCGGTGCTGACCAGATGCTCCGACGCCCGGCCCCTGGGGTCGCCGGTGATCGTCGCAATCCGCACCACGACCCATTCCATGGGAGGAGTCAAGCAATGTCAGATGAGGTTCGCCAGTCCATCGTCGATGCGCTGGCCCAGATGAACTACGACGTCGACGACGTCACCGGCAACACGGTGCTCGGCCCCGCCGGCCTCGACCTGGAGTCGCTGGCCGTCGCCGAACTCGCCGTCCGGGTCGAGGACACCTTCGGCGTCAAGTTCACCGACGAGGAGTTGGAGAAGCTGGCCGACTACACGCTCGACCGGTTCGCCGCCGAGGTGGCCGGGCGGGCGGAGCCGGCGCGGAGCGCCCCCGTCGCACCGGCCGCCGCGGCGGAGTGACGGTGGGCGACAGCGATCGCCGCGACGAGATCCTGTCGATCCTCGCCGATGTGGGCTACCGGACGGTCGACGCCTCGCGCGAGCGCATCGACTCGCTGGAGCTCGCCCGGCTGGTCTACGAGATAGAGCGGCGTTACGGCCTCGACCTCGACCTCGACGACGACGAACTGGCGGCCATGTCCACGGTGACCGGTGCGGCGGAGATCCTCGGTCGCCTCACCCTGACGGCTGCGGAGTCGGAGTGACCCACTCGACTGTCGTGGTCACCGGACTGGGTCTCCTGACGGCCCACGGCCGTGGCCCCGCGCCGCTGCTGACGGCGGTGCTCGCCGGGAAGCCCGCGTTCGGCGAGGTCCGTCGCTTCGACCCGGGCCGCAGCCGGGTACGCGCGGCGGCGACCCTCGCCGGCACCGGTGACCTGACCGCCGAGGTGGTCGCCGTCGTCGCGGACGCCTGCGACGACGCCGGGTTGGCGGGCCTCCGCGCCGAGTGTCCGCTCTTCTTCGCCACCGGCACGGGCACCAGCGTGGTCCGCGCCGGAGGGTCGGGCAACGGACCGGCCGAGCTGGCCGCCACCGTGGCCCGGCGAACCGGGCTCTCGGGTGTCGCGCGGGTCTACACGTCGGCCTGCGTGGCGGGCAGCACCGCGCTGGCCGAGGCGGCCTCGATGATCGCCCGGGGTCGGTGCGACCGTGCCGTGGTCGCCGGGGGCTTCCTGGTCGACGCCGACCACCAGGCCCTCTTCGACGCCGGCCGAGCGCTGGCCGACGACGGTGCCGTACGCCCGTTCAGCAACGGCCGGCGCGGCATGCTGCTGGGCGACGCGGTCGTCGCCGTGGTGCTGGAGTCGGCGGCCGGCGCCCAGGGGCGGGGCGCTCGGGTGCGGTCCCGGCTGGCCGGCTGGGCCCGGGCCGGCGACGCCTACCACGTCTGCCAGCCCGATCCGGGTGGCGCCGGGATGGCGTCGGCCATCCGGGCCGGGCTGGCCCGGGCCGGTGTGCCGCCGGAGGAGTTGGCGTACGTCAACGCCAACGGCACCGGCACCACCCGCGCCGACGCGGCCGAGAGCAGCGCGTTGCGCGCCGGCCTCGGCGCGGCGGCGGGATCGGTGCCGGTGAGCTCGACCAAGTCCGTGCACGGGCACGCCCTGGAGGCGTCCGGCCTGCTGGAGTTCGCGGTCACCGCGCTGGCCCTCGACGCCGGTCGGCTGCCGGTGAACGCCGGCTTCGTCGAGGCGGACCCGCAGTGCCCGGTACCGGTGGTGCGCGAGCCCGGCCCGATGCGGGGTCGGTGGGCCCTGAGCTGCAATTTCGCCTTCGGCGGAGCGAACACCGCGCTGGTGCTGGGGGCGGCGTGACAGACCTCGACACCGCCGGCGGCGCGGTCCGTGAGCTGGCCCGCGCGGCCTGGCCCGAACCGGGTGACGCCGGCCGGCCGCCCGCGGTCCGCGGGTTCGTCGCCTCGCCGTTCCCCCCGCTCGTGGTGGCCGTCGCCGGTCGCTGTCTGCGTCGGCGCACCGGTACGGGGCCGGCCGGGCCGACCGCCGTCGTGCTGGTCAGCGCGTACGCCGACCAGGCCACCGCGGCGGCCATCGCCGGGGAGGTGGACGACGGCCGGCGGGTGTCGCCGATGTACTTCTTCCAGTCCGTACCGAACTCGGTCCTCGGCCACGTCGCCACCGAGTGGGCCCTGACCGGACCGGTCGTGTGTCTCAGCCCGGCCGGCGACCCCGTCGGTGAGGGCCGGGCGGTGGCCGAGGGCCTGTTCGCCGACGGGGACGCGGCGGAGGCGCTGGTGATCGTCGTCGAGCACGACACCGACCCGGCCCAGCCCTCCGGCGCGACGGCCCTGTTGCTCATGCCCGACCACGAGACGACCAGGCCGCCGACCGGCGGCGGACAAGGCGGTTGACATGACCGGATCGACCCGACCCTCGGCCACCATCACCGGCATGGGGCTGGTGACGCCCGTCGGGCGGGGCGTGTCGGACTTCTTCGCGGCGATCTGCACCGGGCGCTCCGGGCTGGTGCGCCCGCCCGAGGGGCACGGCGCGGCCGCCGCCACGGAGGTGGTCGGGATCGCCCCGGACATCGACCCCACCACCGTGTTGCCGGCCAACGAGGTGCTGGCTGCCGACCGGTTCCTGGTCATGGGGCTGGCCGCCGCCGACGACGCGATGCGCGACGCCGGCCTGGAGGTCGGCCGTGACGTCGACCCGCTGCGGGTCGCCGTGGTCGTCTCCAGCGGCGCGGGTGGCCTCACCACGTACGAGGCGCAGGCCAAGGCCCGTGAGGCGCGGGGCCGCACCGCCGTGAGCGCGTACCTCTATCCGGGTTTTCTGCCCAACATGGCGGCCGCCCGCATCGCCATCAGGTACGGCATCCAGGGCTACAGCTCGTGCATCGCGACCGCCTGCGCGGCCAGCGCCCACGCGGTGGCGGAGGCGCTGCGGCTCATCCGGGCCGGTGACGCGGACGTGGTCGTGTGCGGCGGGGCCGAGTCGCCGCTCGGGCCGACCGGCACCGCCGGCTTCGCCAACGCGCGGGCGCTCGCCACCGGCTGGTCCGACCCGACGCAGGCGAGCCGCCCGTTCGACCGGCGACGCAACGGGTTCGTGCTCGGCGAGGGCGCCGGGATCATGGTCGTCGAGCGGGCCGAGCACGCGGACGCCCGGGGGGCCGCCGGCTACGCCGACATCATCGGGTGGGGCGCCACCACCGACGCCTTCCACCCCACGTCGCCGCGGGCGGACGGCGCCGGCGCCGCGCAGAGCATGCGCCGGGCGGTCGCCGACGCCGGCGTCGCGCCCACCGACGTCGACTACATCAACGCCCACGGTACGAGCACCAAGCGGGGCGACGTGGCCGAGAGCCGTGCCGTCCACACCGCGTTCGGTGGGCACGCCCCGGCGGTCAGCTCCACCAAGGGCGTGACCGGGCACCTGCTGGGCAGCGCCGGGGCCGTCGAGGCGGCGGCGACCGCCCTGGCGGTCACCTACGGGATGCTGCCGCCGACCCACAACCTGGACGATCCGGACCCGGCCTGCGACCTCGACCACGTGCGGGGTCAGGCCCGCCCGGTCCGGCCCCGCGCGGTCCTGTCCAACTCCTTCGCGTTCGGCGGGCACAACGTCAGCCTGATGTTCGGCCCGCCCAGCACGGCGCGGGTGCGGGAGGCGGACCCGGCGGCGGTCACCACAACGGATCAACGATGAGAGGGGCGCGATGACAACGACGGAATTCACGCTGACCGACGAGGAACGGGCCGCGCTGCCCACCGACGAGGACGTCCGGTCGTACGCCGAGCGGGGCTGGTACCTCAGCAAGAAGCTGCTCACCGACGACGAGGTGGACACGCTCGTCGAGGCCAGCGAGCGGTTCTACGCGGGGCACCGCGACCGGCGGTTGCCCCGGCGGCCGGCGAAGCTGGCCTACTGGGAGCCGGAACACGGCGAGGTGCAGCGGCACAACGACTACGTGCACTACGAGAGCGACGAGATCGCCGCCATCCTGCGTAAGCCGATCATCGGCGCGGTCGCGGCGCGGCTCGCGGAGGCGGCCGAGATCCGGGTGTTCCAGAGCACCCTGATCCTCAAGCCACCGAGCCCCGGCGAGCCGACCAACATCGTGCCGTGGCACTTCGACCGGCACTACTGGCAGAGCTGCACCTCCGAGCGGATGCTGACCGCCTTCATCCCGATGCACGAGTGCACCGAGGAGATGGGCACGATCACCATGGTCGACGGCAGCCACACCTGGAAGGAGGTCGGCGGCGACGACAAGACCACCCGGCACTTCGCCGAGCGGGACCGTTCCGAGCTGGAGGAACTGCTCGTCAGCAATGCCGAGTACAACGGCGCTCAGGTCAACAAGATCCCCATGCACATCCCCAAGGGGCACATGAGCTTCCACCACTGCCGCACGTACCACGGCAGTGGCGCCAACCGCAGTCCGCGCCCCCGGCGGGCCATCTCGCTGCACCTGCAGGACGGTGACAACCGGTACCGGCGGTTCCACCGCTCGGACGGCGACCTCGTCGTCTACAACCACGATTCCCTGGTACGGCGGAACGAGGCGGGTCTGCCCGACTACAGCGACCCGCAGTTCTGCCCGGTCCTCTGGCGGTCCGCACCCTCGTCGGGCGAGACGGAATGACGGTCGGCACGCCCCGGCCCGTGGCAGTCACACGGGACCGGGGCGACAGCCGGCGTGCCCCGCTGCTGTGGCCGGAGGAGTGCCTCTTCGCGGTGGCCCTCACGCTCGTCGCCGGGCTCGCCCTGGTCACCGGCGCGCTCTCCTGGGCGCTGATCGCCGTGTCGGCCGTGCTGGTCGGCGCGTTGGTCGCCGGGTTCGCGCTGGCGCGGCGCAGGCGTACCGCGGCGTCGGGCGCCCCGGGGCTCGACGCGGCGCCGACCGGCGGCCCGGCGCGGGTGGCCAGGATCGTCGGCGGGGTGGCCAGGACGGCGGTGCCGTTCCTGTCCTGCCTGGTGATCTATTCGAGCCTGCGGACCATCACCCCCGAACTCGACTTCCCACTCGTCGATCCCGCGTTGATCGAGTTCGACCGGGCCGTCTTCGGCGGCGACGTCAGCCGTTGGCTCAACGACACCCTCGGCTCACCCGCGCTGACGTTGTTCATGGCGATCTGCTACCTGAGCTACGGCCTGTCCCAGGGGGCGTACGCCATCTTCTCGTACCTGCGGGGCCATGTGCGCGAGTACCACGACTTCGCGCTCGCGATCTCGATCACCGCGGTCGTCGGCTACTCCGGCTACGTGCTGGTGCCGGGGGTGGGTCCGCACATCTACCAGACCGACGTCTACGCCGACCCGCTGCCCGGCCACGAGGGATCGATCGGCGGCGCGCTGGACGCCATCACCGCCGTCCAGGGCCCGGCACGGGATCTCTTTCCCAGCCTGCACACCGCCATGACGGTGGTGCTGATGGTCTACCTGTGGCGCGACGCCCGTCGGCTGTTCTGGTGGTACCTGCCGATCGGCCTGGGGTTGCTGCTGTCCACGCTGTACCTGCGCAAGCACTACGCCGTCGACCTGCTGGCCGGGACGGCTCTCGCGGTGCTGGCGGTGGTGGTGGCCGGGCGGGTCAACCGTTGGTGGTACCGGCCCCGGGTCGACCCACCCGCCGAAGCAGCTCGGTCATTCGCGCCGTCACCGCGTCGATGACCTGCGGATGGTCGAGGATGAAGTGCCCGCCGTCGACGACGGTCAGGTCGAAGCGCTCGACCGTCTCCTGCTGCCAGGCCAGCGCGCCCGCCGCGTCGGCCATCCGATCGTGGCGGCCCACCACGGCGAGGATCGGACACCCCAACGCCGCCCGGGGTGGGCGGGCGTAGGTCTCCGCCAGCCGCAGGTCGGTCCGCAGCACCGGCAGGGCGAGCCGCATCAACGCCGGTTCGGCGAGGACTTCGGCCGGGGTACCGCCGAGACGCCCCAGCGACTCGATCAGCCGGTCGTCGTCCAACGCGTGCAGGGGACGGTGGGCGAGGCCGGTGGTGGGTCCGTTGCGGCCGGCGGCGATCACCAGCTCGGGGGCCGGGCCGGTGCGCGCCAGCGTCGCCGCCACCTCGTACGCCAGCAGCGCGCCGAAGCTGTGCCCGGCCAGGGCGTACGGACCCGACAGGCGGTCGCGCACCGCGTCGCACCCGGCGGCCACCAGCCGGGGCCAGTCGTCGATCGCCGGCTCCTGCCGGCGTGCGCCGTGCCCGGGCAGCTCCACCGGCTGCACGGCCACCCCGGCCGGAAGCCACCGCCTCCACCTGGTGAAATGCGACGCCGAGCCACCGGCGGCCGGAAAGCCGAATACCGTCACCGAGGGTGGGCCTGAACGGCCGTTCTCCCGGGCTTCTTCGGCAACCAGGACGTGATCTATCAGCATTGACATCTCGCTTCTCGTCCGATGTACTTCAACGTACAGGGAAATCATCAGGCGGGGAATGGCTGCTGCAGTTCACCGGACGGATGCACGTGGGGGGTGCCGTGGGGATGCGCCGCGACCGTCGCTCGCCCTCCAGGGCAGGTGCCACCGACATCGCGGTGGTAGGCGTCGGTTGCCGGTTCCCCGGCGGTGTGGACGACCTCGACTCGCTGTGGCGCGTCCTGGACGAGGGTCGTGACGTCACCGGCCGCGTTCCGCCCGGGCGGCCCGGCGCCGCCTCGCTCGAGACGGTCGGGGTGGGCGGGTTCCTGCCCGACATCGACCTGTTCGACGCCGAGTTCTTCGGCGTCTCACCGCACGAGGCGCGCGAGATGGACCCGCAACAGCGCCTCCTGCTGACCCTCGCCTGGCGTGCCATGGAGCACAGCGGCGTGCCGCTGCCGGCCTGGGCCGGGAGCAACACCGGGGTCTACTTCGGCATCCTGGCGATGGACTACGCCGTGCTGCACGCCCGCACCCTCGGTGTCGACCACGTCGGGTCGCACTACGCCAGCGGCAAGGAGTTCAGTTTCGGCTCGGGTCGGGTGGCGTACACCTTCGGCCTGAACGGGCCGTGCATGACGCTGACCGCCGCCTGCGCGTCGTCGCTGCTGGCGGTACACCTCGCCGCGCGTGCGCTGGCGGCGGGGGACTGCGACACCGCGCTGGCCGGCGGGGTCAACCTGATGGTCGGCCCGGAGCTGACCCTCTACATGCGACGCATCCAGGCGCTGTCACCGCAGGGGCTCTGCCGTCCGTTCGACGCGGACGCCGACGGCGTGGTGCGCGGCGAGGGCGGCGCCGTGGTCGTCCTCAAGAGGTACGCGGACGCCGTCGCCGACGGCGACCGGATCTGGGGCGTGATCAAGGGAAGCGCGACGAACCACGACGGCCGCAGCGCCGGCCTGACCGCGCCCAACGCAGTCGCCCAGGAGCAGCTGCTGCGCGACGCGCTCCGCGACGCCGACGTGTCGGCCGCGGACATCGAGTACGTCGAGGCGCACAGCACCGGCACCCCGCTGGGCGACCCGATCGAGCTCAGCGCGCTGGCCGCCGTCTTCGGGCCCGAGCGTGCCCCGGAGCGCCCACTGCTCGTCGGCTCGCACAAGGCCAACTTCGGCCACCTCGACTCCGCCGCCGGCATCCTCGGCCTGCTCAAGGCCCTGCTGGTCGCGCGCGCCGGGGTGGTGCCGCCGCAGATCAAGCTGGCCCAGCCGACGCCGCGGTTCGGCTGGTCCGGCTCCGGCCTGGTGGTCCCTACCACCCGTACGGCGCTGCGCCCCGATCCCCACCGCCTCACCGGCGTCAGCGCGTTCGGTCTGTCCGGCAGCAACGTCCACGTCGTGCTCGCCGCCCCCGGTGAGCAGCGCGCCGCGCTGCCGTCGGCACCCGTCGCCTGGCCGGTGCTGGTGCTGTCCGGCCCCTCCGAGCCGGCCCTGGCGGACCAGGTCACGCGGCACGCGCACCTGCTCGACGACCCCGCGACGGCGGAGCCCGACCAGTTCGGTGACCTGCTGTTCAGCGCCGCCGCCCGGCGCAGTCACCACACGCACCGGCTCGCGGTGACCGGCGCGAACGCCGCCGACCTGCGCGCCGCGTTGACCGGTCATCAGCACGGCGAGCGGTCCGCCCGTACGGTCAGCGGCGAGCTGCTGCACGACGGTCCGGCGTACGTGGTGCAGGTCTTCTCCGGCCAGGGCTCGCAGTACCCGGGCATGGGCCTCGACCTCTACCGCGCCGACCCGACCATGCGCGCCACCCTCGACGAGTGCGATGCGTTGACGCGGCGGATCGCCGGGTGGTCGCTGCTGGAGGAGTTGGGTCGCCGTACCGGCAGCCGGTTGTCCGACACCCGGTTCGCCCAACCGGCGATCTTCGCGATCCAGATCGGGCTCTCCCGGCTCTGGGCTCGATGGGGTGTCCCGCCGGACACGGTCGTCGGCCACAGCATGGGCGAGGTTGCCGCAGCCTGCGCGGCCGGCGCGCTGCCGCTGGAAGACGCGCTGCGGGTCATCGTGCTGCGCGGAGAACTGCTCCAGCCGGCGTCCGGCAGCGGTCGGATGGCCGCCCTCGCGCTCTCCGCCGACGAGGTGACCGCCGCCGTCGAGCGGTACGCCGAGGTCGCGATCGCCGCGGTCAACGGGCCGCGCTCGGTCGTGGTCGCCGGCCCGGCGGCGGCCGTGGACCGGCTGCTGGCCGACCTGAGCGCCGCCGGGGTGCGGTGCGTGCCGCTGGCCGGCGACTACGCGTTCCACAGTCCGGCGGTCGCGGCGTACGGCGACGAGTTGGCGCGCCGGCTCGACGGGCTGACGCCGGCCGAGCCGCGCGTGCCGATGCTGTCCAGCGTCGACCCCGCCGGCGTCGCGGAGTTCGGGCCGGCCTACTGGGGCCGTAACGTGCGCGAGCCGGTGCTCTTCTGGCCGGCGGTCGACCGGCTGCTGTCCCGGCGGCCGGCCGTCTTCCTGGAGCTGGGCCCGCACCCGGTGCTGACCGGGCCGCTGTCGGCCGCACTCGTGGCCCGCTCCCGTCGTGGCACGGCGATCGGCAGCCTGGTGCGTGGCCAGCCGCCGGTGGAGACCCTGACCCGGGCTCTCGCCGAGGCGTACACCGCCGGTGTCGCGGTGGACTGGGCGGCGGTGCACGGCGACGCTCGGCGGTACCTGCCACTGCCGCCGGTCCGGCTGACCGGCGAGCGGTACTGGCTGCCGACCCCCGAGCCCGATGCCGCGCCGTCGCCGGAGGCGGTGCGGATGGGCTCCGCCGGCACCGCGCCGGCTGTCGACGCCGGGTTGGCGCTGGGCGAGCTACGCGCCGAGGTACGCCTCATCGCGCCGGACGGCACCGTCGTGCAGACCCTCACCGGGGCCGGTGTGCCGACGATCGCCGCGTCCAACGGCGACGGCGGCGGGGGTGGCGAGGCGGTCGGCGCGGGACGCGGCAGCGGCGCGGCCGCCAACGGCGCCGGCACCGGCAGCGCCGGAGGTACGGCGGCCAACGGCACGACTGTCACGGCGGACAACGGCCCGACCGCCAGCGAGCCGGATGCCGCGGGCGTGGGTGTCGGCGGTGGCGGGGGCGGCATCGGTGGCCGTGACGCCACCAACGGATCCGGCACCCGCGCCCGCACTCCGGTGGAGCGGGACCGGATCGCCGCCCTGGTCAACGACGCCGCCGCCGAGGCTCTCGGGTACGAGCCCGGCCGCCGTCTGGCGCGCGGGCGCGGCTTCTTCGAGCTGGGGATGGACTCGCTCGCCCTGGTCGCGCTCGTCAGTCGGCTCGAACGCGAGCTGGGTACCGTCCTCGGCGCTGCCGTCGGCATCGAACACCCCACCATCGACGCCCTCACCGACCACCTCGTCGCCGAGGCCATCCCCGCCGGGTGGCCACCCGCCGCCGAGCCGGAACCGGCGATCGCGCCGGCGCGTCCGGTCGAGCCGCCGCGTCCGGTCGAGTCACCGCCGCTCGCGTCGGGGGCGACCGGGTCCGTCGCGTCGGTGGCACCCGGGCCGGCCGAGCCGATCGCCATCGTGGGCATCGGTTGCCGGCTGCCGCGCGCCGACGGCCCCGAGCAGTTCTGGCGGCTGCTGTCCGACGGAGTCGACGCCACCGGCGACGTGCCGGCGGACCGGTGGGACGCCGAGGCGCTGCTCGGCGTGGGGCCCGGCGCACCCGGCACGGTGGTCACCCGCCGTGGCGGCTTCCTGGACCGGGTCGACCTGTTCGACAACGCGTTCTTCCGGATCTCGGCCCGTGAGGCCCGGGCCATGGACCCGCAGCAGCGCCTTTTCCTGGAGGTGGCCTGGGAGGCGCTCGAGGATGCCGGCGTCACGCTGGAGCACCGGCGATCCGCCCGCGTCGGCGTCTTCGTCGGCATGAACACCACCGACTACCAGCAACTGCTCACCCGGCGCGCCCGGGACGTCGATCTCTACTACGGCACCGGCAACTCCTTCAGCGGAACGGCCGGTCGACTGTCGTACTTCCTGGACGTTCGCGGCCCCAGCCTGGCGATCGACACGGCCTGCTCGTCCTCGCTCGTCGCGGTGCATTTGGCCGTGCAGAGCCTGCGCGCGGGGGAGGCCGACGTCGCGCTCGCCGGTGGGGTGAACGTGATGGTCCGACCCACCGTGCACCTGGCCATGTCGGCGGCGGGCGCGCTGTCGCCCGACGGTCGGTGCAAGACCTTCGACGCCAGCGCCGACGGCTACGGGCGCGGCGAGGGCGCCGGCGTGGTGGTGCTCAAGACGCTCGCGCAGGCCGAGCGGGACGGCGACCGGGTGTACGCGGTGATCCGGGGCAGCGCGGTCAACCACAACGGCGCGAGCGGCGGCCTGACCGTGCCCGGCGGCGAGGCACAGGAGGAGCTGATCCGTACGGCGCTCGCCGCCGGTGGCGTCGCCGCGTCGGACGTGGACTACCTGGAGGCACACGGCACCGGCACGGTGCTCGGTGACGCCGTGGAGCTGCGAGCCATCGCCCGGGCACTCGGCGACGGGCGGCAGCCGGACCGGCCGCTGCTGGTCGGGTCCGTCAAGACCAACCTCGGCCACCTGGAGGCGGCCGCCGGCATCGCCGGGCTGATCAAGACCGCGCTGGCGCTGCGCCACGGCGAGCTTCCCGCGCACCTGCACGTCACCCACCCCACACCGCAGGTGGACTGGGCGCGGCTGCCGCTCCGGGTCACCACGTCGACGACGGCATGGCCGGCCACCGGTGGGCGACCCCCGGTCGCCGGGGTGAGCGCGTTCGGGTTCACCGGGACCAACGCCCACGTGGTGCTCAGCGGGCCAGCCGCCCCGGCGGCGCAGAACGGGCATCTGACGTCGGACGTCGCACCGTCCTCCCGGGCCGGCGCGATCAGGTCCGGCCGGGCTCACCTCCTGGTCCTGTCGGCCGCCGGGGACGCCGCTCTGGCCGCCGCCCGGCAGAGCTTCGCCCACGCACTGTCCACGCGGGCCGGCGCGGAGATCGGCGACATCTGCCACGCGGCGGCGGCCCGCCGTACCCACCTGGAGCACCGGTTGGCGGTGGTCGGTCGCGGGATCGTCGACCTCGCCGCGGGGCTGTCCGGCGGTGGCGGCGGCGTGCACCAGGGCGCGGCGTCCGCCGGGGCCGAGCGCCTGGTCCTGCTGTACGGGGACGGCGTGCCGGTCGACTGGCGGGCCCTCGATCGCGACGAGCCCGCCTTCCGGGACACGGTGGACGCGCTCGACGACGGCGGCGCGGTGCGGACGGCGCTGGCCGCCGGCGACGCGGAGCGGGGCGGGCCCGCCGCCGTACTGGCGGTCCAGCTCGGGCTCACCGCCGTCTGGGAGGCCCACGGGCTACGTCCGGACGCGGTCGTCGGAAGGGGCGTCGGCGAGCTGGCGGCGGCGTGCGCGGCGGGTGTGCTCGACCCGGCGCAGGCGATCCGTGCGGCGCTCGCCGGCACGACGGTCACCACGGCGACGCCCGCCGAACCGTCGACGGCACCCGTGCTGTGGCTGGCCTCGGTGGGCGGGCCGGTGTCCGGTCCACATCCGGTGCCCGTGCGGTCGGCGGCGTCCGGCTGGGACGCGCTGGCCGCGCCGCTCGCGGCGGCGGGGGAGCGGGTGCTGCTCGCTGTCGACGCCGGGCCGGACGCGGCGGCCGTCGCCACCGGACGGGAGCCGAACCTGCTGGCGGTCGGGGCGGATCTGAGCCGGCCCGAAGGATTCCTGGACGTCATCGCCCAGCTCCATGTGGTCGGCGTCGACATCGACTGGGAGCGGCTGTTCGGCCGTCGTCCGTACCGGGCGGTGCTGCCCCGCTACCCGTGGCAGCGCCGCCGGCACTGGCCGGACACACCGGATCCGGCGGCCGGGTCGACGTCCGTCGCCGAGCGGTCGGCCTCCGCAGGCGCGGCACCGGCCGGTCCGGCCGGCCCCGCTGACCCGCGCGGCACCGCCCCGACCGGAGCCGCCGCGAACGTGGCTTCGTCCTATGGCGCCGCCGCGAACGTGGCTTCCTCGGCTGGCGCCGCCGCCGGGAACGTGGCCTCCTCGACCGACGGTGCCATGCGCGGTGCCTCCGCGACCGAGGACGGCGCGAGTGTCCGACCCGAGGCGACGGCCGGTGGACCCGTCGGTGTCGCCCTGCCCGACGACGTGCGGGACCGCTGTGCGGCGCGCACGTTCAGCGTCCGCTGGCGTCGGGTCGTGCCGCCCGCCCCGGAGGCGGCCGGGCGGTGGCTCGTCGTCCCGCTCTCCGACGCGTCCGCCGAGGCGGGTCAGCGGGTACTCGACGGGCTGCGGCTCGCGGGCGTCGAGGTGACCTGCCGGCCGCCGACCGCCGGCTCCGACCGCGACGACGACCGCGGCGGTACGCCGACCGACGGCCCGCGCGGGAGCGACCTGCCGCCGTGGGCCGATGTCCCATCGGACCACGGGATCGTGCTGGTCGCGGCGGCAGCACCCGGCAGCGTGTCGGGCGACGTCCTGGTGGCACGTGTGCTGCGGGCGGCCCGTCAGCTGCGCGCCGGTCTCGACGTGCCGCCCGGGCGGTTGCGCGTCGTCACCGCCGGGGCGTACCAGCCGACCGGTGCGGGCGAGGTCGACCCGGCCCAGGCGGCGGTGTGGGCCGCCGGGCGGGTGCTCGCCATGGAGGCGGCACCCGGATGGGGCGGTCTGGTCGACGTCGACCCGCACCTGCTCGGCACCACCCCGCGCCACACGGGCGACGGGCCGGGCCACGCGAGCGACGGGCCGAACCAGGCAGGCGGGCCGGGCCACGCGAGCGACGGGTCGGCCCAGGGGGACACTGGTTGGACCGCCGGCGACGCCGCCGCCCTGGCCGGAGCGCTCACGGCGACGCGCGCATCCGGAACCGGGCCGGCCGAGGACGAACTGTGCCTGCGCGACGGAGTCTGGTACGCCGCCCGGCTGTCGGCGGCGGACCCGCTGCCGACCGCGTTGCCCGAGATCGACTGTGACCCGGACGCCTGGTACCTGGTGACCGACGCGCTGCACCCGGCCAGCCGGCCGTTCGTCGACGTGCTCGTCCGCCGTGGCCTGCGCCGGCTGATCGTCGGCCAGAGCACACCGCTGGACGCCACACCCCTGGACGCCGCGCAGCTCGGCTCACCGTCCTCGGGCGCTACGCCGTCGGACCCTACGTCGTCGGATACCGCATCCTCCGGGGACGACCGGCTCGCCGAGCTGGCCGCCGCCGGCGTGCAGGTGCGACGCATCGACCTCACCTCGGCAGGCCGCCGGGCGACCGGACGATCGGCGACAGGCCATACGGCGACAGGCCATACGGCGACCGACCGCATGGCGACAGGCCGCACGGCGACCGACCGCACGGTGGCGGATCTCGCGGCCGACCTGACGCCGGCCGCGTTGGGCGCCCCGCTCGGCGGCGTGCTGATCGTCGGGATGCCCGCGCCGGCCGCCCCGCTCGACACCCTCGACGAGGCAGCGGTGTCGTCGGCCATGGGCTGGGCTGAGGTCGTACACCGGCTGGACCTGGCGACCCGTGGCCTCGCGCCGCCGCTGTTCTGCGTCACCGGCGCGGCCGCCGCGGTCTGGGGGGCCGCCGGGATGGCCGCGCGGGCCGCCGCCGAGGGCGCGGTCGACGCGGTGAGCACGGCCCGGGAGCGGGCCGGTCTGCCCGTGCAGGTGGTCCGGTTCATGCCCGTCGACGATCCGGCCGAGCTGTCCCGCCGGGACCGGATGGTGATGGTCGACAGCGGCCTGCGTCCACTGGCCGGTGCGGAGGTCGGCGAGGCGTTCGAGGTGGCGCTGCGGGCGGGCCTGACCCGGGTCACGGTGGCGGACGTGGACGCGCCCCGGTACGTGCGGGTGTGCCGGGAGCGGGCCGACCGCGCGTTCCTGGCCGAGGTGGGCGTCGAGTCGGTGCCGGGCGACGGCCGACCGGGGGAGGCGGGGCCGGCGGTCGCGCCGCTGGCCGCCGTCGTGTTGGCGCTGCCGACCGAGCAGCGGGCCGAGCGCCTGCTGGAGGCGGTGCTCGACGCGGTGGCCGAGGTGCTGGGCGAGGCGTCCGGGGTGGACGTGCTGCCCCACCAGGGTTTCTTCGACCTCGGCATGGATTCGGTGATGTCCCTGAGCCTGCGCGGCTGGCTCGAACGCGCGCTGGGAGTGGACCTGCCGGCGACGCTCACGTTCGAGTTTCCCAACGCGGCGGCGCTCACCGACCACCTGCTGACGCTGCTCGACCCGCCCGTCGCGCCGGCCCCGTCGGGCGCGGCGACCAGCCCGGCGACCACCGCACCGGCCCCGGCGACCGACGTGCTCGACGGAGCCGGCGACGACCTGGCGGCGATGTCTGAGGACGAGCTGATCGCGCGGCTGTCGGCCGCGCTCGCGGAAGGAGGCTGAGATGTCGACGACCGCCTCGCGTACCCCGGACAGCCGCCGGCTCATGGCCGACGCGCTGCGCACCATCGAGGACCTGCGCCGCCGCCTCGCCGACAGCCGTGCCGGCTGGCTGGACGAACCGATCGCCATCGTCGGGATGGCCTGCCGCTTCCCCGGCGGCGCGCACTCGCCGGAGGAGTTCTGGACCCTGCTGCGCAACGGGGTGGACACGACCTCGGAGTTCCCGGCGGACCGCGCCGACGCCCGGGCGTACCACGACCCGGACCCGGAGGCGCCGGGCAAGGCGTACACCATCCGGGGCGCCTTCCTCGACCAGGTCGACCGGTTCGAGCCGGAGGCGTTCGGGATCTCCCCGCGCGAGGCGCTGGGCATGGACCCGCAGCACCGCATCGCGTTGGAGATCTGCTGGGAGGGGTTGGAGCGCGCCGGCTACGCGCCCGACCGGCTCGACGGCTCGCGCACCGGCGTCTACTTCGGGCTGAGCACGACCGACTACGTACGCTCCCGGCAGGCCGTCGGCGACATCGACGACGTCGACTTCTACCAGCTCACCGGCGAGCCCAGCTTCCTGGCCGGTCGCATCTCGTACCTGCTCGGACTGCGGGGGCCGAGCAAGGTCGTGGACACCTCCTGCTCGTCGTCGCTGGTCGCCCTGCACGAGGCGTGCCAGGCGCTGCGGCTGCGGGAGTGCGACCTGGCGTTGGCGGGCGGGGTGAACCTGCTGCTGTCGCCGTACGGCTTCGTGATGATGAGCAAGTTCCGCGGGCTGTCCGCCGACGGGCGGTGCAAGACCTTCGACGCGTCGGCCGACGGGTACGCCCGTGGGGAGGGCGCCGGTGTCGTGGTGCTCAAGCGGCTGTCCGCGGCGCTGGCCGACAACGATCCGATCGTCGCCGTGGTCCGCGGCTCGGCGGTCAACCACGACGGTCGCTCCAGCGGCCTCACCGTGCCGAACCCCCTCGCCCAGCAGGACGTGGTCGGCGCGGCTCTGGCCCAGGCCGGCGTCGGGCCGGACGGCGTGGACTACGTCGAGGCGCACGGCACGGGCACCTCGCTGGGCGACCCCATCGAGCTGCGCTCGCTGGAGGCGGTCATCGGCCGGCACCGCCGCCCCGACGACCCGCTGCTGGTGGGCTCGGTCAAGACGAACATCGGGCACCTGGAACCGGCCGCCGGCATCGCCGGCCTGTTCAAGGTCGTGCTGGCGATGTCGCACGGCGAGATCCCACCGCACCTGCACCTGAACGAGCCGAACCCGAACCTGGACTGGTCCGGTCTGCACGTCCGGGTGCCCGTGGCGTGCACGCCGTGGCCGGATCGGGGTCACCCGCGCACCGGCGGGGTGAGCAGCTTCGGCGCGAGCGGGACGAACGCGCACGTCGTGCTGGCGGCGCCCCCGGCGGGTACCGTCCGCGCCGGTTCGCAGCCGCCGTACGGGCTGTTCCTGGCCTCCGCGCGTACCGAGGAGGCGCTGCGCGAGACGGCCGACCGGCACGCGCGGTGGCTGCGCGGCCCGCACACCGTGTCCCTCGCCGACGCCTGCTACACCACGCACGTCGGTCGCGCGGTCCAGGCACACGGCCTCGCCGTCACCGCCGCCGACACCGACGAACTGGCGGACGTCCTGTCGGCGTACGCCCAGGGCCGCCACCCACGCGGGCTGACGGTGGCCGCGCTGCCCCGCCGCCGCGATCGCAAGGTCGCCTGGCTCTTCACCGGCCAGGGCGCCCAGTACCCGGGCATGGCCCGCGGGCTGCTCGGCAACACCGCCTTCCGCGCGGCGTTCGAGGAGGTGGCGGCGCTCTTCGACCGCGAGCTGCCCCGCCCGTTGGCGGACGTGCTCTGGGCCGACGGCCCGACGCCGCTCGACGACACCCGGTACACGCAGCCGGCGCTGTTCGCGGTCGAGTACGCCCTCGCCCAGATGTGGCTCTCCTGGGGCCTGCGACCGGCCGCGGTGGCCGGCCACAGCGTCGGTGAGCTGGTCGCCGCCGTCGTCGCCGGGGTGCTGGACCTGCCCGCCGCCGCCACCCTGGTGGCCGCGCGGGCGCGGCTGATGGCCGAGCTGCCGGCGGGCGGCGCGATGGCCGCCGCGGGCTGCACGGAGGACGTCGCCGTCGCGGCGATCGACGGGTACGCGGGAACGGTCGCCGTTGCCGCGGTCAACGGGCCCGAGGACGTCACGCTCTCCGGTAACGCCGCGCACCTGGCCACCGTCCTGGAACGGCTGGCGACCGACGGTGTCCGCACCCGGCGGCTGGCCGTGTCGCACGCGTTCCACTCGCCGCTGATCCAACCCGTGCTGGAGCCGTTCCGGACGGTGCTGGCCGGGCTGTCGTTCCGCCCGCCGCGCATTCCGCTGGCCTCCAACGTCACCGGTCGGCTGGTCGGCCCCGACGACATCGGCCCGGACTACTGGCTGCGGCACGCGGCCGGCGCGGTCCGCTTCCGCGACGGGGTGCGCGCGCTGCACGACGCGGGTGTACGCACGTTCGTGGAGCTGGGGCCCGCGCCGGTGCTGACCGCCCTGGCCGCCCGTTCCCTGGCCGGCGAGCCGGACTGCGCGTTCGTGCCCACGCTGCGACGGGGTGGCGAGGACCTGCGTGCGGTGCTCGACGCGGTCGGCGCCGTGAGCCTGCGGGGTTCCCGTCCGGACTGGCGGGCCTTCCACCAGGGCGAGGACGTGCGCGCGGTGCCGCTGCCGACGACGCCGTGGCGCGGCGCGCACTACTGGTTCCGCGAGGTCGGGCCGGTGGCCGCGCCGGTGTCCGCACCGGCCGCCGCCGAGGAGGCCGGGGCTGCCGTCGTGGGCGGCGACATCCCGGGCATCGGCCGCCGCCTGCCCGGACCGGTGCCGGCGTACGAGGTGACGTCCCAGGCGCTGCCCGGCGAGTCGCCGGATCTCGGCGCGATGCTGGACGTGGCGATCCGGGCCGCCACGGACAGCCTGGGCGGCGGGTGGCGGTGCGCCGAGGAGTTGAGCCTGCACGCGTCGGTGCCCACCGGCGACCGGGGTCACCTGCGGCTCACCGTCACCGCGCGGGACGACGGCTCGGCCGCCTGGGAACTGCTCGGGGTCACGGCGGCCCGCGAGGCGCTGGCCGCACCGTGGATCCGGCACGCCAGTGGGGTGCTGCGTCGCCGGTGGCCGGCCGACCGCCCGTACCCCGACGAGGACGCCGACGCCGGGACCGCACCGGAGATTCCGGTGCCGGACGGCGCGGGCTGGCACGAGGTGCTCGACGCGGCACGGGTCGCGGTGACCGTGGCGGGCGGGGCCGAACCGGTGGCCGAACCGACGGTGGCCGGTTGCGGTGCGCTCGGCGGTGTGTCCGTGACGTCGGGTGGTGCCCCGGCGCCGGCCGGCGTGCGGGCGGTGCGGGTCCGAGCCGGGTCCGTGCGCGCGGTCGACGACGCGTTGACCGGCGCCGTCGACCTGCTCGACGTCGACGGTGTCCCGATCGGCTACGCGCGGGACGTGACCGTCGCGTCGGTGCCCGCGCCGGCGCACTGGGACGACCCGGCCGACCTGCTCTACGAGCAGACCTGGGTGCCCCTGTCCGGGCCGTCCCCGCAGCCGCCGGCCGACCTGGCCGGACGGAGCTACCTGCTGGTGGCCGACCCGACGGGTCCGGATGCCGCGCTGGTGACCGGGCTGGCCGCGCTGCTGCGCGAGCACGACGCCGCGGTGAAGGTGGCGGCGCCGCCGGTGGTGGGCCGGGGAGCGGAGTGCCGGCCCGACCCGGACGCGGTTCGGGAACTGGTCAGCACCTGGTCCGCCGGCCCGGGCCGGCCCGCCGTCGCGGTGGTGCTGACCGGGCTCGACGCGCCCGCGTCGAAGGACTGTGCCGCCGCCAACCTGGAGGAGTACGCCGGGCGC
This sequence comes from Micromonospora sp. bgisy143, assembly GCF_057708145.1. NCBI lineage: Bacteria > Bacillati > Actinomycetota > Actinomycetes > Micromonosporales > Micromonosporaceae > Micromonospora > Micromonospora sp. bgisy143. Next base: position 455,913 of record NZ_JBYIRN010000003.1, read on the forward strand.
GCGGACCTGACGACCCTTGCCCTCCTGGCCGCGATGCTCGACGACCCGGAGTGCGCCGACGCCCGGCTCACCCTCGTCACCCGCGCCGCCCTGCGGGTGCCGACGGAGTCCACCGCCGCCCCGGACGCGGTCGCCCCGGTCGCCGGCACCCTGTGGGGCCTGGGCCGGGTGCTGGCGCTGGAGCACCCGGACCGGTGGGGCGGCGCGATCGACCTGGACCCGGAGCGCCGACCCGGCGAGGACCGGCTGCTGCTGGCCGCGCTGACCACGGGCGGGCTGATCCCCGACAACCCGTCCGGCGTCGGTCGCGCCGACGGAGAGGACGGCTACGACGACCAGCAGGCCGTACGCGCCGACCGCCGGTACGCGCTGCGCCTGACGCCCGCTCCACTGCCGACCGAGGCGCTGCGCCGCCGGCCGCCGGTCCACGGCGAGGCAACGTACCTGATCACCGGGGCGTTCGGCGGGATCGGCCTGACCGTCGCGGAATGGCTGGCCCGCGCCGGCGCCGGCCGCCTGGTGCTGGTGGCCCGCACCCCGCTGCCGGAGCGGGACGGTTGGGCCGACGCGACCGGGGAGGAGGCGCGTCGGATCTCCGCCGTGCGACGGCTGGAACGGTTGGGGACCACCGTCGACGTGGTCGCCGCCGACGTGGTCGACGAGGCGGCGATGACCGCCGTCTTCGACGCGTTGGGACGGGACCCCCGGCCGCTGCGCGGCGTCGTGCACGCGGCCGGCGTGTCCGAGCCCGAGTTCGCCCGCACGGCCACCGACGCGGCGTACCGGCGGGTGTGGCGGCCCAAGGTGATCGGCGGCTGGCTGCTGCACCAGCTCACCCGGGACGTGGAGCTGGACTTCCTCATCGGCTTCTCGTCGATCGCCGCGACCTGGGGCTCACAGCACCTGGCCAGCTACGCGGCCGGTAACGCGTTCCTCGACGCGCTGGCCGGGCACCGGGACGCCGCCGGCCTGCCGGCCCTGTCCGTCGCGTGGGGCCCGTGGGACCTGCCCTCCGCGCTCTTCGGCGACGAGGTGCTGGCGTTCCTGAAGGCCACCGGACTGCGGCCGCTGCCGGCCGAGCAGAGCATCCGGTTGCTCATGGCGCTCGCGGCCGGCGACGCCGCGCAGCGGGTGGTGTGCGCGGTGGACTGGTCGGTGTTCAAGCCGGTCATGCAGGTCCACGCGGAACGGCCGATGCTGCGCGGCATCACCGCCGACGAACCGACCACCGAGGACGTCGCGGAGGCGCCGCTGGTGGCCGGGCTGCGCGCCGAGCCCGACCCGCGTCGGGTGCGGGCGACGCTCGGCGCGTACGCGGTCGAGTTGGCCACGGACGTCCTGGGCGCCACGTCGGGTGCCCTCGACGAGGAGAGCGACGTGCTGGCCAGCGGCATGGACTCGCTCATGGTGATGGACGCCGTCCGACGCTGCCGACGCGATCTCGGCCTCACCGTGCGCGCCGGTGACCTGCTCACCCTCGCCACCCCGGCACAGTGGGCCGACCTGTTCGCCGGGCTGCTGGCCGACCGGTCCGTCGACGCGTCCGCCGCCGACGCCGCCCCGCCCGGCGGCGACCAGGGCGGTGACGACCCGGCGGTTGACCAGGCCGGTGACCCGGCGTGGATCGCGGGCGACGTGACCCTCGCGCCGGACATCGAGGTGGTCGGCGACCCGCCGGCCCGGGTCCGCGACCCCCGACACGTCCTGCTGACCGGCGCGACCGGCTTCGTCGGTGGGTACCTGCTGCACACCCTGCTCGAGTCGACCAGCGCCCGGGTGTGGTGCCTGGTGCGGTGCGCCGACGAGGAGACCGGCCTGCGGCGGCTGCTGGACAACATGGAGCGTTATCTTCCGCTGCCGGCCAACGCCGTCGACCGGATCACGGTGCTCCCCGGCGACCTGGCCCGACCCGGGCTGGGCCTGACCGCCGACCGGTACGACGAACTCGCCGACCTGCTGGACGGCATCTACCACTGCGGCGCCCGGGTGCACTTCGGCTACAACTACCGGCAACTGCGGCCGGACAACGTCACGGGCACCGAGGAGGTGCTGCGGTTGGCCGCGCGGGGTCGGCCGACCGCGGTCCACCACGTCTCGACGTACGGCATCTGGGGCCTGCCGGCGCCCGGCCGGGACGTGGTCGGCGAGGACGACGACATCAGCACGGCCGGTCGGCTGGTGACCGGCTACGTGCAGACCAAGTGGGCGTCGGAGCGGCTGGTCGAGCTGGCTCGCGCGCGCGGCGTGCCGGCCGACATCTACCGGCCGGGCCGGGTGCTGGGCGACTCCCGCACCGGCGCGAGCCTGACCACCCACTTCACCACCCGGGTGATGAAGGGCTGCGTGCAGCTCGGGTTGGCGCCGGACATCGACATCAAGGTGGAGATGACGCCCGTCGACTACGTGGCGAACGCGCTGGTGCACATCTCCCGGTACGGCCCGGCCCTGGGTGGCACGTACCACCTGGTGAGCCCGTACAAGGCACTCTTCGCGGACGTGGTGCGCGCGCTGCGTCGGCACGGCTTCGCGGTCGAGGTCGTACCCGTCGAGGAGTGGTGGCAGGCGCTCAAGGCGACCTATGCCGTCGGCACGAACGAGCTGCACCCGGTCATGCCGGTGGTCCAGGAGTTCGTGGTCGGCGGTGAGGAGGCCGTCCACTACGCCGTCGACAACACCGAGGAACAACTGCGGGGCACCGACCTCCGGTGCCCGCCGTTGGATGACGACCTACTCGACACCTACCTGCGCTGGATGGTGCGGACCGGTTACCTGCCCGCTCCCACAGCTGCCGATGAAGGAGCTTGAACGACATGACTGATCATCCGCGCAGCGCGCCGGAGTACGACGTCGCGATCATCGGGTCCGGCCTGTCCGGCACGATGCTGGCCGCCTGCCTGGCCCGCAACGGTGCGAAGGTGCTGATCGTCGACGGCACGACCCATCCGCGGTTCGCCATCGGCGAGTCGACCATCCCGGCGACGTCGATGATGATGCGGCTGGTCAGCGAGCGGTACGGGGTCCCCGAGATCAAGTGGCTGTCCACCTTCGAGGGCGTCCAATCCAAGATCAACACGACCTCGGGGGTCAAGCGCAACTTCGGGTTCGTCTACCACCGGCCGGGGGAGCGCCAGGACCCGCGCGAGACCCACATGTTCCCGATCCCCAAGGTCACCCACACCGAGAGCCACTTCTACCGCCAGGACATCGACAACTGGATGCTGACGGTCGCCGCCAAGTACGGCACCACGGTCCGCCAGCAGGTGCGGATCACCGGTGTGGAGATCGACGACGACGGTGCCACGCTCAACCACACGGGCGGCCACTTCCGGGCCAAGTTCGTGGTCGACGCCAGCGGCTTCCGGTCGGTGCTGGCCGAGCAGTTCGGCCTGCGCGAGGAGCCGACCCGGTTCCGCCACCAGTCGCGGTCCCTGTTCACCCACATGGTCGGCATCCGGCCGTACGACGAGCTGGCTCCCAAGTCCCGCTACGGGCACCCGAGCCCGTGGCACGACGGCACGCTGCACCACCTGTTCCGGGGCGGCTGGATGTGGGTGATCCCGTTCGACAACCACCTGCGGGGCACCAACGACCTGTGCAGCGTCGGCCTGCAACTCGACCCGCGGATCCACCCGGTGCCGGACTGCTCGCCCGAGGAGGAGTTCCGCCGCTTCATCGCGCAGTACCCGGACATCGAGCCGCAGTTCGCCCAGGCCCGGTCGGTGCGGGACTGGACCCGCACCGGCCGGCTGCAGTACTCGTCGCGGCAGACGGTCGGCTACCGCTGGTGCCTCACCTCGCACGCCGCCGGCTTCCTGGACCCGCTCTTCTCCCGAGGGCTGTCGAACTCGCTGGAGACGATGCACGCGCTGGTGCACCGCCTGCTCTCCGCGATCGAGGACAATGACTTCTCGGTCGAGCGGTTCGAGTACATGCAGGAGTTCGAGCAGGGTCTGCTGGACTTCAACGACGACCTGGTCGCCAACGCGTACACGTCGTTCGGTGACTGGCGACTCTGGGACGCCTGGTTCCGCATCTGGTCGCTCGGGCAGTTCATCGCCACCTTCGAGGTGAACCGGGCGTACGCCCGCTTCCTGGACACCCGCGACCCGGCCGTGCTGGCCCCGCTGGAGCGGCCGTGGTGGCGCGGGCGGGTCATCCCGCAGGACTCGCCGTACGGCGCGGTCATGGGTCTGTTGCAGCAGGTCAACGACATGACCCGGGCCGTGCAGGAGGGGCGGGCGGAGTCCGGGGAGACGGCCGCCGAGCTGCTGCGGCTGCTGCGCGAGGCGGACTTCGTGCCGCCCGCGTGGGGACTGGCCGACCCGGACAACCAGTGGACCGACGCCAACTTCTTCGAGATCGGCAAGACCCTGCGCTGGGCCCGCAAGAAGGCGCCCAAGGCCGTCGGCGACCTCACCTACGAGGGTCTGACGCTCTTCATGAAGAAGCGCTTCTCGCCCGGCGAGTTCGCCGTCGGCGAGGAACTCAAGCACCTCATCGCGCGCTGGCCCGTGGTCGGCAAGCGGCTCCGCGTCCCGACGCCGAAGTGAATCCGATGGATAGGGAGTCCAAGATGGAAGGTGCGGCCGCGCACAACGGGATGTTCGACGTGGTGGTGATCGGCTCCGGGCTGGCGGGCTCCACCCTGGCGGCGTGCCTGGCCGCCAACGGCGCCCACACGCTGGTGATCGACGCCGGCACGCACCCGCGCTTCGCCGTCGGCGAGTCGACGATCCCGTACACGTCGATGGCGATGCGGTTGATCAGCGAGCGGTACGGCGTGCCGGAGATCAAGTACCTGAGCACCTTCGAGTCGGTCTACGCGCACATCAACACCACCGGCGGGGTGAAGCGGAACTTCGGCTTCGTCTACCAGCGTCCGGGCGAGAAGCAGCGGCCCGAAGAGTCCAACATGTTCCAGATCCCGAAGATCCTGAACACCGAGAACCACTTCTTCCGCCAGGACATCGACAACTTCATGCTCACCGTCGCGGCGAAGTACGGCGCGGTGATCCGGCAGCAGACGCGCATCGCGGGTGTGCAGGTCGACGAGGACGGGGTGACGCTCGATGTCGGTCCCGGCGCGCCGGTGCGGGCCCGCTACCTGGTGGACGCCAGCGGGTTCCGCTCGGCGCTGGCCGAACAGTTCGACCTGCGGGAGGAGCCGACCCGGCTGGAACACCACTCGCGGTCGCTGTTCACGCACATGGTGGGCGTGCGGCCGTACGACGACTTCGCGCCGCGCGGCACGTACGGCAACCCCACCCGGTGGCACGAGGGGACGCTGCACCACATCTTCGAGGGTGGTTGGATGTGGGTGATCCCGTTCGACAACCACCCCCGGTCCACCAACGACCTGTGCAGCGTCGGCGTGCAGTTCGACCCGCGGATGCACCCGGTACCGGACTGCTCGCCCGAGGAGGAGTTCCGCCGGTTCCTGGACCGGTACCCGGGCATCGCGCAGCAGTTCACCAACGCCACCCCGGTGCGCGAGTGGGTACGCACCGGCCGGTTGCAGTACTCGCCGAAGAAGACGGTCGGCTACCGCTGGTGCCTCATGTCGCACGCGGCGGGCTTCGTCGACGCGCTGTTCTCGCGCGGCCTGTCGAACACCATGGAGATCATCAACGCGCTGACCCAGCGGCTGCTCGACGCGCTCAAGGACGACGACTTCGCCGTCGAGCGGTTCGAGTACGTGCAGGAGCTCGAACAGGGCCAGCTCGACTTCAACGACGACCTGGTCAACAACGCGTACATCGCGTTCCGGGACTGGGACCTGTGGGACGCCTGGTTCCGGGTGTGGGCGTTGACCCAGATCCTCTCCACCTTCGAGATCAACCGGGGCTACGCGCTCTACTCCAAGACCCGTGACCCCGCCGTGCTGCGGCGGATGGAACGGCCGTGGTGGCGGGTCGAGCTGCGCGAGTTCGACCGGTCCAAGGTCGACGACCCCGACCACGCCGAGGTGCTCGAGTTCCTGGCCGGCGTCAGCCGGATGATGCGGGCCGTCGACGCGGGCGAGGCTAAGCCCAAGGACGTCGCCAACCAGATCCGCGACCAGCTCGCCCGCGCCCGGTTCGTGCCGCCGGCGTTCGGCCTGGCCGACCCGGCGATCCGGATCACCGGCGCCTCCGCCGCCAAGGTGCTCGGCACCCTGCGCTGGGCGAAGCGGGACGCCCCGCCGGCGATCGGTGAGCTGACCTACGACGGCCTGACCCTCTTCATGCGCAAGCGCTTCGCCCGGGGCGAGTTCGAACCGGTCGAGGAGATCAAGCAGAAACTCGCCGGCTGGCCGGTGGTCGGCTCCCGGCTGCGCGTTCCCGAGCCGAAGTAACCCGAGGAAATTGGAGTGCACGGTGAGTGAATTGATCGAGGCCGAGAAGGCCACCTATGACGTCGCCATCCTCGGCGCGGGTTTCGCCGGCTCGATGCTCGGCGCGATCCTGGCCCGCAACGGGGCGAAGGTGCTGCTGGTCGACGCCAAGGCGCACCCGAAGTTCGCCATCGGCGAGTCCACCATCCCCAACATGCTGGTGTCGCTGCGCACCATGTCCGAGCGGTACAAGGTGCCGGAGTTGATGACCCTGGCGACGCTCACCGCGTGCCAGAAGATCATCTCGCCCTGGCACGGCAAGAAGGACCACTTCGCCTTCCTCAACCACCAGGAGGGCAAGCCGCAGGACCCGAAGCAGGTCACGATGTTCAACTTCCCGAGCCTGCTGCACGAGACGCCGCACATGTACCGGCAGGACACCGACGCGTACCTGTTCCACGCGGCGATCAAGTACGGCTGCACGGCCCGGGTGAACTTCACCATCGCCGACGTCGACTTCGACGATTCCGGGGTGACCGTCAGCTCGACCCGGGGTGAGCAGTTCCGCAGCCGGTACGTGGTGGACGCCAGCGGCTACCGCTCGCCGCTGGCCGAGAAGTTCGGGCTGCGCGAGGACCCCTGCCGGTACAAGCACCACTCGCGGGCCGTCTGGAACCACATGATCGACCTCAAGACCACCGACGAGGTGTTCAACCGCACCGGAGCGGACAAGCCGCCGGTGCCGTTCTACGAGGGCACCGTCCACCACCTGTTCCCGCGCGGCTGGTCGTGGGTGATCGCGTTCAACAACCACAAGGACTCGAAGAACCCGCTGTGCAGCGTGGGCCTCACGATGGACCCGCGGATGTACCCGAAGACGCCCGGCATGTCGCCGGAGGAGGACTTCTGGAAGCACATGCAGAAGTTCCCGGGCATGGCCGCCCAGTTCGAGGGCGCCCGGCCGATGCGGGAGTGGGTGGGCACCGACCGGGTCCAGTACTCGTCCAAGACCACCGTCGGTGACCGCTGGGTGCTGCTGGCCCACGCCGCGGCGTTCATCGATCCGCTCTTCTCCCGGGGTCTGTCGAACACCTGCGAAGCGGTCAACGTGCTGGCCTGGCGGATCCTGCGGGCGGTCGGCGACGACGACTTCTCGGCCGACCGGTTCGAGGGGGTGAACACCCGCCAGCAGGCGCTGTTCGACGGCAACGACAAGTTGGTCAACGCCGCGTACGTCTCGTTCGAGCACTACTCGCTCTGGACGGCGGTCTTCCGGATCTGGGCGTGGGGTTCGAACGCCGGCACGTTCCGGGCCCACGAGGCGTACCGCCGGTGGCGCTCCACCGGGGACGAGCGGCATCTGAACGAGCTCGAAGAGGTGAAGAACCCGGGCCTGCACTGGTCCGACCACGAGGGCTACGGCGAGCTGTTCGAGGACATGGTCAAGCAGTGCGGCGACTTCGAGGCCGGCAAGATCACCGGCGACGAGGCGGCCGACGCGCTCTACGACCACCTCAACCGGGCGCCCTTCGTACCGGACCACTGGGGCTGGAAGGACCGCCACCTGCGGTTCATCAACCCGACCCCGCTCAAGATCGGCCGGACGATGCTCTGGGCCGCGACCAAGGCGCCGCCGGACGTGCGGCGGCTGATGCTCGGCTTCCTGCGCGAGGCCGGCAAGGAGCAGCTCATGGGCCGGAAGATCTTCTAGGAGGCCGGATGACCACCACCGAACCCGACGCCGCGGTGTCGTACGACGTCGTGATCCTGGGCAGCCACCTGGCGACCGGCCTGCTCGCCACGGTCCTGGCCAAGCAGGACCTGCGGGTCCTGATCGTCGGCTCGCCCGACGACCCGGTGCTGCCCTCCGGCGACAGCACCGTGCCGTACACGACCGCTGTGCTGCACCTGCTGGCCGAGCGGTTCGACGTGCCGGAGATCGCCTCCTTCGCCCACTTCGAGGACCTGCCGGACGCGGTGCGCCGGACCAGCGGGATCAAGAAGAGCCTGGCGTTCCTGCACCACACGGCGGGCCGCCGGCACGACCCGGCGCACGCCGTGCAGTTCCACGTGCCGGGCGAGCACAGCGAGTGGCACCTCTACCGGCCGGACGTCGACGAGTACGCCCGGGAGTTGGCCGTGCGGTACGGCGCGTCGGTGCTGCCGGAACGGGCGTCCCGCACCGAGGTCCGGCTGGCCCCCGAGGCCGCACACCTGACCTTCGGCTCCGGGCGGACGGCGACCGCCCGGTTCGTGGTGGACGCGTGCGGCCAGGAGTCACCGCTGCGGGCGGCGACCGCCGACGGCGATCCGCGCCCGCTGCTGTTGCGGTCGAAGATGATGCACGCCCACCTGCGCGGCGTCCGCAAGTTCGAGGAGTGCAGTCGGCTCGCCGACTACCACCGGGCGACGACCTGGTCGCGGGGGACCGTGCACCACCTCTTCGACGGCGGCTGGATCCAGGTGGTGGACTTCCGCAACCACCACGACGCGGCCAACGACCTGTGCAGCGTGACGGTGGGACTGGACCACGACCGGTTCGACGACCTGCCGGCGGACCCGGACGCCGCGTTCCAGGCGCTGGTCGCGCCCTTCCCGAGCCTGGCGGAGCAGTTCGCCTCCGCCACGGCGAAGGAGGGCTGGACCACCTCCCCGAACTGGCAGCACCGGGCGGCGGTGACCCACGGACCGCGGTGGTTCGCCATGGAACGGTCGGCCTGCCGTACCGACGAGTTCCTGTCCCGGGACGTGACGATGACGGCGGAGATGGTCCACGCGCTCGGGGCCGCGCTGCCGCGAGCGCTGCGCGACGAGCCGGCGACGGGCGCGGTGCTGGCCGAGGTGGCCGCCTTCCAGGACGCCCTGATCGAGTTCAACGATCAGATCCTGGCCGCGGCCCGTACGGCCGCCGGCAGCTTCCCGTTGTGGAACGCGTACAGCCGGGTCTGGCTGCTCTGGCAGATCCTGGCCCACCTGTCGCTGAAGCGGGCCACGAACGACGCCCTGGCCGCCGGGACCTGGGATCCGGTCGAGCGGTTCGCCGACGGCGGACTGTGGTTCCGCACCCCGGACGGTCTGCGCCAGCTGTTGGACTGGTTCTTCGAGGTCTTCGCCCGGGTCCGGGCCGGTGGACTGCGACAGGCCGAGGCGGCTGACATGATCTTCCGGGAGCTGCGCCGGGCGCGGTTCGTGCCGCCGCTCTACCGGTTCGGCGACCCGGGCGCGCGGTACTACCACTTCACGATGCCCCGTCGCCTCCTCATGGTGGCCTGGGTCATGACGGTGGCGCCCGCGGACTTCAAGCGGCTGCTGACCAAGGACAACGTGACCGGCCGGCGGGACGACGCTCCGTCGCCGACCCGGGGGCGGACGTCGGTCGACGACGGGCGGGCCCACGACGTCGGACGCGCGGACGGCCCGGCCGCCGGCGCGCCCGGCGTCACTCAGCCAGGTCGGCGGTGAGGTAGTGCTGGATCGTGCGACCCATCATCCGGGCCAGATCGTCGCGGTCGTGCCGGGACAGCTCGGTGCCGTCGATCAGGTAGCGGCACAGGGCCAGGCCGATCACCTGGGACGCGGCGAGCGCCGCCCGCAGTTCGTGCCGGTCGGGGCTGACCCCCTCGGCCAACGTGCCGAAGAACGCCCGGACGAACTCGTCGCGCATCAGCTCGGCGATCTCGTCACTGGTCAGCGAGGCGGACAGCCGGGCCCGGTAGGAGATCGTCGTACGCGGGCTGTCCCAGTGGGCGAGCAGGGCGGTCGCGGTGGCCCGGCCCAACCGACGCCGGCTGCCGGCCAGCAGCTGTTCGGCGAGCTCGACGGGGTTGCCCTCGACCTGCACCGCGTGGCGCAGGAGTTGCTCCTTGGAGCCGTAGTAGTGCCGCACGAGCCGCGGGTCGACACCCACGCGCCGGGCGACGCTGCGGATGCTCACCCCGGTCAGGCCGCACTCGGAGATTTCCCGCCGGGTGACGTCGAGGATCGCCTGCCGGATGCCGCTGCCACCGTCGAATCCCTGCTGCGTCGTCAAGGCAACCTCTTACGAGTTCCCGTACGCCCGAGCGCACGGCCCGATGAAAAGCCTAAGTCTAGACCTTTGAGGATATGTCAGTCCGGTCCGGGTTGCTCCTGCAAGCCGGTCATTCCGCCGCGCCGGTTCACCACGCGGTCGAGGGGGCACCGTGGACTTCGCCTGGACGCCTGAACAGCGGGACGCGTACGACGAGGTGCGCGCGAGCGCCGAGCGGGCCTTCCCGCCCACCGCCGACGCCAGCCGGCTGCACGACCGGGAGGCCTGGCGGCGGCTCGGTCGACTGGGGCTGCTCGGCCTCTGCATTCCCGCAGAGTACGGCGGCGGCGGTCAGGGCGCGCTGGACACCGCGCTGCGGGTCGAGGCGTTCGGTCGGGGCTGCGCGGACACCGGTCTGGTGTTCGCGGCCAGCGCGCACCAGTTCGCCTGCGCGGTGCCGATCGCCGGGTTCGGCGCGCCCGAGGTGAAGAAGGGCCTGCTCCCGAGGATCTGCTCGGGCGAGGTGGTGGCCGGCAACGCGATGACCGAGGCGGGCGCGGGCTCCGACGTGTCGCGGCTCGCCGTGACCGCGACGGAGACGGCGGACGGCTACCTGCTCAACGGTGAGAAGACGTTCGTGACCAACGGGCCGGTGGCCGACGTGCTGGTGACCTACGCGACCACCGATCCGGCGGCCGCCCACCTCGGTGTCACCGCGTTCGTGCTGGACCGGGACACTCCCGGCCTGACGGTCAGCGAGCCGTTCGACAAGATGGGCCTCGTGTCGGCGCCCGCCGGACGGGTGTCCTTTCAGGACTGCCTGGTGCCGGCCAGCCGGGTGCTCGGCGAGCCGGGCCAGGGCGCGGCGATCTTCCAGCACTCGATGCGCTGGGAACGCGCCTGTCTGTTCGCCGGATATGTCGGCCTGCTGGACCGCCTGGTGGAGCGCTGTGTCGAGCACGTGCGATCGCGCCGTCAGTTCGGCCGGCGGATCGGCGACTTCCAGGCGGTGGCGAACCGGATCGTGGAGATGAAGCTGCGGACGGAGTCGGCGCGGCTGCTGCTCTACCGCTGCTGCTGGGAGATGGACAACGGCGGCGGCTCGGAGCTCAACGTGGCGTTGTCGAAGCTGGCCGTCTCCGAGGCGGCCGTCGCCGGGGCGCTGGACGCGGTGCGCCTGTTCGGCGGGCTCGGCTACCTGCGCGACACCGGGATCGAGACGATGCTGCGCGACGCCGTCCCCAGCACGATCTTCTCCGGCACGTCGGACGTCCAGCGGCTGCTCATCGCCCGCGAACTGGGCTTGTGAGGGCGGCGGCGTGACCAGGGAGGTGTCCAGCGTGCGGGACGTGGACCAGTCCGATCCGACGGGTGGCGTGGGGATCCACGGCTACCTGGCCGAGTGGGCCCGACGTACCCCGGACGCGCCGGCGGTGGTCGCGGACGACGAGCAGCTCACCTACGCGGAGCTGGCGACGGCCGCGCGGCGCCTGGCGGCGGGGCTGGCGCGCGCCGGGGTGTCCCCGGGTGACCGGGTGGTGCTCTGGTCCGACAAGCGGGCCGGCGCGGTGGCCCTCATGCAGGCGGCGTTGTCGCTGGGCGCGCCGTACGTGCCGGTGTCGGCGGCGAACCCGCCCGCCCGGGTGTGGCGCATCGCGGCCGACTGCGCGGCGACCGTCGTCGTCGCGGACGGCCCGGCGGCGGATCGGGTCGCCCGCGACGGCGGCGCCCCGGACGGGCCGCCGATGGTGTCGTTGGACGAACTGGCGCGGTGGGGGGCCGAGGCGGACGTGCCGCCGGTGCACCGACCCGGGCCGGACGACCCGGCGTACATCCTCTACACCTCCGGGTCGACGGGGGCTCCGAAGGGCGTCTGTCTGAGCCACCGCAACGCCGCCGCGTTCGTCGAGTGGGCCGGCGACCTGCTCGCCGTGTCGCCACGGGACCGGCTGGCCAACCACGCTCCGTTCAACTTCGACCTGTCGGTCTTCGACCTCTACGCGGCGTTCCGCGCGGGCGCGTCGGTGCACCTGGTCCCGGCCGAGCTGGCGTACGCGCCGGTGCAGTTGGCGCGGTTCGTCCGCGACGAGGGCATCACCATCTGGTACTCCGTGCCGTCCGCGCTGACCCTGATGATCCGGGACGGCGGGCTGCTCGACGGCCCGCCACCGCCGGCCCTGCGGGCCTGCGTCTTCGCCGGTGAGGTGATGCCGATCCGGTACGTGCACGAACTCCGGGCCGCCTGGCCGGGCGTACGGCTGCTCAACTGGTACGGACCCACCGAGACCAACGTGTGCGCGTCGTACGAGGTCACCGACGTCGACGAGGGGCGCGACCGCCCGCTGCCGATCGGCCGTCCGGCCAGCGGCGCGGTGCTGACCCTGGTCCCGCCGGACCCCGACGGCGCCGCTGGTGCCGGTGAGTGCCCGGAGGGCGAGATCGTGGCCGACGGGCCGACGGTGATGCTCGGCTACTGGGGGCGCGAGCCGCAGCGCGGACCGTACCGGACGGGTGATCTGGGGCGGTTGGCGTCCGACGGCACCCTGGAGTACCTGGGCCGCCGCGACGACATGGCGAAGGTGCGCGGCAACCGGGTCGAACCGGGCGAGATCGAGGCCGTCCTCGCCGCGCATCCGGACGTTGCCGCGGCCGCGGTGGTCGTCGCCGGCGTCGGGCTCGCCGCGCGGCTGCACGCGGTCGTGGTGCCGGCGGGTGACCGCCGACCCGGCCTGCTGGAGATCAAGCGTTGGTGCGCCGGACAGCTGCCGACCTACATGATCGTCGACTCGGTCCAGGCGGCCACGAGCCTCCCGCTCACCCCGAACGGAAAGACCGATCGAGCCGCGCTGTTGGCGGCGATCGAAGGAGGTGGACCATTACTGGCACCGAACTAGTCAACGTGGCGCCGAGTGCGTTCCTGGCGATCATGGGCTCGCTGGCCAGCGGCGTCAGCGTGGTGACCGCACTCGACGCGTCCGGGCGGCCGCACGGCCTGACCTCGTCGTCGGTGTGCAGCGTCTCGAAGGACCCACCGCTGCTGCTGTTCTGCGTGCGGCAGGTGAGTTCCACCCTGGACGCCATCCGGGAGACCGGCGGATTCGCCGTCAACTTCCTCGATGCCGACGGCCACGAGATCTCCGATCTGTTCGCCAGCTACAACAGCGACAAGTTCGCGAACGTGGCGTGGCGTCCCGGCGACGTGGCCGGTATGCCGCGGCTGGAACCCACCGTCGCCTTCACCGAGTGCGCGCTCCACGACGTGATCACCGCTGGTGATCACGTCATCGTGCTCGGCCGCCTCGTCGGCGGCGCGACGGCGCCGGACCGGTTCCCGCTGGGCTATTGGCGCGGGACGTATGTCCGGGTCTCCCACCCCCATTACCGACGAGAGGAGCGCAACGGGCAGCGACCCAGCGATCCTTCCCAGTCAATCCATCTCGAGTAGGGAAACAGAGTGGACAAGAACCAACCAGCGACCCACAGCGCCGCATGGACGTGGATCGCGGCGCTCGTCGCCGTGTTCATGGTCGCGATCGACACCCTCGTCGTCACGACGACGCTACCGGTCATCCGGACCGAACTCAGCGCGAGCCTTGAAGATCTCGAATGGATCGTCAACGCCTATACGCTCACCTTCGCCGTCTTTCTGCTGACCGGCGCTGCCCTCGGTGACCGCTTCGGCCGGCGGAAGGTCTTCACCATCGCGCTGCTGGTCTTCACCATCGCGTCGGCGCTGGCGGGCCTCGCCGACAACATCGAGTTCCTGATCGCCGCCCGCGCGGTGCAGGGCCTCGGTGCCGCGGTCGTCCTCCCGCTGACCCTCACGCTGTTGGCCAGCGTCGTGCCGGCGCGCCAGCGCGGTCACGCGTTCGGGCTGTGGGGCGCGATGGTGGGTCTCGGTATCGCCCTCGGGCCGGTGATCGGCGGCGCGGTGACCGAAGCCTGGTCCTGGCAGTGGATCTTCTGGGTCAACGTGCCCATCGGTCTGCTGCTGCTGCCGGTGATGACGCGCGTCCGGGAGAGCCGCGGCGGCTACGGCCGCCTGGACCCGGTGGGCGTCGTCCTGGTCACCGCCGGCATGCTCGGCATCGTGTCCAGCCTCGTGCGGGGCAACAGCGCCGGCTGGGACAGCCCCTCCATCCTGGCCGGGTTCATCATCGGCGGACTTCTCGTGCTCGTGTTCATCTTCTGGCAGTCGCGGGCCCGTACGCCGATGGTGCCGCTGTCGTTGTTCCGCAGCCGAGGCTTCAGCCTCACCATGGTGGCGACGATCATCATGCCGTTCGGCGTCTTCGGCGCCGTCTTCCTCGGCACCCAGTACCTGCAGAGCATCCTCGGCTACTCACCGCTGGAAGCCGGCGTCCGTACCCTGCCGTGGACGGCCATGCCGATGATCGCGGCACCGATCTCCGGCATCCTGACCGACAAGATCGGCGGTAAGCCGCTGGTGATCCTGGGCCTGACGATGCAGGCCATCGGCGTCGGCTGGATCGGCTCGGTCGTCGGCGACCTGACGTACTCGAAGCTGGTGGTGCCGTTCGTGATCACCGGCCTCGGTCTGGGCATCTTCCTCGCGCCGATCGGCCGGCTGGCCTTCGGGTTCGCGCCCGCCGAGCTGGAGGGGGTGGCTTCCGGCGTGTCCAACGCGATCCGGCAGACCGGCACCGTGATGGGTGTGTCGGTGGGCGGCGCGATCCTCGGCGCGAACGGCGGCTACGAGTCGGTGGCGACGTTCGTCAACGGCCTGGAGGAGGCCCACCTGGTGGCCGCCTGCGCGCTCGCCGCGGGCGCGGTCATCGCGCTGTTCATCCCGCACCTGCGCACCCAGGGTCACGGCCACGCGGTGGAGGAAGAGGAGGAGGTCCTGGCGGCGGGCGCTCCGACCTGAGCGGTCCACGGGAATCGAGGCCCCGACCGTGCGGTCGGGGCCTCGATCGCGCCAGGGGGGCTTGGCGCGATCGGAACGGTCGATGGTGAGGTGGTGGACCACCGGTAGCCGGTGTCGCAATGGCGGCAGGCGCGACGGTGGGAGCTGGTTGCGCCCGCAGGGGCGTCGGGTACCGGCTCGACGTGCCCGGACCGGGACGTCACGGCGCGGAACGCGGGGTCGTTCGAGAACGACATCGGCGTTGGCCCACGTCAAACGGGTTGGCCGGAGGCGGCTGATTGCCGTGCTCGCATTCGTGTGCGTCATCTCGGCCCGGGACGCCGTGCCCGATGAGACCTATTCAAGCCGGAACGGTCCACAACCCGACCGGTGCCGCGCGATGGCCCACCCATTTAGGGGGGGACAGCGCGGCCCTTGGCAGGATAACATCCATCGATGAACTGGCGGTACGCTAATGGGGGATGGGGCCACCAGGGATATGAAGTCATCAGCGCTAGCAGTTACGGATGTCCAGGTGCTCTTCTACGAGCCGGAAGGGCTGTTATTGACAGCGGGACTATTGCCGGCTGACGCAGGCGGGCGCGAGTACCGCGTAATGTTTCAATTAAGTTACCTGGGCAGTGGTGAGATTACCGCGCACGTGGGCTTCCAGCAGTGCGACGGCACCGACAAGACGGCACCCGAGTTTGTCACGGTGGAATTGCTGGGAGCGACACGACACCGCATGCCCATTATTTGGACGGCTTCGGCATCGGTGCGAGCCGAGCAGGTGAACTGCCGGCTCATCATCTGGGGGGAACCCGCCGGCGACGACCTGCTGCGGGGGGAGTTGATCGCCGAGGTGTCCGGGCGGCTGCCGGTGTTGACGGCCAGGTGCCAGGCCTCGGTGACGCAGGCGGAACTGCCCACCCACGAGCGCGTCGCCTAGTCGGCTGGCTGCCCTCCGTCGTGGCGCGGAGGGCGGTCAGCCCCCGGGAGAGGTGACATGGCAGTCCCTTCGCGGTCAGCGGCTCGACAGACCGGCCGGACGCCGGGTGCTGCGGGTTGTCGGATCACGCTTGCGGTGAGCTGGCGCCCTGCCACGGGCGCAGGCGGGGGATCCACGCCGGCACCGCGGCGCGGTAGGTGTCGTACGCGTCGCCGTACCGTCGGCGCAGGCCGGGTTCCTCGTAGAACCGTACGAACGCGGCCTGGATGAGGGCGATGGCCAACCCGTACCACAGGAGCGCGGCCTGGCCGAAGATCAGTGCCTGGCCGAGGATGGCCGTCACCACCGCCACGTACATGGGATTGCGGACGTACCGGTAGGGCCCGCCGATCACCAGGTGTTCGGTCGGCGCCACCGGGGCCGGAGTGCCCAGGCCCTCCACCACGAACCGCACGAACGACTGCAGGAGGAACGCCACCGCGGCAACCAGCATCAGCGCGCCGACGACTCGCACCGGCTGGTAGAAGGCGAACGGCGTTTCGACCTCCCAATCGGATATCCACCACGGCACGAGACCGGCGACCACGCCCGGCGCGGCGCAAAAGAAGACGAGACTTCCGACGACGGCCCGTGTTCGTAGCACTGCGCCATGCTACGGCGCGTGCGGGGCACCATGTCAAGGCATCGTTACGTAGTGTTGTCGTTGCCTCGCCACAGAACCTCCGTATTTCCGCACGTAGGAAGGCGATACTATGGCGTTTGCCCCCATACGATGAATAGGGCATGCGATGAACTGGGAAAGGTGAACTTGTGGGCGCGGAGGTGTCCCCGAACGGTGCTCCACGACGACGGACGGGGCGACGTGTCGGGCCGACGGTGAGCCATCAGCTCATCCTCGAGATCGCTCGTGGACAGTTCGCGGAGCGGGGCTACGAGGGCACCACGGTGCGCACCATCGCCCAGGAGGCGGGTGTCGACAGCGCGTTGGTGCACCACTTCTTCCTCACCAAGGAGGGCCTGTTCGAGGCGGCGGTGCGGGGTGCCCTGCAGCCGCCCGACCTGGTGGAGCGGGCGATGAAGGGCCCGCGTGGCCAGGTCGGCCGGCGCGCCGTCGAGCTGTTCTTCAGCCACTGGGACGAGCCCGACACGGCGGCGCGGCTCGGCGGCATCCTGCGGTCGATGACGGCCAACGACATGGCGGCGGACGCCGTCCGTAACTTCCTCGGCGACCAGGTGATCCTCCCGTTGACCCGGGCGTTGGGTCATTCCCAGCCGGAGCTGCGCGCCGCCATGGTCGGCTCGCACCTGATCGGTCTCGCCACCACCCGGTACGTCTTCCGCGTACCGGCGATCGCCGAGCTCACCGCCGCCGCTCTGGCCGCGGGCACGGGCAAGGCCATCCAGACCTACCTCACGGGCGTCCTGGCCTGATCCGCCCGCCCTCGGTGGGCGGACGTCACCGTCGTCGGGCCAGTGGCCGACGTCGATCCTTGTGCGGCATCCCCTTGACGAACCCGTGTGGGCTTCTAGAATTCATCGAGCAGGGATGTCATCAGAGGGGGAAAGGCCGGCGGGTTTCCCGGCTTCCCGGATGACGCCCCACGGGGGAGACCACGTCCGGCGACCTGGGAGGGGTTTGTGCCGACAGACCAACGCGACGAGATACTCGGCCAACTGATGGTGTACGTGCGCCACGAACTGATCGGCGACCAGGACGAGGCGGTCACCGGAGTCGACCTGCGCCCCGACTCGCCACTGCTGGAGTGGGGCGTCCTGAACTCGCTGAACACGGCTCGGCTCATCGCGTTCGTCCGGGCGGAGCTCGACGTCGACGTGCCGCCCTCGCACATCACGGGACGGCACTTCCGCAGTCTCGACACCATCACCGACCTGATCCTGTCGTTGCCCCGCGCCTGACAGGCCCGCCGAGGAGGCGCCATGAACACCAAGCCAGCAGAGTGGGACGTCGGCATCATCGGAGGCGGGCCCGCCGGGTCCACGGCCGCCGCGTACCTGGCCAAGGCGGGACTGTCCGTCGTGGTCTTCGAGAGCGCGCACTTCCCGCGCGAGCACGTGGGCGAGTCGTTGGTCCCGGCCACCACACCGGTGCTGTTGGAGACCGGGGCGATGGCCGCCGTCGAGGCCGCCGGCTTCCCGCGTAAGTTCGGCGCGGCGTGGACGTCGGCCGAGTCGCGGCCGGTGAGCCACATGGGCTTCTCCAACCTCACCCACGACTTCCGGCTCGCGGAGGTCATGTTCAACGAGCGGGACCAGGCCGGCGTCGACCGGGATTACACCTTCCACGTCGACCGGGGCAAGTTCGACCAGATCCTGCTGGAGAACGCGGCGAGCCTCGGTGCCGAGGTCCACCACGGCGTACGGGTCAACCGGGTCGACTTCGACGGCGAGCACCCCGTCATGCACACCCGCTCCGCCGACGGGCAGCGCGAGGTGCCGGTGCGGCTGGTGGTCGACGCCAGCGGCCGGAACACCACGTTGGGCAGTCAGCTCAAGGTGAAGGTCGCCGACCCGGTCTTCAACCAGTACGCGATCCACACCTGGTTCGACGGCTTCGACCGGCAGGCGCTCTCGGCGGAGCAGTCGAAGTCCGACTTCATCTTCATCCACTTCCTGCCGCTGACCGACACCTGGGTGTGGCAGATCCCCATCACCGAGACGGTCACCTCGATCGGCGTCGTCACCCAGAAGGCCCGGTTCGCCGAGGCCGCCAAGGAAGACCTGGAAGCATTCTTCTGGGAGTGCGTGGGCAGTCGGCCCGAGCTGGAGGCGGCCCTGCGCAGTTCCGAGCAGGTACGGCCGTTCAAGGCCGAGGGCGACTACAGCTACGCGATGAAGCAGATCTGCGGCGACAACTTCGTCATGATCGGCGACGCCGCCCGCTTCGTCGATCCCATCTTCTCCACCGGCGTCAGCATCGCCCTCAACAGCGCCCGGCTGGCCTGCAACGACATCATCGCCGCCGCCGAGGCGGGTGACTTCAAGCGCGAGCGGTTCACCACGTACGAGATGTTGCTGCGACGCGGCGTGCGGAACTGGTACGAGTTCATCTCGGTCTACTACCGGCTCAACATCTTGTTCACCGCGTTCGTCCAGGACCCGCGGTATCGCCTCGACGTGCTGAAGATGTTGCAGGGCAACATGTACGACGAGGCCGAGCCCAAGGCGCTCGTCGAGATGCGGAACGTCATCCGGGCCGTTGAGCAGGACCCCGAACACCTCTGGCATCCGTATCTCGGTGAGCTGTCGGCTCCGACGGCGGCTCCCATCTTCTGACCACAAGGGGGCCGCTCGGCCCCGGTAGGGGGGACATCAGTGAGCGTGGGCAGCAGTGTGTTCAGCGACCTGGCTGTGCACCACGTCGAATTCCATGTGACCGACGCGGTCTGGGCGGCACGCGAACTCGCCGCACAGTACGGCTTCGCCGTCGCCGGCTCACGCCGCACCGAGGACCACGTGTCGGTGGCGCTGCGGCAGGGTTCGACGGTTCTCGTGGTCACCGAGGGGCTCGTCGACGCACACCCGGCCAGCCTGTACGTGCAGCAGCACGGCGACGGGGTCGCCGACCTGGCGATGCGTACCCCGGACGCGACAGCGGCGTTCGAGGTCGCGGTGTCCCGCGGCGCGCGGGCGGTGGCCGAGCCTGCCGCCCGCGACGGGTTCGTCACGGCCACGGTCGGCGGCTTCGGCGACGTGACGCACACGTTCGTCCAGCCGCCCGAGGGTGCGGCCGGTCCGGTGCTGCCCGGCCTGACGCCCGGTCTACCGGACGGGCACCTGCTCCCGGCGGGTCCGGGGCCGGAGTTGGGCGTGGTCGACCACCTCGCCGTCTGTCTCGAGGCGGGCACGCTCGAGGAGACCGTGGAGTTCTACCGCACGGTGTTGGACTTCGACATGACCTTCGAGGAGCACATCCTGGTCGGCAACCAGGCGATGTTCTCCAAGGTGGTGCAGAGCCCGTCCCGGTTGGTCACGCTCACGCTCATCGAGCCGGACGCCTCGGCCGCCGCCGGGCAGATCGACGACTTCCTCAAGGGGCACGGTGGCCCCGGGGTGCAGCATGTGGCGCTCTGCTCGCCGGACATCGTGTCGGCGATCTCGGCGTTGACCGATCGCGGCGTGGAGTTCCTGCGCACGCCGGAGACCTACTACGACCTGCTCGGCCAGCGCCTCGACCTCGCCCGGTACGACGTGGACCAGCTCCGGTCCCGCAACATCCTCGTCGACGAGGACCACGACGGCCAGCTGTTCCAGATCTTCGCCCGGTCCACCCATCCGCGCCGCACGTTCTTCTTCGAGGTCATCGAGCGGCTGGGTGCGCGCACCTTCGGCAGCGGGAACATCCGGGCGCTCTACGAGGCGGTCGAGGCGGAGCGGACCAAGACCCACGACGTCCTGTGACCACCATCGCGGACCGGGGAACCGACCTCGCCGCCCTGCTCTGCCTCGACGACGTGGCGTCGGCGGCGCGGCGGGTGCTGGCGGAGCCCGTCTGGGACTACGTAGCCGGGGGCAGCGGCACCGAGTCGACGCTGCGGGACAATCGGGACGCGTTCGACCGGGTGCACCTGGTCCCACGCGTGCTGGTGGGTGCCGAGCCCGGCGACCTCGGCGGGGAGCTGCTGGGCACGCCGATGGGCCTGCCCGTCGGGGTGGCGCCGATGGCCTACCAGCGGCTCCTGCACCCGGACGGCGAGGTGGCGCTCGCCGAGGCGGCCCGGGACGAGGGCGCGGTCTTCGTCGCCAGCATGCTCAGCAGCGAGCCGATCGAGCGGATCGCCGCCACCCGGGCGGCGGTCTGGATGCAGCTCTACTGGCTGCGCGACCGCGCGGTGGTCGCCGACCTGGTGACCCGGGCCGAGAACGCCGGTTGTCGGGCCCTCATGTTGACGGTCGACGTGCCCCGGATGGGGCGTCGCCTGCGGGACATGCGGTCCGGGTTCACGCTGCCGGACGACGTGGTGGCCGCCAACCTGCCGCCGGAGGTCGGCGCGCCGGCGCACTCCGGCGGGCTGCACAGCTCGGCGCTGATGGTGCACACCGGCCTCGCGTTCGACCCGAAGCTGTCCTGGCGGGACCTGGACTGGCTGCGGCGACGGACGCGTCTGCCGATCGTCGTCAAGGGTGTGCTGCACCCGGACGACGCGGTACGCGCGGCCGACCTGGGAGTGGACGCGGTGGTGGTGTCCAACCACGGCGGGCGCCAGCTCGACGGCGCGGTGCCCAGCATCGCCGCGCTGGAACCGGTGGTGGCGGCCGTGGCCGACCGGTGCGCGGTGCTCCTGGACAGCGGCGTCCGCAGCGGCGTGGACGTGGCACGGGCGCTGGCCCTCGGCGCCTCCGCGGTGCTGGTGGGCCGGCCCGCGCTCTGGGGGCTGGCGGTGGGTGGCCGGGCCGGCGCCCGGCGGGTGCTCTCGTTGCTGCGGACCGAGTTGGAGGATGCGATGGCGATGATGGGCTGCGCCGACCTGCGGGCGCTGCGGCACGGCACCACGGTGGCCGGCAGTGGGCCGAGGTCGGCGGCGCGGGGCCGGGCGTCCGGTGACGTCCCCGCCGGACGGTCGCGATGACCGGCGGGTCGGGTACGACCACGGTGGGTGTCCGCACGCCGATCGCGCTGGCCGACCTGCACGGCTCGCTGGCCGACCCGGTGCTCGACTCGATGACCTTCCTCAACGAGATCGCCGGTCGTTTCCCGGACGCGGTGTCGTTCGCGGCCGGCCGGCCCTACGAGGAGTTCTTCGAGGTGGAGGCGGTGCACCGCTATCTGCGCCGCTACTGCGACCACCTGCGTGACCAGCACGGGTTGAGTGAGCGTCAGGTCAACCGCACCCTGTTGCAGTACGGGCGGACCAAGGGCATCGTCCACGACCTGGTGGCCACCAACCTGTCGGTCGACGAGGGGATCGACGTCGACCCGGAGGCCGTCGTGGTCACGGTGGGCGCGCAGGAGGCGATGTTCCTGGTGCTGCGGGCGTTGCGGACCGATCCCCGCGACGTGCTGCTGGCGGTCTCGCCCAATTACGTGGGAATCCGCGGGGCCGCGTCGCTCGTCGACATGACCACGCTGCCGGTGCGGGACGGCGCGCGGGGGATCGATCTGGCCGACCTCGCCCGGGTGGTGCGCACCGCCCGGGCGGCGGGGCAACGCCCCCGCGCGCTGTACCTCGTGCCCGACTTCGCCAATCCGGCCGGGGCGAGCCTGGACACCGACACCCGGGTGGCGGTGCTGCGCGCCGCCGCCGAACACGACCTGCTGATCCTGGAGGACAACCCGTACGGGTTGTTCCACGCGGGCGGCGAGCGCCCGGCCACCCTGAAGGCCATGGACGACGAGCGGCGGGTCGTCTATCTGGGCTCGTTCGCCAAGACCGGGATGCCCGGTGCCCGGGTGGGCTACGTGGTCGCCGACCAGCCGGTGGCCGGTCCCGGGGGAACGGGCCTGCTGGCCGACGAGCTATCCAAGATCAAGAGCATGGTGACCGTCAACACCTCCCCGCTGGCGCAGGCGGTCATCGCCGGCAAGCTGCTGGAGCACGACGGCAGCCTGGTACGCGCCAACGAGCGGGAGGCCGGCGCGTACCGGCGCAATCTGCGGCACGTGCTCGACGGCCTGACGGCGCGGTTCGGACCGGGTACCGGCGTCTCCTGGAACACCCCGGGCGGCGGTTTCTTCCTCGTGGTGACGGTGCCGTTCGTGGTGGACGACGCGCTGCTGGAGCGCTCCGCCCGCGACTTCGGTGTGTTGTGGACGCCGATGCACCACTTCTACGCCGACGGCGGTGGACGGCACCAACTGCGCCTGTCGGTCAGCCTGCTGCAGCCGCCGCAGATCGAGCAGGGGCTCGATCGGCTGGCGGCCCTGATCACGGAGATGAGACCGGTATGAACGCACCCGTCATGCCGTTGGCCGGCGGGCAGGTCGTGATCCTGCTCGTCCAGATCGCGTCCCTGCTCCTGCTCGGTCTGGCCCTCGGTCGGTTGGTGGCGCGCTTCGGGCTGCCGCCCATCGTGGGCGAGCTGATGGCCGGCGTGGTGCTCGGGCCGTCGCTGCTCGGCCACGCGGTGCCGGCGGTGCACGACTGGCTGTTCCCCGCCGACCCGGCGCAGATGCACCTGCTGGACGCCGTCGCCCAGATCGGCGTCCTGCTGCTGGTCGGGGTGGCCGGCATCGAGTTGGACACCCGGATCGTCCGCCGCCGCGGCACCTCGGCTCTCCGGATCAGTCTCGGCGGCCTGCTCATCCCGATCTGCTTCGGCATCCTGATCGGTTACCTGGCCCCGGCCGTCCTGGTACCGGACACCACCGAACGCCCGGTGTTCGCGCTGTTCCTCGCCGTCGCCATGTGCGTGACGGCGATCCCCGTGATCGCCAAGACCCTGGCCGACATGAAGCTCATCCACCGTGACGTCGGGCAGCTGATCATGACGTCCGGCATGGTGGACGACGCGGTGGGCTGGTTCCTGCTGTCGGTCGTGTCGGCCATGGCGACCGTCGGCGTACGCGCCGGTCAGGTCGCGCTGTCGCTGTTGCTGCTGGTGGCGTTCGTGACCGCCGCGATCCTCGTGGGTCGGCCGCTGGTGCGCGGCGCGTTGCGGCTCGCCGGCCGATCCGCCGAGAGCGGGCCGACCATCGTCGCGGCCGTGGTGATCGTCCTCGCCGGGGCGGCGATCACCCAGTCGCTGCACATGGAGGCGGTGTTCGGCGCGTTCGTCGCCGGGATCCTCGTCGGACAGGCGATCCGGGAGCGGCGGGCGGTGCTGGCCCCGCTGCGGACCATCGTGCTCACCGTGCTGGCGCCGATCTTCCTGGCCTCCGCCGGCCTGCGGATGGACCTCGGCGTGCTGCTCGACCGCGACGTGGCCATCGCCGCCGTCGTGGTGCTCGCGGCGGCGATCCTGGGCAAGTTCACCGGCGCCTACCTGGGTGCCCGATCCAGTCGGCTCGGCCACTGGGAGTCCCTGGCCGTCGGCGCGGGCATGAACGCGCGGGGCGTGGTCGAGATCGTCGTCGCCATGGTGGGGTTGCGGCTCGGCGTCCTGGACATCGCCACCTTCACCATCATCGCCCTCGTCGCGATCGTCACGTCGATGATGGCGCCCCCGCTGTTGCGCCTGGCGATGTCCCGGGTCGCGCACAGCGCCGACGAACTCCTGCGCAAGGCCGACCACGAGGAGCAGTGGTCGACCGGACCGGTCGTCCGGCCGGCGGGAACGGGCGCCCCGCCGGCCGCGTAGCGGATCAGTCCGCCGGCCGCGTCAACCGAGCACGCCGGCGGGGCCGATGGGGTCGGCCTCACCGGCATCGTGCAGCGCCAGGATCGCCTCGGCCGCGTTCGCGGGCCCGTCGGTGGCCGCGTACCAGCGTTGGACCTGCTGGGCCGCCGCCCGGTAGGACCGGTCGGCCAGCATCTCGGCGGCGAGCGCGGCCAGCCGCGTCGGCACGTGCCTCGGTGCCAGCAGGCGTGCCGCGCCGATCCGTTCCAGCAGCGCGAGGTTGAGGTCCTGCTCCGGTTGGAGCGGAAACCCGAGCACCGGGGCGCCGCCGGCCATCGCGGTCTGCACGCTGCCCTGCCCGCCGGCGGTGATCGCCAGGTCCACCTTCGGCATGATCAGGTGGCTGGGCAGCACCCCGCCCACCATGACCCGGTCGCCGGCCATGTCGTGCAGGTCGTGGTGGGTGCCGGCGACCAGCACGCGTAGCGGCAGGGCGGCGATGGTCGTCACCACCCGCCGTACGAAACCGACCTCGGCCGAGTTGACCGCCACGTAGACGACCGGCCCCGGCTCGGCGAGGAAACGGGCTACCCGCTCGGGAAGCGGCAGGTCCAGCCGGGCGTAGAGCGGCCCGACGCAGCGCAGCCGGGTGCTCGCCCGGTAGCCGGACCGGCCGTCCGGCCGCCAGTCGGCCACCTCGGTGGCGGACACGCCCAGCACCTCCGGCACCTCCGGGATGAGCGCCAGGTCGCCGAGGACGAGCGCGGCGAGGCTGGGCACGCGCGGTATGCCCAGGTCTGCGGCGAGCCGGTTGAACCCGCCGCAGTAGAAGCCGACCCGGGGCGGCAGGGCGTTCGACAACCAGCGCAGCAGCGGCGACGGCAGCAGGCCGAAGTGCGCCTGGCTCGGTGCCGGCAGCATCCCGCGCTCGAACAGCGGCGGTACCCAACTGCCGGCGTGCTCGGTGACCAGTCGGGCGCCGGCCAGCCGGGTCGACAGCAGGGTGGTCAGGGTGAAGCCGGTGACCACCGTGCGGATGTCGTGTCTGCGGAAGTACTCGGTCTCGGCGGTGACGTAGTCGCGCATCTCCCGGTCGGTGTACATGCTCTGACCGACGTACCCCATGCCGATCTCGTCGCGGATGAACCGTTCGCAGCGTTGCGGCGTCATCCGCTCACCGACGATGTCGTACGGGACGCCGACGTCCCGGAGCACGTGCTCGTAGGTGCCGCCGTGGGTGGCGATGCGGGCGGTCACCCCGCGCTGGCGCAGCGCGCGGTAGATCTCCAACATGCGCGAGGTGGCGGACAGGAAACCGCAGTGCGGCATGAGACAGATCATGGCGTGGTCGCCTCCGGGAGTGGACCGGCCTGCGACGCCGGTTCGACGCCGCGGGCCACCGCGCGGACCTCGTCGAGCACCCGGGCGACCGGTACCTCGGCCCGCTGGGCGACCGCCAGGGCGTCGTCGTACTCCGGCTGCACGCTGACCAGGCGGTCACCCAGGTAGCCGCGTTTGACCCGGACGGCCGTGTCGCCGTACGGCAGGGCGATCTGGTCGCGGCGCAGCCGGCGCCGCTGCACGCTGGACACCCGCACGCCGAGCGTGCCGGTGTAGGTGAACACCAGCCGGCAGACCAGGTCGAGCTGCGCCGGTGCGGCCAGCACGCTGAGCAGTTGCCCCGGTCGCCCCTTGCGCATCAGGACCGGAGTGCACCAGGCGTCCGCCGCGCCCACGGCCCGCAACTGCTCCAGCAGGTCCGGCCAGACCCGGGGGTCCACGTCGTCGATGGTGGTGTCGACCCGGTGCAGCGGCTCGCCCTGCCAGGGCGTGGCGTCGGCGTCCGGCGCCGCCGAGGCGCCCACCAGCACCCGCAGGATGTTCGGGTGGCCGGCCGGGTCCCTGGTGCCGGCGCCGACCCCGACGGCGTGCGGCACCAACGCCGGTGGCGGCCCCCAGCCGGTGGCGAGCGTGGCGAGCAGGGCGGCGCCCGACGGCGTGCACAGCTCCATGGCGGCCGGATGGGCGGCGATCGGGGCCCCGGCGCGGGAGAGGATCTCCAGGACGGCGGGCACGGGTACCGGCATCGGACCGTGCTCGGTGCGGACCGTGCCGGAGCCCACCGCGACCGGGCCGACCACCCGGACCGGAGCGTCCAGCAGCCCCAGGTCGGCCAGCGCGAGGGCGCAACCGACCAGGTCGACCACCGCGTCGAGGGCGCCGACCTCGTGGAAGTGGATGTCGGCCAGGGGTACGCCGTGCACCCGCGCCTCGGCGTGCGCGAGGGTGGTGAAGGCGGCGACCGCGAACTCGTGCACCGCCGGCGCGAGCGCGGCCCGACCGATGATCGCGGTCACCGCGGCCAGGTCGCGGTGGGTGCCGCTGTCGGGCGCCGTGACGACCAGATGGGCGGCGCGCAGGCCGTGCCGGCGTACGCTCTCCAGCTTCAGTGTCACCGGCTCGACCGCGAGTCGCGCCACGCCCTGCTCGACGACCGACAGGCTCGCGCCCGCGTCGAGCAGCGCCGCCAGCAGCATGTCGCCGGCGGCGCCGTTGCTGGGGTCGACCCACAGGGCGGTGGTCGACGCCGAAGGGCTGGTCCCGTCGGCCGTCGCCCGCGGCTCAGCCATTCGCGTCTGCGCAGCTCGGCGTGCGGCGGGCGATCCTGGCGGCGGCGACGCCCGCGCCGAAGCCGTTGTCCACGTTGACCGTCAACACGCCCGGGGCGCACGAGTTCAGCATGCCGAGCCATGCCGTCAGGCCGTCCAGGTGCCAGCCGTACCCGACGCTGGTCGGCACCGCGATCAGCGGGCTGCCGACCAGTCCACCGAGGACCGACGGCAGCGCGGCCTCCATCCCGGCGATGGCCACCACCACGTCGGCGCGGGCGATGCGGTCCCGTTCGGCCAGCAACCGGTGCAGGCCGGCCACCCCGACGTCCACCACCAGGTCCGCCCGCGCGCCGAAGACGGCCACGGTGGCCGCGCACTCCCGGGCGACCGGCAGATCACTGGTGCCGCCGCAGGCGATGGCGACCGTGCCCACGGGCGTGCGCTCGGGGCCCACCACCGCGGTCCGGGAGACCGGGTCCACCACGTCGACGCCGAACTCGTCGGTGCACCGGGCCATGGCGGCGTCGCTGAGCCGGGTGGCGAGGATCGGCGTGTCCGGGTGGGCGGCGCGCAACGCGTGCATCGCTCCGGTCACCTGTTCAGGAGTTTTGCCCGCGCCGTACACCACCTCGGGGTCGCCGGTGCGCGACAGACGGTCCACGTCCATCCGTGCGAATCCTAGGTCGATGAATTCCGGTGCGGACACCTCACGCTCCTTCCAGTACTGTCGAGCTGTGAGACCTGATGAATGGGCCTGGGGGGCCGCGGATCAGCTCGTCGCGGAATTCACACGATACGGCAAAACACTCGTCGCATTCTCCGGTGGCGTGGACTCCAGCGTCGCTCTCGCGGCGGCGGTGCGGGCACTGGAACCGGCCGATGTCGCTGCGGTGACAGCGGTTTCGGCCGCGGTTCCCGCCGCGGAGGTGGCCGCGGCCCGCGACTTCTGCGCCGGGCTCGGCGTGGCGCACCACGTGCTCGGCACCCGCGAGATGGACGTCGAGGGCTACCGCGAGAATGGCCCGCGGCGGTGCTACTTCTGCAAGAGCACGCTCATCGACACCGTCCGCGAGCTGGCCGACCGGCTCGGCTTCGACGCCGTGGTGACCGGCACCAACGCCTCGGACCTGGCCGCCGGCTTCCGGCCGGGGATCGCTGCCGCCGCCGAGCGCGCGGCCCGCACGCCGCTCGCGGACCTGGGGTTGGACAAGCCGGCGGTACGCGCCATCGCGGGGCTCTGGGGTCTCGACACGGCCGCCAAGCCGGCCGCCGCCTGTCTGGCCAGCCGGATCGCGTACGGCGTGCCCATCTCCCCGGCCCGACTGGCCCGGGTGGAGCTGGCCGAGCTGGCCGCCCGTCGCCTGCTGGACCCGCACGGGGTGGTCGACCTGCGGGTCCGTGACCTGGGCGACGGCGTACGCCTCGAGGTCGACGCGCCCGTCGTGGAGCGGGCCCGTGCCGACAAGGGGCTCGCGGCGGCCATCCGCGCGGCCGGGTTCCCCGACGTGCCGCTCACCGTGGAGGCGTTCCGGTCCGGATCGATGAACGAGCTGCTCGACGATCCGGACCGTTGGCGCTGACCGGGAGCGCCGTTTTTTCCGCGAATCGGTGGGCTGACGCGGGGCCCGTTTGACGCTATCCTCAGCTGGTGAATTACAACCCGGGTGACCGACCCGCCCTGCCGAACTGGTCTCTCGATGGTGCCCACGTCCTGCTCACCGGGGTGACCGGGTTCCTCGGGCAGGCAGCTCTGGAGCGGCTCCTGGCCGACCACCCCAACACCCGGGTGACGGTGCTGGTGCGGGGGCGCGGCGCGACGTCGGGCGCCGACCGCGTCGCCGGGCTGGGGCGCAAGCCGGTGTTCCGCACGCTGCGTCGTCGGATCGGCGGGCCGGCGCTCACGAAACTGCTGGCCGAGCGGGTCAGCGTGCTCGAGGGCGACCTGACCGAGTCGGTCCCGGCGCTGCCGGACGACCTGACCGCCGTCCTGCACTGCGCGTCCACGGTGTCCTTCGACCCGCCGATCGACGAGGCGTTCCAGGTCAACGTCGGCGGTCTGGTCAACCTCTACGACGCGGTCGTCGCGCTGCCGCGGCGTCCGCACGTGGTCCACGTCTCCACGGCGTACGTGGCCGGGGCGCGCAAGGGTGTGGTCCCGGAGGCGCCACTGGACCACGACGTCGACTGGCAGGCCGAGCTGACCGCCGCGCTGGCCGCCCGCGCCGAGGTGGAGCGCGCGTCCCGCCGTCCGGAGGCGCTGCGCGCGCTGCTGGCCGAGGCCCGTGCCGAGCACGGCAAGGCCGGCCCGCAGGCGACCGCCCGGGCCGCCGAGGAGGCGCGGCGCCGCAAGGTGACCGAGCGGCTGGTCGACTACGGCCGGCTGCGCGCGCACAGCGTCGGCTGGCCGGACGTCTACACGTTCACCAAGGCGCTGGGGGAGCGGGTCGCCGAGCAGTACGCCCGCGACGAAGGGCTGCGCCTCTCCGTGGTGCGCCCGGCGATCGTGCAGAGCGCGTTGCGCCACCCGTTCCCGGGCTGGTTCGACTCCTTCAAGATGGTCGACCCGATCATCCTGTCGTACGGGCGCGGCACGCTTCCGGACTTCCCGGGCCTGCCCGACGCGGTGGTGGACATCGTCCCCATCGACTTGGTCACCAACGCCCTGCTGGCGGTCGCGGCCGTCGAGCCGGAGCCCGCCGCGCCGGTCTACTACCACGTCGGCACCGGCGCGCGGAATCCACTCACCCAGCGCCAGCTCGACGAGAACATCCGCAACTACTTCCGTCGTCATCCGCTGCCCGAGGCGGGTCGGGGTCACATCGCGGTGCCGACCTGGCGCTTCCCGGGGGCGAGCCAGATCGAGCGCCGGTTGCGTACCGGTGAGCGGGCCGTCTCCTTCGCCGAACGTGCGTTGCTGCGGCTGCCGGCCTCGCCGCGCACCCGTGACTGGATGACGAAGGTGCACAAGGAGACCAAGCGGATCGAGTCGCTGCGTCGACTGTCCGACCTCTACGGCGTCTACACCGAGGTCGAGGCCATCTACACCGACGGCAACGTGCTGGCGCTGCACCGCCAGTTGCCCGAGGAGATGGTCAGTCGGGGCAGCTTCGACGTCGCCGAGGTCGACTGGCCGCACTACCTCCAGGAGGTGCACTGCCCGGCCATCACCGCGCTGCTGCGGCAGTCGGTGACCCGCCGTCCCCGCTCCGGCGGGCGCGGACCGTTGCCCGAGGGCCGCGACACGGTGGCGGTCTTCGACTTGGAGGGCACGGTGGTGGCGTCGAACCTCATCGAGACCTTCCTCTGGGCCCGCCTGTCCGACCGGCCGAAGGGCGGCTGGGCCAAGGAACTCGCCGCGCTCGCCGGCGCCGCGCCGCGTTACCTGCGGGCCGAGCAGCGCAGCCGGGGCGAGTTCATCCGGACCTTCATGCGGCGGTACGCCGGCGCCTCCGAGGAGGCGCTGCGCGATCTGATCCGGGAGCGGATGGGTGACGCGCTGCTGCGGCGGGCGCTGCCGGAGGCGATCCGGCAGATCCGCGCCCACCGCGCGGCCGGGCACCGCACCATCCTGATCACCGGTACCGCCGACATCCTCATCGAGTCACTGCGACCGCTCTTCGACGACGTGGTCGCGAGCCGGTTGCACGTGCGCGACGGCGTCCTGACCGGCTTCCTGGCCTCACCGCCGCTGGTGGGTGAGGCCCGCCTGGCCTGGCTCCGCCACCACGCCGACGACATCGGCGCGGACCTGCGCAGCTCGTACGCGTACGGCGACAGTTTCTCCGACCGATCACTTCTCGAGGGGGTGGGCAATCCGGTGGCCGTCAACCCCGATCCCAAGCTGTACCGCCACGCGAAGCGCCAGAACTGGCGCATCGAGGAGTGGGGTGGGCACACGGTCGGCGCGGTCGAGACCATGGTCGAGCTGACCACCTCGGCCGCCGGCCCCGGCGCGCGGGGAGCGGCCCGATGATGCCGGCCCTGGAGTACCGCCAGTCGACTCCCCGCTTCCTCGCCGCCCGTGGCGCCAGCTCCACCAAGCTCGGCGGCCGCATGTCCGGGGTGCTCGCCAGCAACGTCGCGCCGCTGCGCCTGGTGCACCGGGCCGAGCCCAGCCTGCCGTCGGGCGACTGGGTCCGGCTGCGACCGCTGCTCTCCGGCATCTGCGGTTCCGACGTCAGCCTGCTGACGGGTCGCTCGTCGCCGTACTTCGGCGCGGTCGTCTCGATGCCGTTCGTGCCGGGCCACGAGGTGGTCGCGGAGACCCTGGACGACCTACCCCACCTGCCCAAGGGCAGCCGGGTGGTGGTCGACCCGGTGCTGTCCTGCGCCGTCCGTGGCGGCGAGCCCTGCCGCTGGTGCGTCGCGGGGCAGCACAGCCGGTGCGACCGGGTCACCGCCGGTCGGGTCTCCGCCGGCCTGCAGACCGGATACTGCACCGACACCGGCGGCGGCTGGGGTCGGCAGATGGTCGCGCACGCGGCCCAGTTGCACCCCGTGCCGGACACGATGGACGACCGCCGGGCGGTGCTCGTCGAGCCGCTGGCCTGCGCGGTCCACTCGGTCCACCGGGCGCAGGTGCCGGCGGGCGCGGCCGTGCTGATCGTCGGCGCCGGTACGGTCGGCCTGTTGACCCTGCTGGCGTTGCGGGCCCTGACCAAGGCCGGCCCGATCTACGTGGTCGCCAAGCATGCGCACCAGCACGCCCGGGCCCGGGAGCTCGGGGCCACCGAGGTGTTCCAGCCGTCCCGCGCGGCTCGGGCGGTCCGGCGTGCCTGCGGCGGCACGCTGGAGCAACCCATGATCGGCGGCGACTTCCTCCTCGGCGGGGCGGATGTGGCCTTCGAGTGCACCGGTGCCGGGGCGGGCCTGGACATGGCGCTGCGGCTGGTCCGGGCCGGTGGCACGGTGCTGCTCTCCGGGATGCCCTCCGGTGGCGTCGACCTGACCCCGGTCTGGTTCCGGGAGTTGAACCTCGTCGGGTCGTACGCCTCCAGCGGCAGCGCGGCGGCGAGCCCGACCGCCGAGGCCGACCCGCAGACGGCCGACGAATCCACCGGCGGCACGTTCGCCGAGGCGATGGCACTGGCCGCCGAAGCGCCCCTGGACGGCTACGTCGACGCGGTCTACCCGCTGTCGCGCTGGCGGGAGGCGCTCGGTCATGCCGCCAAGGCCGGGCAGCTGGGTGCCGTCAAGGTCGCCTTCGATCCCAGCCGCAACTGATCCAGCAGCCCGACGCACCGCACGAGCCGGAACGACGAAAGGACAATCCATGAGCAGACCTGGCTTCGTGCTCGAGGTCGACGAGCGTACGCCGCCGCTGCTCGTCCATCAGGGGGAGGGATTCCTCCTCGAGCGGTTCCCGCTCGGCACGCGGGTGGTGTACCCGCCGGACTCGCTTCCGCCCATCGCCAACGTCGACGCCGCCATTCAGCGCGCGCTGCTGCACCCGGTGGATTCCCCGCCGCTGCCCGACCTGCTGCGACCCGGGATGCGACTGACGATCGTCTTCGACGACCTGTCGCTCCCGCTGCCGCAGATGCGCCCACCGGACATCCGGCAGCGGGTCATCGAGAACGTGCTGGAGCTCGCCGCCGAGGCCGGTGTGGACGACGTCGAGCTGATCGCGGCGAACTCGCTGCACCGGCGGATGACGCCGGCCGAGCTGAAGCGGATCGTCGGCGAGCGGGTCTTCCGGGCGTTCTTCCCCAAGCACCTGAAGAATCACGACGCCGAGGACCCGGACGGTCTGGTCCACCTCGGCACCACGCCGCACGGCGAGGACGTGGAGATCAACCGGCGGGCCGCCGAGAGCGATCTCATCGTGTACGCCAACATCAACCTCACCGCGATGAGCGGCGGCAGCAAGTCGGTCACCGTGGGGCTCGGCTCCTACAAGAGTCTGCGGCACCACCACAACGTCCACACGCTGCGGCACTCACGCTCCTTCAACGACCCGCCGAACTCGGCCATGCACCACTCGTACGACCGGATGGCCGAGGTGCTGGGCCAGGCGGTCAAGGTCTTCACGGTCGAGACCACGCTCAACCTCGACTCGTTCCCCAACCAGGTCGGCTTCCTCAACAAGCGCGAGTGGGAGTGGGGGATCGGCGACCAGCTCTCCTACCTGGCCGCCAAGCGGGCCAACGACCTGACGCCGCCCAAGCTGCGCCGGCGCGTCTGGCAGAACAACGACGCGCCGTACGGGGTGACCGGGGTCAACGCGGGCCGGCCGGACTCGGTCCACCCGCTCACCCTCGCCAACGTGCACCGTCAGCAGCTCACCGAGGTGCAGGGTCAGAGCGACATCGGCGTCTGGGGCCTGCCCTTCATCTGCCCGTACAACGTCAACTCGATCATGAACCCGATCCTGGTGATGTCGCTGGGCCTGGGCTACTTCTTCAACCTCTACCGCAACCAGCCCATCGTGCGGCGCGGTGGAGTCGGCATCTTCTACCACCCGATGCCCAAGGAGTTCCACCCGGTGCACCACCCCAGCTACATCGACTTCTTCGAGGAGGTCCTGCCGCAGACCACCGACCCGGCGGCGATCGAGGCGAAGTACGAGCAGCAGTACGCGCAGGACCCCTGGTACCGGCACCTGTACCGGACCAGCTACGCCTACCACGGCGTGCACCCGTTCTACATGTGGTACTGGGGGGCGCACGCGATGGAGCACCTCGGCGACGTGATCTTCGTCGGCGCCGACCGGAAGACGGCGGCGGTGATGGGCTTCCGGGCGGCGTCCTCGCTCGCCGACGCGCTGGAGATGGCGCGCGACACCGTCGGGTCGAGCCCGAGCATCACCTACCTGCACGCCCCGCCGGTGACCCTGGCGGACGTCCGATGACCCGGGAGGCGATGTGCGCCTGATCGACGAGGTGAGGCTGCTGCGCGGCCGCCGCGACTGGCGTGGCCGGGCGACGACCCCTCGCTCCGCCGAGCCGTACGAGATCCGCCGCGAGCGCTCGGAGTTCCCCACCGCCTGGGCGCGTACCCGGGCGGCGGGGGCGGTCCGCTTCGGCCTGCAGCGGGGTGTGCTCAAGTCGGTGGCCTGGACCCAGACGCACCCGGTTGTCCGCGGCACGGAATACCTGGACGGGTTGCAGGGGCCCGCCGTCTTCGTCTCCAACCACGCGAGTCATCTGGACACGCCGCTGATCCTGGGCTCGGTGCCCCGCCGGTTCGCGCGACGGCTGGCGGTCGGTGCCGCCGCCGACTACTTCTTCGACGCGCGCTGGCGTGCGGTCGTGACGTCGCTGGTGTTCAACGCCTTCCCGATCGAGCGGCAGGGTGACCGGCGGCTGCGCAGCCTCGCCACCAGACTGCTCGGCGACGGCTGGAGCCTGCTGCTCTTTCCGGAGAGCAGCAGGTCCACCGACGGCTGGATGAGCGGGATGCGCCTCGGCGCGGCGCACCTGTGCTGCACCCACGGCGTGCCCGCGGTCCCGGTCGCGCTGCGCGGCACGTTCGGTGCCATGCCGCGTGGACGGAACTGGCCGATGCCCGGCCGCCGCACCGTCGTGGTGCGCTACGGCCGGCCGCTGTGGCCGCGTGAGGGCGAGGGCGCGCGGGCGTTCCACGAGCGGATGACCGCCGCGATCGGCCGGTTGTGGGTGGAGGAGGAGGTCGGCTGGTACCGCTCGCTGCGGACCGCGCCGGCCGCCGCGGTCGCGGCCACCGCCGGTCCGCAGGCCGCCGAGTGGCGGCGGATGTGGGAGTCGACGCGCCCGCTGCCCGCGGCCGACGGCCGTCCGGCCCGCCGCATCTGGCCGACCAGCCGATCCTGACCGTCGGGCGACGCCCGCTCGGGCCGGGTTGACCAGTACAACGCGACCGCGCCCTGGACGAATTCGAACCCATTGGGCGGCCGGCGGTGACCCTCGGTCAGCTCCCTGGCGGCGGATACGGTCGTCAGCGGCATACCTCAGAGTCATATTCATGCCTCTGAGGTGTGCCGCTCAACAGCACATCGACCCGACCGGTAGCCACAGCGGATGACCAGCGCCGTTCCCCGCAGACCCATCCCTGTCGTGGGTGAGGAACTACTCGTCCAGGTCCGCTCGCGCGGACCTCCGGTCGTGCCGGGCTACGGTCGTTCGCCCGGGAGATCGGTGGGTGCCTGCCCGGCGGCGGCGTTGCCGGCCGGGAGACGGTAGGCGGCGAAGAAGACCGCGAGCCCCACCACGACGGTGAGCGCCAGCAGGGCGTTCTCCGCGACGCTGTCGACGACCGGCAGCGCCTGCGCGTGGGCCAGGTGGAACAGCAGGTGTGGCGTGTTCGCGACGACCGACGCGGCCGCCGCGGCGAGCAACAACTCCCGCACCGGCCGTGCGGCCGCCCACCCGAGAACGACCGCCAGCGCCAGGTAGGCGTAGCCCAGATCGGACAGCAGGTGCTGGTTGTACGGGCCACCGGCGGCCACCCAGCCCGCGCCGAACGGGAACCAGTCGAAGAACCAGCGTGGTGCCACGGACGCCGGGCCGCCGAGGGCGAGCAGCTGCGCGGCCAGCACCCCCGCTCCGATCCGAATCCACCGAGTGGGGTGTTTACGCGTCGCTTCCGCTTCGTGTGTCGGCATCTTGCCTCTGCTCAAAGGTTCGTTGACACCCTTCAACGCGGGCATCTATGGTTCGACCGTTCCTCGGCCAATGAATTAGTAGCACAGACTCGCTCACGGGAGGGGGCTGCGACGTTGCGATCGTACGGGTCCTACATCGCAGGTCAGGACGTTCCAGCGGACAAGTGGGTACATTGCCTGCGCGCCTCGGCGGTGCTCGACGACATGCTGCCCCAGCTTTCTCTCAAGCGTGACCTGGACCGCGGCCGTCGCCACGACGGCGACGAGCACGCGAGCGTTCTGGCCCGCTGTGCGGTGGCCGACGACGCCGTGGTCGAGCAGGCCATCCAGGCCGCCGCGGCGGCGGCGCCCGTCTGGGGCGCGATGCCGCTTCAGGTACGGCTCCAGGTGGTGCACCGACTCCACGAGGAGCTGCGCCGGCGGCACGACGAGGTGGTGGAGGTCCTCGTCCACGAGGGCCACCCGCGCGCGCTCGCCGAGTGGGAGCTGGCCGGCTGCCTGCACGGCACCAGCCCCGAGACGATCGGGTTGTGCGCGGAGCAGATGCACCGCGAGTACGACGACGCGAACCGGCGTCTGCTGGTGGTGCGCAAGCCCGACGGCGTGGTCGCACTGAGCCCACCGCAGAACGCGGCGGCGGTCAACTCACTGCTCGGCGTGCCCGCGCTCGCCGCCGGCAACGCCCTCGTCGTGAAGGCGCCGCGCGGGAGCCCCTACGGCGTGATGTTCGTGCTGCGTGAGATCGTGGCGCCGATCCTCGACGAGGTCGGCGCGCCGCCCGGCACGCTGAACGTGGTCTGCGGGCCGCCCAAGCGGATCCTCGACCAGTTCCTGGCCAGCCCGCTCGTCGACGACATCTTCTACTTCGGCAGCAGCGAACTCGGCATCCCGCTCGGCGAGGAGGCGGTACGCCGGGGCAAGAAGCCGATCCTGGAGTTGGCCGGCAACGACGGTTGTGTGGTGTGGCACGACGCCGATCTCGACCGGGCCGCCGAGGCGCTCACCGAGAGCTTCTTCGGGTCCGGGCAGATCTGCATGGTCCCCAACTACGTGGTGGCCCACCCGGCCATCGCGGACCGCCTGCTGGCCCGCCTGATCAGCCACGCCCGCAAGATCCGGCCCGGCTATCCCGAGGACCCGGACGTGCTGTTGTCGCCGGTGCTCAAGAGCGACCAGTTCGGCCGGTACGTCGAGCAGGCCGTCGAGTGTGGCGGCGAGGTGCTCGCCGGCGGCAACCGGATGGAGCTGGACGGCTCGGTCTCGTCCACGGGGGTGTTCGTCGAGCCGACGGTCCTGCGGGTCAACGGCCTGGCCGACGCACGGGCGGTGTGGGCGGTGGCCCGGGAGACCTTCTTCCCGCTGCTGCCGGTGGTGGTGCCCGACCCGGACCACGGTGACGGCCTGCTCGACGACGTCATCGACTTTCTCAACGCCAACGAGTACGCGCTGCGTAACTCGGTCTGGACCGGCGACGAGTCCACCGTCGAGCAGTTCGTGGCCCGGGTGCACAACGGCGGCCTGCTCAAGATCAACGATTCGCACATCGGTTTCGTCCCGTACCTGTCCACCCACGGGGGCGCCGGCCTGACCGGTGGCCCGCTGGGCGAGAGCAACTATCCAATGCTGCGGACGTCGCACCTGCAGGGCATCAGCATCGGCCGCGACGTCCAACCCCGGCGGGCGGCACTCGCCTCCCCGCTGCGTGCCGAGCGGGAGGGTCTGGCCGCATGAGTTTTCTCGACACCGAACGGGACACCTGCGAGATGCTGCTTCCGGGCCTGCTCAAGAGGCTCGGCGAGGTTCCGCTGATGGAGCTGGAGCGCAAGGGCGGCCCCGGCGTCGCCCTCTTCCGGGAGGCCGGTGGCGCGGGTCTGGTGGTGCCCAAGACGTACCACGGGCTCGGCGCATCCGCGCTCCAGGCCGTACGGGTGACCCGCGCCCTGGCCGCGCAGGCGCCCTCGCTGGCGGTCGCCACCACGATGCACCAGTTCTCGGTCGCCGGCCTGGTGGCCCTGGCCCGGGCGAACGTCGGCTTCGAGTGGATGCTGCTGGAGGCGGTGGCCACCGACCGTCGGCTGGTCGCCTCCGGCTTCGCCGAGGGGCACGCCGGGCGCGGCATCCTGACGCCGACCATGACGGC
This sequence comes from Micromonospora sp. bgisy143, assembly GCF_057708145.1. NCBI lineage: Bacteria > Bacillati > Actinomycetota > Actinomycetes > Micromonosporales > Micromonosporaceae > Micromonospora > Micromonospora sp. bgisy143. Next base: position 493,619 of record NZ_JBYIRN010000003.1, read on the forward strand.
CCGGCGGGACGGCAACAACTGGCGGGTCACCGGGGCGAAGCGGCCGTGCAGCCTCTCCGCCTCGATGGACCTGCTGACCGCGAGCGTCGCCGTGCCCACCGAGGACGGCGGCACCCGGCTGGGCGTGGCGCTCATCCCGGCGGAGTCGCCGGGCATCACGATCGAGCCGTTCTGGGCGTCGTCGGTGCTCACCGGCGCCGAGTCCGACGCGGTGCTGCTCAACGACGTCGAGGTGCACCCGGACCTGTTCGTCTATCCGGAGGTCGCGCTCGACGGCCAGCTCGACGACCTGCAGACCATCGGGTTCGTCTGGTTCCAGCTCCTGGTGACCGCGTGTTACCTGGGGGTGGCGTCGGCGCTGGTGGAGCGCGCGCTCACCAGCGGCCGGGGACCGGTCACCGAGCGGGCCGAGGTGGCGACCGCGGTTCAGGGCGCGGCGATCATGTTGGACGGCGCGGCACGGAGCCTCGACGACGGCGACGGCGGCAACGACGCCCTCGGCCGGGCGCTCGTGGTGCGGTTCGCCGCCACCACCGCGATCGCCACGGCGGTGCGCGGCGCGGTGGATCTGCTCGGTGGGATGGCGTTCATCTCCTCGCCCGAGGTGGCGTATCTCGCGGCCGCGTCGCACGCGGTCGCCTTCCACCCACCGTCGCGGGTGAGCAGCGCCGCGGAACTGACGGCCTGGTTCGGCGGCCAGCCGCTCGTGGTGAGTTAGGGGGAGTGGTGACCACCAGCAGCGTGGAGATCGATCACCAGGTACGGGAGCAGGTCCGGAACAACTACCGCCGGTTCCTGTCCCGGGGCCGCGCGAAGCTCGGCGACATGTTCGGTGGACACGTCGAGGTCGGTTCCGAGGGCGCGTGGGTGTACACGTCGGACGGCGACCGTTTCCTCAACGTCGGCGGCTACGGCGTGTTCCTGCACGGGGCCCGGCACCCGGCCGTGGTCGCCGCGGTCGTCGCGCAGATCCAGAGCCATCCGATCGCGACCCGACTGATGTTGGAGCCGTCGGTGGCCGAGGCCGCGGCGGCGCTCGTCGCGGTGGCGCCGCCCGGCCTCACCCGGGTGCACTTCGCCGGCTCCGGCGCGGAAGCCGTGGAGGCGGCCATCAAGATGGCGCGGGTCCAGGGTCGGCGCCGGCTCATCTCGACCGTCGGTGGCTACCACGGCAAGACCATGGGCGCGCTCTCCGTCACCGGACAGGACCTCTACCAGCGACCCTTCCGCCCGCTGTTGCCGGACGCCACGCACGTTCCGTACGGCGACGCCGAGGCGCTCGGCGTCGCGCTGGCCGCCGGGCCGCCGGCCTGCGTGATCATGGAGCCGGTGCAGGGCGAGGGCGGGGTGGTCGTGCCACCGCCCGGATACCTGCGCGAGGTGTCCCGGTTGTGCCGGGAGCACGGCGCGTTCCTGGTGCTCGACGAGATCCTCACCGGCGTCGGCCGCCTCGGTCACTGGTGGGGCGCCCTCCGCGAGGACGTGACCCCGGACGTGCTGCTGGCCGGCAAGAGCCTGTCCGGCGGCATCGTGCCGGTCTCCGCCGTGGTCGCCACCGCCGAGGCGTTCCAGGCCTTCGACAAGGACCCGTTCCTGCACACCTCGACGTTCTCCGGCGCCCCGATCGCGATGGCCGCCACCCGCGCGGCGATCACCGCCGTCATCGAGGAACGGCTGGTCGAGCGCGCGGCGACGCTCGGCGACGAGCTGCTGGCCCGGCTGCGGGCGGTGGCCGGCGGGTACCCGCACCTGGTGCGGGAGGTACGCGGCGTCGGGCTGCTGATCGGGGTGGAGTTCACCGGCCCGGGGCTGGCCGGCGAGGCCATCCTCGAACTGCTCAACGCTCGGGTGATCGTGAACCACTCGTTGATCGCCAGCGCGGTGCTGCGCCTCACGCCGCCCGCGGTGCTCTCCGGCGACGAGGTCGCCCTCCTGGTCGACGCGTTCGACGGCGCGCTGCGCACGCTCGACCACCGCTATCCGACAGCAGACCGGCTGGGGGTCCACTGACATGCGACGGGTCGAGATTCAGGCGTTCCTACCCGATGGGGACGGCGGCGCGGTGTTCGACCAACTGGTCGACTTCGAGCGCTATCCGCAACTGGTCGACGTGGTCCAGACGGTGACGGTGCAGTCGCCGGCCGGCGCGCGACGGGTCGTCAGCTCGTGGGAGGTCCTGTTCCGCAACGGGATCCTCGCCTGGACCGAGGCCGACGACCTGGACCGCGATCGCCTGACGATCGCATTCGACCAGATTGACGGCGACTTCGACGAGTTCTCCGGCGCCTGGACGCTGCGCCAGGAACCGGACGGGGTGGCGATGACGTTCGTGGCGAGCTTCGACTTCGGCGTGCCCAGCCTCGCCAGCATCATCGACCCGGTCGCCGAGCGGGTGCTCACCGAGACGATCCACCACGTCCTGCGCGGACTGTTCCCGGCGGTGACCATCCCGGACGGCGCACTGGCGACCGCGTCGGCCGGCGTCAGCGGGAAGGACTGACGATGGACCAGCTCAACACCTTCGACACGCCGACCACCGCCCGGCTGCACCGCGCGGAGTGGTTCGCCGGGCTCGCACTGGCGAGCGGCCTGTTCATCGCGCACTGGGACGAGATCCGCTGGCTGCCGGCGATCGGGCTGTTCCTCTACATCGACCTGATCGGCTACCTCCCCGGGGCGATCGCCTACCACCGCAGCCCCGACGGGCGGATTCCGAAGGCGTACTACGTCCTCTACAACAGCATGCACAGCCTGCTCAGCGGCGGACTGGTGGTGGCGCTCTGGGCCTGGCTGATCGGTCCGGAGTGGGCGCTGCTGGCCGTGCCGATCCACCTCTTCGGTGACCGTTCGCTCTTCGGCAACCAGCTCAAGCCCTTCGGTGTGCCGTTCGAGCCGAAGCGCCTGCCCGCCTTCGACGCGCTGCTGCACGAGGTGACCGGCCGCCCGTCGCCGACCCCGGCCGGACGGTCGGACGCACCGGTCGCGGCGGCCACGTCGAGACCCACCTCGGTGGCCTGATGAGCGGGCCGGGCTCCGCGGCGAGCGGTTGGCAGCGCGACGACCCGCAGTCCGCGCGACAGCCCGCCCTCGCCGCCGACGCGGAGGCGTCCGTCGTCATCGTCGGCGGTGGGCTGGCCGGCCTGGCGCTGGCGTACCAGCTGACGAACCACCTGCCCGCGCGCGACATCCTGGTCCTGGAGGCCACCGAGGTCGGCGCGGGGGCCAGCGGGCACAGCACCGGCATCGTCGGTCCCGGGGTCGGCGGCCCGATCACCACGCTCGTCAACCGGCACGGGCGGGACCGGGCGCGGACCATGTTCGCCGCCACGCTCGACGGGATCGCCGCGCTGCGGCGGATGGCCCGGGCCCTGCCCGACGGCTCCGAGCTGACCGAGGGCTTCCAACTCGTGGCCGCGTCGGCGCCCGCGCACGCCGGATCGCTCCGACGCCAGGCGCAGACCCTGCGTGACCTCGGCTTCGACGCCTCCTACCTGGACCGCGACGGCACCGCCGAACGCATCGGCAGCGCCCGCTACCACGGCGCGCTGTGTTATCCCGACGTGGCGCTGGTCAACCCGTGGCTGCTGGTCCAGTCACTCCGGGCGGCGCTGCTCGCGGCCGGGGTGCGCATCGCCGAGGACACGCCGGTCACCGCGATCACCGGCGGCGACCCGGTCACCGTGACAGCCGGCGGTCATCGGGTACGCGCCAGCCGGGTGGCCCTGACCACGGACGGCTTCACCACCGGGCTGGGGCTGTTCACCCGGAACGTCGCGGTGATCCGTACCCATGTCCTGCGCACCGGACCCGTACCCGCCGACCTGCTGGCGCGGACCGGCTGGGACGGGCGCGGCGCGGCCGTCGACAGCCGCTCGTTCTTCAACTACCTACGGATGACCGCCCGCGGCCGGCTGCTGTTCGGCGGTGGTCCCGCCCTGCTGGAGCCGCGCGTCGACGAGCGTGGCGTCGCCGCCGTGCGGGACCGGCTGGTACGCGAACTCGCCGCGACCTTCCCGGCGCTGGCGGACGTGCCGGTGACCGACTTCTGGTCCGGCGTCACGGCGTCCACGTTCGACCGGCTGCCGATCGTCGGTCCGGTGCCGGGCCGGCCGGGCGTGTGGTTCGCCGGCGCGTGGTGTGGGCACGGCCTGGCCCTCTCCGCGCTGACGGCCGAATTGCTCGCCCCCCGGCTGGCCGATCTCGCCGGCGGTCCCGACCAGGCGGCTTCCGCACCGGACCTACCCTGGTTGCGCAGCACCGCGGGTCTGATGCCGACCGGCCGGGTCGGCAACCTGCTGCTGGCCGGCTACCTGCGCGGCCTGGACGCGGCCGACCGGATCGCCGCCGTCCGCCCAGGGCCGAGGTCGACCCCGCCGGCCCGCACGGCGTCCGCCGTGCCGGCCGAACCGGCGGCGTCCGCGTTGCGGCCCCGACCGCCGGTCGCAACGGCGACGGAGCTGCCGGCCACGGCGACCGGGTCCGGCGTCGCCACGGCGTCGGAGCCGCCGCCCACTTCGGCGGGAGAGGTACTGATCTCTGGGAGCACGCAGCGGTCGGGCCCGGCCGAGGAGCCTGCGGTCGGCGCGGCGGTCGCCGGGAACCGCGCGGTGGAGCAGCAGGTCGACGTCGTGATCGTCGGGGCGCGGGTGGCCGGCTCGGCGCTGGCGGCCCGGCTCGCCGCCGCCGGGCTGTCGGTGGCGGTGTTCGACCGTGGCGACCTGCCCGCGCCGACCCTGTCCACGCACATCCTGCACGGCACCGAGGACCTACGGATCGAGGGCGTGTACGACACCGTCGTGGCGCACGGCGTGCCGCCGCTGCACGACGTGTGGGTCCGGCTGGACGACGTGAAGCTGCACTTCCGTCATCCGGACGATCCCGGGCTGTGTCCGCCCCGGGACGTCCTCGACCAGGTCCTGCTGGACCGGGCGGTCGCCGCCGGCGCCAAGACCTCCACCGGCACCGCCGTGGTCGGCCTGCGGCGCGGCGTCGACGGCACGGTGCACGGCGTGACCGTGCAGCGTGCCGACGGGTCGGTCCGGGACGTGTCGGCGCGGCTGGTGGTGGGCGCGGACGGCCGCAACTCGTCGGTGGCCCGATGGGTCGGGGCCCGGCAGTACCTGACGGCGCGCAGCGAACGGGCGCTGCTGTGGCGGTACTTCACCGGCGTCCGGATCCCGCCGGCACTGCTCTGGCACCGCATCGGGGTGCACATCGTCTCGATCCTGCCGACCGGCCCGGAGGATTTCGTGGTCATCGCGCAGCCTCCGGAGCGCCTGCAGGGCGAGCTGGCCGGGCGCGACGTGGCCGGGTTCCTGCGGCACGTCGAGTCGGTCAGTCCGGAGGTGGCCCACCTCGCCGCGTCCGGCGACGCCGTGGGGGAGCTGAACCGGGTGGTGCGGTACCCGTGCTTCTTCCGGCAGCCGTTCGGGCCGGGTTGGGCCCTGGTGGGCGACGCCGGGCACGCCAAGGACGCCACCCTGGGCCACGGGATCAACGACGCGCTGCGCAACGCCCGCGGACTCGCGGCGGTGCTCACCGCGCACTGGGAGCAGCCGGCGGCGCTGACGGCGGGGCTGGCCCGGTGGGCCCGCGACCGGGACCGGGCCGAGCTGCCGAACTACTGGTACGGCCAGGACATCGGTCGGGGCGGACCGGTCACCACGATGGAGCACGCCTTCCTCGCCCGCCTCCAGCGCGACTCCCGGGCGGTCAGCCGGCTCGACGACGTGATGGGCGACCGGCTCGACGCCGACCGGCTGCTCACCCTGCCCCGGCTGGCCGGGGCCGTCACCCGTCGCGTCACCGGCGGTGAATCCGCCTCGGCCGTCGGCCGCGAGGCCGTCGACCTTGTCCAGCTCGCGTGGGCGCGCCGACGCGCGGCGGCCCGCCACGACCCGTCCGCTCCCTGACAGGTGGAGGCCGCCGCCATGGAAACGATGACCGCCCTGGCCGTCCTGCGCCGGCACGCGCAGCACTCCAGTGCCGCGCTCGCGCTGAACCGGGACACCCGGCACTTCACGGTGTCCGGTCTCGACGGGTTCATCGCGTACCGGCCGGCCGGGCGGCGGCACGCCGTGCAACTGGGCAGCGTCTACGCCGACCCGGAGGACCGTAAGCGGCTGCTCGGCGCGTTCCACGGGTGGGCCCAGCAGGAGGGCCGGCGGCTGTGCGCGGTCCAGCTCACCCCGGACGACCTCGACCTGTACACCGAGTTCGGCTACCAGCTCAGTCAGCTCGGCGCCGCGTACTCGATCGACCTGGAGGCCTTCACGCTGCGCGGCCGCAGGTTCGAGAAGGTCCGCAACAAGCTGGCCCGGTCCCGGCGGGCCGGGGTCACCGTGGTGGAGGCCGGCCGGGACGTGCCGTACGACGCGGCGCTCGCCGCGCGGCTGGACGCCCTGGACGCCCGGTGGCTCGCGGACAAGGGCCGGCACGTCAAGCAGATCGAGTTCCTGGTCGGTGAACGTGCCGGCCACGAGGACCGGGTGCGCCGGTTGTTCCTCGCGATGTACGACGGTGAGCCGGTGGCGTACGTGTCGTACTCCCCGGCGTTCGGCCAGGAGGGCGGCTGGCTGTACGACATCACCCGCCGCGAGCCCGACGCGCCGCCCGGCGCGGTCGACCTGGCGTTCGTGGTCGCGTTGCAGCGCTTCCAGGCCGAGGGTGTGCGGTGGCTGCACCTGGGCCTCACGCCGTTCCGGGAACTGTCGGCCCGGCACGAGCCGGCCGGCGGCGGCCACCGGGGCACGAACCGGCTGATCGGGTTCATCGCCGAGCACGGCGACTGGATCTACCCGGCCCGCAGCCAGGCCGAGTTCAAGGAGAAATGGCAGCCGAGGGTGACACCCGAGTACGTCGGCTTCTATCCGAGCGTGTCACTGCGGACCGTGTGGCGGTTGCTGCGACTGACCCGGGCGGTGTGACGGTTCGGGGCGTGCTTGCGGGGCGAGGCCCGTGCGTCATCATCATCGTTGTTGCAAGATAGTGGCAATAGCCATTCCTAGGCAGCAGCGAAGGGATCTTCCCCATGGCCGTGTACAACCTGCCCGACCTGCCCTACGACTACGGTGCGCTCGAACCCGCGATGTCCGGCGAGATCCTGGAACTGCATCACGACAAGCACCACGCCGCGTACGTCAAGGGCGCCAACGACGGGCTGGACCGGCTCGCCGAGGCCCGCGACAAGGGTGACTACGCGACTCTGGTCGGGTTGGAGAAGACGTTCGCGTTCAACCTGTCCGGGCACGTGTTGCACTCGATCTTCTGGAACAACCTGTCCCCGGACGGCGGCGACCGCCCCGACGGCGAGCTGGCGGCGGCGATCGACGAGCACTTCGGCTCCTTCGACGGCTTCGCCGGTCAGCTGTCGGCGGCGACCAAGGGCGTGCAGGGCTCCGGCTGGGGTGTCCTGGCGTGGGAGCCGCTGAGCCAGCGGTTGATCGTGGAGCAGGTCTACGACCACCACGGCAACGTCGGGCAGGGTTCCACTCCGATCCTGGTGTTCGACGCCTGGGAGCACGCCTACTACCTGCAGTACCGCAACGTGCGCCCGGACTACGTCGATCGTCTGTGGAACCTGGTCAACTGGACCGACGTGACCTCGCGTTTCGACGCCGCCCGCGCCGCTGCGCCGAAGATCTGACGTCGGCGTGAGTGGGTACACCCCCGAGGCGGCCGAGATCGTCCAGCGCGCCGCCGGGGTCATCGCCGCGAAGCATCGCGGTGACCTCGCCGGCGCCGAGGCGTTGATGTCCGCGTTCGGCTCCGAGCAGGCTCGTACCCTCGGCTTCTACCTGCTGGCCGACCTCGCTCTGGGCCTGGTCAGGGCGCAGAGCGGCCAGTCGATGGACGACCTGGTCCGGGAACTGTCGCTGCTCCTGGCCGACACCGCGCAGTCCCCACCGGCCTGACCATCCGCCGGGTTCCCGCCGAGCGGCGGGACCCGGCGGACGCTCGCCGCGACCGGGGACCTCCCACCGGGGCGCCCGTCTCAGCTCTGGCCGCTGCTGACCCGTACCGCGGACAGCGTCCGTCCGACCATTCCAGCAAGGGCGTCCTCCCGACTGTCGAAGATCGGGAAGACGCCGTCCAGCCGCATCGTGTGCAGGACGGTCCGGATGAACCGGGACGGCGCGGCGAGGCCGAGCGTCAGACCCCGCTCGCGGGCGTCGAGGTGGGCCCGCACCAGCAGGCCGAGGCCGGTGGAGTCGATGGTGGGTACGCGACTCAGGTCGACAAGCACGGTCGCGTCCGCGTCGGCCGCCTCGCGCAGCGCGGCGCGCAGCGCGTCACCCGTGGCGAGGTCGATGTCGCCGGTGACGGTGACGACGGTGGCATCGTCCAGGTGGTCGATGCCGAGGACACCACCGGGGCCGTGCACGTCGGCGCTGGACTGGCCGGGTCGCGTGGGTGGGAGCAGGCTGCAGTGCGGGCAGCGGTGTGGGCCGGTGGCGAACGGGGAGCCGCTCCAACCGTGTTCCGCCACGAGCGTCCAGACGACCTCGGCGTCCGGGAGCACGCAGGCGGTGGCGGTGAGGCTGTCGCCGCAGACGTCACAGATGAGTGTCATCAGGTTGTCGTCCGGGACGACGGTCATGCTGCTGATCCTTCCTGTCCGGGAGTGTCCGGCCGGCGGTGTGCGGCGACGCTCAGGGGCGGGGCGCGACGCGCGCCCGACCGAGGGCGACCAGCGCCGGCTCGGCCGGGCGGGGCTCGTCGGGGGTCTCCGGACCGCCGGGCGACCCCGGCCCGGTGACGATCGGCAGGACCTGGTCCAGCCGGGCGTGCTGCAGGATGCGGTGGATCCGCGGGTTGGGGTTCCGCACGACCAGCACCCCGTCCGCGTGGGCCAGCCGTCGGTGCACGTCCAGCAGCAGGCCGATGGCGGCGGCGTCGATGTACCGGCACTCCGACAGGTCGACGACGACCTGCCCAGGTCGCAGCGCCAACAGCCGGTCGAACACGGCGCCACTCTCGGCCAGGCAGCCCAGGTCCAGTTGGGTGATGCTGACCTCCACCAACGGCAGCGCGTACGACGGAGGTTTGAGTGGTCCCGTCACTGTCGTACCCCTTTCTGGCGGCTCTGGTCGTCTGCCACCGTGCCCGTCCGGCGTGGCGGGCGCCGCGCGGATCTATGACAGTTGCGTGACAAATCCCCAGGCCGGCGGACGCGATTGGCCGTGCCGTCGTGGCCTGGGGATGATGCGGTTATGACGGCCGTACTGGTGATCGAGGACGACGACCGGATCCGCCTGGCGCTGCTGCTCGCCCTGCAGGACGAGGGGTACGACGCGGTGGGCGCGGCCACCGCCGAGGAGGGCCTGCGGGCGCAGCGCCGGGACCCGGCGGACTACGTGCTGGTCGACCTCATGCTGCCCGGCCTCGACGGCTTCGAGTGCATCCGGCAGCTCCGCCGTAGCGACGACGTGCCGATCGTGGTGGTCAGCGCCCGGGACGACACCCACGACATCGTCGCCGCCCTGGAGGCCGGTGCCGACGACTACCTGGTCAAACCGGTGGCGATCAAGGAACTGACCGCGCGGCTGCGGGCGCTGCGCCGCCGCGCCCGTGCCGTCGTCGGGGGACCGGCGGCGGAGCCGGTGCCGGTGCTCGCGTTCGGCGAGTTGGAGATCAGCCCCGACGCGGGCGAGGTCCGTCGCGCCGGCCGGCCGGTCGCGGTGACCCGCACCGAGTTCCGGCTGCTGTGCGAGTTGGCCGAGCACGCCGGTCGGGTGCTGTCGCGCCAGCAGTTGCTGCAACGGGTCTGGGGCTACGACATCGGCGACGAGCGGCTGGTGGACGTGCACGTCGGTCGGTTGCGACAGAAGATCGAGCCCGATCCGGCGACCCCCCGGCACCTCGTCACCCTGCGGGGTATGGGTTACAAGTTGCAGCGATGAGACGCCTCGGACTCCGTACCCGGGTCACCGCCGCGTTCGCCGTCGGCGCGCTCCTGCTGGCCGCCTCGATGGCCCTGGTCTCCTACGAACTGACCCGCCGATCCCTGATCGGGGAGCGGGAACGCACCGCCCTGCGCGCCGCGTACTTCGACGCGACGGTCGTCCGCGCCGGGATCGACACGGACACCCCGGACGTGGTGGAGGTGCTGCGGTCGCTGGACACCGGCGGCGGGCGTCGCCCGGTGCTGCACCTGAACGGCGAGTGGTACGCCCGCACCGCCGACCCCGGACCCACCGCCGCCATTCCCCACGACCTGCGGCGCGTCGTGGCGGCCGGGCAGCCGGCGGTGCAGCGGGTACGGGTGGACGGCCAGTCCGTCCTGGTGGTCGGCGTGCCGCTGTCCGCGACGGCGACGTACTTCGAGGTCAACTCCCTGCGCGAGTTGGAGCAGACGTTCCAGGTGCTGGCGCTCGCGCTGACCACCGTGGCCATCATGATCGCCGGGTCCGGCGCCGCGCTGGGGTGGCACGCCACCCGGCACGGGCTGCGCCCGTTGACGGCGGTCGCCGACGCCGCGGAGAAGATCGCGGCCGGCGACTTCACGGCCCGCCTGGACCCCGCCACCGACCCCGACCTGACCCGGTTGTCCTCCTCGTTCAACCAGATGGTCGACCGGCTCGCCCACCGCATCGAGCGTGACCGGCGTTTCGCCGCCGACGTCAGCCACGAACTGCGCTCACCGTTGCAGACCCTCGCCGCCGCGGCGAGCGTGCTGGCCCGCCGTCGGGAACACCAGGACGAGCGGACGGCGATCGCGGCGGGGTTGGTCGCCGACGAGATCGACCGCTTCCAGCGACTCGTCAACGACCTGATCGACCTGGCCCGCAGCGACCAGCCCGCGCACCGCGCGCCGGTGGACCCGGTGCCGCTGGCCCATGCCGCCTGTGCCGCGCTCGACCTGCCGGCGTCGATCGTGCGGCTGGCGCCCGGGGTGCCCGTGCCGTGGCGGGTCGAACGGCGGCGCGTCGCGCAGATCCTGGCGAACCTGCTGGACAACGCGGTGACGTACGGGGGCGGCCCGACGTCCGTCCTGCTCGACCGGGACGGCAGCGCCGCCGTGATCGAGGTCGAGGACGACGGCCCGGGCGTACCCGTCGAGGACCGGGAGGCGATCTTCGACCGGTTCGTCCGGGGACGTGCCGCCCACACCCGCGGCGCGGGCGACGGCACCGGCCTCGGCCTGGCCCTGGTCGCCCAGCACGCCGCCGCGCACGGCGGGACCGTCACCGTCACCGACCACCCCGGCGGCGGTGCTCGGTTCCGCGTCACCCTGCCGCAGAGCGTGGCATGAGCCGGCGTCGTCTTCTCGGGCTGGGACTCGTCGCGCTGCTGGCCGGTTGCGGCATTCCCGTCGACGACGCGCCCCGCCCGGTGCCGCCGCCGCGCGGGCCGTTCCCGACCACCGCCGACACCGCCCCCGCCGACTCCGCGCCGGCCGGTCCGGCCACTGAGACCCTCTGCCTCGTCCGCGACAACCGGATCGTCCCGGTGCCGCGCAGCGTCGATCGTCCACCCACCATCGAGGAGCACCTTCGGCACCTGTTCGCCGGCCCCACCACGGCCGAACGCGACACCGACCTCACCAGCGCCCTGCCGGGAGCGGTCAACGCCGCCGGCGCGACGGTGGTCGACGCCCAGGCCCGGGTGGTGGTCGACGAACCCGCCGAGGACACCGGCCGCAGCGACGAGGTGCTCGCCTTCGGGCAGATCGTCTGCACCCTCACCAGTCGACACGACATCAGCACCGTGACGTTCCTGCGCGACGGACGGCCGCTGGGCGTGCCCCGCGCCGACGGGCTGCTGTCCGAGCAGCCGCTCAGCCGTACCGACTACGCGCCCCTGATCACCCCGCAGTGATCCCGTCCGCCGCGCGGTACGTCCGACGTGGATCGTCCGATGTCGTTTCAACCGCACGGGTGCGTGGGTATCTGCCCGCCGGCTGATCGTCCGATCGACGGAGACCCTCGTGATCATGGCTTTGCTGCTCGACCTTGCCAACATCGTCGGCGGCTTCCTGCTCGCCGTGGCCGTGCTGCGGCTGCTGCCGCGCGTCGGTGACGACCTGGGCCGGCTCGCCGGCCGGGCGGCGCCGATCGCCTGGGTGGTCGGGCTGGTGGCGCTCGTGACCGGTGGCTACTACCTGATCGTCCACCTGGTGTCCGGCCCTCGGGTGTTCCACTTCGAGGTCGTCGGGATCGGCGTCGGCCTGGCCCTGTTGTGGGACCGCCTGACCGGTCGTCCCGCGCCCCGGGCCGAGCGGTCGGACGCCGCGACCGGAGTCCGCCTACTGCTCGCGATCTTCGGTTTGATCGCGATCGTCGTCGGCATCCAGGGGCTCTTCACCCCGGACGGCTGATCGCCACCCCCGCACCTCCCCCCTCGAACAAGGAGACCACCCATGTCGGTTCAGGCCCTTCTCTACGTCATCGCCGTCATCCTGATCGTGCTCGCTGCCCTGCCCCTGCCCACCCGGGGTATCTCGTTCGCGCTGCTCGGCGCCGCCTGCGCGTTGCTCGCCTACGCCTGGCCGGTGATCACCGACTGACCAGCGCCGTCGACAGCCGGTGGCCGGGAGCGCGTGTGCGCTGCCGGCCACCGGCTCTCAGCGCGGCGGACCGAAGTGGCGGGTGAGCGCGGCGCGCAGTGTGTCGGCGTTCCCGGCCGACCAGGCCACGAAGCAGTCGGGACGGACGAGCAGCCCGGTCGCGGTGGTGCCCGCCAGCCGGCCGGTGACCACGTCCACCCGGTCCCGCCAGGGCGCCGCGACCTCCGCCCAGCCGCCCGTCGCGTCCAGGAGCAGGGGCCGGGCGGTGCGGGTCAGCTCGGCGAGGCGTACGGGGCCCCGGTCGCCGTGGACGACCACCTCGGGGGCGGACCGGCCGGCCATCGGGTCGGCGGGGTCGGCGGGGTAGCGGACGTCCGCGCCGGACATCAGCGCCGCGATGTGCCCGGTCACCTCCGGGATCCGGAGCAGTTCGGCGAAGAGTTCCCGCAGTCCCGTGATCTCCTCACCGGGACCGATCAGCGCCGACTGCGCCTGGGTGGACATGACGACCCGTTCGGCGACCGGACGACGCTCGGTCCCGTACGTGTCGAGCAGACCCTCCGGCGCCCAGCCGCGTACGGTGGCGGCGAGCTTCCACCCCAGGTTCACGGCGTCCTGGAGGCCCAGGTTGAGGCCGGGACCACCCATCGCGGGGTGCACGTGCGCGGCGTCGCCGACCAGCAGCACCCGCCCGGCGCGGTAGCGGGCGGCGATCCTGGTGTTGCCACCGGTCAGTCGGCGGAGCAGGCCGGGGCCGTCGGCTGGATCGAAGGGGACGTCGACGCCGAGCACCCGGCTGACGCTGGCGCGCAGCTCGGCCAGGGTCATCGGGGTCTCGTCGCTGGTCGGCGCGTCGGGCCACTCCGTGGTGCTGAGCAGCGCCGGGCGGCCGGGGAACGGGGCCCACGCGATCAGGCCGCGCGGGGTGCGGGTGTGCTGGAACGGCGGCACGATCCCGTAGCCGGGGGCGAGCAGGCCGCCCGTCCCGGGGTCGAGGGACGACGCGGGGACGGTCACCGTCGCGGTCCGGGACACCGACCGGTCGTTGGTGACGCCGGGGAACTCGATGCCGGCGGTACGGCGTACCAGGCTCCGGCCGCCGTCCGCGCCGACGAGGAAGCGGGCGGTGAGCCGCGTACCGTCGGCGAGGTCGACCTCGACCGCGTCGGACCGCTGGCGGAGGTCGACCACGTCGTGGCCGCGGCGCAGGTCGACGCCGAGTTCGGCGGCGCGGGCGGCGAGGGCGGCTTCGAGCTGGGCCTGTGGCACGCCGAGCACGTAGTGCGGGTTGTCCGCGAGCACCGTGAGGTCCAGCGGGAACGCGCCGAAGACGAAGGCGGGTTGCGGGGACGGGGGACCCTCGTCGCCGCTGAGGCGCGCGTAGAGGCCGCGCCGGTCCAGGAGGCGGACGACCTGGCCGACGAGGCCGTTGGCGCGCGGTTCGCCGCCGGGCGTCGGACGGCGTTCGAGGACGACGGGGTGGACGCCGGCGAGGGCCAGCTCGCAGGCGAGCATGAGGCCGTTCGGGCCGGCGCCGACGATGAGGACGTCGATCACGGTCGTGATCCCTTCGGGGCGTGCGTCATCGCCACGGCGGGCGCGGCGGACGGCCGGACCGCCGCAGGGTGTGACGCGGCTGAACAGGACTGTGCGGGGATGCCCCGGTCAGGGCCGGGGCGTCAGCGCGGCGGTGCGGGGAGGCCGGCGGCGACCTGGGCGAAGGCGTCGGCGACGAGGTGTTCGATCGGGGTGGGCGGGTCGGCGCTGTCGAGGTAGTGCTGCATCGCTACGGCGACGGCCGCGCTGGCGGCGGCCGCGACGAGCCTCGGGTACATGTCGGTGGCGAGGTCGGTCCCGGTGCGCTCGGCGACCGCGGCGGCCAACTCGGCCTCGGCGGTCGCGACGGCGCGCAACCGTTCGCCCTGCAGGGCGGGCTCGGCGAGCATGGTGCGCACGCCGGCCACCCACTGGGCGTGTGCGGGGGAGGGCATCGCCTCCACCTCGGGGCCGCGCGTGAACTGCGCCAGCGCGGCCTGGGTGAGCGCCTCCCACAGTGGCTCGTCGGCGGGCCGTTCCCGCAGCGCGGCGGCGGTGCGCAGGCTGCGGTCGAGGTGCCGGGAGGCGATGGCCTCGGCCTTGCTGGAGAAGTAGTTGTTGAAGGTACGCGGGGAGACGCCGGCCGCCTCGGCGATGTCCTCGACGCGGACGTTGTCGTAGCCGCGCTCGGCGGTGAGGTGGATCGCGGCCCAGCCGAGCGCCGCCCTCGTCTCGGCCTTCTTGCGCTCCCGTAGCCCCGTCATGCCACCACACTAACACTAGTTGCGTGCCACGCAAAGATGCGTGGCACGCAACTAAATGGCTCTTGGGTTGGCGCGTCCGGGGGCAGATGATGTGGCGGTGGAAGAACTCACCCCGCCGCTCGGCTATCGGCTCATCACCGGACCCGACGACGCCGCGTTCTGCGCCCGGGTCAGTGCCCTGCTGACCGAGGGCTACCGGCTGTACGGGTCTCCCGCGCTCGCCTTCGACGGCGAGCGCGTCATCGCCGCACAGGCGTTGGTGCTGGCCGACCCGCACGGCTGAGCACCATCCGGCGGGCGCTCGGAGCCGGCATGTTTGGCAGCCCGGTCAACCCGATCGCCACCTTCCGACCGGACGTGGCGTGGACGTCTGACCGGTGACGCGTGGGCAATCGGCCTTCCCACGTTCGACTCCGGGCTGTCGTCGTGCCGAGCCCTCGCCGGTCCCGCGTTGTCACCTCACGCGATCTTGGACAGAATGGTGGTGATCACTGCGGCTGGTCGCAGACCCGACGCATGTCGGGGCGGCAGCGGCCGGCCCGGTGGCGACGGACGGTGGGAGGAGCGACGGTGGCGCAGCCGAGAGCACTTGTGGTCCGAGGCGGATGGGAGGGGCACCAGCCGGTCAAGGCGACCGAGTTGTTCATCCCCTTCCTCGAACGGAACGGCTACGCCGTACGGGTCGAGGAGTCCACGGAGATCTACGCCGATGCCGACGAGTTGGCCGGCACCGACCTGATCGTGCAGTGCATGACGATGTCGGAGATCACCCCGTCCCAGGTGGCCGGGCTCGGCGCGGCGGTCGTCGCCGGCACGGGCTTCACCGGCTGGCACGGCGGCATCGTGGACGCGTTCCGCGCGTCGGCGGAGTACCTGCACCTGGTGGGCGGCCAGTTCGCCACCCACCCGGGCAAGGAGCCGTGCGAGCGCCACGGTGGGGAGGAGGACAATTTCCTGCCGCACACCGTGCGCGTCACCGACCTCGGCCGGGAGCACCCGATCACCGCCGGCATCGAGGACTTCGACCTGGTCACCGAGCAGTACTGGGTGCTGCACGACGACCTCGTCGACGTCCTGGCCGTCACCACCCACCCGACGCGGGAGTGGCATCCGTGGCACCGGCCGGTCACCTCGCCGGCGGTCTGGACCCGACGCTGGGGCGCCGGCCGCGTCGTCGTGACCACCCCGGGCCACAGCCTCGACGTGCTGGAGCACCCGGCCGTGCGTACCGTCATCGAGAGGGGGATGGTGTGGGCGACCCGCACGGCGTCGGCATCGTAGGTCTCGGGGTCATCTCCCGCGCCTACCTGGAAACCCTCGCGCACCACCCCGCGGTACGCATCGTCGCGCTGGCCGACCTCGACGCGTCCCGGTCGGCCGCGGCGGCGGCCACCGTCCCCGGCAGCGAGGCGATGAGCGTCGACCGCCTGCTCGCCCACCCGGACGTGGACACGGTGCTCAACCTGACGATCCCCGCGGCGCACGCCGACATCTCGCGCGCCACGATCGACGCCGGCAAGAACGTGTACGTCGAGAAGCCGCTCGCCGTGACGTTCCCGGACGGCCGTTCGATCATCGACCGGGCCGCCTCGGCGGGCGTCCACGTGGGCTGCGCGCCGGACACCGTCCTGGGCACGGGTACGCAGACGGCGCGTGCGGCGATCGACGACGGCCTGATCGGCCGCCCGATGTCCGCGACGGCGGTCATGGTCACGGCCGGCCACGAGCGCTGGCACCCGCACCCGGACTTCTACTACGCCCCGGGCGGCGGCCCCCTGTTCGACATGGGGCCGTACTACCTCTCCGCGCTCGTGCACCTGCTCGGCCCGGTCCGTGCGGTGGTCGGTGCCGCCAGCCGGCTGCGCTCCGAGCGGGTCATCGGCTCGGGTCCACGCGCCGGCGAGCGCATCGCGGTGGGGGTGGACACCCACGTCACCGGCGTCCTCGAACACGTCGACGGCGCACTGTCCACCATCACCACCAGCTTCGACGGCACCGCGACGACGGCCGCGCCCATCGAGGTCCACGGGGAGACCGGCAGCCTCGCCGTACCCGATCCGAACTACTTCGACGGCGAGGTTCGCCACTTCGCGCTGGGCGGCACCGAGTGGCGTGCTCTCCCGGCGCGCGCCGGGTACGCCGAGAGCGGCCGAGGCATCGGCCTGCTCGACCTGGTGCTGGCGGACGGTCAGCGGGCGCCGCGCGCCGGCGGCGACGTCGCGCTGCACATCCTCGAGACGATGACCGCGCTGCTGGAGTCGGCGGCGCAGGGCCGGCGGATCGAGCTGACGACGGCGGCGGAGCGGCCGGTCCCCGTGCCGCTCACCCCGGCTACGGAGTGGAAGAGGGGCTGACCGGGTCGGCCGGCGGACGTCAGACGGTGATGACGACCTTGGCCCGGGCGTGCTCGCCCTCGACGTACCGGATGGCGTCGGGCACCTCGTGCAGCGGGTACGTCCGGTCGACGACCGGGGTGAGGCGACCGGCCTCGACGTGGGCGCGGAGCGTGTCGAGGTGGCGTCGGCTCGGCGTGGTGGCGAGCGTGACGATGCGCTGCCGGACCAGCGGCGCGAGTAGTCGTCCGCGCGCGATCAGCCACACCGGCCCGACGAGGCTGCCGCCGCCGTACACGCCGCCGCCGGAGAGCACAAGCGTCCCGGTCGGGGTCAGCGCCCGCCGCAGCTCGGTGAGGGAGCGGTTGCCGACCAGGTCGAGCACGACGTCGTGGCGGTGGCGACCGTCGGCGAAGTCGTCCCGGCGGTAGTCCACGACGTCGTCGGCGCCGAGGGAGCGGACCAGGTCGACGTTGCGGGTGCTGCACACCCCGGTCACGGTCGCGCCGAGTGCCTTGCCCAGTTGCACCGCGAGGGTGCCGACGCCGCCCGAGGCACCGTTGACGAGCAGGCGTTGGCCGGGCTCGACCCGCCCGACGTCGCACAGTCCCATCAGCGCGGTGCTGCCGGCCAGCGGCAGGGCCGCCGCCTGCTCGGGCGTCAGGTTGGCCGGCAGGTGCGCGACCTGCATCCGGGGCACGCACGCGTACTCGGCGAACGCGCCGTTCGCGTCGCCGAGGTCGCCGAAGACGGCGTCGCCGGGTCGGATGTCGCGCACCTCGGCCCCGACCGCCTCGACGCGGCCGGCGATGTCCCGGCCGCGAATGTGGGCGCGAGGCCGCGACAGGCCCATCGTCAACCGCGCCATCCGGGGATCGCCGCGCATGGCGTGCCAGTCGTACGCGTTCAGCGAGGCGGCCACCACCCGGACGAGCACGTCGTCCGGGCCGGGCGCCGGGGTGGCGACGTCGGTGAGCACGAGGGTTTCCGGGCCGCCGTAGCGGTTCTGCACGATCGCCTTCATCACGCCTCCCTGAGGTGTACGGTGTACACCGACGGTAGGTGTACGCCGTACACCTGTCAAGGTGGTTATCGTTCATCAACCGCCGGACAGGACGAGGACGAGATGGTCGAGCAGGCTGAGACACTGCGCCGCACGCCGCTGAGCAGGGAGCGCATCCTGCGGGCGGCCGTCGCGCTCGCCGACGAGACCGGCATCGAATCGCTCAGCATGCGCAACCTCGCCCAGGACCTGGGCGTCGTGCCGATGGCTCTCTACAAGCACGTGGCCAACAAGGACGAACTGCTCGACGGCATGATCGACGTGATCGTCGGCCAGATCGACCCGCCCGAGCGCGACACCACCTGGAAGGACGCCATCCGTCGGCGCATCCTCTCGGCGCGGGAGGTGCTGCGCCGGCACCCCTGGGCGCCGCTGGCCATCGAGTCGCGGACCATGGCGACGCCGGCCGTCCTGGCCTACCTCGACTCGGTGGTCGGCACCCTCAAGGCCGGCGGGTTCTCCGCGAACCTCGCGCACCACGTCATGCACACGATGGGCAGCCGGGTGCTGGGCTTCAGCCAGGAACTGTTCGACGACTCCCGCCGCGCCGGCCGGTCCGGACCGACCAGCCCCGAGCCGGTCGCGGCGCTGCCGCCCGAGTTCGCCGCCCGGTTCCCGCACCTGGCGGAGATCGCCACCGCGGCGTCCCACGACGACGAGACGGTCGTGGGGCAGGGCTGCGACGACCAGTTCGAGTTCGAGTTCGCGCTCGACCTGCTGCTGGACGGCATCGAACGGCTGCACGAGCAGGGCTGGACGGCACCGCGACGACCCCGGTGACGCCGAATCTTCACCCCGATGTCACCGGTGGACCCCACAGGTGACGCGTCGCCGTCCGTCGGTGGGGGTTGGCTGTCGGCCGTCGCACTTGTCTTGATCAGGAGCTGATCCGCGTGCCTTCCTCCCGTCGTACCTTCCTCGCCGGCGGCGCCGCCGCCGGTGTGGGCCTCGCCGTCGCCGGCGGCCTGCCGTCCCTGGCGCAGGCCAGCCCGGCCCGACCGCACTCGCCGGGCTCGGGCGGTCGCGTCCCCTTCCCGCCGCTGGTGGACGACCCCAAGGGGATCCTGGCCCTGCCCGAGGGCTTCCGCTACACGATCGTCACCCGCACCGGCGTCACCCGCCTCGACCGTGGTCAGGGCGTGACCCCGGCGGACCACGACGGCATGGCCGTCTACGACGCCGGACGTGGTCGCTACACCCTGATCCAGAACCACGAGATCGACCCGGGCGCCGAGTTCGGCGTACCGCACGTCAAGGGCACCGTCTACGACCCGGGCGCCGTCGACGCCGGTGGCTGCACGGTGATCACGACCGACGTCGCGGGCCGCAACCTGGGCGAGTTCGTCGCCCTCTCCGGCACCATCTCCAACTGCGCGGGTGGCCCGACCCCGTGGGGCACCTGGCTGACCTGCGAGGAGACCGAGGACCGGGCCGGCGACAGGTGGACCGAGGGCGACCGCTCCGGCGTCTACGCCAAGGACCACGGGTACGTCTTCGAGGTCTGGGCCGACGGCAGCGCGGACCCGCGGCCGATCAAGTGCCTGGGTCGCTACTCCCACGAGGCCCTGGCGATCGACAAGGACCGCACCCACGTCTACCTCTCCGAGGACGCCGACGAGCCCAACGGACTCTTCTACCGCTGGTCCGCTCCGCGCGGCGTGAAGCTGGGCCCCGGCGTGCTGACCCGCCTCGCGCCCGACGCCGGTGTCCTCGCCGCGATGCAGATCATCATGGACGACGGCTCCGTGTTGCCGGACGTCGCCTACCTGACCTCCGCCCAGCTCGGCCGTCCGTTCCCGGTGCGGTGGATCGAGGTGCCGGACCGCGACGCGCGGCACACCTCCGTCCGCGAGCAGTTCGCCGACGGCCAGGTCACCCGGGGTCGCAAGTTCGAGGGCGTGTGGAGCACCGACGAGGGCGTGTACGTCGTCAACTCCTACGCCTGGGACGAGGGTGACCTGCCGGCCGACGCGGCGCCGCACGACGGCATGGTCTGGTTCTACCACTTCAAGAACCAGACCATCCAGCTCGTGACGTACTTCCCGCACCAGACCGCCTCCGAGGAGGGGACGCCGGTCAGGTACACCGACCTCACCTTCGACGGGCCGGACAACGTGACGGTCACCCCGTGGGGCAGCCTCGTGCTCGCCGAGGACGGCAAGGGCGCCTCGCACGTGCTCAGCACCATCCCGGGCGGCCCGACGTACGCGATCGCCCGCAACCAGCTCAACGACTCGGAGTTCTGCGGGCCGACCTTCAGCGCCGACGGCAGGGTGCTGTTCGTCAACATGCAGGACCCGGGCCTGACCCTGGCCATCACCGGCCCGTGGGAGAAGTACCTGGGCTGACGACCGGCCGGACCGGCAGGTGGGTATCGGGCGACGCCTGGTGCCCACCTGCCGTCTTTTCAAACCTCCACAGTGCCTGACTATTGTCACCAGTTCGGGTGCACCTCGCATCACGGTCGGTGACTAAGCGCACTGGAGGCCACCGGGGCCCGTCGATGAGACTCGATGCAACGCCGGACGACAACAGCCGGCCGGAATCGAGAGGCGGCGGGACGGTGGACGAACGCTACGACAGCTACTGCGCCGCCGATCGCCTGTTCTACGACTCGCTGGGCAGCGCGGTCGCGCAGCCCGTCTTTCCGGCCGCCGAGCGGGAGATCCCGACCGGCTGGCGCCGCGAGCCGCTCGACGACTGGCTGATCTACGCCCCCGACGGCGGCTCGCTGCCGCAGCAGGGCTGGAAGATCCACGTGTCGGCGGGTCTGGTGAACGCCGAGCGGGTGCTGGACGCCGTCTGGGACTACTGCGTACCCCGGGGCCTGTCCTTCAAGTTCCTCCGTGGACCCCGCACGCTGCTGCTGCGCAACTCCAAGTACGCCTCCCGCGCCGCCAGCGGCAAGTTCGTCACCGTCTACCCGCGTGACGAGGCGGAGCTGGAGCTGGTCTGCAAGGAGCTCGACGAGCTCCTGACCGGCGAGACCGGGCCGTACATCCTCAGCGACCTGCGGTACGGCGCCGGCCCGGTCCACGTGCGTTACGGCGGATTCGCCGCCCGCTACTGCCACTCGCCGGACGGTCAGGTGGTGCCGGCGATCGAGGACGACTCGGGCACGCTGGTGCCGGACCGCCGCGACCCCGTCTTCCACGTACCGGACTGGGTGACCCTGCCCGACTTTCTCGGCCCGCACCTGGCGGCCCGCAGCGGAACCAGCACCGACCAGGTGCCGTACCGGATCGAACGGGTCATCCACTTCTCCAACGGTGGTGGCCTGTACGTGGGCCGGGATCTGCGTACCGACACCCAGGTGGTGTTGAAGGAGGCCCGGCCGCACGCCGGCCTGGACGCCGACGGCGTCGACGCGGTCGCCCGGCTGGCACGGGAGGCCGACGCCCTGCGGCAGCTCGCCGACCTGCCGCAGGTGCCGCGGGTGCACGACGAGTTCGACCTGGGCGAGCACCGGTTCCTCGCGCTGGAGTTCATCGAGGGCCGGCCGTTGAACAAGGTGCTCGTCGACAGGTACCCGCTGATCGACGCCGACGCGACCGACGAGGACCGGGCGGCGTACGCCCGCTGGGCCCGGCACGTCCACGAGCAGGTCGAGACCCTCGTCGCGGCGATCCACGAACGCGGCCTGGTCTACGGCGACCTGCACCTGTTCAACATCATGATCCGTCCGGACGACCGGGTCGCGCTTGTCGACTTCGAGGTGGCCGCCCCGATCGACGGGCACCGCCGACCCGGGCTGCGCAACCAGGGCTTCGCGGCTCCCCGGGACCGGACCGGGCCGGGGGTAGACACGTACGCCCTGGCCTGCCTGCGGTTGGCGTTGTTCCTGCCACTGACCCAGCTGGTGCGGCTCGCCCCGGCGAAGGCGGCGCACCTGGCCGACGTCATCGCCGCGAACTTTCCGGTGCCGAGGTCCTTCCTCGACCCGGCGGTCGAGGAGATCACCGGCGGCCCGCAGGTGACGGGAGCGCACGACGCGCCCGTCACGCCCGACCGGCTGGCGACGGCGATCCTGGCCAGCGCCACCCCGATGCGCGACGACCGGCTCTTCCCCGGCGACATCGAGCAGTTCCGCAGCGGCGGCCTCAACCTCGCCCACGGGGCGGCGGGAGTGCTGTACGCGCTGCACACCAGCGGCGTCGGACGATGGCCCGAGCACGAGGACTGGCTGGTACGGCGGGCGACCGCGCCCCCGTCCGGCACCCGCTGCGGCTTCTACGACGGCCTGCACGGTGTCGCCCACGCCCTGGAACGCCTCGGCCGACGCCAGGACGCGCTGGACGTGCTCGACATCTGCCTGCGCGAACCGCTGGACGGGCTCGACCACAGCCTGGCGAGCGGGCTGTCCGGGATCGCGCTCAACCTGGCCGACCTGGCCGCCCGCACCGGGGAGGTGTCGTTGCGCGACGCCGCGTGGCGGGCCGCCGAGCGGGTGATCGGGCAACTGGCCGACGACCCCGGCCCGGACATCAGCGGCGGTCGGCACCCGTACGCCGGGCTGCTGCGCGGCCGGACCGGACCGGCGCTGATGCTGGTGCGGCTCTACGAGCTCAGCGGCGACGAGGACCTGTTGGCGCACGCCGCCACGGCGCTGCGTCAGGACCTGCGCCGGTGCGTGCTGCGCCCGGACGGCGCCCTGGAGGTCAACGAGGGCTGGCGGACCATGCCGTACCTGGCACACGGCAGCGTCGGCATCGGACTGGTCCTCGACGCGTACCTGCGCCACCGCGACGACGACGGGTTCGCCGAGGCCAGCGCGGGGATCCGCCGCGCGGCGCGGTCACCGTTCTACGCGCAGACCGGGCTCTTCGCCGGGCGGGCCGGCATCATCGCCTACCTCGCCGCGTCCGTTCGGGACGGCGACCGCCGGGAACTGGACGCGCAGGTGGACCGGCTGGCCTGGCACGCGCTGCCGTACCAGGAGGGGACCGCGTTCCCCGGTGAGCAGTTGCTCCGGCTCTCCATGGACCTCGGCACCGGCACCGCCGGCGTGCTCTACGCGCTGACCTGCGCGCGGCACGACGACCCGCCGACGCTGCCCTTCCTCGCGCCCCTGCCGGGCGCGCAGAGACTCCCCCGTCACAGCGGGGGCGACAGGATCGACGATCGGAAGGAAGGGAGGTGAACGACATGGCGCTTCTGGACCTCCAGGGCCTGGAGATGGCTCCGGCCGACCGCACGGGTGGCGGTAGCCGGGCGAGCCTGCTGCTCTGCGGCGACAGCTCGCTCTCCGTCACGACCTGCAACTGATCCGTCGCAACAACGTGATCGCCCTGGGTGGGCAGACGTGCCCACCCAGGGCGACCGCGTAGCACCGGGAGGTCCGATGTCGACGTTCGACGCGGGGGACCGGCTGCTGCGGCGGACGGTCCTGGCCGGCGGCGGCTGGACGGCCGGCCTCGCGGTGGTCGCGCTTGTGGGCGCGGCCGCCGAACTGTTGCTTCCCGCGGCCCTGGGTCGCGCCGTCGACGCCGCCCTCACCGGTGGCTCGATCTGGTGGGCGGTGGCCGCCTGCGCCCTGGTGGTCGCGCTCGTCTGCGTCGACGCCCTGACGGACCTGGCCAGCGGATTCGGCGCGGCGCGCGCCACCGCCGGGTTACGCCGTCACCTGCTGCGCCACCTGTTCGCGTTGGACGTGCGGGCCACCCGCCGGTACCCGGTGGGGGACCTCGTCGGTCGATTGGTCGGCCAGGCCGCCGACGCGGGACAGGCCGGCAACGCCGTGGTCCTGACCGCCGTGGCGGTGCTGCCGCCCCTCGGCAGCGTCGTCGCGCTCACCATGCTGGAGCCCGTCCTCGGGATCACCCTGCTCGCCGGCCTCGGCCTGCTCGCCGTCCTCATGCGCGCCTTCGTGGCCGACGCCTCCACCGCGACCGCCGGCTACCAACGGGTGCTCGGCGTCATCGCCGGCCGTCTGCTGGAGTCGCTGACCGGGGCCCGGACCATCGCCGCCGCGGCCACGATCCACCGTGAGGAGGCCCGGGTGCTGGCGGCCCTGCCCGAGTTGGGCCGGCACGGCCGTCGGACCTGGGACCTGCTCGCCCGGGCCAGCGCGCGTACCTCCGCCGTGGCGCCGCTGCTGCACCTGAGCGTCGTCGCGGTCGGCGGGTACGCCCTCACGGCCGGCTGGCTCACGCCCGGTGAGCTGGTCGCCGCCGTCCGGTACGCGGCCATGGGCGCCGGGCTCGGTGCGGTCCTCGCCACCCTCAACCACCTGGTGCGCAGCCGTGCCGGGGCGCACCGGGTCGCCGAGCCGCTGCGACAGTCCGCCGCGCCCGGCGGCGACCGGCCCCTCCCGCCCGGCGGCGGCGCGCTGCGACTGCGCGACGTACGGGTGTACGGCGACGACGGCCGGCCCGTCCTGGACGGCATCGACCTGGACGTACCGGCCGGCGCGACCGTGGCCGTCGTCGGCGCGTCCGGCGCCGGCAAGTCGACCCTCGCGGCGGTGGCGGGACGGCTGCACGACCCGGACCACGGCGAGGTGCGCCTCGACGGCGTACCGCTGCGCGACCTCGACGCCTCGGTGCTGCGCCGAGCCGTCGGCTACGCCTTCGACCAGCCGGTGCTGATCGGGGCGACCGTCCACGACGCGATCGGTCTGGCGTTGCCGGACGCCGCCGCGGCACCCCCGGCCGACGGGCGGCCGGCCACGCCCGCGGTCCTGCGGGCGGCCCGGCTGGCGGCGGTCGCCGACGTGATCGACCGGCTGCCCCAGGGGTACCGCACCCCGCTGGTGGACACGCCACTGTCCGGTGGGGAGACCCAACGCCTCGGCCTGGCCCGGGCGTTCGCCGCCGAACGGCTGCTCATCCTGGACGACGCCACGTCCAGCCTGGACACCGCGACCGAACACCGGATCACCGAGGCGGTCGTCGGGCGCGCCGGCGAGCGGACCCGACTGGTCATCACCCACCGGACGGCGGCGGCGGCCGGCGCCGACCTCGTGGCCTGGCTGGACGGCGGTCGGCTGCGCGGGCTGGCGCCGCACCGGCGACTCTGGGCCGACCCGGACTACCGGGCCGTGTTCGGGCCGGCCGGCGGTGGGTCGTGACCCCGCCGACCGTACGCCAGGTCACCTGGCGGGCGCTGCGGGCCCGCCGGGGCGACCTCGCCCGGCTCTGCGGGTGGTCGCTCGTCGAGGCGCTGCCCGCGCTGCTCGCCGGCCTGCTCGTCGCCCGTGCCGTCGACCACGGCTTCCTGGCCGGACGCCTGGTCGACGGCCTGGCCTGGCTGGCGGTCCTCGCGGTGGCCGTGCTGGTCGGCGCGGTGGCGACCGGCCGGACGTACCGGAGCCTCGGCGCGCTGGTCGAGCCGTTCCGGGACGAGGTGGCCGCCCAGGTGGTGCGGGGCGCGCTGCGCGACGCCACCCGGGCCGGTGGTCGTCCGGACAGCGCGGCGATGACCCGGCTGACCCACCAGATGGAGATCGTCCGGGACACCTTCGCCGGGCTGCTGATGGTGACGCGTGGTTTCCTCTTCTCCGCCGGCGCGGCCCTGCTCGGCCTCCTCGCCCTCGCGCCGGTGGCGGCGGCGCTGGCCGCCGCGCCGCTGGTCGTCGGCCTGGTCGTGTTCCTCGCCGCGCTGCCGGCCATGGTCGCGCACCAGCGGGCATATGTGCGTGCCGGTGAGCTGCTGGGCCGGTCGGCGGCGACGGCACTGGCCGGTCACCGGGACGTGCTGGCCTGTGGCGCCCAGGCGCGCGTGACGTCCGACGTGGAACGCCGGGTGTCGGCGCAGGCCGCCGCCGAGCGCACCCTCGCCCGGATGGCGGTGGTCCGCAGCCTCAGCCTCGGTATCGGCGGCTGGTCGCCGTTGGCGGTGCTGCTGGTCGCCGCCCCGTGGCTGGTCGACCGTGGGATGACGGCGGGCGCGATCCTCGGGGCGCTGATCTACGTGTCCACCGGGCTGCAACCGGCCCTGCACACCCTCGTGCAGGGCCTCGGCGGCGGCGGGCTGCGCTACGCGGTCACCCTGGAGAACATCCTGCGCGTCCATCCCGACCCGCCGGCTCGCGGGGAGGCGACGCCCGGCCCACGCCCGCCCACCGGGCCGGTCGGCGGCGCACCGGCCGCCGAGGTCCGGGGACTGACCTTCCGGTACGGCCCGAGCGCCGCGCCGGTGCTGCGGAACTTCTCCCTGACGCTGGCCGACGGTGATCACCTGGCCGTGGTGGGACCCAGCGGCACGGGCAAGTCCACCCTGGCCGCCCTGCTGGCCGGTCTCGTGCCACCGCAGGAGGGCACGGTCCACCTGGCCGGCGTGCCGGTCGCCGACACCGCACCGGCCGCGCTGGCCCGGCTGCGGGTGCTGCTGCCCCAGGAGGCGTACGTCTTCACCGGCACGCTCGCCGACAACCTGCGCTACCTGCGGCCCGACGCCGACGACGACACCCTGGAGGCGGCCCTCGACGCGCTCGGCGCGCGCCCCCTGGCGACCCGTCTGGGCGGCCTGGCCGCGCCGGTCGTACCGGCCCTGCTCTCCGCCGGCGAGCGGCAGCTCGTGGCGGCGGCGCGGGCCTGGCTCGCGCCCGCCCCGCTGGCGGTCCTGGACGAGGCGACCTGCCACCTCGACCCGGCGCTGGAGGCGACCGTCGAGGCCGCCTTCGCCCGGCGACCCGGCAGCCTCGTCGTGGTCGCCCACCGGATCAGTTCGGCCCTGCGGGCCGAGCGGGTGCTGGTCCTCGACGGGAACGCGCCCACCGTGGGCACGCACGAGCAGCTGCTGACCCGCTCGGCCACCTACCGGGCGCTCGTCGGCTGCTGGGACGAGCCGAGGACGCCCTTGCGGGTGGCGGAGCGGCAGGGCTGAGACCGGCCGGTCAGATCCAGCCCGCCTCGCCCGCCAACCGCACCGCCTCCACCCGGGTGCGCGCACCCACCTTGCGGGCGATCCGGCCGAGGTGGTTGCGGACCGTGCCGCGGGTGAGCCCGAGCGTCGCCGCCACCTCGGCGACCGGCGCGCCCGCCGCCGTCAACGTCAACACCTGCCGCTCGCGGTCGGAGAGCGGGTTGTCCGAGCGCAGGGCCGCGACGACGAGGTCCGCGTCGAGGACGGGCTCCCGGCGGGCGAGCCGGCGGATCCCGTCGACCACCCGCTGGGGAGCGGCGTCGTTGCGCAGGATGCCCATCGTCCGCGACGGGCTGAGCATGCCCCGCAGTCGGCGGGCCCGCTGCGGGTGGACCAGCATCAGGACGGGGCACAGGCCCAGGCGGCCGGGCACCTCCTCCTCGACGAGGTCGAGGTCGGCCACCACCACGTCCGGGCGCTGGGTACGGACGGCGGCGGGGACCGCGTCGCCGCGATCCAGTTCCGCCACGACGTGGATGTCCTCCTCGGCGGCGAGGACGAACGACAGCGCGCCCAGCACCAGGGCACCGTCCAGAGCGAGCAGGGTACGGATCACGACGAACCTTCCCGCGCTTGCATAGTGATCACTCAACGTCAATATTCAAACACGCTTCCGTCCGGGCCGCACGGCGACGGGGCGGGTCCGCCGGGACCCGCCCCGATGCCTACAGCCAGCCGTTGCGCCGGGCGTGCCACACCGCCTCCAACCGGTTGCGGGCCCCGATCTTGCGCAGGATCGCCGACAGGTGGTTACGCACCGTCCCGTGGGCCAGGAAGAGGCGACCGGCGATCTCCTTGAGTGGCAGTCCCTCGGCAGCCATCCGCAGCACGTCCAACTCCCGGGGCGTCAACGGCATCTCCGGGGGACTGAGCACCGCCACCGCGGCGGCCGGGTCGATCGCCCGCTCCCCGGCGGCGAGCGCGCGGATCGCGCGCACCAACTCCACCAACGGGCTGTCCTTACCCAGCAGGCCGCGTGCGCCGGCCGCCAACGCCGCCTCCACCAGCGCCGGGCTCCACCGAGGGCTCATCGCCAGCACGGCGGCGTGCGGCGCCTCGGCGCTGATCCGGGCGACCACCTCCACCGGATCGGGCAGCTCCGGTGTCAGCGCCAGCACCACCACCTGGGGCCGGCACCGGCGGACCGCCTTCAACAGGTTGCCGACGCCCTCGACGTCGGCGACCACCTCCATGTCCTCCTCACGGGAGAGCGCGGCGCAGAGCGCTCCGCGCAGCAAACCCATGTCCTCGGCGACAACAACGTGGATCACCGTGTTCTCCGATCTCAGGTGCACGTCACGACGGTCACCGAACCCGGTGTGTCCACGGGTCGGCCACGATCGTCGTGCGCGGAAAGTCGGGCGGCCACGGGCCCACGACGCCGTTCGGGCGGGCGCGGGAACCGTTGGCCAGGCCAGCGGGGAGGGACCGACCACGCGGGCGGGCAGCCCGGGGGTCGGCGGCCGGCCTCAGCCCGGGCGGGCGATCGCAGACGGAGTTCGGCTCTCGACGAAGAGCGGCACGAGGTGACAGGGCGCGGCGATGCCGGGGTGTGACTGCCGGTGAGCGGGCCGGACCAGACCCGGCGTGGGCGTCGAGCCCCCGTCGGTGCCGGCGGCGTCCTGGTCGACCGGGGTGACGGGCTGACCTGGAGGAGAGGCCGCCGCGCCCGGCGGCGCCGGGCGGGCGGCGTGGTGGCCCGGTGGGGCCGGGGGAGGTCGGTACGCGGCCACGGCTGTCGGCGGTGGCGCGGTCGGAGGCGGCGTCGCCGCAGCGGGTACCGGCGGCGACGCCGGAGCCGGCGGCGGCGTCGGTGGGCCCGGCGCGGGTGCCGCGCGCGACGGCGGCGCGGCGGTCGGCTCGGTCGCCGGGGGAGCGCCCGGTGTACGCGGCGCGGGTACGACCACCGCGCCGAGGACGGGTGGCAGGACGGCGTCGACGACGTGCCGGAGCGCCGTGACGACGGGCTCGATCGGCAGTGCGCACACGACGCCGACGACGGGCCGCAGGACCGGGGTGAGCAGGTCCGCCGCGGCCGGCACGGCGAGCGGTCCAGGCAGCTCTCGGTGGTCGGGCCCGGCGTCGGTCGACTGTCGCGCGGGGTCCGCCGCCGCTCGGGGTGGGCGGGCGCGCTGGGCGGGACGATGCGTCGCGCGGGTCGCGGTCGAGGAGCGCAACCGTTCGTGCCGGGCGGCGTCGGACCGGACGGATGTGCCCGGCCGGGACGGCGGCACGGACACCCGCGCGGTGTCCGTCGGCCGGCGGGACACGGCCGGCGACGGTACGTCACGGGCACCGACGACACCGGCGATCGCGCCGGTCAGCGGGGCGCGGTGCCCGTCCGGGCGACGGTCGTCGGCGCGTACGTCGGGCCGGCGATCGTGGTCGACGTGCGCGGTGACGGTGACCCGTCGGACCGGCTCCACCAGAGCGCCGAGCTGCCGATGAAGCTCGTCACCGGAACTGCCGCCCGTGCCGTCGGCGCTGGCCGGCCCCTGGAACATCAGGGCCAGGAGGAAGCCGCCCCCGATCGCGACCGCGACCAACGCCAGCCGCCGGGCGAGCCGGCGCAGTCGGTCGGCCACGACCGGCCCGGGTCGACCCGGCGCGGACATCGGCGCGGTTCCGTTGACGGGACTTCGCACGCGGGCACGACCCCCTTCCCCACTGGATTGCTGACCCATCGTAGCGATGCCATCACGTATGCGCATCCGCTGATGAACGCCGGCAATGGTCGGACGCGCTCCCGGGCGCGTGCGACGGACGCTGGGCGCGGGGTCGGTCTCCACCGGGGCAGCGCGGAGGCAGCCGCCCGTCGACGGTAGTGTCCGCAGCGTGGTGCGGCGGTGGGCTCTGACGGTGTTGACGGCGACCCTGGGCGTGGTGGTCCTGGCGTCTCAACTGGCCGCCGGGTTGCCAGTGGTCGGCGGTGTCGAGTTTCTGATCTTTCTGGCGGTGGCGTTCGCGGTGTCGCCGCGGGCTTTCCCCCGTTCGACGGGGGCCGCCGAAGCGCAGCGGGCCAGCGCGGCGGACGGGCTTCCGATCGTGTACTGGCGCCCCGGCTGTCGCTACTGCCTCCAGCTCCGCCTCTCGCTCGGCCGGCTCGCTCGGCAGGCACACTGGGTCGACATCTGGCACGACCCGGAGGGTGCCGCGGCCGTTCGGGCGATCACCGGCGGCAACGAGACGGTGCCCACGGTCGTGTTCGACGCCGAGGCCGTGGTGAACCCCGACCGCGGCTGGCTCCGCGAGCGGCTTCGCCGGCTCTGACCCTCCCTCCGCAGGTCGAGGACCGCGCACGTCCTGCGCCGAACGTAGGACTTCTTCGCATAAGTCCGGTTGATGTGAGTTCGGCTCTACTACGTTTCCCCCTGGGAGCGACAACCGATTTGTCGCTGTCTGCGCCGACTGAGGCGTCAGAGACACGGTGTACGGAGAAGGGCCAGATATGTCCAACCATCGACACCCGAACGTCAGCGCTGCGGCGGCAGACCAGCCCCGTCCGCCGAGGAAGCGCCGGGCCCGTTGGCTCGTCGCCGGGGTGGCCGGACTGACCGGGGTCGCCGGTCTGGCGGCCGTCAGCGCGCCCGCAGGGCTGACCGGAGCCCTCGGAGCGGGCGGCGGACTGCTCGGGAAACAGGTCCTCGCCGGCAGCAGCCGGGCGGACGACGACAGCGGAAAGCACGACCCGGGCGGTCGCGACAAGGAGCACGGGGGCGACAAGGGACACGGGGGCGACAAGGAGCACGGGGACGACGACTGGAGCGGTGGCGGTCGGGACGCCTGGGACGTGCCGTGCGGCGCCAACGAGCTGATCGCGGCGATCGTCCGCGCGAACGCCGGTCACGGGGCGAAGCTCCGGCTCGCCAAGGGGTGCACCTACACCCTCACCGCGTCCGCGCCCCAGCCACCCGTGCCCCACGGCCCCGTCGGCCTGCCGATCGTCACCCAGCCGATCACGATCGACGGCAACGGTTCCACCATCGTCCGCGCCGCCAGCGCGACGCCGTTCCGGATCCTCGAGGTGGGGGCCGGCGGTGACCTGAAGCTCCGGGACGCCACCGTCAAGGGCGGCGACGACACGAGTGGGCTCGGCGGCGGCGGTGGCGGCATCCGCGTCGACGTCGGCGGTCGGGCCACGCTGGAGAACATCGACGTCGTCTTCAACCACTCCAACGGCTCCGGCGGAGGGATCGCCAACTTCGGCGACACCAGGATCCTCGGCCGCAGCGAGCAGGGCGGCAAGGACAAGCACGGCAAGGACAAGGACGGCAAGGACCGGGAGCGGTACGGCGACGACGAGAGCCGGATCAGCGACAACGGCGCGTTGTACGACGGCGGCGGTGTCCACAACAACGGCAACCTCACGGTGAAGAACACCAGGATCAGCGACAACAACTCGATCGGGACCTTCACCATCGTGCCGATCGGCGGCACGGGCGGCGGCCTGTCGAACTCCAGCGTCGCCGTGCTCGACAACGTCCGGGTGCACCACAACAGCTCCGGCTTCCGGGGCGGCGGCATCCGCAACGGGATCAACGCCACCACCACGGCCCGGAACATCGAGGTCACCGAGAACACGACCGGCAGCGAGGGCGGCGGCATCTTCACCGACGGCACCTTCCAGCTCCAGCACGGCAGGATCGTTCGGAACGACGCCGGCCAACGCGGCGGCGGTGTCTTCAACCAGATCGGCCAGTTCGTGGCCGAGGACAGCCAGATCAGTGAGAACGCCGCCAGTACGAGAAGCACCATCGAGAACGGCGGCGGCGTCTACAACGGCAGCGGGGAGGTCGTCCTGCGGCACACCGTCGTAGCCCGCAACAAGGCGTTCGGCACGAACTCGCGCGGCGGCGGAATCTACAACAACGCCAGGCTCACCCTCAACGAATCGAAGGTCACGGAGAACGTCTCCGTCGTGGCGCCGGGTGGCGTCTTCAACGACGGTGGTCAGGTCACGGTGGACGACAAGTCGGCCATCACCGGCAACCGGCCCACCAACTGCACGCCCAGCGCACCGCCCGTACCCAACTGCTTCGGCTGACCGAGGCGCGGGTCTCCGGTCCCGCCCGGACCTGATCACCAGATCGGGTCCGGGCGGGACCGGACGCGTGCGGTCAGAGGCGGGAGGTGAAGGTGGCCAGGAAGCGGTGCGGGGTGACCGTGCCGGCGTTGTCGAAGCAGATCACGTCGACGTCGGCGTCGGTGGTGTACGTCCACGGCTGGGTCAGGTGGCAGTAGTTGCTGCCGGCGCCCTGCGCCACCACCTGGGCGTGCGTCTCCTTGAGACCGATCTGCGGGAAGGTCGCCAGGTAACGGCCGGCGGGCGCGATGGCCGCCACGGTGTTCGCGCCGACGCCGAGCACCGAGTTGTCGTTGGTGGGTCCGCCGACGGCGGTACCCAGGTAGCCGAAGTACGACGGCGGGCCGAGGGAGCCGATCACCGGCCGGCGACGGTGGTACGAGAGAACGAAGTCGGTGTTGACGGCGGCCCCGGCCTGGTCGTAGCAGAAGACGTACACCTGCACCTCGGTGCCGAGCGCGCCCCAGGAGTTGACCTTGCACCGGCGGGGTCCGGCGTTCGGCTGGACGGCGGTGACCTGCACGTCGCCGGCGAGCACGCCGGCCAGTCCGACGCCGGGGAGTCGTACCAGGTACTGCCCGACGCCCACCGGCCCGACGGCGTTCACCGCGCCGGTCGAGTTGTACGACTGCACCGTCACTCCGCTGGTCCACTGCACGTACGCGTGGGAGGTGCCGGCCGGCAGGACGCCGGAACTGGTCGTCCAGAGGACGGTGAACGGGGTGTCCTCGCGGGTGCCGCCGGGCCGGTGGCACTGCACGTCGACGATCTCGTCCGCGCCGGACTGGAACCAGCGGACCACCTCGCAGTAGTGCCCGGTCCGGTTCACCGGGGTCACGTGCGGCACGCCCCGCGAGCTGGCGCCCACCTGGGGGAAGCGGACCTGGAACCGGCCGGGCGCGAGCTTGACGCCGTCGGCCCAGGCGGCGGGGAACGCCGTCTTCCAGCTACCCCACTGCCGGCTGGTGTCCAGCACGGTCCACACCGGCACGGTGGGGTCCTTGACGAACGCGAATCCCCAGCGGTCGGCGGTGGCCGCGGCGGCCGGCGTCGGTGGGGCGAGCGCGCCGGCGGCCAGGACGGCGGCCAGCGCGGCGGTGACGAACGAGCGGAGACGCATGTGTTCCTCCATGTGACAGGGACGTGTCGGGGAGGAGTGTGCTTTCCGTGACGATGCGCTGACAGTCGGCTACTGCGCGCTCCGGTGTCGGGTGTCCGCTACCGAACGGCGGCCCCACGCCTGCGCGTGGGGCCGCCCGAGCGGATGCGATGCGTGCGGATCAGCCGCCGGCGAAGGTCACCTCGGTGCCGCACTTGGCCTTCTGGTTGAGGCAGGACTTCACCAGGGGGCCGAGGTGGGTCGGGTCCCAGGCGTTCATGAAGTCACCGTGCATGGAGGACGGTTTGCCGGAGGAGAGGCTGAGACCGTTCCCGCCCAGCGACTGGTAGTTGACCATGAAGGAGAGGTTCGGCACCGCCACCGGGTACTTGCCGGTGCAGACGCCGTTGACCGGGTCGCCCATGTGCGACTTGTGGTCGGGGGAGTCGATGTTCTTGCCGTCCCAGCAGTCCTTGAAGACGAGCTGGAAGATGAGGTTGCCGCCGGAGGCGCAGACCGGCCAGTTGCCGTCGGAGCTGCGGCCGGTCTCGGCACTGCCGGCACACCAGAACTGGTTGCTGCCGGCGTTCTTCGGAGTGTCCACCTGCTTCTTGGCGTCGCCCTCGACCATCCGCAGGCCCGGCGGGAAGGGCTTGACGGTGGACGGGTCCTTCACCCGGGAGCCGTAGTAGACCCGGAAGCTCTTCATCGGTACCGGCTTGCCGTCCTTGCGCAGCTCCGGCGTCCAGTACGCGCTCAGGTCACCGGGGGCGTTGCAGGTCGTCGTCGAGTTGAGCAGCTTGTCGGTGGTGGTGAAGGCGTCGATCTTCGGGCCGAAGAAGGTGTGCATGTGCGACGCGCCCGGCAGGCCGGGGACGACGATCGGGTCGTCCGGAGCGGAGTTGGCGAGTTCGCAGTCGGTGTGGAACTCGGGGACCCGGGTGGTTCCCGGCGTCACGGGCTTCGGCGTGAGCTTGTCGAAGGCCGCCAGCTCCTTGTCCCACCGGGCCTGGTCGACCGGCACCCAACCCGCCGCGGGCGCGGTGCCCGGCGTGGTGGGTGTCGTGCCCGGGGTGGTGGGGGTGGTGCCCGGGGCCGTCGGCGTCGCCGGGGGAGAAGCCGGGGTGGGTGACGTGCTCGGCGTGCTGCCGGTCGCGGAGCCGAACGTGAACCAGTTCAGGTTCACGAAGTCCGACCGGGAAGCGCTCTTCATGACGGCGAAGACGGTCTGCGGGCCGGCCGGCACGCTGGCCGCCGTGGCGGTCACCGTCGTCCACTTCTGCCAGCCGCCGGTGTGGGCGATCGGGAAGCTGGCCAGCAGGGCGCCGGTCTGCGTACCGAGGCGCAGCTCGACGGCGCCGCCGTCGGTGTTGTTCGCGGCGACCCGGGCCTTCAGGTCGGCGCCGGTGATCGAGACGCCGTCGTACCGCAGCCAGTCTCCATTGCCGAGCCAGCCGACGTTCCGGCCGCCGTCGGCGTCGCCGGTGCTCTCGGTCTGCGCGCCGGACTGGGCCGCGAAGGCCTCTGCCTGGATCCGGCCCGGCACGGCGACCTCTTCGGCCTGGGCGCCGGCGATGTAGATGCCGCTGCCGACCAGGGCGGCGGCGACCCCCGAGGCGAGCGTGATGCGAGCAATGCGGCGGCGCTTGCGCGCCCGGTCCGGCGGTGCGACGTGCGCGGGGGGAGGATTGCGCATTACCAGTGATTCCTTCGAGTCGACGATGGCGCTCTGTCGGATGAAGTATGTGCACGTCGGAGGCTTGCGGCAATCTGCGGAAAAAGAATTAAGGGAAGTCCTTGGCAAGCGTCCTGGTGGCCGCCGAGTCGGCTCCGGATAACAATTTTTTGCCCTCGCATCCTTAAGTTTTTATTAATACTGATGGCATGCCTGCCAGGACTGGCGTCCCGCGCCTCACGCGTCAGCCGGGGCGGCTGGTCGCCTTCAGCGACGCCGTCTTCGCCATCGCCGTCACGCTCCTCGTGCTGGAGATCCAACCGCCGAAGGACTTCGGACACCTCCTGCGGGGCCTCGGCGCGTTGTGGCCGTCGTACCTGGCCTACGCGCTGAGCTTCCTGCTGGTGGGTCAGGTGTGGGTCAACCACCACGTCATGTTCGACCGTGTCCGGCACGTCGACCGTCAGGTCCTGTTCCTCAACACGTTGCTCCTGATGGTCATCGCGTTCCTGCCGTTCTCGACGTCGCTGCTCGCCGAGGCGCTCCGCGCGGAGCAGGGGCTGCGGACAGCGGTGGTCGTCTACGGCACCACACTGTGGGTGGCGGCGGCCCTGTTCAACGTCGTCTGGGCCCACCTTCGTCGGGCCCACCTCCTGGACCCCGACCTCGGCCCGCGCGGTGTCCGGGCCATCGGCCGCCGGTTCGCGCTCGCCCTGGCCTGGATCGGCTCGGGCACCCTCGTCGGCGCGTTCCTGCCCATCGCGGGCGTGGTCATCATCGCGGCCTTCCTGCCCGCCTACTACCTGCCCATCCGCGGTGAGGACGGCGAGTCCACCGACCGTCCCGGCTGACTCGACGAAAAACTTGGACGTGGCTGTCGATCGGGGCCGGGTCCGTTCGTAGCCCTGGTGAGAGCCCGGCATCGAGCCGGGCCACCCACCCGCTGGAGGGCACGATGACCACGACCGCGCACACCACCCGCGCCACCGGTTCGACCGTCGGCGCGCTGGTCCGGACCGGCCTGATCGCCACGGTCGCCGCAGCCGCCGCCACCATGATCGTCGCCGGCGCCGGCCAGGCTGCGGGCGTCAGCCTCGACGTGAGCGGCGCTCCGATACCGGTGTCCGGATTCGGTGTGCTGACCACCGTTTTCTCGCTGGTCGGTGTCGTCCTCGCAGTGCTGCTGTCGCGGTTCGCGCGGCGACCGCGGCGGACCTTCATCCGTACGACGGTGGCGCTGACGGTCCTGTCCCTGGTGCCGGACGTCATCGCCGACGCCGACACGGCCACCAAGGCGCTGCTGATGCTCACCCACCTGGTCGCCGCCGCGATCGTGATCCCCGCCGTCGCGCGCCGCCTGGCCGCCTGAACTGCCACCATCGGAACCGTCACACCACAGGAGGATCGACATGAAGCAGTACCTGTTGTCCGTGCACTTCGTCGAGGGCGCGCCCGCCATGTCCGACGAGGAGGTGGAGGTCATGTTCGCCGAGACCGGCCGGATCAACGACGAGATGCAGGCCGCCGGCGTCTGGGTCTTCGGCGGCGGCCTCGTGTCGCCCGACAGCGCCACCGTCGTCCGGATCGACAACGGCGCCACCACCATGAGCGACGGGCCGTTCGCCGAGACGAAGGAGCACCTCGCCGGATTCTGGATCATCAAGTGCCCGGATCTGGACCAGGCGCTCGCCTGGGCGGAGAAGTGCGCGGCGGCCTGCGGTCCGATCGAGGTACGCCCCTTCGACGACCTCTCCCAGGCCTGACCCGGAGCCGGTCGACCGACATGGACCTGGCGAGCGTCTACCGCGCGGAGTACGGCCGTTGCGTCGCCACCCTGACACGCCTCCTCGGCGACATCAACCTGGCCGAGGAGGCGGTCCAGGACGCCTTCACCACGGCCGTGCAGAAGTGGGACACGTTGCCGCCCAACCCGGGCGCCTGGATCGTGACCACCGCCCGCAACCGGGCCGTCGACCGGCTCCGCCGAGAGTCCACCCGCCAGGCCCGGCACGCCCAGGCCCTTCTGCTCCACCAACCGGACGCACCCCAGGAGGTGGGACCCGTGAAGGACGACCAGTTACGACTCATCTTCACCTGCTGCCACCCGGCGCTCGCCCCGGAGGCGCGGACGGCCCTCACCCTGCGCCTGCTCGGTGGCCTCGAGGTACCGGAGATCGCCCGGGCCTACCTGGTCCGCGAGACGACCGTCGCGCAGCGGATCGTGCGCGCGAAGAAGAAGATCCGGGACGCGGCCATCCCCTACCGGGTGCCCGCCGAGCACGAGCTGCCGGACCGGCTGCCGCCCGTGCTCACCGTGCTCTACCTGATGTTCAACGAGGGCTACGCCTCCACCGCCGGGCCGCTGATCAGGACGGACCTCTGCGCCGAGGCGATCCGGCTGGCCCGCGAGCTGGCCGCGTTGATGCCGGACGAGCCCGAGGTGCTGGGTCTGCTCGCCCTGCTCCTGCTGATCGAGGCGCGTCGC
Source organism: Micromonospora sp. bgisy143 (assembly GCF_057708145.1). Taxonomy (NCBI): domain Bacteria; kingdom Bacillati; phylum Actinomycetota; class Actinomycetes; order Micromonosporales; family Micromonosporaceae; genus Micromonospora; species Micromonospora sp. bgisy143. The sequence continues at coordinate 531,030 of NZ_JBYIRN010000003.1, forward strand.
CCGGCCCGGCTCGGCCCGACCGGCGAGCTGGTGCTCCTGGCCGACCAGGACCGGTCACTGTGGAACACCACCCTCATCGCCGAGGGGCACGACCTGGTCCGCCGCTGTCTGCGGCGCAACCAGCCCGGCCCGTACCAGATCCAGGCCGCGATCAACGCGGTGCACACCGACGGCGCGGCCACCGACTGGCGACAGGTCCTGGCGCTGTACGACCAGCTCCTCGCGCTCACGCCGAACCCCGTGGTGGCGCTCAACCGGGCGGTGGCGGTGGCCGAGGCGCACGGTCCCGAGGCGGCCCTCGCCGCGCTGGAGACGGTCGAGCTGCCCGGCTATCACCGGCTGCCCGCCACCCGGGCCGAGCTGCTGGCCCGGCTCGGGCGCGACGCGCAGGCCCGCGCGGCCTACGCCGAGGCCATCGCACTGACCAGCAACGAGACCGAACGCGCCTTTCTCGAGGCGCGTCGCAGCGAACTCACCCACGGCAGGAGACCAGCGTGACCGCCACCTACACCTTCGACGTCTTCAGCAGCCTCGACGGCTTCGGCAGCACCACCGGCAACTGGGGCGGCTACTGGGGCAAGCAGGGCCCGGAGCTGCTGGAGCGTCGCCTCGCCCTGTACGACGATGAGCACCGCATGGTCTTCGGTGCCCGCACGTTCGAGCTGTTCCGACAGCTGCTGGCCGACAGCACCGAGGAGTCCGGCATCCGCGACGCCTGGGTCACCCGGATGAGGAGCCTGCCGGCGACGGTGGTGTCGAACACTCTTCCGGGCCCGCTCGACTGGCCGGACGCCACCCTCGTACGCGGCGACGCGGTCGACGTGGTCGCCCGGCTCAAGGAGGAGTCCGAGGTGCCCCTGCGCTCGCACGGCAGCCTGTCGATGAACCGGACGCTGATGGCCGCCGGCCTGGTCGACCTCGTACAGGTGACGCTGTTCCCGGTGGTCACCGGTCAGACCGGAACCGAGCCGATCTTCCACGGAGCGGCCGACTTCGACCTGGAGCTGGTCGAGACCCGTACGCCTCGACGGCCGGACCCAGGAACTCGTCTACCGACCCACCCCGCACAACTGAATCCGCCGGGTTCGCCTCGGCGTGGCCGGGGCCGTCGACACCCCGTCTCGTCGATGCACCACATTGATACTCGCCGTGGCCCGTTCGGTAGCCTCTGACACGCTCTGACAACGTCTGACAAAGTCGTCTGACCTGGGGGACTGATGAAGGACCAGCGTGTCGCCGCGGAGTCGGGTCAGGACGGACGGCCCGCCGAGAGGTTCGCCGAGCAGTTGCGGGCACTGCGCAGCGCCGCGGGCGACCCCTCGTTCCGGAAGATGGCGGGGCGATCAGGACGGATCTCGCACACGACCCTGCACGAGGCCGCCGCCGGGACCCGGTTCCCCTCCTGGGAGACCACGCGGGAGTTCGTCCGAGCCTGCGAGGCGGACGAAACCCTGTGGCGGCGCCGCTGGGAGGAGGCGCAGCGCCCGCCGGCGGCAGCCCGACCCGGCGGAGACGCTGACCTCGCGCCGACGAACGCCGCATCGACTCCGGCGATCGCCGCATCGACTCCGGCGATCGCCGCGTCCGCGCCGACGGAGCAGGGCGTGCTACAGCTCGACGCGGATCCGCGGGCCGAGGAGCGCGTGGTGGGTACGCGGCGGTCGCGTCTGCCGTGGCTGAACGCCGCAGCGGTGGTGCTGGTGGTGGCGGTGGCCGCCGCCCTGGGCGTGAGCATCCGTGGCCGGTCCGGCTCGGACGGCTCCGGCACAGCGAGGCCGTCACCGACCGTTTCACCGTCCACTTCGGCGTTCTCGGACTCGCTGATCCCCGGGGACTCGAGCAAGTTCGTCGCCGACGTCACCATCCCCGACGGCACCCAGGTGAAGGTGAACACCCAGTTCGACAAGGTGTGGGCGCTCGCGAACGTGGGAAAGGTCGACTGGCACCACCGGTACCTGGCGCGGATGGACACCGCCGCCGACGGCGCCGGCTGCCGGACACCGGATCGGGTGCCGATCGGTGACACGCCCCCCGGCGAGCAGGTGATGATCCGCGTTCGGGTCACCGCGCCGAGCCGGCCCGGCAGGTGCTGGGTCAGTTGGAAGATGGTCGACGAGGCCGGGCGGGAGTACTTCCCGACCCGACGGCCGGTGTACTTCATGGTCACCGTGACCGCCTGAGGTCAGGTCGCGGTTGTCAGGTGCGGGCCTCGAATCAATTCGAATCAACCTGACAACACCGCATTCATCGAGGTCGGTGACGGCCTGACGGATCTGACAGGACACCGGGGGTACCGAACACCAGGGCACTTCTCGCAGGGTGATGTCGAACCGAGAACGACTCACCACTTGCGAGGAGGACCATTGTGCGCCGTCCCTGGTTAACCGCCGGACTCGTCGCGCTCTGCGTGGCCGTCGGCGTTCCGGCCCACGCGGGGGCATCCGGCGCCGCAGCGCAGCGGACCGCCACCACGGCCGCGCTGCCGGTCGTGGACATGGAGGCCACCGTCCTGGCCGCGCAGATCGATCCCCGCCGCCCCGACAACACCCTGACGCCCGGCGCGAAGAGCTCCGTGCTCGCCGTCGAGCAGGCGTTGCAGGCGCAGGGCCTGCTGAACGCGCAGTGGGTCGACGGCTACTTCGGCACCGTGACCGTCTCCGCGTACGCCGCCTACCAGCGCTCGCTCGGCTACACCGGGCTCGCCGCGAACGGCCTGCCCGGGGTGACATCGCTGACCAAGCTCGGGCAGAACCGCTACACGGTCACCAAACCGATCGGACCGGGCGCGAAGGTCGCGCGCGACGGGTACGTCGTCAACGCCCGGACCCAGGCGATGCTGGCCGAGGCGCAGCGTCTGCTGGGCCAGACCCTGGTGCTCGAGCAGGGCTCGTACAACCCCGGGGGCGACCCGACCTCGGCCGGTACGCACGACGGCGGGGGTGTGGTGGACATCGCGGTCACCGGCATGACCGCGACCCGGCGCACGGCCATCGTCCGGGCGCTGCGGCGGGTCGGCTTCGCCGCCTGGGTCCGTGACCCGAGTCAGGGCGACTGGCCGTGGCACATCCACGCCGCGGCGATCAGCGACACGGACCTGTCCAGTCAGGCGCAGCACCAGACCGGCGACTACCACCTCGGCTTGAACGGCCTGGCCAACCGTGGCCCGGACGACGGCCCCCAGATCCCGATCCAGACCTGGGAGCAGTACCAGCGCGGGTAGCGACCCGCACCCTTCCACCGTTTCTGAAAGGACACCATGAACATCCGGAAGAGCCTGGCCGCCTGCGGCGTCGCGTTGGCCGCGGCCACCTCGATCCTCAGCGTCGCGTCGCCCGCCTCGGCGGCGGCCCGCGACGGGGTCTGCGACAGCGGCGAGTTCTGCTACTACTACAACAGCGACAACGCGGGGTCCATCTCGGACTTCACCGGTTCGCTCGACGACTACGGCACCGAGCAGCCCTCGTGCTACGACTTCAAGGGCGCCGGCGCCGGCAAGGGCCTGTGCATCAAGAACGAGGCCGCCTCGGTCTGGAACCGCAGCACCAAGACGGTACGCGTCTACTACAACAGCGGCTACGCCGGTTCGTACCAGGACTTCGCGGCCGGTGCGAAGGGCAACCTGAACGCCACGCTGAAGAACAACAACGCCTCGCACCAGTTCTCGCCGTCGTCGCGCACGAACCTGTCGTACGCCCTGTACCAGGCCAGCGGCGGCGCGGTCACGTGTGGCTTCGACGGTTACACCACCACGCCCGGCCGGCACGAGGGCATCGACATCGCCCGTAGCGTCGGCTCGGACGTGCACGCCCTGGTCTCCGGAACGGTCACCTACGTGGCGCGGGGCGCGACCGGCAGCGGCGGCCTGTCCACGATCTCGGTCTACAACTCCTCGCTCAACAAGACGGTGATCTACCTGCACACCGCGCCCAGGTCCGGGGTGAGCGTGGGCGACGCCATCAGCAAGGGCGAGATCATCGCCGACGAGTCGTGGCACGGGGTGTCCTCCAGCTCGGGCGCGCACACGCACGTCGAGGTCCGGTCCGGTCGGCAGACCCACGCGTCCGTCAGCGTCAACGACCCCGTCCTGGACAACGCCGACCCGACCGCGTTCTGGAACTCCCAGGGCTACAACGAGAGGTAGGACGCCGTGAATCTCCGCAAGGGCCTCGCCGTCATCGGCGCCGTCCTCGCCATGTCCACCTCCATCCTGAGCGTCGGCTCGCCGGCGGCTGCGGCAGAGCGGGACGGGACCTGCGACAGCGGCGAGTTCTGCTACTACTACAACAGCAACCAGGCCGGCTCGGTCTCCGACTTCACCGACTCGCTCGACGACTACGGCACGACCCAACCGACCTGCTACGACTTCAAGGGTGCGGGCGCCGGCAAGGGCCTGTGCGTGAAGAACAACGCGGCGTCGGTGCGCAACCGGACCGGCAAGACCGTGCGGGTCTACTTCAACAGCAACTTCGCCGGCGCTTACCAGGACTTCGCGGCCGGCGCGACTGGCAACCTCAACGCCACGTTGAAGAACAACAACGCCTCGCACGAACTGCTGAGCGGGGCGACGGGCTGTAGCACCGACGGCACCAACAGCAAGCTGCCGAGCACCATCCTCGTCTACCGGGTGAGTCTCGGCCGGGTCGACCGGGTCGACTTCAAGACGTACGTCAAGAACGTCCTCCCGAACGAGTGGATCACGAGCTGGCCGGCTGCCTCACTGGATGCCGGTGCGATGGCCGTGAAGAGCTACGCCTGGTACTGGGCGCTGCACTCGACCCGGAAGACCTCCGGCGGCCAGTGCTACGACGTCCGGGACGACACGGGCGACCAGGTCTACCGGCCGTCGTCGGCGCAGAGTTCGACGTCGGCGGCGGTGGACCGGACCTGGTCGACCCGGATGACCCGGAGCGGCAACATCCTGCGGGCGCACTACTGCGCGACCACCACCGCGTGCGGTGGCTGGGTGGACGGTGACTGGATGTCGCAGTACGGCTCGCGTGATCTCGCCAACGCGGGCAGCAGCTACCAGGCGATCCTGCGCCACTACTACCGCGACGTGGTCATCTCCTGACGTCACGCGTCGACCCGTGCCGCCCGCCGCGCATCCGCGGCGGGCGGCACGCTCGTGGGCGGCCCGCCGCGCCCGCGCCGCCGGTACGGCGACAGGTGGCAGACTCGGCGGAGTGAACGACATGGTCGCACCGACGATGGACGGTGAGCTGGAGAGCGTCAGTCTGGTGGACCTCGCCGTCTCCCGGTTGACCCGGGAGATCCTCAGCGGCAAGAGCGATCCGGGGGAACGCCTCGTCGAGGAGCAGCTCACCCGTCGGCTCGGGATCAGCCGCGCGCCGTTGCGGGAGGCGCTGCGGCTGCTGGCCCAGCAGGGGCTTGTCGAACATGTGCCGCGGCGCGGTGTCCGGGTGGCCACCCTCTCCGACCGGGACGTGCGGGAGCTGTACGAGCTGCGGGACGTCCTCGAACGGTTCGCGGTGCGGGCGGGGATCCCGGTCGCCCGGGAGAGCGAGCTGGCCGGGTTGCGGGCGACGCTGGACGCGATGCGGGAGGCGACCCGGGTCGGCGACCGGATGCGGGTCGCCGAGTCGCACCGGGCGTTCCACGTCGCGCTCGTCGCGCTCGCCGGCAACCGCCAACTGTCCGCCGTGTACGGCTCGATCCTGGTGAAGTTGCAGCTCTACATGGCGATCAATCTGCGGCGTGAGGCGGAGGTGGCGCAGCCGTTGGACGGGGTCCACCGGCACGAGCGGTTGTTCGAGGCGGTCGCCGGGGGCGACCCGGAGGAGGTTCTCGCCGTGCTGTCCGGGCACGGCGCCCGCTCCTACCTGGACTGATCGGCGGCCGACCGGCCGTCATGTCCCCGTTACAGAACGCGCCGTCCGCTGTAACAGAACGGTCGACAATCGACTGTATGCCAGAGCCAGTCGGATCCATCTCGGAGCTGCGGACGGCGTACCGCGAGGGCCGCCTCACCCCGGCGGACCAGGCCGAACGCGTACTCGACGGGCTCGCGTCCAGCGGCGGCGGGCCGGTCTGGATCAGCACCGTGCCGGCCGACGACCTGCGGGCCCGTGCCGAGACGCTGACCCGCCACGGTGATCCCGCGTCCCCGCTGTACGGCGTCCCGTTCGCGGTCAAGGACAACATCGACGTCGCCGGGATGGTCACCACGGCCGGCTGCCCCGACTTCGGGTACCTGGCCGCGACGGACGCACCCGTCGTGCGCCGACTGCTCGACGCGGGCGCGCTGCTCGTCGGCAAGACCAATCTGGACCAGTTCGCCACCGGCCTGACCGGCGCCCGCTCGCCGTACGGCAGTGGCGAGAGCGTCTTCGGCGGCGGCCTCATCTCCGGCGGCTCCAGCTCCGGATCGGCCGTCGCGGTGGCCGCCGGCCAGGTCAGCTTCGCCCTGGGTACGGACACCGCCGGCTCCGGCCGGGTGCCGGCGGCGCTCAACGGGATCGTCGGCCTCAAACCCACCCGCGGTCTGCTCAGCACGGCCGGCGTGGTGCCCGCCTGCCGCTCGCTCGACTGCGTGTCGGTCTTCGCCGCCGACGTGCCGGACGCGGTGGACGTGCTGCACGCCGCCCGTGGCGTCACCCCGGCCGACCCGTGGAGTCGCCCGTTACCGGCGGAGCGGGTGGTCGCCCGCATGCCGGGCACGCTACGCCTCGGGGTGCCCTGGGCAGAAGACCTCGAGTTCTTCGGCGACACCGGGCAGGAAGCCCGCTTCGCCGCCGGCGTGCAACTGCTGCGTACCCTCGTCGGATCCCTGCGGTCGGTGCCGCTCGACGCCTTCTTCGCGGCGGGTGACCTGCTCTACCAGGGGCCCTGGGTGGCCGAACGGCTCGTCGGCCTGGGTGACTTCCTGCGGTCGCGCCCCGAGTCGGTGTTGGCGGTCACCCGGGCGGTGCTGGAGACCGGCCGGCGCTACGACGCGGTCGACGCCTTCCGGGGGAAGCATCGTCTGCGGGAGCTGCGCGCCCAGGTCGACCGGCTCTGGCAGGACGTCGACGTGCTGGTCGTGCCCACCGTCGGCACCACGTTCACCCTCGACGAGATCGCCGAGGATCCGATCGGGCGCAACGCCGTGCTGGGCCGCTACACCCAGTTCGCCAACCTGCTCGACCTGGCCGCGGTGACGGTCCCCAACGGCTTCACCGCCACCGGCCGGCCGGCGAGCCTGACCCTGCTCGGCCCGGCATTCAGCGACACCACCCTGGCCCGGCTCGCCGCCGCCCTCACCACGGGCGGCGACGCCGTGCCCGGCCCACCGGTCGGTGCGCCGCCCGCCGCACCCTCGGCGGAGGTGCTGCTCGCCGTGGTCGGCCGGCACCTGAGCGGCGAGTCCCGCAACGGCGAACTGCTCGCGTACGGCGCGACTTTCGCGGGCGCCGCCCGTACCGCGCCGCTCTACCGGCTCTACCGGATGGACACGGCCGACGGCGAAGGGCTGCCGGGGTTGGTCCGGGTCGCCCCGGACACCTCGGCGGGTCACCCGATCGAGGTCGAGTTGTGGCGGCTGCCCAGCGCCGCGCTCGGTGGGCTGCTGGCCGGCGTGCCGGCACCCCTCTCGCTCGGCTGGGTCCGGCTGCACGACGGACGGGACGTGCTCGGCTTCCTCTGCGAGGCGTACGCCGCCGGCCCGCCGGCCGAGGACATCAGCGCCAGCGGTGGGTGGCGGGCCTACCGCCGTTCCGCCGCCGCCCGGCGGTGAACCGGGCCGCATCAGCGATCACGACAGGAGGCGAGAGGATGGGAAGCATCGGGCCGGTACCGGCCAACCCCTACCCGTGGCCGTACGACGGTGTCGCCGACACCGCGCGCACCGCGCTGCTCTGCATCGACTGGCAGACCGACTTCTGCGGTCCGGGCGGCTACGTCGACGCGATGGGCTACGACATCGGCCTCACCCGGGCCGGCCTGCCGGCCACCGCCCGGCTGCTGGAGCACGCCCGGTCGCTCGGGATGCTGGTCGTGCACACCCGGGAGGGGCACGATCCCGAGCTGTCCGACCTGCCGGCGAACAAGCGCTGGCGCTCGGCCCGCATCGGCGCGGAGATCGGCGGGGCCGGCCCGGCCGGCCGGATCCTGGTGCGCGGCGAGCCGGGGTGGGAGATCGTGCCCGAGGTCGCCGCGCTGCCCGGCGAAGTGATCATCGACAAGCCCGGCAAGGGCGCCTTCTACGCCACCAACCTGGACCTCGTGCTCCGGACCCGGGGCATCACCCACCTGATCCTCACCGGCATCACCACCGACGTCTGCGTGCACACCACGATGCGCGAGGCGAACGACCGGGGGTACGAGTGCCTGATCCTGGCCGACTGCACCGGCGCCACCGACAAGGCCAACCACGAGGCCGCCCTGCACATGGTCACCATGCAGGGCGGCGTCTTCGGCTGCGTCGCCACATCCGACGACGTCATCGCCGCCACGGCGAAGTGAGGTGAGCCATGCCGACCATCGCCGCCGCGCGACCCGGCCCGTACTCCTTCGACATCTCGACCACCGCGCTGCTCGTCATCGACATGCAGCGGGACTTCCTGGAGCCGGGCGGGTTCGGGGAGAGCCTCGGCAACGACGTGAGCCAGCTCCGCCGTACGATCGCGCCGCTCGCCGCCCTGCTCGCCGACGCCCGCGCCGTCGGCCTGGCCGTCGTGCACACCCGCGAGGGGCACCTGCCGGACCTGTCCGACTGCCCACCCGCCAAGCTCAACCGGGGCGCGCCGAGCAAGCGGATCGGGGATCCCGGACCCACCGGCCGGATCCTGGTCCGGGGCGAGTACGGCCACGACATCATCGACGAACTCGCGCCGCTGCCGGGCGAACCGGTCGTCGACAAGCCCGGCAAGGGCGCGTTCCACGCCACGCACCTGGACGTCCTGCTCGCCGAGCGGGGCATCCGCAGCCTCCTGGTCGCCGGGGTCACCACCGAGGTGTGCGTGCACACCACCGTCCGCGAGGCCAACGACCGGGGGTACGAGTGCCTCGTACTCGCCGACTGCGTCGGGTCCTATTTCCCCGAGTTCCACCGGGTCGGGCTCGACATGATCGCCGCCCAGGGCGGCATCTTCGGGTGGGTCGCCGACTCGACGCAGGTCCGCGCCGTGCTGCCCACCACGTCCGCGTTGCAACCCTCCTCCTGACCGGGAGCAGCCATGGTCTCCGCGAAGCCCACCGTCGTCCCGCTCCCGTTCTGGGTGCGCGGCGACACCAACGCGTTCTTCGGTTTCGGCGTCAACGTCCTGGTCAACGTGCTCACCCTGACCGGGCTCTGCATCGGGGTGGTGAAGCTGCCCGAGGGGGAGGTGTTCGGCACCATCCTGCCGGCGCTCGGCATCGCCCTGGTCGCCGGCAACATCTACTACACCTACCTGGCCCGCCGCCTGGCCCGCCGCGAGAACCGCGCCGACGTGACGGCCCTGCCGTACGGACCGAGCGTGCCGCACATGTTCATCGTCATCTTCGTCATCATGCTCCCGATCTACCTGCGCACCCAGGACCCGGTACGCGCCTGGGAGGCCGGGCTGGCCTGGGCCTTCATCATCGGTGTGATCGTGCTGATCGGCGCGTTCGTCGGGCCCTACATCCGCCGGTACGCGCCCCGGGCGGCGCTGCTCGGCACGCTCGCGGGCATCTCGATCACCTTCATCTCGATGAACCCGGCCGGGCAGATGTGGCGGATGGCCTGGATCGCCCTGCCGGTCTTCGCGTTGCTGCTGATCGGCCTGCTCACCGACGTGAAGTTGCCGTTCAACTTCCCGATCGGGCTGGCCGCCCTGCTGGTGGGCACCGCGATCGGCTGGGCCGGCGGGGCGATGTCGGTGCCGGACGTGACGGCCGCCGCCCGGGACATCGCGGTCGCCGTACCCTCGTTCAAGCTCGACCTGCTGTTCACCGGGCTGTCCGACATGGCGCCGTTGCTGGCGACGGCCATCCCGCTCGGCGTCTACAACTTCACCGAGGGCATGACGAACGTGGAGAGCGCGGCGACGGCCGGCGACAACTACAACCTGCGCAGCGTGCTGCTGGCCGACGGCGCGGGCGCGGTGATCGGCGCGGCGCTCGGCTCGCCGTTCCCGCCCGCCGTCTACGTCGGTCATCCGGGCTGGAAGGCCGCCGGTGGACGCAGCGGCTACTCGATGGCGACCGGCGTGGTGATCGCCGTGCTCTGCTTCCTCGGCATGTTCGGACTGCTCGCGGCGATCTTCCCGACCGCGGCCATCGTGCCGATCCTGCTCTACATCGGCCTGCTGATCGGGGCGCAGGCGTTCCAGGCGACCCCGCGGGCACACGCCGCGGCCGTGGTCGCCGCGCTGGTGCCGAACATCGCGGCGTGGGCGACCGGGCAGATCGACAACGCCCTCGCGGCGGCCGGCACCAGCGCCGCCGCGGTCGGCGACGGCGCGCTCAACGGCGCCGGCGTCGTGTACGACGGGCTGCTGGTGCTGGGCCAGGGCGCCATCCTCGCCGGCCTGGTGCTCGGCGCGGTGGTGGTCTTCGTCATCGACAAGCGGTTCGTCCGCGCCGCGATCTTCGCCGGCTCCGGCGCGGTGCTCTCGTTCGTCGGGCTGATCCACGGCGAGCGGATCGAGTGGAACGCCAACGGCCAGGTGGCGCTCGGCTACCTCTTCGTCGCGGTGCTCTGCGGGGTCTTCGCGCTCGGTCGGCCCACGCCGCGCGAGCCCGAACCGGGGGAGGCCGACCTGGACGAGTCGCCCGCCGTGGCCGCGCCCGACGCCGGTCAGGAGGCCGCGACGCCGCAGGCCGCGGCGGTACGTGGCTGAGCATCGACCCGCCCGAGGAGAGGGAGAGGACGTACCGGATGGAGATCGATCGCGCGGACGTGGTCGCCGAGGTGGCGGCGGCCTTCGCCGGCTACGAGCGGGCGCTCACCGACGGTGACGCCGAGGCGATCTGTGGGTACTTCTGGGACTCCGACCGGACGGTGCGGTTCGGCCTCGCCGACCACCAGTACGGACTGGACGAACAGCGCAAGTGGCGGGCCGCGCAGCCACCGCTGCCGGCCGGCCGCCGGCTGGTCGAGACGAGGATCAGCGCGTTCGGCCCGGACCTCGCGGTCGTGACGACCCGATTCGGGTACGCCGACCGCGCCGCCACCGGGCGACAGACCCAGACCTGGGTACGGCTGCCCGTCGGCTGGCGGATCGTCACCGCCCACGTCTCCGAGCCCGCGCCGGACCTCGGCTGACCCCGCCGCCGAGCCGGCACCCGCCCAGCCCGACCCAACGCTCGACTGACACGACGAAGCGCCCCGTCCGGTGTGGACGGGGCGCTTCGTGGTGTCAGCCGAACGGCGTGCCGGGCGTCGGACGGTCCTCGTCGGCACGCGACGGCGGCGTGGCCACCTCGATCCGGGGCGACCGGTCCGGCGGCAGATGGGCGGGGTCGGCGATGACGACCACGTCCACCTCGCCGTCGACCATCTTCTGCTCGACGGCCTCCCACGGTGCGCGGATGATCCCGTTCAGTCGGTAGTCATGTCGGCGCAGGTGGTGCAGGCACGTCGCGATGGCCTGTTCCGACGGCTCGATGTCGGCCGGTACCCAGATGATCGCTAGCTCCATGATCTCTCCTGATCAACGTCGTGGACGTGGCTGGGTGATCAGGAGCTGCCGGGGTGGCGGGGGACCCCGCGGTACGGGTCGACCGGTGGCCCGGCTGTCCAGGGGGCCGAGGGCACGCCCTCGACGCAGCGGCCCGATGGTCGGCGGCGTGTCGGTCGCCGACGCGGTCAGGTCGGGGCCCCCGGCGCCGGTGTTGGTGGGCGCGGACACGAATGCGGGTACCAGCGCGGGTGGCACCGGTAGGGGAGGAGGCGCGGGGACCGGCGTCGGTGACTTCTCGGCCGTCATCTCCGCCGGCCTGCGTGCCCGCACGCGGCGGTCGGCGGGGTCGGCGCGGGATGCTCGCACCGTCACCGGTGGCGACGACGGTGGGGTACGGCGCGCGGTTGTGGAGGTGACCGGCGTCCGCGCGTCGGGTGGCGGGGACGAGCGTCGGGGCCCGGATGTTCGGGTGGGCGGGGGAGTCGCGGGTTCGTCCGTCGACGCCCGTGACCCGGTGACCTTCGGCAGGGGCAGGGGGGCGGCGGTCGGCAGAGGGACTGCCGTCGGCAGCGGGACAGCGCTCGGCAGGGGCAGGGGCAGTGCCGTCGGCAGCGGCAGGTCGATCCGCAGGGGAGTGTCGAGCAGGCCCCGCGCCGACGAGCCGACGACTCCCCCAGCGGTGGCGGTCTCCGCCGGCCCGGTGGTCGCCGGCGTCGGGACTCGCGTCGTCTCGGCGGAGGCGGGCTCGGCGCCCAGGGCCGCCGCGAGCGCGGCGGCGCCGAGTGCGACCGCGCCGAGCGCCACCGGTGGCGGGCAGTGTCTCGGCGGCGTCACGCGGGTGCCGCCGAGCGTCGCGTCAAAGCGGCATCGGCACGTCGACGTCCCTGGCCGAGCAGTCGCTCGTCGACCCGCCGCGTACCACCCATGCGCGGACTGTTGCCCCTTGAGAACTCGGGCTACACCTGTCGCGGGCGATCGACGTACCTCGCGGTAGCGGGGACCGGGAAGGCCGACTCTGTGAGCGATAACAAGGATCGCGCCCCTCGATACCACCGCACGATCCGGCCGCGCTGACCCCGCAGCGGTATCGGCTCGGGTCGATGCCGAGCGAGGGCCGTTTGTCCGGCTCGTTACGTCTTGACGAACAGCATGTTATCGCTCACCCTCGATGCAGAGGTCGGCGGCGTCGGTGACTCACCGGGCGGGTCCCCGTGGTCGCGCCTCGCCGTACGGCGTCCCTCCGGGCAACGGACGCCGTCTCAGGACTCGTGTGGTTCCCGGCGAACGCCGGCCGATCCCGCGTGCGCCGGCGCCCAGGATGACCGTCCCGGATTCCTCGGCCCAGTCGGCGCGCGCCGCCGGGAACAGGTCGTCCTGAGCGAAGTGGCACATCACCACCGCCGATGCACCCACTCCAGAAGGATCGACATGAGACCAAGAAGAACTCTGCTGGCGACGGCGACCCTCGCGGTCGCGCTGACCGCGGGTATGACGGTCGCGCTGGCTCCCACGGCCAGCGCCGGAACGACGTTGAAGGCGTCGGCCGCCGAGAAGGGCCGTTACTTCGGCGCCGCCGTCGCGACGGGCAAGCTCTCCGACAGCCAGTACGTCAGCATCCTGAACGGCGAGTTCAACAGCGTCACCCCCGAGAACGAGATGAAGTGGGACGCCACCGAGCCCCAGCAGGGTCGGTTCAGCTACACGGGTGGTGACCGTCTCGTCAGTCACGCGCAGGCCAACGGCATGAGCGTGCGCGGGCACGCGCTGCTGTGGCACGCCCAGCAGCCGAGCTGGGCGCAGGGCATGTCCGGCACCGCGCTGCGCAACGCCGCCATCAACCACGTCACCCAGGTCGCCACCCACTTCCGCGGCAAGATCTACGCCTGGGACGTGGTGAACGAGGCGTTCGCCGACGGCGGCAGCGGCGGCCGACGCGACTCGAACCTGCAGCGCACCGGCAACGACTGGATCGAAGCGGCGTTCCGCGCCGCG